>JAEWPV010000013.1 GCA_023460535.1 Bacillota bacterium
GGCATTAATAGGTCAATAATCATTGCACATAATACAATAATCCAAAACATGATTGGCCTCCTCATTAATATAAATTGATTTTAACTTCACGATTTGTAACAAAAACAATTCATTACAAGTAATACTATATCTAGGAAATTACTATGTCAAGTTTCACGCTTTACCGCACTATTCAATAGACTTAGGATCCGGCGTACTTTTCCTATTTTGCGAACTAACCAATAAAAAAGTACCGCGCTTCATTACTGAATAATGCGGTACTAATTTTAAACTTTAACATTCAAATTCTGTGTTACCTTCAGAAATAATTCTCCTATTAAATAATTCTTCTTACTATTGGTTCCAGTTTAACCTCTATTTCCTCCTCCAACACATAGAACTCATTATCGATCTGTTCTAATAACTCTTCTAAGTCTTTATTTCCATTATCGAATGAACTTATAATATCGTTACGCTCATCAATATCTGGTGGCGGAATAGAATTAGGAAACAAGCTATTAATTTTCTCTATTAAAATTATTACTTCATTTAGGTTTAGTTTCTTTAAGTCCTCAATAGTTTCTTGCAAATAATCAGCTCCATGGTTATAATAGAAACTTATTAATCCCCCATTATCTACCGTGTCAATTAAAGTTCTAATGTTATACCATATTCTTTCATCAGATGTTAATTTTTCATATCCAATCTTCTCAGACTTATTAATAAGATTTTCCCACTGCTTCTCAAACTCAAAGTAGTCTATATAAATCTCTCCCTTGTATAAATAATCTACACCTTATTATTACTTTCTTATACAGTATATATTACTTTTATTTAACAAGTACCGCACTATTCAGTTTTCAAAGAACATGTATTTCCGTTGCTATCTATCCATTTCACGTATTATTTACTACTTTAGCTGTCCATTTCCAAAGCACCCGATTTTTATTTTATGTTTCTTCAACCAACCCTCGTTTAATAAGACCTTTCATTGTATCTGTTCGTATACTTGGAGCATATAAATTTTTGACTACAGGATGCCAAGAATTCCAACATGTGAGTTCCCACAACTCGTATTCCCCATAAGTTTTCAATGCATTTATGGCCTCTGCCATTCTTTTGGTCAATTTCTGTTCTATTTTTCTCACACTCCTTCGCAAAAGACTAACACTTCGCCGGCAGCCGCCAGGCTGATCCATCTTTAAACTACCGTTTATTATCTTCAGGATCCCGGCCTCCGGATCTGCAGATAAAATATTCATCTAATATACATATGATTTGACGCATCTTTTTTAAATTACGAGTCATATGATTTTTCTATTGATTTTTCTATTTCATCAAAATTCTGAATTACAATTGAAGTAGGTGTTTTACCTCTGGCCAGTCTAATCATTCTATTTAAATAATCTGCAGTTGCCTTACCTACCGGGTAGCAATATGAAAGATATTTACCTTTGAGGTCTTTATATTTCTTACGGTATCCATATTTTAATCTATAAGATTGCATATCTTTTATTGCTTGTTTATTTTCCTCAGTTGTCATAATAAGTAGGATGGATTCGTCTGCAATTACAGGTAAACATTTCTTATTTCTTTTTTTTAATTGGCGTTTATTCATATTACACTCACCTTTCTAATCTCTCTGTACCTCATATAATATTCAAAATGCGAATTACGCTGTGACGTTTTCATTTCGCAGCTCAACTCCATGTTTTTTTAAGTATTTCCACATGCTACCAGTAGTCCACGAAAGTAAAACATTATCAATAAACCGCATTTTTTCTTCAATTGTGTATTTATCATACCTATGTAGCAATTTGGCTTGAAGAACGGTTTTCATCTGCTTTTCCGTAAACGTAATAATACCTATCTTGTTGTACCATACATCCTCAAACAGATGATTATATTTTTCATTAGCTCTGAGTTTATCGTAAAGGTCTTTACTTAATACATAATAGTTGTAATCGCCATTGAGGTTGTGTCCATTTTCTGAATTGAAATCACTTTCACTTACTTTTATTTCATAGCAAGTAATTTCAGGAATCATGGATTCAGTATCAAATTCAACTGTCGCAAAATCCACTATTCCACCTTTTTGACGGTGGCTACAATGAACTTCAATAGCATAACGTTTACACTCCCTCATAGCCCTATTTATTAAAAGCCGTTCAGCGTTATTAGTTATTTCTGATTTAGGCAAATAATCAACTCCTTTCATTTAGTGCATAATAGACTAAAAATGTCTTTTCTCAGAACATTGGCTTAATATTTTTAAATAGCACATATTAAAATAAATAATTCTATTGGTCTAATGTATCTTCACTACTGTATATTTCCTGGCTCACCCTGCATTCACTTTCCATTGACATTTTTCCAATGCCAGCTACCATCTGAAATAATGCTATATCTCTCTTACAGAGAAGATCGTACTGATTGACCAGCATATTATTGTAGTTTTGCAAAATCTCAAATCTTTTGTTATGTTCCGGTGTACGTTCACTATTCTCTGCCTTGTATAACCGGAATATTTCAGTCCGTACCCGTCTTTTTTCTTCAGTAACCCTATCTTTGTCCAGTGAAATTTTAGTTAATTCGTTATCAATGAAATCCTTCATTTTTTCATCAATTATATGTGTCATGATCACATCCACCCTTTCTTTTATCATAACTCCAGTTCTTCACCTTCTTCACAATCATCACTTAAATACTGGGAAGAAACTTCGTTCTCGCTTTTTGCTTTTTCGTTCTCTACTGATGACTCATCACCAAGGACTTCATCCTGCTTGTTAAGATCCAGCTCCATATTCAGTTCAGCCTGACGGGTAAGCTTAGCCTTATATTCTTCTTCAAATCGCCAGGGCTTCTCATATTCTTCCCCGGCTGTCTCAAGATCCTGTCTGAGCTGGACTAATTGGTTATCACACTGCTTCAATTTCTGCTCTATGGACTCAAGCAAATTATCAATACGAGTTAAGTTCCCTAAGACATTTCCCTTTAAATCAATCTCATAGCTATATCTGCCGGTTAAATTCAAACTGAACTCACTTCCAAATATTGAGTGATTAAGAGATAGATTGAAGCCTTTATATCGCCCGATTTCGACATCCCTCCAATTCTCTTTTTTAGCCTGAGAACATAAAACAAGCAGGTATTCACCAGCCTTCTCTTTATCAGTAAATATTTGATTGTTAAGAATAATCCTGAATTCATCTTCCGGAAGCCCATTATTATCCCTGAGCTGGATATCCTGCTTGAGGGCTTCTATCTTCTCTTTATTTGCCTTTATGTTTTTAGGAATAGAATATACTATGCTGTCCTGGAGCGAATACCTTTGTTTTGACCATGCAGCCTTTAGTACCGACAGCTTATTTATTTCAATATCCAGATCCATCTTTTCCTTTATTCTTGGATCTCCCATTGCCAAGGCCTTTATTTCAGCATAGTTTAATACTACCTCGTCAATATCCTCGCAGCTCCGGTTTATTGATTTACTTGTCATTACCTGGGATATAAATCGCTGTTTCTGCTCAACAATCTGCCAGAGATATGCATCGAACGTATCTTTTGTGACGTACCTGAAGATCTCCACTTCTTCATTTTCATTACCCTGTCTTAATATTCTTCCATCTCTCTGTTCAATATCTGCAGGACGGTCGAGTAGGTCAGCGGTATTACTGCCGCCTTCCCCTCTAAGAACCGTGCATGAGAGTTTCCCCTCACACGGCTCAAGCAATTCAAAGTCTCTGCAAATACAGAGACCGGCTAGTCAACTAACGA
>JAEWPV010000014.1 GCA_023460535.1 Bacillota bacterium
ATCCTCGGCTTCACGGTGCGGTTCCGGCAGGACTACGACACGGAGGCCATCCGGGCGATCATGCTGATCGAGGTCGCCGGCCGGTCCACGACCGCGGTCATCAAGCAACTGCGGGGATTGCCGGAGCTTCAGTCGCTCCACACGACGAACGGCGCCTGGGATCTCGTCGCCGAAATCCGCGCCGCGAGCCTCAGCGACTTCGACCGCGTGCTGCGGGAGGTCCGCATGGCCGAAGGCGTGCTGAACAGCGAAACCAGCATCCTGCTGAGTTCCATATGATGGGCGGAAGATAACGGGCGGAGGCCTCGTTGCAGAAGCTTCCGCCCGTTTCGCGATGATCGGAGCGCGCCTTACCCGAACAGGAACCGGCCGGCGTCCAGGTCGCCGGCGTCCACACCTGCCAGCAGGATGCTCTGCGTCGCACCGCCTTCCATCCATTGGATGAGGGCGCCCTCCTCGGTCTGGCTGAGCGCCGCCATCACGTCGCTGGCGTCGCGGAAGGGCCCGTGGCTGAAGCGCAGGCCATCGCCCTCCCGCAGGTCGAAGTCGGTGATCCGGTCCTGGCCGCTGCGGGTGCCCCAGAAGACGAAGATGTCGGCCCCATCCCCGCCGGTCAGGACGTCGTTGCCGGTGTGGCCGGCCAATTCGTCGTTGCCGTCGCCGCCCTCCAGCACGTCGTCGCCCGCACCACCACGCAGCAGGTCGTCGCCGCCGCCGCCGGCCAGCGTGTCGTCACCGTCCAGGCCGCTCAGCAGGTTGTCCCCGGTGTCGCCAACGATCCAGTCGCCGTAGGACGAGCCCTGGACGTTCTCGATCCCGGTCAGCCGGTCGCCCTCCGCATCGCCGCCGTGCTGCACCGCCGCCGTCAGGTCGATCCGCACGGCCTGGGAGCCCGCGTAGTCCGCGGTGTCCCGCCCATCGCCGCCGTCGATGCGGTCTGCCCCGGCGCCGCCCTGGATGATGTTGTCGCCGTCGTCGCCGGTCAGCGCGTCGTCGTAGGAGGAGCCGGTCAGGTCCTCAATGCCGATCAGCACGTCGCCGGCCGCGTCGCCGCCGATCTGCGCGCCGTCCCACGACAGATCGACGAAGACCGCCGCGGACGAATGGGCGTAGGTCGCGCGGTCGTGCAGACCGGCGCCGCCGTCCAGCGTGTCCGCCCCGGCCCCACCGCGCAGCGTGTTGTCCGCGTCATCGCCCGTCAGCCGGTCGGCGAAGCGCGAGCCGGTGACGTTCTCGATACCCGTCAGCACGTCGCCCTCGGCGTCGCCCCCGGACTGCGGCCCGGCGGAGCGAAGGTCGACCGTCACGCCGGCCAGGGAGGAGAGATAGACCGCGGTGTCACGGCCGTCGCCGCCGTCCAGCCGGTCGCCGTTGGCCCCGCCCCAAAGTTGGTCGTTGCCGGCCCCACCGACCAGCGTGTCGGAGCCATAGCTGCCCTCAAGCACATCGTCGCCATCGCCACCGGACAGCGAATCCCGGCCGAAGCCTCCGTTCAGGCGGTCGTTGCCGCTTCCCCCGGATAGCAGGTCATCGCCGTCTCCGCCCAGAATGGTGTCGTTTCCGTCGCCGCCGTCGATGGTGTCGCGGGCGGCGCTGCCGACCAGCGAGTCGTTGCCGGACCCCGAATGCAGGCTCAGGATCTCAACGTACTGGAACCGCATGCCGTTGGACGCAGTGCCGCTGGCGAAATCGAACCGGAAGTCGTCCGCACCGTCGTACACAACCTGCAACCAGTCCGTATCCGGGCCGCCGTTGATCGTGTCCGCCCCCTGGCCGGCGACGATGGTGTCGTTGCCGAAGCCGGTGTCCAGCGCATCGTTGCCGGCCCCGCCGTCCAGGAAATCATTGCCGTAGCCGGAATACACCTGGTCGTCACCGTCGCCGCCCAGCACGGTGTCGTCGCCATAGCCGGAGTCGATGGTGTCGTTGCCCGCACCCCCGTCCACGCTGTCGTTGCCGTAGCCGGACTCCAGGGAATCGTCGCCGGCCCCGCCGCGGATGATGTCGTTGCCATAACCACCGTCCAGCGTGTCGTTGCCGTCACCGCCGATCAGCGTGTCGTTGCCGGAACTGGTCCGCAGGTTCAGTGCCTCGAAGTTCCGGAACGACATGCCCGTGGAACTGGCGCCGCTGGCGAAGTCGAACAGGATGTCCGACCACCAGAGACTCACCTGTAGCCGGTCGTAGCCATCACCGCCGTCCAGCGTGGCGCCGTCCTCGCTGTAGACGAGGTCGTCGCCGGAGCCGGCATCGATCAGATCGCCCTGGTCGGCGTAGATGGTGTCGTTGCCGCTGCCGCCATACACCGTGTCCGCGCCATACCCGGCGTGGATGCTGTCGTTGCCGCCGCCGGCCTCGATGTAGTCGTTGCCGAAGCCGGTGTAGATGGAGTCGCCCGTAGGCAACCAGGGAGAGCCGTCGGAATCGCCGTCGCCGCCGATGACCGTGTCGTTGCCGTCGCCGGTCTGGAGTTGCAGGCGCTCGAACCCAGTGACGGTGGATGGGGCGTTGGAGCCGACCACGAAGGTCCCCGATTTCAGATCGACCAGCACCGGATCCTTGATGCCGTACATGTTGTACTGCAGCGTGTCGGTCCCTTCCCCGCCGTCCAGCCTGTCGCCGATGCCGTCGGTGCCCATAGTGTCGTTGCCGGCGCCACCGATCAGCGTGTCGCGCCCTGCCTCGCTCCACAGGAAATTGGCGCCCGCATCGCCGGTCAGCCGGTCGTCGTGGAGCGAGCCGTAGACCTGTTCGATGCTGATGAACTGGTCGCCGGTCGCCTCGCCCCCGCTTTGCGGGCCGCTGAGGGAAAGGTCGATGGTGACGCCGACGGCGGAGCCCCGATAGCTCGCCGTGTCCCGTCCGGGACCGCCATCCAGCCGGTCGCCCCCCAGACCGCCCACCAGAATATCATCACCCGCCAGACCGAGAAGGACGTCGTC
>JAEWPV010000015.1 GCA_023460535.1 Bacillota bacterium
TATAGCCGGTGTTTATTACGATGAGGTCCCACCTGTTCCCATTCCGAACACAGAAGTTAAGCTCATCCGTGCCGACAATACTTGGCGGGCAGCTGCCCGGGAAGATAGGTCGACGCCGGCACAAAATAACAGTCTGCTTTATGCAGGCTGTTTTTTGTTTGGCGCTGTTCCAGACGTCAGCAAGTCAACATTATAAACGTTATTGACATATGGTAACAACTTGTTAATTAGCCATAATTATTATTCACGCAATTGACTATGTGCTAATATGCGTTGACAATTAACATAGTCCAAGCAGGATGAAGAGTAGAATGGCATGTCATTACTTTGGTAAACGTATCGTTTAGTCCTTTTTTGCTTAGTGTAAATGGAACATCGGTTGAAAATAGTTGTTGTAGGGTCTATTATAGCAATCTGGAGGCGATTAAATGGACGCAGAAAAATTCGGCGCATTTGTCGCGAATATCAGAAAAGAAAGGCAAATGACACAAGCTGATCTGGCATCAAAACTGCAAGTAACGGATAAGGCTGTCAGCCGGTGGGAACGAGGTTTGGGATTACCGGATATAAATACGCTAGAACCATTGGCTGATGCATTACAAGTTAGTGTGCTAGAACTTATGAAGTCAGAAGTGATAGAAGCGACAAGTATTCATTGTGCTGAGGCTGAGACAGTATTGTTTGACACGCTAAAAGAAGCGCAAGAGCAAAGAGCGAGGGAAAAGAAACAAGAACAAAGAGTTTCATCAATAGTTATCAGTATAGCGGCTTTTCTAACCACCTGTATTCTATTGCTTGATCATTCTGGTTGGAGACTGGAAACAATTCTTTTTACAGGCATCGGAATTCTATTGCCATTAATGAGTGCAATATCTTTGTTGGCACTTATTGTATGTGGAATCATTAGGCGTATTATGGGCAAACCCAGCAAGCGGATATTTATTGTGGCGCTAATGTTTTTAACAATACTTGTCTGTATCTTTTTAGCCTTAGTGATAATGGGGATTTATGCTTTTCCAGGGCAGAATTAGGGCTTGCTTATGAATGCATACATGTTTAAAATCGAATGATAACGTGGATGCTATTATCCTGATTTGGTAATAACCCTATCGCAGTCCTTTTCATACAGTCTTGGTTACTGGATTTCGCTATAGTGTGATATTGATTCTATATACAAGGGTTAGCTGCAAACAATTCTTTCTGAATATACTTTGGCAGCTTACTGGTCACCACTGTGTAAGAGTGGTCGATCATCAACAGGATTTCTTGAGTTGGTATGCTATCATCCAGCGGAAGGGTGTTAAAATAGGGTTGCTGTACCGCCGGGCAATGATATCCGCGTGTCACGCAATTCGGGTATACAGCCCGGTAAAATTCTCCGGTTATCCTGTCGCAATTGAAGGTTGCCATCGGCTTGCCTTTTAAGTAGAACACCTGAGCAAAGATGCGATTGCGTACCTTGATAACGGTAACATCGGGACCAAAGGGGTAATCCAAATACGCTCCTGTTTTGGTTAAGCAATACGAGATGATTTGATCTGTTGCCATGTTATAACCCTCCCTTGAAAACAGTATAAACCAACACCACCACAGTCGCATACCATGTTTTAAATATCACACATAAACAGGCATCCACTTAGAAAATGGATGCCTGTTTATCAACCTGTATCGGCAACCCATAAGGCTTTTGTGTGACAACACGACCGCTAACGAGATCACATTTGAATCAATCAAATTATCTTAATATACTGCGATTGCCTCAATCTCAACCTGCGCGTTTTTTGGCAGCTGCTCTACCGATACACAGCTGCGTGCCGGCGGAGTGTCCGCCGAAAAGAATCTGCCGTAAACCGCATTTACCGCGGGAAAATCGTCCATTCGGTCAAGAAACAGGGTGACCTTTACGACGTTGGCAAGGGTTAGTCCCTCGCTTTCGAGAACTGCGGTTAGGTTTTTAATCGCATATTCGGTCTGCTCCTCCACTAGTGGTGCAAGCTCTCCGGTAGTCATATCGATGCCGAGCTGACCGGATACAAACAACATGCCGTTTGCCTTGATTGCCTGAGAATAGGGTCCAATCGGGGCAGGTGCCTTGCTGCAAAGGACTGCGGATTTATTTGCCATGGTAACATCCTCACTTTCAAATGGGTTATTCGTTGCTATACTATACACCAAAAGCTGCAAATTATCAATCACCCTAAGCAATCATTAGTAGCAACAAGCAAAATAATCCGATGAAACGGCATAATCGCTGTTATTTCGTTTGAAATTGATTTTCCATTATTGTATAATATTCTTTGAGAAAATTTAATGGTGTGGATAGCAGGTTGTTGATGATATCTGTCATCATTGCGTTTTGATAAATTGTAAAATGCCGGAGGATGTATATGCGTAGAATACTCTCACTGATTATTGCAGCAGCGATGCTTAGCTGTATTTTAGCGGCGTGTGCCGTTCAGCCCGTTACAAATCCCCCTGTGGACGAAGGGAACGATGTATCTACTCAGGCAGACAAGGACACGCCTCCAACCAAAACCGTTTCGATTACACTGTACGCTCAGCCGTATTATGCCAAAAATGATGACGGCCAAACAGCTTTGCAGGAGATAGTAGCGGCGTTTGAGGATTTACATCCCGAAATTTCGATTACCCTGCAGGAGCTTACAGCAGATGAGGACGGGGAACAGGCGCTCGGTGAAGCGGTGGAAGGCGGCAAGGTGGATTTACTGTTTGACAGCGCGCATGCCGCCGCAAATTATGCTCGCATGGGCAACCTTTTTAATCTCACCGACCTGTATACCGATGGGGCGCTAAAAGACCTTTCGCAAGGGGTAGTGGATGCCGCGACGCAAGGCGAGATGAAATACATATACCCAATCGCGGTTTCGCCGTACCTGATGGCGTTTAACAAGGAACTGCTGGAGTCGATGGGCGTACTGGAGCTGCTGCCCTACGAGCGCACCGAAACCCGCACCTGGACGGCGGAAGAGTACGCGGCGTTGCTTACCGCAATCAAAGCCAAGCTGCCAGAGGGTGTGGACGCCGGCGTTGTTTACGCGAAATCGTCTAGCGGCGATGCGGCAACGCGCGCGCTCGTGACCAACCTATATGGCGCGTCCTTTGTAAAAAGCGACCGCAGCGAGTATACCATAAACAGCGAGCAGGGCAAAAGCGCGCTGGAATGGCTGAACAAGGCGGTTCAGGATGAACTGCTGAAGGTTGACGTGGAGAAAACCTCCGCCGACGTGGTAAAGGATTTTATTGACGGAAAGTCGGTGCATACCATCCTGTACACCATCGGGCTTGCCAACAACTACGCGTCCAGCAAAAAGAACAATTTCACCGAGATTCTGATGCCCTACCCCACTCAGGCGGACAAGGAGTTGTCGCTGGAGTACAGCCTGTATGGGCTGAGCGTATTTGATAACGGGGACAGCGATAAGATTGCCGCCGCGCAGACCTTTATTGATTTTGCGGCAAACGACCGTCAGTACAGCCGCATGGCGGCGGTGATGACCGGAGGAATCAGCCCCGCACAAAGCAAGAATGAGCTGCGCTATGACAAGGAGTATCTGTTTGTTGAGACCTTAAAGCCGTATCTTGGCAGCCATGTGCCCGCAACAGAGGGCTATGACATGATGAAAACCTACTGGTTCGGTGCGCTAAACACGGCACTGGAAAAGGACGCTAAGGTCGAGACGGTTCTAAAGGCGTTTGAGGAAAGTGCGAATCAGACCATAAAAGACGCCAAGACGAAGCGGGAAGAGGCATTGAAAGCGGCAACCGAGCAAGAGTCCTCATCCAAATAACGAGCAGTATATACAGTGGATACGATGTTGCACGGGCGGCAAAAACCGCCTGTGCAACCTCTTTTTATAGTTACAACGCAGCAAAAAACCGCCGACAACCTGTGCCGACGGCTTTGACTACAAAATGGAGTGTTACTTTAGAATACGAACGCCACCGATGACAGGCAGTGGATTGGTTTCGTACTTTGCGGCACTGATAATGCCAAGAATCATAAACACAAAGCACGCTACGCTGAGCAGCCAGCCGATTATACCGAACAAAAAGAAGATTCCGCCAAGCATTGCAACTACGCTTGCCGCAATTTCTGCAATAAAGATGACAAGCGCCTGATTGGCATGGTGCCGGCACAGGGCGCTGTCCTTACCCGCAAATATCGGAATCAGCACCAGGGGTCCGAAGTAGCCGAGGATGGAAAAAAGGATTTCGTTGGAACGGTCTTGCATACGTAATACACTCCTTTAAGATGTTTGATAATTGATATACCTACCTGTAGCGAACTATGTGGATTTGCGATACCCACGCAATGAATGAGATGGTTCTTGCCGAGGTGCTACTCTTTTGGATCGATTACGGATGGCACGACGGCTTCGGAAATGGATTCAGGGGGCGATTCGGCCCTGATTAGCTGCCTACGCCGGTGTAAACGTACCAACCCGCCAAGCAGAAGAAACAGCGCGGCAATGGCAAAGAACGCTGAAAAGACGAAATAGGGAAGATTCAGCGAAGCGGCCTTTGAAACCAGCCCCGATGACACGGTTGCCAATGCCAGACCAATGCGATCACCGCGCAGATCGGTTAGTGGAAGGACGGTAACGAGCGAGACCTTGCCCGACGTGCCTCGAACCACCGCGTAGGCATACGGCTTTTGCTCATACGCTACGGCTAAAACCGCGCGATCAAGTGCCGCCCCGCCATCAGTTTTGGGGACAAATGCGCTGCCAACGGTGTTGTAATCTACATTTGGGGTAAGCCCGCGCAGAAACCGGCTGTCCAGGATGTTCACATATCCCGTACCGCGAGGGATGACGGTGGTAACCCAGTCAAAGCCGCTTTGCCGCGCTTTGGCGGACAGTGTTCCGGTCAGTTCATCAAACCGAACCCCCTGTGCCTCCACCTGAAGATGCAGGGTGCGCAGATCGTCGTTGTAGGTTACTGCAAGTGAGTCGAATAAAAGAGATACCGACGTGCTGCCCTGGTGGGCAAGCGAGTCGTACAATGCGCGTGAAAGCACCGACGCGCTGTTAACCCCATAAAAAACCGCGCACAGGCATACAAATGCGCCGACAAAAAGCGATAAAATGGGCAACAGGCTGGGCTTTGCTTGGAAGGGATGGTCGGTTGCGGGTTTTTGCTTCATAGATGCAGCCTCCGTAACGGTTACTATGGGCATACTATCGTTGCTGGATGTAAATACAGCGTACCTCTGTAATTGATTATAGCGAAATTAGGCGGAACATGCAACGGTTGGAAACAAAAGCGTGCCGCCCGGCAGATACATTCTAAGGATAGGAGAACAAGCATGAATATGACGGTAGTGAATTTGGAACAGGGGATGCCCTATGTGGACGAGGCGCTTCGGCGCATGAACGCGGCGCTTCGCAGTGCACGCGCGGGCGGTGTGCGCGCGGTGAAGCTGATACACGGGTATGGCTCGAGCGGTACGGGTGGGAAGATCCGTACTGCGGTAGCATCCGAGCTTGCCAATAAAAAACGCAGTGGCGAAATAAAAGAGTATGTGCGTGGCGAGGATTTTACCCCGTTTTCTGACAGCTGCCGCAGGGCGCTTGACCTTTTGCCCGAGCTGCAAAAGGATAAGGATTATCTGCGTTGCAATCAGGGGATTACGATTGTGGTGTTGCGGTAGTACGTGGTAACCCTTGTGTGGGAAGAATAATCAGACAAATAAGTGCGGGCACATGACACAAAAATGCAAAAATGTCAAACAGAAACAGAATCCACAGAATAGTCATAGGATTTGGTCGAATCTTCAATTAATATGTTGAAAACTGGGATAAAAGATGTTACGATTGGAAAATAAACGAGGACATCTCGGAGGAGGCGAAGACGCATGCAATCAATCAGGGGACGGATTAGAAAAAGTGTTCTTATCACGGCGGTTCTGATGGGCGGCTTTATCGTAATAGCCATGTCGGTTATTATGTACTTATCATCCATCAAGTCCGCGAACACGTTGCTATCCGAGAGTGTGAAGGTATATTCGCAGATTGTTGCCCACGAAAACGAGTTAATAAAAAAGGACCTGCGCTGGGTAGCGGACAACGATATGGCTTCCAATAAACTGGCAAGCGATTTGATGCGCAAGACCACACTCGCGCGGCTTGTGGAGGACACGGTGTTTAAGGATTTTTCGGTGGCGGATGCATCGGGCAAAACCTTTAACAACACCGACATCAGTTCCCGCGACTATTTTAACTACGCAAAGAATGGAACGCCCTACATATCAAGCCCGCTGATTCGTATGACAGACAACAGCGTTACCATCATGGCGGCGGCACCCATGGGCGACCAGGTGCTTTATGGCGGCATTGATTATACCAAGTTCAGCGAGATTATTGAAAAGATTGATATCGGACTAACCGGCTACGGGTTTATTGTAGATAAACACGGTACCATCATCGCGCACCCCGATGAGCAGGTTGTTCGAGATATGACCAACTACATCACACTGGCGCAGGAAGACCCCAGCTATGGGGAGCTTGCCGAGCTGATGACCGAGATGACCGGCGGTGCGGCCGGGGTGAAAACGCTGCGCGTTCGCGGAGAGCGCCGCATGATTGCGTACACGCCGGTTTTGTGCGAAGAGGGATGGTCGGTAGGCGTTGCGATCTCGGAAAACGAGATTTTATATGACATTAAGATTATGCTGGCAATTGCCGCTGGGATATTTGTTACGATGCTGCTGCTCGCTATCATCATGTCCCGCACAGCGGCGGACACCATTGCGCGACCGGTCATGCAGTCTACCGAACGCATTGAGCTGCTTGCTCACGGCGACCTGAGCACCCCTGTGCCCACCGTAAAAAGTCGGGATGAGACGGGCAGGCTGCTTCAATCGCTCTCGGAAACCTTTGCTTCGATAAACGGGTATATCTCGGAGATTTCGGATATTCTAACCGGCATTGCACAGGGCGACCTGAGCAAGGAGAGCGAGCAGAACTATCTGGGCGACTTTGCCCCAATCGGGCAGGCGCTTACAACCATTACAGCCTCGCTCAACGCCGCGTTTTCCGATATCACCACTGCCGCACTGCAGGTGGAGCAGGGCGCGACCCAGATATCCTCCGGCGCGCAGGGACTATCGCAGATAACCATGGAGCAGGCGGCTACCATCGAGGAGCTTTCGGCAAGCCTTGCCGAGATTTCGGTGGGTATTCAGGAGATTGCTCATAACGCCGAGCAGGCGCGGGAGCTGACCGAGCATTCGGGTGAGAACGTGAAAAACGGCAACCAGCAGATGAGCGATATGCTAGAGGCAATGGGCGAGATTGACCATTCCTCCAGCGAGATTAGCAAGA
>JAEWPV010000016.1 GCA_023460535.1 Bacillota bacterium
CTGTCACGCTAGAGGTCAGGGGTTCGAGTCCCCTTCAGGTCGCCACCAAGTGCTTCTGTAGCTCAGTTGGTAGAGCAGAGGACTGAAAATCCTCGTGTCGTTGGTTCGATTCCGACCGGAAGCACCATTGGTTTTTTGCGGGTTTAGCTCATTTGGTAGAGCGCCACCTTGCCAAGGTGGAGGTAGCGAGTTCGAACCTCGTAACCCGCTCCATGTTATAAAACCCGGCAGGTCGTAACGATCTGCCGGGTTTTTCTTTGCTTTTGCGGGTATTGGGTGTACAATAAGACACAGAAACGTATGGGAAAGCGGGTGACCTGTGCTTGAACCAGAACAGCCTTTGTGCCACGATAAAAGACCAGACAGAGCGTGCCTTGTGGGAGGTTAACAACGTCATAGACTGCATACCAAACGACGAGTGGGATGCCTTATACTGCGGCATGCCCCTGTTTAAGCACGTGTACCACATGCTGCACTCGCTTGACCGTTGGCTGATAAACCCGAGCGACAGCGGCTACAAGGAGCCGCCCTTTCATACTGAGGGGCTAAACGACCTTGACGCGGTGACCGCTACGGCGTTGAGCCGCGTGCAGCTAAGCGGGTACTGCGGCGAAGTGGCGGCAAAAATCACGGCATATGTAAGCAGCCTTACCGACGAGGAGCTGTTAATAAAGCCGGACGGCTGCGCGTACACAAGGTTTACGCTTATTCTGGCGCAGTTTCGGCACCTGCACACCCATATGGGCATGCTGATGGGCTTTACCATTGCCGCCACCGGCAGATGGCCGCGTGTGGTGGGGCTGGAAGGCGAGATACCAAACGGGGTATACGCACCGTTTTTGTGAGAAGCCCCGGAATATCCCGCAGCGAGGCGCCGTATATATGATATGCACGGTACCATAGCCAAGCGGTAAGGCAAAGGTCTGCAAAACCTTTATTCCCCGGTTCAAATCCGGGTGGTACCTCCAAGCAAGCAGCCCGTTTGCTGCAAAACGGCTGCAAAAAACCCCCGGGGGAAGCTCCCCGGGGGTTACGTTTGTTCGGTTTTGTTATTCGAAATCCTTAATCTTTTTGGCGTTGTAGTAGTTAACGGCAGACGTGTTCTCGTTTACGGTTAACGCGTTCGCCAGCTCCTTGAGCTTTGCAGAGAACTCATCGCCCTTGATGGCGTTGAGAATGGTGTTCTTTAAGCCGTCAAACACCTCGGTCTCGCCCGCGGTGTCCTTGCGTACAAATACAAGCAGGTAGTTGTCCTGGTCGTAGATGGTGGGGGTGCCAACCGCCGCGCCAAACACTGCGTTGCGGAAGGATTCGGGGTAGCCGGCGTCGTCCTTTTTGATGGTGGACAGGTATGCGGAATCCTCGACGGTTTCGTCAATCTCCGCATCCTCTTTTAGGGTAAGTGTCAGCTTGCGTGCGGCCTCGGCAATGCCCATGCCCGCCTTTAGATCCTCTGCGGCGGTGTTGGCGGCCTCTCTTGCCTTTTTCGCGTCCTCCTCGGATAGACCCGAGACGGAGGTGCTGAACAGATATGCGACGGCGTAGTTTTGGGTGAAGTAGCTTTTGAGCTCGCTTTCGCTAACCGGCTCAAGCCCATCTTCGCCGTAATACTTGTAAAACAGGTTGGAGGTCATTTGGTCGGTGGTGCATGCCAGACGAACCGACTCCTCGCCCACGCCGTTTTCGGCGAAGATATCGCCGTAGTATGCCATAATGTAAGCGGTCATCGAATCAATATAGGTTTTGTCCGAGTCGCTCAGCGTCATCTCAAGGCGGGCAAACTCGCGCTCGGTTGCAACGCGCTTGCGGCAGTACTCGATGGTTTTCTGGTGAATCCACACCGTCGCGTCCTGACCCTCAATCTTCTGCTTCAGCAGGGCGGTCTTAGTGTCGGAGGATAGGGAAGAAGCCTCCTGATAGGCGTTAAACTGGTAGTACAGGTATACGCCGGTGGGAATCTTTTCGCCGTCAACCTCCACCGCCCAGGTTTCGTTTCTGCCCATGCAGGCGGTAAGCGAAAACAGCATCGCGGCTGCGAGAATAAAGGATACTATGCGTACAGTTTTGTTCATATGCAAAAAAACCATGCCTTTCTACGCGTAATTTAAAACCGCAGTCGTTTGCGGAGCAGCTTGTCCATTCCAAAAAAACGCCCAAGCGAAAAAAGCAATACGGGTGCGTCTGCCGTGAGATTGCAGGAGCCTAAAAACGACAAGCTCTGTTGATTATACACCTTTTGGGGCGAAAAGTCTACACCGCGGGCGGGATGCCGGCAAAGGGAAAATGCGTTAGGTGGACGCGGCTGCGCGGTTTTTTTCGGTTTGAATATCCAGTGCGTCCAGCACCGCCAAAATGGTGTTTGCGGGCTGTTCGTCGCGCAGCATGCGCACCGCAAGGTAGGGGCGGTTTCCGGCGCTGAACAGCACCCGCCCGGGCAGTGCGGCAACCAGACTGCTTGCCGTCTGCATCGAGAAATTGCTCATATACAAAAGCAGGCTTTCGCCTTTTTGGCTAATTTCGGTTATGCCAAAGCGTGCGGCGCGGTTGCGCAGCAGTGCGACGTCAATTAGCCCGCGCACCGCCTGCGGCGGCTCGCCGAAGCGGTCGATCAGCTCGTCGATGACATCCAGCACATCGTTGTTGTCGCGGATGCTGGCGATGCGACGGTATACCTCGATGCGCTGGGTGGTGTCTTCGATGTACCGTTCGGGAATATGCGCTTCGATGCGCACATCAATCAGGCACTCGGAGGTATCGAGCGTTTCGGGCTGCTCGCCGCGCTGCTCGAGCACCGCCTCGTTAAGCAGCTTGACGTACAGGTCGTACCCGACCGACGCCATGTGCCCGTGCTGCTGCCCGCCTAGGATGTTGCCGGCGCCGCGAATCTCTAAGTCGCGCATGGCGATGCGAAAGCCCGAACCGAACTTTGTAAACTCGCGAATGGCGGTGAGGCGCTTTGCGGCGATGTCGCTGACCACCTTGCCGCGCCGAAACGTCATATACGCAAATGCGCGGCGATTGGAGCGACCCACCCGCCCGCGCAGTTGGTACAGCTGCGAAAGCCCCATATAGTCGGCGTCCTCGATTACCAGCGTGTTGCAGTTGGCGACGTCCACCCCTGTTTCGATGATGGTGGTGCACACTAAGATGTCGATTTCGTGGTCGACCAGCTTGCGCCACACCTCCGAAAGCTCCTCCTCGCCCATGCGCCCGTGCGCGGTGGCGATGCGTGCCTCAGGCAGGTCGCGCAGAATCTGCGCCGCGCGGGACTCGATGCTCTCGATGCGGTTGTGGATGTAGTACACCTGACCGCCGCGCCGCAGCTCTCTGCGCATGGCCTCCGCCAGCACGTTGTCGTCGTGCTCGAGCACATAGGTCTGCACGGGGTGGCGATCCTGGGGTGCTTCTTCTATGACCGACATATCCCGTATGCCGGACATCGCCATGTTCAGCGTGCGAGGGATGGGGGTGGCCGAAAGGGTGAGCACATCCACGTTGGCGCACAGCTCCTTTAGGCGTTCCTTCTGCGCCACGCCAAACCGCTGCTCCTCGTCCACAATCACAAGCCCGAGGTTTTTAAACCGAATATCCTTTTGCACCAGACGGTGGGTGCCGATAATCAGGTCCACATCGCCTCGTGCAAGGGCGCGCACGGTTTTTTCCTGCTCCTTGGGCGAGCGAAAGCGCGACAACAAATCCACGCGGATGGGGTAGCCCTCGAAGCGGCGGAGCACCGTTTGGTAATGCTGCCATGCAAGGATGGTGGTGGGCACAAGCAGCGCGCACTGCTTGCCCTCGGTTACACACTTAAACGCGCCGCGCAGCGCCACCTCGGTTTTGCCAAAGCCCACGTCGCCGCACAAAAGCCGGTCCATGGGCACCGTGCTTTGCATGTCGCGCTTAATTTCGGCAATGCAGCGCAGCTGATCGTCGGTTTCTTCAAACTCAAAGCGTTCCTCAAAGTCGTTTTGCAGGTCGTCGTCGGGCGAAAAGGCGTAGCCCTTGAGCTGCATGCGCTTGGAGTACAGCTCGATGAGCTCCTTTGCCATATCGGCGACCGCTTTTTTAACGCGGGAGCGGGTGCGTGTCCACTCGGTGCCGCCCAGCTTGCTCAGGCGCACCGCGCTATCCTCGCGCGGGCCGATGTATTTGGAGACAAGGTCCAGCTGGGTAACGGGCACATACAGCGTGTCCGCGCCCTGATAGCGAATTTTGATGTAGTCCTTTACAATACCCTGCATATCCAGCTTGTGAATGCCCTCGAACAGGCCGATGCCGTGGGAGACGTGCACGACGTAGTCGCCCACCGTCAGGTCGCTGAGGTTGCGTATAATCTCCTTCGCGGAGCGTTTTGTCTTGGCTCTGGACCTGCCGGGTGCGGTGATGCGCCCGTGGGTAATCAGCGCACAGTGCGCGTCGGGCAGCTCAAAGCCCGCCGAAAGCGCACCCGCCGTAACCAGAACCCGCCCGTCCGCGGGCAGGGCGTCCGAATCGAGCACCGGCAGACCCGCGCATGTCAGGTCACGGCGCAGGGTGTCGGCCGCGCGTGCGGTGCCCGCGAGTACCACGCACGCAAAGCCGCGGCGCAGGTAGCTGTCCAGATCGTCGTGCAAAAGGGCAAGCTCGCCGCCCCACGACGAGAGGGAGGTGGCGTTTACCGAGATGAGGTCGGCGATGCGAATATCCGCTATACTGCGGGCAAAGGTGTTGAGATGGATGGCGCCCGACCCCTCAAA
Source organism: Bacillota bacterium (assembly GCA_023460535.1). Taxonomy (GTDB): domain Bacteria; phylum Bacillota; class Clostridia; order Oscillospirales; family Ruminococcaceae; genus Acetanaerobacterium. The sequence goes on from JAEWPV010000016.1 coordinate 4,737, forward strand.
GTACGCGGCGAACCGCGAAAAGTCGATGGTGTACGCATCCAGCCCCTTGAACAAAAGACCCTCCTCAAACAGCTGCTTGAGGTCCTCGTGGTGCTGCCACGCGGCGCTTTTTAGCGTGTCCTTAACCTTGAAGGTCTCGGACACAAACAGCAGGTTGTCCTTGCAGTAGTCGAATATTGTGGCGGGGGTTTGGTATACAAGGGGCAGGTATTTATCCAGGCTGCCGCGGTAGCTGCCGTCGGTCAGCTCGGCAATGTCCTGCTCGGTGTGCCGGCGCACCTCGGCCGCCAGCTTGCCCCGCACTTTGCCCGCAAGTTCCCCAATCTGCGCGCACAGACGCCCGAGGTCGGGGCAGATGACCTCGGTTGCGGGGGTAATATGCACCTTTTTCATCGTGTCGGTGCGCCGCTGGCTCTCCAGCTCAAAGCTTGAGATGGTGTCGATTTCGTCGCCCCAGAACTCGATGCGCACGGGGGCGGGCAGGTCGGGCGGGTAGAAGTCCACTATGCCGCCGCGGTGGGAGAACTGGCATACGCCGTCTACCTGCGGGCGGTGCTGGTAGCCCGCCGAGGAGAGCGTGCGCAGCACCTCCTGCATAGGGTGGGTGCCGCCGGATATAAGCGTAACCGAGGCATTGCCCAAGGTTTCGGGCGGTACGGTGTACTGCGACGCACCCTCGGCACTTGCCACAACCACGCGGTAGTCTTTTGCGAGCACGCGCCCGAGCACCGCAAGCCGCGCGTGCTCAAACTCGCCCGACACGCCCTCTACCTGACGAAAGGTAAAGTCGCGCGAGCAGAACAAAAGCGCAATATCCTCGCCGGACATTGCGTTGATATCCTCGCACAGCCTGCGCCCTTCCGCCTCATCCGCCACAATGCATAGGGCGCGCCGGTCGGACTGGTTGCACAGGGTGTGAATTAGCCCCGCCTTGTGGATGGGCGAAAGCCCCACCACATCGCAGGGTGTTTTGCCGGCAGCCGCCGCCTGCACACGCGCAAGCTCCGGCAGCCGCTCAAAGAGCCGGTTATATAGCTGCATGACCGTTCCTTTCACAGAAAAAGAATAAAGGCATAAGATGAATTGCTTCTTTTAGCCGGGGCGCACGGACTTAGGGCGCGGTTGTTACGCGCGCCTTGGTTGCCTTATGCGTTGTAGCGGTTCATCGCCGCGTCAATATCGCCCGCCAGCAGCAACGTTACCGCGTCGCAGGCGTTGGTGAGTGCCGTCTCCAGCTTATCGCCGTCCGATTTGGGGAAGTGGGAGAGTACCCAATCTGCCAGGTCGTAATCGGGGTGGGGCTTTGCGCCGATGCCCACCCGCACACGGGGGTAGTTGTCGCTGCCCGTTAGGTAGATGATGCTGCGCATGCCCTTTTGCCCGCCGTCGCTGCCTTTTTTGCGGATGCGCAACCGACCGACGTCAAGCGTGATGTCGTCGTACACAACGATGGTGCGCTCGGGCGGGATTTTGTAAAACTGCATCGCCTCGCGCACCGACTCGCCGCTGTTGTTCATAAAGGTCTGGGGCTTTAGCAGCAGCACCTTTTTGCCCGCAATCTCGCCAGAGCCGGTAAGAGCCTTAAAGCGAAGGCGGTTTACCGCGATGCCGCATTGCGACGCGAGCCGGTCTATTGCCAAAAAGCCCACGTTGTGGCGGGTGTACTCGTACTGCTTGCCGGGGTTGCCTAAGCCCACGATCAGGAATTCCGCCGCGCCCGCGGCGCTATGCAAAATGCCCGTTACATCCTTTTTGCTTTTTCTAAAAAACATCTGTTTTGTCCCTTATCTATATCGTAATGAAGTGGTTTATTTTTTGTTAAAGCGCCCCTTTGCGTAGCCCTTTTTGTTGGTTTGCCGTGCCCTGCCGATGGCCATATCGCCGGGGGGGACATCGTCGGTTACCGTTGTGCCCGCCGCGATGTACGCGCCGTCGCCCACGGTAACGGGGGCGATCAAGTTGGAGTTGCAGCCCACAAAGGCGTGGTCGCCAATGGTGGTGCGCGCCTTGTTTTTGCCGTCGTAGTTGACGGTTACCACACCGCAGCCGAAGTTTACACCGCTTCCCACGTCGCTGTCGCCGATATAGGTGAGATGCGCGATGCTGGTTTTTTCGCCCACCACCGAGTTCTTAACCTCGACAAAATCGCCCACTTTGGCGTGGTCCTTGATGTCGCAGCCCGGGCGAATTTGGGTAAACGGACCGATGGTTACATGGTCGCCCACGCGGGAGCCGGATATCTGCGAGGCGTTGATGGTGCTGCCGTTGCCCACCCGGCAGTGGTCTAGTACGGTGTTCGGGCCGATGACGCAGCCCGCGCCGACGACGCACCCGCCCTTGATGATGGTGCCGGGCAGAATGGTGGTGTCCGCGCCGATTGCAGCGTCGGGCGCGATAATAATGCCGTCCAGGCTTACAAACCGCACCCCGTTTGCCGCCTGCCTGCGCAACGAAAGGTCGTTTGCGATGCGGTTTAGCTCCACCAGCTGCCAGGGGTCGTTTGCGCCCAGCACCACGCGCTCGTCCTGCGCGTCAAACGCGTCGGCGCGCCCGCCTGCTTGTGCAATCAGAGCGATGGTGTCGGTAAGGTAGTATTCGTTTGCCGCGTTTTGGTTGTTCAGCCTGTCAAGCGCCTTGAGCAGCGCGGGGGCGGAAAACACGTACGCACCGGAGTTAATCTCGTTTATGGCAAGGGTGTGCGGGTCGGCGTCCTTGTGCTCGACAATACGGCAAAAGCCGGTTTCGTCCCGCACGATGCGCCCGTAGCCGGCGGGGTCGGTTACCCGCGCGGTGATGACGGTAACGTCGTTGCCGTTTACACGGTGGTATTCCCGGGCGGCGCGAATGGTCTGCCCCGTGCACAGCGGCATGTCGCCGTTAAGCACCACGACATCGCCGTCCCCCAGTGCGTTGATAAACTCCCGTGCCTGCATTACGGCGTGACCGGTGCCCAGCCGTTCGCGCTGCACAACGGTTTGCGCGCGGTCTGCAAAATGCGCCTGCAGCACCCCGCCTGGCGGGCAGATGACACAGATATCGTCTATGCCGGCGTTCTTTGCGGCGTCGTACACCCAGTCCGCCATCGGGCGGAACAATACCTCCAGCATCGGCTTTGGCCGCGTGCTCTTCATGCGCTTGCCGTCGCCTGCCGCCATAATAATTGCCCCTGTTGTGCTCATTCTGCCAAACCGCCTTTCAAAAAACGCGCGTGGCGCGCCAAAAGTATCCCTTTTATCCATTCATTATTATATTCGCAAAGGGTGTAAAATACAAGCGCATTGGGGTGGCTGTTTGTTTTTAACACAGGGTAAAGAGGGGAGTAGACGAATTCATATATAATAGGTATAATAATAGACAGAATATATAATGGGGTAGAATTCTTTTTTGCGCGTATTGGCTATTGTTTTTTTAAATCAATAGGAATATGATTAAAGCTAGTTCAATTACACGGGGGCATCCTTGCCATATAGGGTGAAATAAAGAGATTAGCTTGTCCATACTTGCAAATGCTTAGTTTTTCACCCTTAATTTGTAACAAGCTGATTGGTGCAGTACACAACGCAGGCAAGCCCCGTTTTTTGCGTAACAGCAGTATTCCCATAATAGGGGAGGTCGTTGCAATGGAGGCAAACAGGCAGGATATTATACGCCAGCTAATTGAGATGGATAAGCACGCCCGCACCATGGTGGAGGACGCGCAGAGCCAGCGCCGCCGCGCGGAGCTTGAGCTGGCCGAGGCGCAGGCAAAGCTGGAGAGCGACATTATTGAGCGTGCGCAAACCCGTATTCAGAAAATTAAAACCGAGACCACCAACGAAGCACAGCGCCGCAGGCTGGAGATTGAGACCGAGGGCAAGCGTGCGATGCAGCAGCTGGTGGAAAACTATGAGAGCAATCACCAAACATGGGAGGACGCTTTGTTTTCGCGCTGCACCGAGCTGCTGTAAGCTTGATGTGACCAAAAACCGCATAAACTGTCCGTGCCGACCATTCGGCGCGGCTTTTCACGTTTAGCAGATAGACAAAAGGCGAGGGGGATATCCGGGGTGTGTGCACAGCTGGCCAGTAATGCCATACTTACAAAGGCGCGCGCCATGTACGGCAAGCGTTTAAAGACCGAAAACTACAGGGAGCTGTTAAACCGCCATTCGGTAAGCGAGGTTGCGGCGTATCTTAAAACCGAGACCGCCTACGCAAACACGCTTACCGGCATACAGGAGAACCTGGTGCACCGCGGACAGCTTGAAAACCTGATACGCCGCGACACGCTAAGAAAGTATGCGCGGCTTACCCGCTACGAATTTACGCCGGGCAACGGCTTTTACCGCTATTTTATCGTAAACCTTGAGGCGGAGCAGATACTGACCTGCCTTAGACTGATGAACTCGGGGCTGACCGACAGCTACATCGAGACACTGCCCGGCTACCTGCTGGATTACCTTTCGTTTGACGTCATACGGCTTGCGCATGCCCGCAGCTATGACGATATTCTTGAGGTGCTTGCAAAAACCGAATATCACGGCGTGCTGTTGCCGTTTCGCCCGGCGCCCGGCGCCCGCCCCGACCTGTTTGGGTGCGAGTTTGCTCTGCGCCAGTTCTTTTACGACAAGACGTTTGCTTTAATAGACAAGCACTACAACGGCGACCAGAGGAAAAAGCTGCGCGAGATTTTTATGATGCAGATTGAGCTTGGCAACATCTCTAGCATCTACCGCTTAAAGCGGTATTTTCACGCCGACCCCGAGGAGATTGAAACGCGCGTGTTAAAAACCCACGACGCACGGTTTGACCGCCGGATGAACGCGCTGATTTCCGCAAAGAACCCCGAGGACATGCTTGCCCTGCTTAACCGCAGCCACCGCCACAACGTGTATTCGGCGGACGGCGGGTTTTCGTTTATCGAGCACGCGAACCAGCGCAGGCGGTACGCGGTTAACCGGCGGTTTGTGTCTTATTCCATCTACCCCGCGGTGGTGTTTGCATCCTACCTGATTCTTAGCCAGATTGAGATCGACAACCTCATCAGCATCATCGAGGGCATTCGCTATAAGGTGCCCGAAAGCGAGATGGCAAGGCTGCTTGTGATACCCAATTGACTTAATATATGACCGAACAAACACTGTAACAACACATCCGCCCGGGCGCAGTTGCCGCCCTACTAACAGGAAAGGTGGTGCATAGGTATGGCGATAGCAAGGATGAAGCTGGTTAATATCGACGGTGACGTACGGCAGCTGGATGCTGCGGTGCTTAAATGCTCGTATGGAAACAACTTTCATCCCGAGCAGGCATCTATGTATTACGAAAGTATGGGAGCGCTCCCGACCTACAACGAGGAGAACCCCTACACCTCGCTGCTGCGCAAGATTACCGAAATCGGCGCACACGCAGGCTTTGAGCTTTCTGCCGAGGATGCTCAGGGCTATAATACGTATACGCTCGAATACATTCAAAACCTCCCCGCAAAAATCAGGGCGATTAAGTCGCACGCAGAGGAAATCCGCGTGCTGGTGGAGGGGCTGGAGGAGAAGGTAATTGAGCAAAGCGATGTCTTTTTGTCGGACCTTGTGAAGTTCCGCTTTGGCAGACTGCCCATTAAAAACTACAAGAAGATCAAAAGCAACTCGGGTAAAAACTACCTGTTCTATCCGCTGAAATCGGATAAAAAGTTTGAGTGGGGCGTGTACCTAACCGCAAAGTCCGCTTCAAAATCGGTGGATCGTTCGTTCTTTAGCCAGAACTTTGAGCGCATCGGCGTACCGCGCGACATCTTTTTAAACCCCGAGGGGTTTTTAAAGCTGAGGGAAAAGGGCGTGCAGATCGACCGCGAAAAGCTTGTGCAGAGCATGGAGCTGTTTGACAAAGAGGTGCTGGCGCTAAACGAACGCAAGAACGAGCTTGCCGAGCGCATTGCGCGCAACGAGCAGACGCTGATACAGCTAAACCACATTGAGGGCTTAAGCATTCCGTTTGATGAGATATTCTCCTGCCAGTACATTAAAATCCGCTTTGGGCGCCTGCCGGTGGATAGCTACAACAAGCTGACCTACTACGACGATAAGCCGTTTATCTTTTATACCTTTGACAGCGACGACCAGTACTACTGGGGCGTGTACTTTGTTCCCGCACAGGACTCGGCGGAATGCGACGCGGTGTTTAACTCGCTGTATTACGAACGCCTTTATATACCCGACACGGTACACGGCACACCCGACCAGTCCCGCGCGCAGATAACCAAGGCGCTTCATGAGGATAAAAACGAGCTTGCCGAGGTGCTGGGCGAGATGAAGGCGACCGTTAACCGCCGCAAGCTGTATTTTTACGACATCTTTGCGCAGATAAAGTTTTTAAGCGACTCGTTTGAGATGCGCAAGTACATCTCGGTGTTTGACGACGTGTTTCACATCGTGGGCTTTGTGCCCGAAAAAGAGGCGCAGGTGTTTAAGAACAGCTTTGATGACCTGCCCGGCGTGACCGCCACCGTAAAACCGGTGGACAGCGACACGCGGTTTGCACCGCCCACCAAGCTGAAAAACTCCCGCTTCTTCCAGCCGTTTGAGATGTTTGTGGATATGTTCGGTCTGCCCTCCTACAAGGATATTGACCCGACGGTGTTTGTGGGCATTACCTATACGCTGCTGTTTGGTATGATGTTCGGCGATGTGGGGCAGGGCCTTTGCATTACGCTGCTCGGTTATATCATGTGGAAAACAAAGCGTATGACCTTAGGCAGGATTATGGAGCGCATCGGCATATCGTCGACCATCTTTGGCTTTTTGTACGGCTCGGTGTTCGGCTACGAGAACCTGCTGGACCCGCTGTACCGGAACGTGTTCGGGCTGCACGAAAAGCCCATTCACGTGCTGGCCCCCGAGATGACCAATATTGTGCTGCTGGGTGCCGTTGGCGTGGGCGTGTTTATCATCATCAGCTGTATTTTAATTAACATCATCATGGGCATTAAGCAAAAGAACCCCGCCCGTGCGCTGCTTAGCCAAAACGGCATAGCGGGCATTGTGATGTACTGCACCATTTTGGTGGGTGTTGTACTCAACCTGGTGTACGGCATAAATATCTTTAACCCTGTGGTGATTTTCTTTGGTATTGTACTGCCGATTGTACTGATGTTTTTGCGCCACCCGATTGCAAAGTGGTTAAAAAAGGGCGGAACAAAGACGCAGGGCAAAAAGGCAAAGCCGGAGGAGGAGCTTGTTTCGGTGTGCCGGTCGCTGCGCGGAGAGGATGAGAACACCCCCATTCGCAAGCTGCTGGATTGCTCGTACCTGACGGCGCGGTTTGGCAGACTGCCCCGCGCTAGCTTTGAGAAGCTGAAGTTTTATGACGAGCGACTGTTTTTGTTTTACATTACCGAGCAGGACGACGAGTATTACTGGGGCATCTACTTTACCCCGGTGACCTCTATTCGCGAGACCGACGCGGTGTTTAACTCGCTGTACTTCGAGCGGCTGCGGCTGCCCTCCGACCTTGCGGAGCTTTCGGACGAAACGCTGGACGACATTGGGCGACTGATGGAGATTGGTATTGCCGAGGCGAAAAAGGCGAGCGAAAAGCCCGACAAGAAGAAGGATAAGGACGAGGAGGGCATCGGCTCGTTCATCATTGAAAACCTGTTTGAGATGTTCGAGGTGGGGCTTAGCTTTGTTACCAACACCATGTCGTTCCTTCGTGTGGGCGGCTTTATTCTAAGCCATGCCGGTATGATGGCGGTGGTGATGACGCTTGCCGAGATGGTGGGCGCGGGTGCCACCCCGGTTGTGGTGATTATCGGCAACCTGTTTGTTATGGCGATGGAGGGTCTAATCGTGGGCATTCAGGTGCTGCGCCTTGAGTTTTACGAGATGTTCAGCCGCTTCTTTGAGGGCGACGGCAAGGCGTTTACCCCCATTACCGTTGGCATTACCCCGCAAAAGTCCGAGTAACCGCCTGTGTGCCATAAGGAGGAACAAACCCCTTTTTATCGTATAGATTGTAACAAACCTTGTCTCTGTGCACATTAGTTGAGGAGGAAAATTCAGAATGAACGTCGTATTTTATCTTCTGCCGCTTGTGGCGGTTGTGTTGCTGTTTATGCCCCTAGTGCCCGTGTACACCGGTGTGACCACCGGCGTAAAGGCAAAGCGCGCCCTGTTGTTTAACCTTGCCGCGTTCTTTGGCGTATGCCTGCTTGCCATTTTACTGCCTATGGGCGGTATGCTGAGCGCGAACGAAACCGCCGAGGCCGCCGCTGCGGTTGCGGGCGGCAGCTCTGACGGGCTGGGCTTTATGGCTGCTGCGCTGGTTACCGGGCTTTCTGCCATCGGTGCCGGTATTGCGGTTGCCGCTGCCGCCCCCGCCGCCATCGGCGCGTTCTCCGAAGACCCCAAGGCGTTTGGTAAAGCGCTGATCTTCGTGGCACTGGGCGAGGGTGTTGCTCTGTACGGACTGCTGATCTCGATTCTGATTTTAAACAAGATTCCCTGATGAAACACCGATGCTTGCCCGGCGGTACGGGCAACCGATTCCGGCATAAGGGGGCACAGCTGTGAAGTTTTATGTGATTAGCGATAACACGGATACATTCCTTGGTCTGCGCCTTGCGGGCATGGAGGGCATTGTGGTGCACCAGCCCGAGGAGGTGGAGGAGCAGCTGAAAAAGGCGGCGGACGACCCCGAGGTGGGTGTGATTCTGATGACCGAAAAGCTGCTGGAGCTTTGCCCGGAGCTGGTATACGACATTAAGCTAAACCGCCAGCGCCCGCTGATTGCCACCGTGCCCGACCGGCACGGCGCCGGCAGGGTAGGCGACACCATCGGACGGTACGTCCGCGAGGCCATCGGCTTAAAGCTTTAGACCGGGACCTTTTATGAACCCCAATTATGAACAAACCCACATGGAGGTGGTCTAATTGCCAAGGCTGGAAGAAAAGCTGGAACGCTTTGAACAAGCCGTTATGAGCCAGGCGCAGGCCAAATCGCAGGAGATACTCGGCGAGATGGATGCCATAAAGCAGGAACAGATTGCGCTGACCGAAAACGCCGCGCTTTCCGCCGCGTATGAGATGATTCAGGGCGAGGTGTCGGGCATTACGACCGATTCGGCGCGCGAGCTTTCTCAGATGCGCTTAAAGCAAAAGCAGGAGTACCTGGCTAAACGCACGGGGTACGAGGCAAGCGTGTTTGACGTGGTTAAAAAGCGCCTGCTGCAGTACACCGCGTCCGACGCATACGCGCAGTACCTGCAAAGTGCCGCAAAGCGCCTTGCAAGCGACTATAAGGCCCAACACGCTACGCTGGTTTTGCGTAACGCGGATAAGACATATGAGGCGACCGTTCGCGGCGGCTACGCGGCACCCTGCAACGTGGTGTTCTCCGACGAGATAACCATCGGCGGCATTCTGCTGCGGGACGAGCACAACGGCTTTGTGGTGGATCTGACGCTGGACACCCGCCTTGCGGACCAGCGCGATTGGTTTTACCACAACTGTAAGCTGTAGACAGCTAGCGGCAAAGCACAAACGCACAAAGGCAGACCCGCGCGGGAACAATGCGGGCGCTGATCCCAACCGAAAGGGATGAACCGTTTTTGAATAACGTGATTTACTCGATCAACGGTCCGGTTGTGACCGTTAAGGATACGACAGATTTTTCGATGCTGGAAATGGTGTATGTGGGCAACAAGCGTCTGGTGGGCGAGGTAATCTCGATTAGCAGCGACGCCACCACCATTCAGGTGTATGAGGTGACGACGGGGTTGTGCCCGGGCGAGCCGGTGTTTTCCACCGGCAGTCCCATGAGCGTGACGCTGGGCCCCGGCATCCTCTCAAACATCTTCGACGGCATCGAGCGCCCGTTGCGCGAGATTGAAAAACGCACCGGCGCGTTTATCGGCGAGGGGTGCAATGTACCCGCACTGGACGAGACACGCAGCTGGAATGTGACCGTTACCGCAAAACAGGGGGAGATGCTTCAGGGCGGACAGATTTACGCCCTGTGCCAGGAGACCCCGGTGGTGGAGCACCGCCTGATGGTTGCACCCGGGCTTTCGGGCACCGTTACCTGGGCGGCGGAGAACGGCACGTATACGCTAAACGACCCCATTTTGAAGCTTACTGACGCGCAGGGCACGGAGCATACCCTTACGTTGTGCCAGCGCTGGCCCATTCGCATTCCGCGCCCCGTAAAGGAGCGCCTGCCCATTACTAAGCCCCTGATTACCGGTCAGCGCGTAATCGACACGCTGTTCCCCATCGCAAAGGGGGGTACGGCGGCGGTGCCCGGCGGCTTTGGTACGGGCAAGACCATGACGCAGCACCAGCTTGCCAAGTGGTGCGACGCGGACATCATTGTGTACATCGGCTGCGGCGAGCGCGGCAACGAGATGACGCAGGTGCTCGAGGAGTTCTCGGAACTAATCGACCCGCGTACCGGAAAGGCGCTTACCGACCGCACGGTGCTGATAGCAAACACCTCCAATATGCCGGTTGCGGCGCGCGAGGCGTCTATTTACACCGGTATAACACTGGCGGAATACTACCGCGACATGGGCTACCATGTGGCGATTATGGCAGACTCCACCTCCCGATGGGCGGAGGCGCTGCGCGAGATTTCGGGCCGGCTTGAGGAGATGCCCGCCGAGGAGGGATTCCCCGCCTACCTGCCGTCGCGCCTTTCGCAGTTTTACGAGCGCGCGGGCGATATGGTTACCCTGTGCGGCAGCGAGGGCTCGGTGTCGGTTATCGGCGCGGTATCGCCGCAGGGAGCGGATTTTTCGGAGCCGGTTACCCAGAACACCAAGCGCTTTGTGCGCTGCTTTTGGGCGCTGGATAAGTCGCTTGCCTACGCCCGCCACTACGCCGCGATTAACTGGACAACCAGCTACAGCGAGTACGTGGAGGATCTCTCGAAATGGTACGCGCAAAACGTGGACCGCAGCTTCTTAAAGCGCCGGCAGGAGATTGCAACGCTGTTGCAGGAGGAAAACAAGCTGCTTGAGATTGTAAAGCTCATTGGCGCGGACGTTTTACCCGACGACCAGAAGCTGGTTATTGAAATCTCTCGCGTTATCCGCGTGGGGTTCTTGCAGCAAAACGCCTTTCATAAGGACGACACCTACGTGCCGCTGAGTAAGCAGCTTAAGATGATGGAGGTTATTTTATACCTGTATCGTCAGGCGCACGCGGTGGTTGTTACCGGCATACCCGTACGGCTAATTACCGAAACCGGCATCTTTGAAAAGCTGATTAAGATGAAGTACGAGGTGCCAAACGATAAGCCGGAGCTGTTTGACGAGTATTACACAGGCATAGACAGCGCGTTGCGCAGCATTAAATAGATCCCATTGCGGGAAGCTGCGCATCCTGATACGTAACCGTAAAGGAAGATGATGAGTATGAACGCCCAGCTGACAGGGCTAACAGAGATTAACGGTCCGCTTGTCGTGCTTGACAATATCCCGTCGGTAAGCTTTGACGAGATTGTGGAGATTAAGCTTGCGGGCGGCGATACGCGCACCGGGCGCGTGGTGCAGATAGACGGACACCGTGCGGTGATTCAGGTGTTCGAGGGCACGCAGGGGCTTTCGCTGACCAACACCGCCACCCGCCTGACGGGGCACCCGATGGAGCTGCCTGTTTCTAAGGAGCTGCTTGGGCGCATCTTCAACGGCGTGGGGCGTCCCATCGACGGTTTGGGCGAGATCTATTACGACAAGAAGCTTGATATTAACGGCAAGCCGTTAAACCCGGTTTCGCGCGTATACCCGCGCAACTACATCCGCACCGGCATTTCGTCCATCGACGCGCTGATTACGCTGATTCGCGGGCAGAAGCTGCCTATCTTCTCCGGCTCGGGGCTTAGCCACAACAAGCTGGCGGTGCAGATTGTGCGCCAGGCGCAGATTGCCGAGCAGGAGGGTGCCGGGTTTGGCGTGGTGTTTGCCGCCATGGGCGTAAAGAACGACGTTGCCGACTACTTCCGCCGTTCATTTGAGGAAAGCGGCGTGCTGGAGAAGGTGGTTATGTTCTTAAACCTTTCCAACGACCCGATTATCGAGCGCATCCTTACCCCGCGCTGCGCGCTGACCGCGGCGGAGTATCTTGCGTACGAGCACGATATGCACATCCTTGTTATATTAACCGATATGACCTCCTACGCCGAGGCGCTGCGCGAGTTCTCCTCCTCTAAGGGCGAGATTCCCGGGCGCAAGGGCTACCCGGGCTACCTGTACTCCGACCTTGCGTCGTTGTACGAGCGGGCGGGCATTGTCAAGGGCAGGGGCGGCTCGGTTACCCAGATACCCATCCTGACTATGCCAAACGACGACATCACCCACCCGGTGCCCGACTTGACAGGCTACATCACCGAGGGGCAGATTGTGCTGGACCGTACGCTGGACCAGTCGGGGGTTTACCCGTCTATTTCGGTGCTGCCCTCGCTTTCGCGCCTGATGAAGGACGGCATTGGCGAAGGCTATACCCGTGCAGACCATTCGGCGGTGGCAAACCAGCTGTTTGCCAGCTACGCAAAGGTGCAGGATGCCCGGGCGCTTGCCTCGGTTATCGGCGAGGAGGAGCTTTCGCCCACAGACAAAAAGTATATTCAGTTTGGCAAGGAGTTTGAGAGCCGGTTTATTACCCAGCGGTTTGACGACAACCGCGGCATTGAGCAGACACTGGACCTTGGCTGGAAGCTGCTTTCGCTTTTGCCGCGCGAGGAGCTGGACCGTCTGGATAACGAGCTGGTGGATAAGTATTATGTCGACAGTACGGCAAACAGTTTTCGAGGTGATGCCTGATGGCCCAGCAGATTTTTCCGACCAAGGGAAACCTGATTGCGACCAAAAAATCGCTTGCGCTCTCTACACTGGGGTTTGAGCTGCTTGACCGCAAGCGCAATATTCTGGTGCGCGAGATGATGCAGCTGATTGAGAAGGCCAACACCATCGGCGAGCAGATTGACAGTGCCTACAACGAGGCGTACCGCTCGTTGCAGTTTGCAAACCTTGATATGGGTATTGTAGACAACGACGCGCAGGCGGTGCCGATTTACGACGGCATGGAGATTCGCACCCGCAGCGTAATGGGTGTGGAGATACCAAATGTCGCGCTTACCCCCGTTAAGCTTTCGCCTCATTACGGCCTGTACCACACAAGCTCGCAGCTGGATGACGCGTACGGCTCGTTTACCAACCTGTTGCAGCTGACCGCCACCCTTGCCGAGGTGGAGAACAGCGTATACCGCCTTGCCATGGCAATTAAAAAGACCCAGCGCAGGGCAAACTCGCTTAAAAACATCATCATACCGCGGTTTGAGGACACGGTGAAGTATATCTCCGATTACCTTGAGGAGAAGGAGCGCGAGGAGTTTTCGCGCATGAAGGTGATTAAGAAAAAGTCGGCGCAGGAGCAAACCGCCGCAAAGCGGGCGTAACCGGCACCAAAGCGCAACAATCGACAAGCCCCCGTGTACACCCTATGGTACACGGGGGCTTTTTGGGCGAAAGGCTGTAACCGCTTCGTAACAATCCCGCCCCAATACAGGGACACGCCTTTCAAAATGTGTGGCAAACGCAGTAAAACAGACGGCGGAGCACACTAAATGAGTACCCGGATTGTAAACCTTTTGTTCTTGAATCACCTGTGCCGGCATGGTATAGTTATGTCAACAAACACGGCAAGGGTGTCCCGACGTGTAAGGGTTAGCAAGCGGGGAGTAAAGACATATTACCATGCGGCTTTGCGCATGGAAAGCGGGGTACGAATGGATAAGGATACCGGAATGAAAGACAGTTCCTTTTTTGGTCAGCGCGTTTCTAAGGTAGTTGCCATGCTGCTGGTTGTTGCGGTGGTGTGCTATGCGCTGGCTCAATGTGTCATTAACGGTCTGTGGTTTGTTGCGTTGGGGGTTGCGGCGCTTACGGCTTGCGCGGCGTTCGGCGTACTGCTCATCCTCTTCAGCCAGAGGCTGTCACGGCGCAAAATGATTGACATTACGGTAGAAACGACGCGGCAGTAATGCAGCCGCGTATGGGGTAGATAGTTTTTGTTGGTTATCTCTAAAGAAAAAGGCGGGCGCGTAAGCGTCCGCCTTTCTCAGCGTAAAAAGGGTATGCATTACGCGGCGTCGGTATTCTCCTGCTTCTGCTCCGGGGCAAAATACATGTGAACGGTGTCTACCGACTGCTGGGTAATTCCAAAGCTCTGGGTGGAATATTCGCCGCTAACAAACACGGGGATGGATACGTCCCCCTCCAGCTGCGCAAAGCTACTGAGCGCCGACTGACGCTGCCGGTAGTCGTTGTACGAGATATCGGTCTCGGCCAGCCCTACCAGCGTATTGAATACGCTGTCGCCGTGCTTTATTAGCCAATCGTCCACCCGCTGGTTTAACAGCTTTGCAAGCAGGTCGCTTTGCACCTTGTACCGGTGCTCTTCCCCTTCGGCGTACTGGGGAAAGCGGAACATATCGTAAACCGAGCGACCGTCCAGCGTTTGGTTGCCCTTGGGCACGTTGATATAGGTGTCTGACGCGGTGTCTTTGTACACCAGCGTGTAGGGCAGGGTGTACTTGACCGAGCCTAGGGTATTAAGTGACTTGATAAACGCGTCGGAGGACAGGCGCGCGGTGCGGTCGATGGGTATGTCAAACACCGCCTCCAGCACCTCCTTTACCAGCAGGGTGCCGCCGTAGATGTCGTAGCCTGCCAGTGTGTCGGTGCGCTCGCTGGTAACCACCTTCATGGTGTAGGGCAGCGAGGTGATGGGGATACGGCGGTTTACGGGGTCAAACCGCACCAGCAGAAAGTACCGCCCGATGCCGCTTTCGGTCACCACCACCAGCGCGGTCATGGCGTCTTTGCCGGTGGGGGCATAGGTGTTTGTCACCTCACTGGGCGTCTCGCTGCTGCTGGGCAGGTAGCTGTCCTTGAGCGGGCTGATCTCCAGCATAATCGGGATAAAGATGAGCGACAGAATGACGAGCGACACCCCGAACGAAAGCGCAAACACCTTGGTGCGGCGCAGCCTTGAGCTTTTCATACGCATTGCCTGCCTGACTTTAAGTATATTCGGTACCGCGGCCGCCAGAGATCTTAGAAAGATTCGGCAACCTTTGTGGATAGTATTGACACCTACGCGCCGGCTCATGCACGAACAAAAAAACAAACCCACGAGGCTGCTGTAAAACAGCCCCGTGGGTTTTGGCTTTGGGCAGGGTAGCGAGTTAAGGCAGGACGGCTATTGTGATCTAGCAGAGCGTCTTGCCAAAAAGCGAACCAGCACCACCAGCTCGTGCACCACAAGCGGCACGGCGGAAAGTGCTGTAAGCACCAGCCATTCGCGCAGCGACAGTGCCACCGTGCCGAACAGGCGGGTTAACAACGGAATCTCGGTTACGGCAACCTGAAGCGCGAGCCCCGAAAAGAACGCAAGCAGCATCAGCTTGTTGGAAAGGTGGTTCATCGCAAATACCGAGCGGTCTACGTTGCGCATACCCACCGCATGAAACAGCTGCGAAACGCCCAGCGTGACAAACGCGTAGGTCTGCGCGTGCTTGAGGATGCCGGGGTTATTCAGCAGGTTTACAAGGGCGTCAAAGCCGGGCTTGATGTCAAACAACCGCATCATGCGCAGGGGCAGGTATAAAAACGCGGCGAGCGTGATTGCCCCCACCACAACGCCGTACAGCAGCGTAAGGGCAAGCCCGCCGTGGGCAAACAGGCTTTCGGTGGGGTTGCGGGGCGGGGACTTCATGATGTCCTTGTCCTTGCTGTCTACACCCAGTGCAAGCCCGGGCAGGGTGTCGGTTATCAAGTTCACCCACAGGATGTGAATGGCGCGCAGCGGGGCGGCAAGCCCGAGCACAATGGCGGTGAACATCGAGATAATCTCACCGAAGTTTGCCGAGAGCAAGAACAGCACCGTCTTTTTGATGTTTGCGTAGATGCCGCGCCCCTCCTCCACCGCTTTTTCGATGGTGGCGAAGTTGTCGTCGGTCAGCACCATGTCGGCGGCGCCCTTGGCGACGTCGGTGCCGGTAATGCCCATGGCAACGCCGATATCGGCTGCCTTAAGCGAGGGCGCGTCGTTTACGCCGTCGCCCGTCATAGACACGATATGCCCGCGCGCTTTGAGGGCTTTTACAATCATCACCTTGTGCTCGGGGGATACGCGGGCAAACACGCTTACGCTATCTGCGCGCTCGTTTAACTGCTCCTGTGTCATGTCGTCCAACTCAGCGCCCGTGATACACTGCCGTTCTTCGGCTGCAATGCCCAGCTGGCGCGCGATGGCAAGCGCGGTGTCGCGATGGTCGCCGGTAATCATCACGGTGCGGATGTGCGCGTCTTTAAACTTTTGCACCGCGTCTTTTGCCTCGGGGCGGGGCGGGTCGATCATACCGGTAAGCCCCACAAAGCTCAGTGCCTGCTCGGTGGCGGTGTCGTCATTGTACTTTACGGCAAGGGCAAGCACGCGCAAGGCATCCTTTGCCATGGATGAGGCGACCGCTTCTATCGCGGTGCGGTCGTCCGCTGTCAGCGGGCGTGCCGCGCCGCCATCGATAATCTGCGTGCAGCGCGACAACAGCACATCCATGGCGCCCTTGGTAAAGGCGGTAACGCGTCCGTCCGGGGCGCGGTGTACCGTGGTCATCAGCTTGCGGTCGGAGTCAAACGGCTGTTCGCCGATGCGCGGATAGGTCTGCTCCAGCGTTTCGCGAGACAGGTTCAAGGGGCTGCCCATATCCAACAGCGCAAGCTCGGTGGGGTCGCCCACGCGGGCGTCGTTTTGCACCGACGCGTCGTTGCACAGCACAAAGCCGGTTAGGAACAGGGTGTCTTCGGTGGGGGAAAGGGCGGAGACTGCCTTTGTATGCCCTGCGGTATACACCTGCTCTACCGTCATGCGGTTTTGGGTTAGGGTGCCGGTTTTGTCCGAGCACACCACGCTTACGGCGCCCAGGGTCTCTACCGACGGCAGGCGGCGCACGATGGTGTTGACCTTGACCATGCGCGAAACGCCCATGGCTAGCACGATGGTAACCACGGCGGGCAGCCCCTCCGGAATAGCGGCGACCGCTAGGGAGATTGCGGTAAGCAGCATTTCGGCAATATCGCGCCGTTGCAGCACCGCTATGCCGAACAACGCCGCGCAGATGATAACGGCGAGGATGCCCAGCAGCTTGCCAAGGTCGGCAAGGCGCTTTTGCAGCGGGGTCAGCTCGGTTTTTGTGTTGCCCAGCAGTGCGGCGATGCGCCCGATCTCGGTGTTCATGCCGGTGGCGGTTACCACGCCCTCGCCCCGCCCGTAGGTGATGCTTGTGGAGGAGAACACCATATTCAGCCTGTCGCCCACACCCGTCTTTTCGCCCGCCACAAAGCCCGCGTCCTTTTCGCTGGGAACCGATTCGCCGGTGAGTGCGGATTCGTCCGCCTTCAGGTTAATAGCGGTAATCAGCCTGAGGTCTGCGGGCACCACCCGCCCCGCATCCAGTACCACCACATCCCCCGGTACAAGGTCCTTGGCGGGCAGGTCGACCAGCTTGCCGTCGCGGCGTACCAAAGCCGTGGGGCTGGTCATCTGCTTTAGTGCGGCAAGCGCCGCCTCGGCCTTAGCCTCCTGCGTCATGCCGATAATGGCGTTAAGCAGAACCACCGCTAAAATGATGGCGGCGTCACCGATCTCGTGCAAAAACAGCGAGATGGCGGCAGCGGCAAACAGGATGTAGATCATGGGGTCGTTGAGCTGACTTAGAAACATCGACAGCTTGGTTTTGGGCTTTTTAGCGGCAAACTCGTTCGCGCCAAAGCGCGCAAGCCGCTCGTCGGCCGCTTTTGCGGTAAGCCCGGTGTCGGGGTTCACCTGCAGTTCGGCGCAGGTCTGGGCAGGTGTGGTTTGTGCGTAGTTCATGTCAGACACTCCTTTGTTCTGTAAATGCAACACGCGGGGTATTCCGGAATTTTGCTCCGCGACAGACGGAGCTACTATTTGTAGCAATTAATTTTATTATGCGCAGGCAGCGGCAGATAAATGAAAACGAGCGCAAATGCAACAAAAAAGACCCCTAGCCCGTGCAGCGGAACCAATCGTCCGGACACGCTAAAAGTCTTGTTACCTGGGGCGATTTGAAACGCCCATAACGGACCCCAAACCAGAACCGCACAGGGCGGATCGGGTGTTGATTTGGGATTTAAAACTACTCCCCGTTAGCATATTGTGTTGTGATTACCAGTATAAAGCGGTTTGTGCAAAAAAGCAAGGCGATTGCCTAGGTTGTTACAAATATTTAACAAGACATGCTGCTAAGTTATACACAATAATTTGTAAATAGGGTATTGACAAATGCGAATCGAGGATATATAGTTAGTTACATAAGTAATTAACCAGTACACCAACGGGGTTCTGGGGGAGGTGACAGCAGCTTGAACACCACGCTCACAAGCGAACAATCCATCTACATTCAAATAGCAAAAAAGCTCGAGGACGACATCCTGCGCGGCATTGTGGCCGAAAACGAGGTTGTGCCGTCCACCAATCTGCTTGCATCGTTGTATCAGATCAACCCTGCCACCGCGGCAAAGGGAATCAATCTGCTAGTAGACGAGGGCATTCTGTTTAAGAAAAGGGGTATCGGCATGTTTGTAACCGAGGGGGCGAAGCAGATGATTATCTCAAAACGCAAAACCAGCTTTTACGAGCGGTTTATCCTTGCGCTGGTGCGCGAGGCGAGACAGCTTGGCATCGGCACGCCGGAGCTGTACGAGATGATTTTACGCGCGGACAGCGAGCAGTAAACAACACATGCCAATAGATTGGCAGCAGAAAGGATTGGTATCGTATGAACAATACCATGCAATGCGAGAACATAGTAAAGCGGTTTGGCAAGACGACAGCGCTCGGCGGCGTAACGCTGGAGCTGGAGGAAAATAAGATCTATGGACTGATAGGCAGAAACGGCGCGGGTAAAACCACGCTGCTGGGTATTCTGGCGGGGCAGAACCCGTGTGACGAGGGCACCGTGACGGTAAACGGCATGCCGGTGTGGGAAAACGCGGACGCGCTGGGACGAATCTGCTTTGCGCGGGAGCTTAACCCCGCCACCGCGTTTGGACCGGACACCCGCAAGGTAAAAAGCATGCTGCGCATTGCAAGCATCTTTTACCCCAACTGGGACGAAGCATACGCGCAGGAGCTGATAAAGCAGTTTAAGCTGGATGTGAAAAAGTCGCTGAACAAGCTGAGCAAGGGCATGCTGTCGATGCTGAGCATCGTCATCGCACTGGCCTCCCGCGCGCCGATAACCTTTTTGGATGAGCCGGTGGCGGGGCTTGACGTAATGATGCGCGAGCTGTTTTATAAGCTGCTGCTTGCCGATTATATGGAAAACCCCCGCACCTTTATCATCTCCACCCACATCATCGACGAGGCGAGCAACGTGTTTGAGGAGGTTCTGCTCATCGAAGCGGGCAAGCTGATGCTGAAAGAAAACACCGAGGAGCTGCGCGCACAGTATGCCTACGTCAGCGGCAAAGAGGATGTGGTGCTGGCGGCGGTGCAGGGCATGGAGATTGTACACCGCGAGGGCATCGCCCGCAGCCTGACCGTTTGCGTACGCGCAGACAATGTGACCGAGCGGGTGGCGGGATACGATGTGGATGTGCTGCCCGTAAGCCTGCAAAAGATTTTTGTATACCTGACCGAGCGGTTTGAAAAGGACGCAGCCGCACAGGCGGGAGGTGTGGCGGTATGAGGTTGCTCTCAAAGCAGATAAGAAGCGACCTGGTCTCGTCCATTCCCGAAGCGATGCGCATGGTGCTGGTTATACCGGTTATGTACTTTTTAATTACCCTTACCGACAGCGATTTGTGGAGCGCACACCGATTTTTAACCATGATGGTAATGCTTGCGATGCCCGCCGGAATAATGACCATGTCTATCATGCGCCTGACCACCAACATACACACGACGCTTTCGATGGGCAGCACCCGGCGCGCGTTTTATATCAGCAACCTGATTACTTCCGCAATTATGTTTTTGGTTTTGACGGTTTTGCCGCTGCTTCTGACCGGCTTGGTTGTGCTTCCCTTGCAGCCCCAAACCGGAAAGGAGATCCTCTCCCTGGCGATCTCGCCGTCTTTGGTGGGTATTGCCTTTTGTGTAGACACCCTCGCGTTTGGTGTGGGAACGCTGACGGGCGGACTGGTCTGCCGGTATGGGCGCAAGGTGTTTATAATCATGCTAATCATTATGGTTGTGCTCGGCGGTGCGGCCGGGGGACTGATAGCGGTGGCTGCAATGAATGACTCGGGCTTGTTTTTAAGCTTTAGCAACCATGTTATCGCCCTTAGTGCTGCGGGTGCGCTGGTGGTGGGTCTTGCCCTGTACGGCATTGGCTGGAACACGGTGAAAAAGTACTATGTAAGCTAAGGGCATTCGTATAAGTTAGGAAGGGTTTGCATTATGGGAAAGAGTCCGTTCAAAAAAACCGTGGAGGCGAACCGCGGAACAAGCATAGGCTTTGCGGTTGTGTTTGGCATACACCTTATCGCTCTGTGCGTTATTATTGTGGCAACCGTCATCAACCGGCAGCAGAAGGATATTGCCGCCGCTTATGTAGGATTCTCGGTCGCTTCGATTATCATAAACCTTTGGGTATTTATTCTTTGCAATATCGGTCTGTATACATCGGGCTTTTCGGCGGCGGTGGGCGCGGGCATGCCCCGCAAAACCTATTTACGAAACGCGGGGTGGATAAACCTTATCTTTGCAGGAGCACTGCTGGGATTGTCGTTGTGCGGCAGCGCGGTGTGCCTTATCTTAGTGGCGGGCAACCCCGAAACGGCGGAGAAGCTCTCGGAGATTGCCGGCATACTGCTGACGACATGCGCGGCGCAGATTGTAATCCATCTGCTTTATGCGGCACTGGGGCTTACCATGGGCTGGCTGATTCTTCGCATCGGGGTAAAGATGGCGGCGACCAGTATGGGCTTTTTGTCTCTCGCCATCATGTTTATAGGGCGCTGGATAGACCTGTTCACCTCGCTGCCCGATGAGCAGAAGCCGCTTTGGATTGCGGTAATCTGCGCGAGCGGATTGGTGCTTACAGCGGTGCTTCATGTAGTAGGTACCGGGCAGTTAAAACGAATCAGTATCTAACGACAAATTGAATTTATAAGTCGAACAGAAGAAAGGGGTTTAACCAGTATGGAACAAACCATGACAACCGGGCAATTTGACCCGCAGCAGGAGAAGGGTACTCTTGCAAAAACCGCAGCCCGTGCAGGGGCGGCAATATCGGTATGGGTGCTGCTACGCATCCTGTTTGATCTTGCCACCATCCCGCTTACCGCACTGCTTGACGCGCAGGGGGCATCCGAAAATCTGAAGCAGATTGTAATCTTGGCGGTATCGGCGGCAGGGGTGTATATTGTGGCTACGCCCGTAGCACTGTGGATTCTGGGGGTATTTAAAAACGGCGGGCTGCGCGGTATGTTTGCCAAAAGCAATCTGCCTACCCGTCAGGTAGCGGCTGCAATCCCGATGTTGTATGCGGTGACCATCGTAATTAACCTGATAGCGACCGTTGTAAACATCGTTTTGTCCGGCTCGCTTGAGCAGGTTGCCCAAGATAACCCGTTTTTGAACATACCCACCGGCACGATTGGCGTCCTGCTCAACTACCTGTGGATGGTGCTTATCGCGCCGGTATTTGAAGAGGTGCTGTTCCGCGGAGGACTGCTTAACTCGCTAAAGAAGCATGGCAACTGGTTTGCTGTCATTGTGTCTGGTCTGTTGTTCGGGCTTGCGCATGTGAACATCGCGCAGATGCTGTATGCAACGGCACTAGGCATTATGCTCGGCATGATGTATGTGCGTGCGGGCTCGGTGGTTCCGTGCATTATCGCCCATATCTGCATCAACTTCTTTGGTATTACCATCGCAACGTTCTATGGCGCAGGGAACATGGGCGTGCTTGCGATTCTTGGGCTGCTGGTTGTTGCGGCGGTAATCACCGGAATTGTTCTGCTTATCATCACGCTTGCAAAGCATCGCGACAAGCTGCGACTTGAAACGAGCAGCTCTCTTCTTACGGTACGCGAGCGACTGGGCGTTTTGCTGCGCAGCCCGTTGTTTGTACTCATGTTTATTCTGTCGCTTGCAGTCAGCATTGCAGTGAACCTGCCGCCGGTGGCTGAGGCAATCGGCAATCTGCTCGGCACAACCCCACACTAATCGTAGGTTAGAACAGGTCAAGTGCCATCGGCGGTAAACCGATGGCACTTGACATATGCATCGTAACTGCGGTATGATACACATAAAATACGGGTAAGGGGTGTCTGATGTGCTCTGGCTATGGGTGTTTATGCTGGTTGTAAACCTGCTGTTATCGGTGTCGATGATGGGGTTTGGCAGGGCGTTTGTGAAAAGCCCGCCAAAACAGGTCAACGATTACTTTGGATACCGCACCGCGATGTCAACAAAGAACAAGGACACATGGAGCTTCGCCCACAGGTACTTTGGGCGGATATGGTTTGTACTCGGGATTATCACTACCGTAGCGGTTGCCGTGGTGTTTTTGATTTTGCTTGAAAAGAGCATCGATACCGTGGGCAAGGTGGGCGGTATTTGCGCAATGCTGCAATGCGCGCTTTTGGTTGCTCCCATCCTTCCCACAGAAATAGCCATGCGAAAAACATTTGACAGATGGGGTAACCACAAGTGACAATGTAATATTATATAAAACACATTATCCACACAAGCAAACGAAGTAAAGAAGGGGCATCGGCACACATTCGTGTCAATGCCCCTATTTGTGTTGTTGTACAGCTATGCGTTTTGGCAAGTATATTGTGTTAAATGATCTAACGCTTAGCCTATTTCTGCATCAAAGCCCTTTTTAAGCGTTTCGAGCATCTCGATTGCCGCGATGGTATCGGCATAAGGGACAATGGGGCTTTCGGTTACGCCGTCGCGGATATAGTCACACACTGCGGCAAGCTGCCAGGAGTGGCCGCGGGGCATATCGTAGTCTATCGTAATCTCCTGGGTTAAGGTGTCGCCCAGGTACAGCCGGAGATTGTTGGCAAAGTGCGGACGGGAGATCTCGATGCGCCCCTTGTCGCCCACCACGGTTAGTACCTCATGGCTGTTTACCACAATGCCGGTGCGCATGGTGGCAAGCAGACCGTCGGGGTATTTGACGGCAATCGCCGCGGTGGCGTCGGTGCCTTTACAAAAATCGGTGTGAAAGCCCGCATAGGCAATGGGGTTTGCGCCCGCGAGATAGGACGTAAGCTCCACGGTGTAGATTCCAAGGTCGTACAGCGAGCCGCCGCCCAACGCGGGATCTACCAACCGGTGACCGGCGTCGATATCACCCACCGCAAAGGTGAGCATCACGTCGATGAAATGCAGCTTACCGATACAGCCCTCGCCAATCCAGCGCTTGGCGGTGAGCATATTGGGCACAAAGCGCGACCACATCGCCTCCATTAAGAACAGCTTTTGCTTCTTTGCGTAATCAAACAGCGCTACCGCCTGTTCCCTTGTCATAACCATGGGTTTCTCACACAGCACATGCTTGCCGTTTTGCAGCGCGAGCATGCAGTTTTCGTAATGCATGGGGTGGGGTGTGGCAACGTAAACGGCATGGATGTCGGGGTCCTTGAGCATCTGCTCGTAGCTTTCGTATGCGCGCTTCACGCCGTTTTCCTGTGCAAACTCCTTTGCTTTTTGCTTGGAGCGTGACGCAACACCGTAAGCGCAAGCCCCTTCTACATAGGTGCAGACGGTGGTGAACTTTTGCGCAATTGCTCCGGTTGAGACGATACCGAAGTTTATTATGCTCATGAAACGTCCTCCCGTTTTTGCCGTATTAGGGTACCGCTGCGGTTATTATACCAGCAATCGCGCTGAAGAACAACACGTTTTGAAACGATTGCAAAAGCCCCCACGCAATGGGTTACTAGCACGCCGATTTAGGAATCGGCTGAAATACCCGGCAGGCAGGGCGTTACCGCTTTTTTGATCTTGCGCTTGGCATACGCGATATGGCGCGATACCGTCGATTTATTCAAACCATACAGCCTTGCAAGTTGGGGGATATTTTCGCCATCAAGGTAGTAGCGCGTGAGCAGCTCGCGCTGGCGGGTGGTTAAGCGGGTGTTAATGACGCGCAGCGTCTCTTTTTGCAGCCGCTTGTACTGCCCCGCGTTGGAGCCGGAACGTGCATCTTGGTAAGCTTGCAGGCAGGAATGTTGATAAAACGCGGGGTTATGGTCAAGAGAGAGCTTGCGACTCATATGGCAATGCCTCCTTTGCATGGTGTGGCATTACCGGACGTACGCCTCGCGTTTGCGTCGTATCGGGTTTTGCGTAATAGTTTACCAGGTGCAGCCCGGTTCGTTTGAGCTGCCCGTGCTCGTCGTACAGCACGGCGATGCGCTGCTCCAGCTGACGAAGCTGCTGTGCGGGGGCTGTTTTGTATAACAGCTTCAGCATGCGAATCTGTGCGCGGATGCCCCTGCATTGGCACAGATATTCCTCCCCAAGCTCCTGTAACGTTCGGTTCATATACACATCCTACCCTTTCCGGCCCTGTGACCGCAATAAAGAACATATGTTCTACAATTTTTAGGGTATCACACGTTTCGTGTAGTGTCAAGAAGATACCGGATAATTTACAAATAATTGCGATAAGGCGGTTGATTTTTTTATAGGTGTATGTTATATTGTGTTGGAGGTGAAGAATATATGTTCGCTCAAAAATTGCGTACATTACGCAAAGAGGCAGGATACACCCAAGCGCAGCTTGGCAGGCTGCTGGGTATCTCGTCAAGCGGGGTGGGGATGTATGAGCAGGGCAGGCGGGAGCCGGATGCCGCCATGCTGATGCGAATCTGCTCGGTGCTTTCGGTTAATGCCGACTACCTTTTGGGGGACGGCTGCTGCAGAGAGCTGCGGGAGCCAATACGGCTGGAGGACATTAT
Organism: Bacillota bacterium; assembly: GCA_023460535.1. GTDB lineage: Bacteria > Bacillota > Clostridia > Oscillospirales > Ruminococcaceae > Acetanaerobacterium. The sequence continues at coordinate 29,722 of JAEWPV010000016.1, forward strand.
CTCGGATATGCGGGAGGTTTTGCTGCGGCAAAAGGCACTAATGTTCCACGGCAAGCCGGTGGACGCCGAGGGTACGCAGCAGATTATAGACGCCCTGGAGCTGGGCGCACAGCGCGCGCGGGAGCTTGACGCAAAAGAGCACCGCGCAGCAGACGATACCCCTGCATGCCACGAAAGGAATCTATCATCTCATGAACAGAATCATGGCACTTGTGCAATCACTGGTCAGCCGTTATGATACACGCGACCCGTTTGTATTGTGCGCGGAGCTTGCGGTTCACCTCATCTTTGCCGACTTACCCGACACGGTACAGGGCTTTTACCAGAGGATTGGCGGGCACCGCTTTGTCTATTTAAACAACAAGCTACCCGAGCCAACCGCGCGGGTGGTATGTGCGCATGAGCTTGCCCACGCCCTGCTGCACAGTGACTACAATGTTCTGGAGCTGCAGCGCGACACCTTCTTCTGCTGCCCCAAATACGAGCGGGAGGCGGATTTGTTCTGCGCGTTTTTGCTTATTGACACGGAGGAGACAAAGCGCTGCTGTGCGGATGCGGCGTGCGCCGAGCAGATTGCACGGCTATCCGGCGTGCCGGTAGCACTGGTAGAGCTGCGCTACGCGCAGAATTTTTAACGGCAAAAAGCCGGCTTGCTGGTAACGCAAGCCGGCTTATGGTTTTGTTGTGATGGCAGACTATCTTCCGTTTGCGTTCAACGACGCGATGGCATTTTTGCAGGAGTCCTTCACGCGGCTGTCGGTATCGCGGTTCATCTGATGGCGCAGATGCTCGATGCCCGATTTTCTGCCCGAAAAGCCCAGAGATTGGGCGGAGGCGGCGCGCACGCTTGCATCGGGGTCGTGCAGCATGATAATCAGCTGGTTATAGGTGTCGTCATGCTTAATATACTGCATTGCCATTGCGGCACCTTCACGAATTTCCGGATCCTTGTTGCTGCAGTAGGACAGCACTTTGTCCATCTTACCCTTTTGACCAGCTTCGATGATTCCTTGAACTTTTTTGTCGTTTGCCATGCTTCTATGCACCTCACAGATTATATTGTAAAAGCGGCGTGTTTTTTGTATAAAATCATCGCTTTATTCCCTATTCATACTACTATGGCGAATGGTAAAAGTCAAGAAAACTAGCGTGTTGCGGGTTTGAATTTACATATGCGCTATTTTTATATATAAAAATTGTGTAAATCGTGCATCGAAAATTGCTTGCCAAGCGGGGGGAAAGATACGGTTGTTCCCGCGGGTATCCTGCCGGGTGAAAGTCGGGAAAAAGCAATGCAAAACCGCATTGCATCTACCGGATAAAACCACGCTTGTACGCGCAAGATAATCGGGATTGACAACAACGGCGGTTTTTTCACGATAACGGTTTACGAGCGGGGCTTTGAATGTTATAATTATAACAACAAGCTGCAAAAGCGATAAAAGGAGATAGAAACATGCCGGTAGTAAATTATAAAGAGTATCAGCAGATGTTAAAGGCGGCGTCGGACGGGCATTACGCCTACCCCGCGTTTAACGTAAGCAATTTCGAGACCGCAAACGCGGTGCTGAAGGGTCTAGCGGATTCTAAGAGCGACGGTATCATTCAGGTTTCCACAGGCGGCGGCGCGCACGCGTCGGGCCAGAACATCAAGGACAGCGCACTGGGCGCCATCAGCCTTGCAAACCATGTGCACAACGTGGCAAAGCATTACGACATCTATGTTGCGCTGCACACCGACCACTGCACCAAGGGCAAGATTGACAGCTTTATGATGCCCCTGATTGAGGAGACCGAGCGCCGCCGTGCACAGGGTTTGCCCAACCTGTTTAACAGCCACATGTTCGACGGCTCGGACATCACCCTGGAGGAGAACATGGAGGTTGCCAAGAAGCTGCTTGCCCGCTGCGCAAAGAACGAGATTGTGCTGGAGGTTGAGGCAGGCGTTGTAGGCGGCGAGGAGGACGGCGTAAGCCACGAGGGCGCCCCCCGCGAGAAGCTATACACCACCAGCGAAGATATGCTTTATGTTTATAGAGAGCTTAGCTCGATTGAGGGCGCAGCGTATATGTTTGCCGCAACGTTTGGCAACGTACACGGCGTGTACAAGCCCGGCAATGTGCAGCTAAACCCGAAGATTCTGCGCGACGGACAGGAAGCGCTGAAAAAAGAGATTGGCGAGGGCAACAAGTTCTGGTTCGTATTCCACGGCGGCTCGGGCTCGGGCAAGGATGAGATTGCCGAGACCCTGCAGTACGGCGTAGTGAAGATGAACATCGACACCGACACCCAGTATGCCTTTACCCGCCCCGTTGTAGAGCATATGTTTAAAAACTACGACGGCGTGCTGAAGGTAGAGGGCGAGGTTGGAAACAAGAAGGCATACGACCCCCGCAGCTATCTTGCCGCCGCCGAAAAGGCGATGGCACAGCGCGTTATGGAGGCGTGTGACGACCTTCAGTCTACCGGCAAGACGTTGTTTAAAAAGTAAGCAACCGAATCGGATTTATTTGCAAGAGGGACGCGGCGTGTGCTGTGTTCCTCTTTTTTGGGTTGTCCCCGCGTAGGGGCGGGCACAGAGGTGGCAGGGCGAAAAACCGCGGGCGATTGATAATCGCCCCTACGAGAATGATTCAGCATAAAGGGCAGTTTTGGGGGTCGTTCGATTTTGCGTTGTGCAGACAAAACAAAACCTGCGTAGGGGGCGGCATCCCTGACGACCCCTATTTTAGCCCTCAAAAATATTAATGTGACAAAGTTACAAAATCAGCCGCAAAAAACGCTAAAGTTTTCCTCAATAATCACGATATATGTTTTGTAAGCAAAGCGGGACGGAAGGATTCCTACCCGCCTTACGGAAAAAACAAAACTCAAGGAGGAAAATTTTTATGCGTATTGGTAACAACATCAGCGCAATGAACACGCTGAACAGACTGAGCTTCAACAACTCCAGCGTTTCCAAATCACTCGAGAAGCTGTCTTCTGGCTCGGCCATCAACCGCGCTTCGGACGACGCCGCAGGTCTTGCAATCTCTGAGAAGATGAGAGCACAGATCGCGGGGCTTGAGCAGGCTAGCAAGAACGCCCAAGACGGCATCTCGCTGGTACAGACTGCTGAGGGCGCGCTCGACCAGACCCACACCGCACTCCGCCGTATGTACACCCTTGCCATGCAGGCTACCAACGGCACCATCACAGCCGAGGATCGCCAGAAGATTCAGGACGAGATCGACGCCCGAGTAAACGAGATCGACCGTGTTGCGGACACCGCAAACTTCAACGGCATTAAGCTGTTTGACGGTAGCCTTGCAGGCCCTGTAACCCCTGCGCAGCCGGCCACTGCAGCTGCCCTGCCCACCATTGATGGAGTAACCAACGGTTCGGATATCGCGGATGTTGACGCAGACGCAGTGACGATTGCTTACGATGCAGGCGCTACGGATGCACAGCGCAATGCCCTGAACACCGCGCTGCAGGCAAATGATATTACCGTTTCTGTCGCTGTTGACGGCTCTTTGTCAGCAGCATCGCTGACTGGATACACCATTACCGCTGCAGGCGGCGGTGTGGTCACTGGTGAATCCATTGTATCTGGAACTGCAAACCTAGAGATTCAGGATGCTGATGGCAACGTTGTTGCTACACTGTCTGTCACAGGCGGTGCTGATGCTGCTGCTGCTGCAGGCGCCGGAGACGTCGTAATCAGCTTTAATGCTGATGGTGTTCAGGCCGCTGCTGCAACCGAAGCGACCACTTCATCCTTCATCCCCGCCACGGCTCCCACGGCTCCTGCAGATGTTGTTGAGATTGAAACTGGTCTTGAGGTTACGATGGGCGCCGTTTCATTTGCCGAAGGGTCTACCATGGCGCAGCAGAACGCATTGCTTGAAGCAATGACAGGTGGCGGAATTACCTTTACCACCACTTCTACCGGCGCTGGTGCTGGCAATATTACCGGAATTGCAGCCAGCCTTGGAACATACTCCTTCTCAGAGATTGACCTTGCATCTACCGATGCTCAGACGCTCACCATTAGCGATGCAAACGGCAACGAGATCGGCTCGGTAAGCATTACTCTGAGTGAAGATGTAACTGCATTTACAACTGCTCTTGATGCAGGTGACTACACCGCCACAGCAGCAGCCTATACCGGAGGGACTCAGGCGCAGGCAGCTGGTCTGAAACTGCAGATTGGTGCTTCGTCTGACGGCGCTGACCAAATTAACGTTGAAGTTGCTGATATGCACGCGGCACAGCTGCTTGGCTTTGAAGATGGACAGACTACCCTTGACGTAAGCACCGCTGACAATGCTCATGCTGCTATCGACAACATCAATGCCGCCATCGAGCGTGTTTCTACCCAGCGTGCTGCCCTTGGTGCGGTTCAGAACCGTCTGGAGCAGACCATTGAGAACCTGACCACCACCGCAGAGAACATGAGCGCTGCCGAGAGCCGCATCCGCGACGTGGATATGGCAAAAGAGATGACCAACTTTACGAAGTTCAGCATCCTTTCTCAGGCTGCTCAGGCAATGCTTGCGCAGGCGAACGCACTGCCTCAGGGCGTGCTGCAGCTGCTCGGCTAAGACTAACCCTTCCGCTCAGTTTGTTAAAACACGCATAAGCGCATGACGCGTACAAAACCCCACCCCCGCCATGATGGCGGGGGTGGGGTTTTTGTGGGTTACATCGCCAACCCTACGGTTGGGACGATGGGAAAACCGCCTGTTTTTTGCGTGATATCAAAACCCCGCCGTAGGGGGCGGCATCCCTGACGCGCCGGAACCGGTGCAAACAAAACGGGATGTCGGGACGCCATCCCCTACACATAGCGAATCTGCGATTCGCATTCTGAAAACCTGCGGTTTTCTGCACAATATCAAAACCTTGCCGTTGCGGTTGCGCGCCACGACAAACCCCCGCCCCGTTTCGCATCGCGAAACGGGGCGGGGGTGTTTAATCAGGTGTGCGGCTTATTCCACGTCGTAGAGCTTGGAAAGACGCACGAGGTGCTTGTATTTGTCCTGTGCGGTCTTATCGGCATTCTCAAACAGTGCCTCGGCACGGTCGGGGAACGCGCGGGTCAGAGAGGTATAGCGAACCTCGCTGGTGATAAAGTCCTTGTAGCTGACGGTGGGTGCCTTGCTGTCAAGCTGGAAGGGGTTCTTGCCCGCTTCCTTGAGACGGGGGTCAAAGCGGAACAGGTGCCAGTAGCCGGCGGCAACCGCGCTCTTGATCTCGGTCTGGCTCATGCCCATACCGCCCTTGATGCCGTGGTTGATACAGGGCGAGTACGCAATGATGATGGACGGACCGTTGTAGCTTTCCGCCTCGTTAAACGCCTTGAGGCACTGGTTGTAGTCGGCGCCCATACCAACCTGCGCAACGTATACATAGCCGTAGCTCATTGCAATGGCGGCAAGGTCCTTCTTCTTAATCTCCTTACCGGCTGCGGCAAACTGCGCCACAGCGCCGGTGGGGGTCGCCTTAGAGGACTGACCGCCGGTGTTGGAGTATACCTCGGTATCGAATACAAGGATGTTTACATCCTCATTCTGTGCGATTACATGGTCCAGACCGCCGAAGCCGATGTCGTATGCCCAGCCGTCGCCGCCTAAGATCCAGATGCTCTTCTTGGCAAGGAACTCCTTGTCGGCAAGAATCGCCTTCGCAGCGGCGGAGCCGTCCTTCTCGAGGGCTGCAATCAGCTTCTCGGATGCAACGCCGTTCTCGGTGGTGTTGTTTACGGTGCCAAGATACTCGGTGACGGCAACCTTCAGTGCCTCGTCGGTAGGGGTAAGCGCCGCAACCTTGGCAATTACGCGCTCGCGCAGCTGCTTCTGGGCAAGGTACATACCAAAGCCGTACTCCGCGTTATCCTCAAACAGCGAGTTTGCCCATGCCGGACCAAAGCCGCGCTTGTTAACGGTGTAAGGGGTAGAGGGAGCCGAACCGCCCCAGATGGACGAACAGCCGGTGGCGTTGGCGATATACATCTTGTCGCCGAACAGCTGGGTGGCAAGCTTCGCGTAAGGGGTCTCGCCGCAGCCTGCGCATGCGCCGGAGAATTCGAGCAGGGGCTGCTTTAACTGGCTGCCCTTAACGGTGGTGGGCTTAAACTTTGCAAGCGCCTCGGGCTTCTCGGGCAGCTCCTCGGCATACGCAAATACTTCCTGCTGTGCAAGCTGGGTCTCGATGGGCTTCATCACAAGGGCCTTGTTGCCGCCCTTGCCGGGGCATACGTTTGCGCACGAGCCGCAGCCTGTGCAGTCCAGCACCGAGATCTGAATGCCGAATTTGTAGCCTGCAAGACCGGTCATATCCGCGTTCTTGGTAGCTGCGGGTGCTGCAGCCGCTTCCTCTGCGGTCATTACGAACGGACGGTTTACCGCATGGGGGCATACATAGGCGCAGAAGGTACACTGAATGCAGTTTTCGGGAATCCACTCGGGAACATCCACCGCAATGCCGCGCTTCTCGTAAGCTGCGCTGCCCTGCGGGAAGGTGCCGTCCGCCATATCCACAAAGGTGGAAACAGGCAGGCTGTCGCCCAGCTGCTTGTTAACGGGAATCTCGATTTCGTTTACGAACTTCACAAGGTCCGCACGCTTGCCGGTGGCGGCGTGGGGCGCCTTGTCGTCCGAAGCGGTCTTCCACGCGTCGGGAACGGCAACCTCGGTAATACCGGTTACGCCCGCGTCGATGGCGGCATGGTTCATGGCGACAATCTTCTCGCCCTTCTTGCCGTAGGATGCGGTGGCGGCATCCTTCATATACTTGACGGCCTCGTCAATCGGGATAATGTCGGCAAGCTTAAAGAATGCGGACTGGAGCACGGTGTTAATGCGTCCGCCCAGACCAATTTCCTTGCCGATCTTTACGCCGTCGATGGTGTAGAACTTGATGTTGTTGTTTGCGATATAGCGTTTATCCTTAGCGGGCAGGTGCTCCTCAAGCTCCGCGGCGTTCCACTGGCAGTTCAGCAGGTAGGTTCCGCCGGGCTTAATGTCCTCTACCATGTTGTAGTGACCAACGTATGCGGGGTTGTGGCATGCCACAAAGTCCGCCTTGTTGATGAGGTAGGTGGAGCGGATGGGCTTTTTACCAAAACGCAGGTGCGAGATGGTAACGCCGCCCGACTTCTTGGAGTCGTATGCAAAGTACGCCTGCGCATACATGTCGGTGTGGTCGCCGATGATTTTGATGGAGTTCTTGTTCGCGCCCACGGTACCGTCCGAGCCAAGACCCCAGAACTTACAGCTGGTGGTGCCGGCGGGGGTGGTGTCGGGGTTCTCGGTGATGTCGAGGGAGAGGTTGGTCACATCGTCCACAATGCCGATGGTGAACAGCTTCTTTGTCTTGTTCTTGTAAACGGCGATAATCTGAGCGGGGGTGGTGTCCTTAGAGCCCAGACCGTAACGGCCGCTGAATATGGGAATCTGGTCAAACTTGGTCTCTTTGAGTGCCGCTACCACGTCAAGATAAAGCGGCTCGCCCAGTGCGCCCGGCTCCTTTGTGCGGTCGAGCACGGTAATCTGCTTTATGCTGTCGGGGATGGCGGTAAGCAGGTGCTTTACCGAGAACGGTCTGTACAGGCGAACCTTTACAACACCGTATTTGCCGCCCGCGGCGTTGAGGTAATCGATGGTCTCGTCGATGGTCTCACATACAGAGCCCATGGCGATGATGATGTGCTCGGCGTCATTGGCGCCGTAGTAGTTAAACAGCTTGTAATCGGTGCCGATTTTGCTGTTAACCAGGTTCATGTATTCCTCGGCAATGGCGGGAACCTGCAGGTAGTAGTTGTTGCTCGCCTCTCTTGCCTGGAAGAAGATGTCGGGGTTCTGAGCGGTACCGCGCAGTACGGGGTGCTCGGGGTTTAAGGCGTTCTTGCGGAACGCGTCTATTGCAGCGACATCTGCCATGGAAGCGAGGTCCTCGTCGTTCCACACATGAATCTTCTGCAGCTCGTGGGAGGTTCTAAAGCCGTCAAAGAAGTTAACGAACGGCACTCTGCCCTTAATTGCGGTCAGGTGCGCTACGGGGGTTAGGTCCATAACCTCCTGCACACTGCTTGCGGCAAGCATTGCAAAGCCGGTCTGACGGCAGGCATATACGTCGGAGTGGTCGCCGAAGATCGAGAGCGCATGAGACGCAACGGCACGAGCCGATACGTTGATGACGCAGGGCAGCAGCTCGCCTGCAATCTTGTACATGTTCGGGATCATCAGAAGCAGACCCTGAGACGCGGTGTAGGTGGTGGTCAGCGCGCCCGCGGCAAGCGAGCCGTGAACGGTACCCGCAGCACCCGCCTCGGACTGCATCTCTGCAACCTTAACCTCGGTGCCAAACATATTCTTGCGTCCGTCGGCTGCCCATTTGTCGGTCACCTCAGCCATTACGGACGAGGGCGTAATCGGGTAGATTGCGGCTACATCGGTATAGGCATAGGAGACGTGTGCGGCGGCGGTGTTGCCGTCCATTGTTTTCATTTTTCTAGCCATGATATATTTCCTCCTTATTGGTATGTGGGAGAAGGGAAACGGCAGCTTATCTGCCGAATACAACAATACACCGTGCGGGCGAAAGCCCCGCACCAATGTGCCGCCAAACCGTGAAAAAAAGCGGCGGACACAAATTGACGCGCCTGCCTAACGGCAAACGCATACAAATCAGCTCCACTATGTTAAAAACATAACGAAGAACCAATTCATAAAGAATTATACCGTTTTTACTCTGCAAAGTAAATATCTAAAGCCATATTAATATATTAAATTTGAGTAAACCTTGGAGCAGTCTATGCTTTACTGCATCAAATTGTAAAGATTGCTTGCAGTTTTTGTGCAGGATTCACGTATTTATAACTTACCTGATTTTCGGGGGATTTGACAACCAATCCAACTTTCTATATAATAACTATGAATAACTGAATATACCAATATCTGTATGCCTGTTTGCCGCTGGGCGCGGTAGGGCACGCCATACTTTGGTCGTTTGGTGCGACAGTATAGTGTGTGTCAATTTATCCATCCTATTATCGAAACGCATAAAAAGGAGAACGAAACACCATGGACCCTGACAGTACCCGATATTTATTGTATATCGCGCTGCTATTTGTACTGATACTTATTAATGCCTTCTTTGCCGGAAGCGAGATTGCCATCATTCAGGTGAACGACAACAAGGTAAGCAAGATGGCGGAGGAAGGACACAAAAAGGCGCGCCTTTTGCTTAGCTTAGTGAAGGAGCCCTCGAGCTTTCTTGCCACCATTCAGATTGGCGTGACCATCTCGGGCTTTTTGGCATCCGCAGTTGCCGCAGACAGCTTTGCCGAGCCGATTACCGCGGCGCTGGTTGCTGTTGTACCGCTGCCCGCATCGGTGCTCAAAGCAATTATCATGATTGCGATAACCCTGATTCTCTCCTATTTTACCTTAGTGTTCGGGGAACTGGTGCCCAAGCGGCTGGCACTGCAAAACCCCGAAAAGTTTGCGTTTGCCACCGTCGGCGCGCTGACCGTTCTGTATAAGGTCACCCGTCCCTTTGTGCGACTGCTTTCCGCCTCGACAAACGGCGTGATTCGCATGTTTGGCATCGACCCGCACTCCGAGCCCGACCATGTGACCGAAGAAGAGATTCGCATGCTGGTGGATGTGGGCAACGAAAAGGGTGTGATTGAGGAAAGCGCCAAGGAGATGATTAACAACATCTTTGAGCTGGATGACATCACCGCCGCCGAGATTATGACCCACCGTACCGACATCATGGGCGTGGAGGCTGGTTCGTCGATTGAGGATGTGGTAAACCTCGCCATCGAGGAGGGGTACTCGCGCATCCCCGTCTATGAAGATGATTTGGACAACATTACGGGGGTAGTGTACGTAAAGGACCTGCTCCGGTTGATTAATACGAAGCCGAACCCCAAGCTTTCCATCCAGGAGTTTATCCGTCCGGTGCTGTTTGTGCCCGAGAGCAACCATGTTAAGGAGCTGTTTAAGGAGTTTCAGGATAAAAAGGTTCAGTTTGCCGTGGTGTGTGACGAATACGGCGGCACCAGCGGCATTGTAACGATGGAGGATCTGCTCGAGGCGATTGTCGGCAACATTCAGGACGAGTACGACAACGAGGAAGAGGAGATTCAGATGGTGGATGACACCACCTTTACGGTGGACGGCGCCACCGACATCGAGGAGCTTTCCGAGATTTTGGACATCCCGCTGCCCGACGAGGGCGACTACGAGACGATTGCCGGGCTTATCATCGACATCTTGGGCTACATCCCCTCCGAGGAGGAGCGCCCGAGCGTCGTGGTAAACAACGTGGAGTTCACGGTGCTGGAGGTCGAAGACCGCCGCATCGCTAGCGTTAAGGTCGTAAAGCTCCCCCCGCCTGTGGAGGAGGAGACCGGAGATAAAGGCAAGGACGACAAGAGGGAATAGGCGCACAGATATAACACAAATATGCGGCGGTCTGTAAAAAGACCGCCGCAATTTTTTAGACATTTTAATTGTGGGGTTGATTATTTGACGGGTTGGTACTCTTTATATTTTGAAGGCATAACAAAATGTGTTCCCTGCTGCAGAAGGGCAGACGGATTGTTAAGTGTTCAATAATATTGTGAAAGAAGGAATATCAATGGCTACCGTTCAAAACACAAAAGTAACACCAGCCACATGGAATGGGTTATATCCGTTAACTGATTTGCAGGTAGGGGATTACTGGTATGGAACATACGCAGGTGCAACCCAATGCGTAGGATTTGCACGAATGGTTTTAGATGCGACTTATGGCGCAGGTGATTCTATTGGAGCTACACCCTTTACAAACGCTGATTCGGTGAGGAATGCATTTGTTGGAATGCCGATTGGTTCTAGAGTCACATTCAACAGAGTAAATAGCACGGCAAAACATGCAGTCATTATCACTGCAAGATCTACTACTGGGATTACTGTTTACGACTGCAATTTTTATGGTCCGGACAGAATAGGGTTACGAGTATGGACTTGGGCAGATGTACTTCAAAGGTATACAGGCATCTCAAGTGGAGTTAAGCGCGCATAAAAACGGGGGGGCATGCCCCCCCGTTTTTATGCGCGCTTCTTAGCTAATAAGTGCTGTTTTAGGGGATGCTGTCTGCTGTTAACTACCATGTGAACTTTTCATCATAATCATAAGACAGGTACCGCACAACATTATCTTCAGTCAGTTGCAGTGTCAAGGTTCCGACGGGTGAAAGCCTGCCAAAAGGCGTTTGGATTTCGCCATCTTTCAGATCGGTTGCCGTACCGCTCTTCGTAATCCCAACCCCAATGATAATCTGCTCACCTTCCTGCCGCGCGGTCATCGCGGTAGCCCACCAACCGCCGCCAAAGCCGCCCACTAGAAGGTACGTACTGCCATCGTTCCCGTCATCATCGTAGTACGTTGCGTTTTTTAGGTGCTCGCTTTGCACGTCAAAGTGTTTTTGAATAGAAGCCTCTACCTGTTCGGCGGGCGCATTAACGTACTCCGGTAGGTATACGTCTTCTTCATCCATAGGAAGATGAAGAAAATTGTTGTAGGCGCAGATTTCAATCAGGTGATTCGGCTGGATTTCGTAAGCGTTATCCCAAGAATAAAACCAAACACGACCGGTGGGAATCAGAGGATTAACATAAACCCTTGTAACTGCATCAAGGTCGTTTAAGTCCACGGGCGCGCTGTCAATCGTCAGGGAGCTTAAGTAATCCTGCCGTTGCTGCTCTGCGGCAGAAGACGGGGCGGGTATTTCACTATAACCCAGAGACGCGGCAGATGGGGTTTGCGTAGTGCAGGAAGATACGAGGATGAGTAATAGAATGAGGAATATGCTCATTCGCGTTTTCATATGTTTTGTTCCCTTTCAATTTGGTTTTTGAGTATTGCTAAACCGATTTAGCCCAAACAATCTGCAGATAACGCACTCCATCTGCCGACTTAACTATAAACCGGTACTCAACCACCCATTCTTTGGGCTGAGCCAATTGCTCCTCGCCCATTGGCTTTTCGGTGAACTCCATTGTGAAGTCTATGGTGTCACCGGTCCATTTTATGCTTTGTACCCGAACATCATTTTGACTGCCCTCACCCAGCGGATAAAACTTGTATGCCTCCTTCTCCGCGTCGTACTCGGGTGCCTCAAATGAATATTCCGTCTGCAATGGGCCAAAACGTGTAGCAATAAACTCATCTAAGTCCTTTTTGGGTATCAAACAATATCCATCGTCGCTGACCGTCAAACCTTCGTTCTCATAGATAGTCCAAAAGGAGAACCACGCGATAACATCGGGGTCTAAATCGCAGGCAGAACCAAACGGCGCATAAAACACTTGTGCAAACTGGATTGCATATGCTTCGAACATCTTCTTATCGCTCTCTGTATATGATGCCTTTATGAAAGAATCCTCCAAATCCGTTTCCAGATTACCGGATAAATAGGCTGCAGAAGAGTCTGTCTTATCATGTTCGGCAAAGAAGTTTTGTCCAGAGACCTCTCGGCTATCAGTCGCTCCAACCCCACATGCCGCAAACAGTACGCATAGGCAAAGTCCCTCAAACATGCGGATTAGCTTTTTCATGGTGTTTCGTTCTCTCCTTGCTTAATGGTAACAACTCAGTCAGCCGTATCCGTGTTCATTTCTAGGAAACGAAGGAATTGTCGGTCGTTTTCATGCATGACTTGAAAGGTAAAATGATAATAGCCTGCCTCCTTCCACCCGGGATTCCCATTAACGCTGGCACCTTCTAAGAGAAGAAAAGTAGTTTTGATAGTTGCCGTATCTTTCTGTATTTCTGAAGTCAAGTTTTTATAAGAGTTTCTGCTGCCAAACCCGAACTGTAAACCGGATTCATATTGCTGCTTCTCGTCATCAAAGAAAAAGTCTGAGTTATCAAGATTTAAAATCCAATCACTTAAGCCAAAAACCTCGTATACGAGTTGTTGAACTTTTTTTACAGGAAACACATAGATACTATCTTTGGTCTTATTAACAAAACCATGGTATAAGTACTTCGTATCAGTTTGACAGTGATCAATTGACGATTCATAATCATTTGTTTCACGATTCGGCAAATATTGCGGGTGATTGGAATGAAAAAAGGTCGTCAATACAAAGTTATCTAGTTCACAATCTGGGAATGTGCTTTTTTCATCATAAAAGTCATAAACGGCGTGTACAACCAGATGAGCAGTCAGTAACTCTGCTTGTTGTTTCGCTTCATTAAACTCATCATCCGAAAACTGATAATCGCTCTTTCCATTCACACTTGCAGTGCTAGCTGCGTTCGACGTGTTATCTTGTGCTACTGTATGACTCAACTCATCAGAAATATCAGAAACCAACAAGTAATCCAACCCCTCCGGGGCAATCGCTTGTGCGCACCCGCCTGCGGCGGATAGGAACAGTACAAAGAAAAGTATAGCAAGCAGCTTTTTCATAGAACAGCCCTCGACTTTACAATATATAACATAAGTGCGCGAATCGGTGCTGTTTACTTCACATGAAAACAAAATATACCATGAATTATAAATAAATAACATCCAAACTGCCTAAGTAAAATCCATTCTATCAGTAACAGCAAAGCAAGGCGAAAATTGACAACCAGACGCAAATGGTATAGCATGTAAAAAGAATAGGAACAGGTTGATTTGATACAGAGAGAGGCAGCGAAGATGGAACATAAAAGCATCCAGTCGGCGCGGGGCGAAGTGCATTATTGGATCTCGCGTTGTGAAAAGCACAGCAAAACACTGGTGTTTACCCATGGGCTGACAGCCAATCATGAGATGTTTGAAAAACAGGTGGAGTTTTTTAGGCAGGACTATCACATCCTTGTGTGGGATGTTCCGCTGCACGGGCTTTCGCGCCCCTATACGGATTTTTCGTACCGCAACTGTGCCGAGGAGCTGCACGCGATACTAGAGGCCGAAGCGATAGAAAAGGTCGTACTGGTCGGGATGTCGATGGGCGGTTACCCGTCGCAGATGTTCGGGGCAATGTACCCCGAGCAGACCGAAGGCTTTGTAGCACTCGACACAACCCCGTTTGGGCTTGCGTACTATTCGAAATCGGACATCTGGTGGCTAAAGCGCGTTGGGGCGATGGCGGGCTGGTTTTCTGACGGGATGCTGCGCAAAAGCATGGCAAAATCCGTTTCGAAAACCCAGTATTCCTACGATATGATGATTAAGATGCTCAAGCCGCTTACAAAAGAGGACATCGTCACACAGATGAATATTGCCTACCGCGGCTTTACTCAAGAGAATCAGGACGTTTCCTTCGGTTTTCCGGTACTCATTTTACTGGGCGAACACGACAAAACGGGCAAGGTGCAGAGCTATTGCAAACGTTGGGCGCAAAATACCGGATATCCGCTTGTGATAATCAAGGATTCCGCACATTTTTCTAACGGGGATAATCCCCGCCAGGTGAATGCGGCGATACTCGAGTTCATTCAAACCCTATAACCGCGGTACATTGCGGTGAGCTGTTTGCCAACCCGCACACAAAAAGCACCTGTGTAAACGGCGATAACCAAACGGATTGTCGCCGCATACGCATAATTTTAGCCAGCTTGAGTCATTTTTTAACCGTTTGAGTTAAAAACTTGAATGCCATATTCTCCTATGTTAAATTTAAAGATAGAAAAATCTATGTTAGGAGCGATTAATATGGCATTTGGAGTAAAAATCAAGACAGTAAAAACCACAAACGCGTACAACGTGAACGAGTTCTTTGAGGCAATCAAAGACAAGCAGTTCACGGCCGGGCAGCCCTCTATCACAAAACATGGACTGGTGACCATGATTACATTCCCCCCGCTCGACAGACAGAATCAGGTTCAGATTATTTCTACGGCGTTTGGAAATGATAAGCCGTGCCAGAAATGGCAGGTTCAAAAGGGCGAGCAGGCAGGTGTGGAGAATGTGGCGGTGAACATGGCGCTCGATAAGCTGACCGGCGGTCTGTTCGGTTTTGGCTCGGTGGCGGGCAAAACCGTAAAGGAATGTGAGGCTTTGGTAGAAACAACGGCAAGCGAGTTGGAGGCACTGGGGCTTTAATAACCGGACTAAAAACAAACATAAAAACAGACTGCTCTACCGTTGATGCGGTAGAGCAGTCTGTTTTTTTGCTTTCGGATGTTACAGCGAATTAACTATGTGGCAGGTTCAGCATAACAGACACCTGATACAGTCCGTTTTCTGTTTGAGCCTTGTATTGCCCGTTGTACTTGCCGACGATTAGCTTAACCGACTCCACCCCAATTCCGGCGCCGCTGCGCTTAGTGGATGTGAGTACGCCGTCCGCATTGGTTACCGGCTCGTCGGTATAGGTATTGTCAACCGTAATAAGCAAAACGGATTCATTGATGACGTTGCCGCGCAGAGCAACGGTGCGTCGCCCGTCCGCGATGCGGCGGCATGCCTCTACCGCATTTTCAAGAAGGTTACCAACCAGCACCGAAAGGTCGGATTCGGACAGGTTGAGCGTTTCGGTGATCCGCACATCACACTCAAACTCGATGCCGTCCTGAGCCGAAAGCTGCGCAAAATACGAGATGAGCATATTCAGTGCGTAGTGGCTGCAATAGGTAAGGGTAATGTTATCTGGGATGGTTTTTAGGTACTCGGTGAACAGCTTGCCAAGCTCCTCGTATCGGCCGCTTTTTAAGTACTCGTTCATCAAAATGATGTTGTGCCTTACGTCGTGGTTAATCCTGCGTACCTCCGAGAGCTTTGACGTAAAGCTTTCGTACTCGAGCTTTTGCAGCTCGAGCATATGGTTTTGCGCCTTAAGTGCAAGGTTTTTCTGCTGCTCTGCCGAAAAAGAAATCACAACATGGTACACAATGAATGCGCCGATGTTAATTAGCAGAATGAACAAGGAGTTCTGGGGGAGCAAGGCCATCTGCAAGGGGGACAAGGGGCTGTTGTATATAATATAGCTCCATAAAACATAAAACGTCAGCGGAATAATCCACATGTATTTCCAGATTGCCTGCCCGGTGCCGCCATGTATGGCGGGAATATAGACCCTTCTATAATAAAAATAGAGCGGCGTTAAAAAGATGACCTGAAACAGGAGCATCATCAGCGTAAAGGTCCACCGGTATTGTTGTACCGCCATATCGGGGAACAGAAAGCCCTCTAAGCATTTAGACATCATCACAACAAGGTTTGAGAGGTTAGAAAACAGAAGCAGAGTGAACAGCTGCTTGCCGAAGTTGCCCCTTACGGCGACAAAATAAAACACGATATAGATGACAGTACTGGTTACCGATTTGACGGAGCTTGGGGTATCGGGGAAATACGCCGCCCACAAGCCAAGGGCAATCTGAATTAGTGCAATCAAAAATACAATCGCCCTTACAACAGCCCGTGAAAACCGGTAGCTGTCGCGAAAAGGATACAGTAGCATAAACAGATACGGCATTAAGTTAACTAGGGAGTACAGGGCGGTTTCAATCACATGAGAGATACCGGGCATTACTGCAGCAGCTCCCTTCGCATTTTATCAAACATAAAGTCGGCGTAAAGCTTTTCCATGTCCTTCAATTTGCGGCGGCTTACCTGAACGGCTGTGCCGTCTGACAGCACAACCTCATTTTCTTTTATGCAATCCACCTCATACATGTTAACAATGCTGCCCTTTGAGCACTTCACAAAATACGGTTGAAGCATAATCAGCCGTTCCAAATCCAGCTGGCGCAGCCTTGTTCGGATTGAGTTGCCGTTGATCAGGTGGATTTCTATGACATGATTAAAGTAAATGGTATACAGAATGCTGCGCAAAATGACCTTGTCGCCCTCGGGCAGAACGATATACCGTCCTTCGTCAAAGGCGGGGATGCGAAGCCGCTGAAGCATTTTTACTGTCTGGTCAATGTCATAGGGCTTTTTAAGATAGTAATCGGCGCCCACCTCGTAGCTTTGAGAGGCAAAATCGTTGCTTGAGGTTGAGAAAACAAGCTTAACGTATTTGTCTACCGCACGCACCTTAGTTGCGGCGGCAATGCCGTCCATCGTATCCATGATAATGTCCATAAAGATAATGTCGTAGGCGTTTTCTGTAAACTCTTCAATAAACCGAGTGCTGTCGGTGTAGCAGGTAATACTGTTGGCGCCAAGCCCTGCTATGGAAAACGCCATGCATATAATCCTTTTTGACTGCTCGATATCCTCGACGCAGTCATCTATAATAACAATTCTCATATCACTTGCCACTTGCCCCGTTTTTTTGAATATTATATCATCTATTCTCACTAAATTAAAGTTTTTGAGTCGTTTTTTTACCGTTTGAGTCATTTTTTGACCACAAAAAGAGCCCTGACGAATCAAGGCTCTCCTGTTTTGTCTGAAATAAAGCAATCCAGACGGTTATTCTATTGGTTGGGCTGGATGGATTCGAACCATCGGGATGCAGGAGTCAAAGTCCTGTGCCTTACCGCTTGGCTACAGCCCAGTATACAGAAAAATTCATGCGCCGCCCGTGCGGATAACCCGGGAAGGGGCGCATGAATTATGATGTTTAAGTGGGGTGGATAATGAGATTCGAACCCACGACCTCCAGAGCCACAATCTGGCGCTCTAACCAACTGAGCTATACCCACCACATACTGGCGCGCCTGGGGGGACTCGAACCCACGACCCTCCGCTTAGAAGGCGGATGCTCTATCCAGCTGAGCTACAGGCACTTATTTTGGCATACCGTACACGAAAGCGGTACCGTACACCCTGTGTCCCCCTGACGACAATGGAGCGGGTGATGGGAATCGAACCCACGTAACCAGCTTGGAAGGCTGGAATTCTACCATTGAACTACACCCGCGCACTTCAGCGACGGATTGTATTATAGCACACAATCCGCCGCATCGTCAATACCTTTGCACAAAATGAGCCGTGCGGGCAAAAAGCAGACGCTTTTTGCGTAATAACGACGGGATGACCAGAACAAAAAGGGTTTGCTTACCGCACAAAGATGTTCTCGCAGTCGATAATCAGGTTGATTTTGCCGCCGATGGTTGCGACACCCGCAACAAACTCACTCTCGGCAGGTGGTGGGGAGATATCCTCGTCCGGGATATTGACAACCTCCGCGATGCTGTCGACAATCAGTCCAAACGGCGCGTCCTCTACCGAAAGGATCATAAAGCAGGTGGTATCCGAAAAATCTACAACCTCTAGCCCCAGCCGCCTGCGCAGATTGATGATGGGAATAATCTTGCCGCGCAGATTGGTTATGCCGTCCACATAGCTGGGGAAATCGGGCACCGGGGTAATTTGCAGTACGCGGTTGATCTCAATCACATAGCGGATAGGTACGGCGTAGGCTTCTGCGCCGAGAGAAAAGGTAAGGTACTTGCCTTGTAGGGTATCCTCTTGTTCTTCCTGTTGCAGCTCAAATCCGATACTCATGGTAGTCATGCTCCTTTACGAAACAAAGAATTTTGGTCAGACTGGATTTTAAAACTGGTAAAAGAGAGACGGTAGGAGGCTACAGCCCCAGTATGGTGCTTTCAAGCAGCCTGCTTTTGTAGTCGGGGCAGTCATATTTGTTCATTACCAGCGTTTTTTCTTTGATTTCCTTATAAAACGCCTGGGTGCTTAGCTTATTGCCGGTACAGTAGTAGTAGCAGCCGTTTAGTCGGGGCTTAAAGAACTCGTGCTGCGTAAGCGAGAGGGGAAGGGTACACGCGGTGGCCGATTGCCGCGCGATATCCATAATCGAGCTGAGCACAGACAGGTACTTGCGGCTGTGCATAGCTTTTAGTATCATCTCATCGGCAAAGCGAACCGAGTCGAGATTAAAGTCGCTGACGATGTTGTAGCTGGTGTACATGCCCCCAAAGCCCATTAGCTCGATGTCGCTGCTGATGCGCCGCAGACCCGATATAAAGGTGTATACCGAATGGTCAAACATGCTGATGGTACGCGGCTCCAGCGCAAAGCCAAGCGTTTTGGGGTTAACCCCCTCCTCCTGCGATACGCGGGTGAGGATAGACAGCACCGCGTCGTTGGACAGCGACAGGATGGGAACGGGGAAGGTGACAAGGGTTTGATAGCTGTTGTGCTTTTCCACCGCCGTAATTGCCTGACATACCTTGCGGAAGAGAATCTCGAGCAAGGACGACTGCTGGTTGCTCTCGGCGGCTATTTTGAATATTTCGTCGCGGGTAAGGTCCGCGTACTCGGGTATCAGAATATCGATATGCGAGATAAAACGAACCGCACGGTTGGTACGGCTGCAGAACACCGGCTCGAACGACACCGTTATGATGTCGTTTTGTGTGATGTTGCGCAGCTGGTCCGCCACCACATCGTTCTTTACCTTTTCGCGGTATAGCAGCTCGGTAAACAGGTTGTAGTTATTTTTGCCCTTGCGTTTTGCGCTGTACATCGCAAAATCGGCGTTGGCTAGCAGTTCCTTGTAGCTGGCCGCACCGAACTCGTACGCCTTTGCAACGCCCACACTGCCGGAGAGCCGGTAGGTGGTGCCCTCCTTCTCATAGCCGCCCTGCAGGGCGGAAACAATTTTGTTGGCCATCTGCTCCAACGCGTCCTCGGTGCCGAACTCCTTAATAAACACGATAAACTCGTCGCCGCCGATGCGCCCCACAAGGTCGCCGCTGGACACGATTTTGCAGATGCTGGAGGACACAAATCGCAAAATCTGGTCGCCGAACTGGTGACCGAAGGTGTCGTTGATAATCTTGAAGTTATCCAGGTCAATCATCATCAGCGCGCACTGCTTGTGCTCGGGCAGCAGCTCCTTGATGCGCTTTTCGATGGCCGCGCGGTTATAAACACTCGTCAGCTTGTCGTACTCGGCAGAGTGCAGAACCCGAAGGTCGTACAGCTTCTTTTGGGTAATATCCGAGATCGAGCCGATTACCTTTACAATCTTATCGTCCTTATTCTTAAGGGCGGTTGCAATGCTCTCCGCCCAGGCTGCGTTGCCGCGGATGTCACGGGTTTCGTATTCCGCGCGGTAGGTGCGCGACATGCCCGCAATAAAGCGCTTGAACTCGGCGTCGCGGCGTTCCTCCGCCTCCGGGTCGGCGGCGTACGCCCACGGACAGTTTACTGTGCCCGCATTCTCAACCCGTCGTGCGCCAAGCAGACCCTTGTCCTTTGCCATGAACGTATACTTTTGCGTGGCGACGTCGTACTCCCACACAATATCACTCACCGCCTCGAGCGCGATACGGTAACGCTTTTCGCTCTCCTTAAGCTCGTCGAGTGTATTGGTAATCTGTGTGTTGAGGTTGTTGATTGATTCGGCTATCCACCCAAGCTCGTTGTCGGCTTCGTAGCTGCAGTGTACATAGCCGCTGTCCTTAAGCATGCTGCCAAGGGAGCGCAGGATGCGGACGGCAGGGTAGCGTACCGACAGAATCAATATGACTGTGGCTAAGATACACAGCAAGACAATCGAAACAAGCATGGTGTTGACGATAACAAGCGGCTTTAAGTAGGTGTCGCGAAGCTCGGTCATGGAACGCACCGCCACCAGATACCCGTCGAAGGGCTCAAGATACAGATAAACACCATGTAGCTGAACCTGATTGTTGTAGCGATAGCTAATCTGGTCGAGAGGCTTGCTTTTATCCGCACGCATCTTAATTAGAAGTTCCCAAAAACCGTTTTGATAGTCGTATGTAGCGGCGGCAAGCTGCCGCTCGGGGTAGCGGTGAGAAAAAATTGTATCAGCGGCATCGACAAAAAACAGGTAGCCTTGGTTGTCGACCGCACCCTGTTGGGTTATTTTATTGAAATACGAGGTGTTAAACTCCAAAACCAGGTAGCCTTGTACGCTGTCGCTCTGGTATACTGCCTGGCTTTGTGAAAAGTACGCCTTGCCCTCCTGCGTATAAAGAACGCCCGAGAAGTAGGATTGGGCCCGCAATAGGTTAGTCAGAAGTTTGTCCTGCGCATATGGCATGCCGATCTGCGTGCCGGACAGGGAGGCGACAACCGTCCCGTGCTTGTCCAGCAGGTAGGCAGCACGGCAATCCTCAAGCGCACTTATCTGCGTTTCGAGCAAGGGAATAAACTGCTGCTGTACCGTGCCGGCGGGCGAAGCAATCAACTGCCCATAGGTCGTGTCCTGCGAAATCAGGCGGGTGGTTTTTTCAATCTGGCCAAGGTAGTGTTTCACTTCATCGCCGACACGTGTCGCGCTGCTTTTAAGAACATTGTAGTTTTCTTCGGTTGCATAGTGTGTCATATTCACGTTTAGAAGGATGCCGAATACGAGCACGGGCAGCAAAACCATAAACAAAATGATCATGGTAATCTTTGTGGGTAATCTCATACGCATCCCTCTCTTTCGTAAAAATATAACACATTGTTGTAGTGCTATGGGGCTTTTATAGAGTCGGCAAGAACCAGCTCAAAATCGGCACGGGGAAGGGGGCGGCTGTATAGATAACCTTGGATATAGTCGCAGTTAAGCTGTTTGAGGATGCTGTCCTGCCGTACGGTCTCTACCCCTTCGGCGACCACCTGCATATTAAAGTCCTGCACCAGCTCGATGATTTTTGAGAGCATCTTTCTGCTTTTGGCACTGCCCTCCAGCTGGTTGATATAGGATTTATCGATTTTTAGGCTGCTAATGGGCAGCATAAGCAGATAATTCAGCCCCGAGTAGCCGGAGCCGAAATCATCCAGCACAAACCGAATGCCGTAGCGCTGCAGATCGCTCATCGTCTTTTTAACCGATTCAAACGAGCGGATGACCACGTTTTCGGTAATCTCAAACTCAAGAATAGTGGGCGGCAATTCGTACCGAGAGATAACACCCCACATACTGTCTACAAAGTTTTCCTGCACCAGCTGCAGGGGAGAGATGTTAATCGCCATGGAATCGAGCACAATGCCCTGCTGGGCAAGCTCGCACAGGGTTTTGCATACCCGGTCTACAACAATCAGGCCAATATCGTTAATCAAGCCAATCTCCTCGGCGATGCCGATGAACTCGTCGGGCGGAATAAAACCAAGCTCTTCATCGCGCAGCCGCAACAATGCCTCCGCCTTGGTGAACCCCTGCTTTTCTATATTGTATATCGGCTGGTAGTAAACGTCAAAACCGCCTTCTTTTAATGCGCGGCGCATAATTTCTTGAATCTTATGGCGACGGGCCAGCTTGCGGCTAAGAATTTCGTCATACAGAACGTAGCGGTTTTTACCCGTGGTTTTTGCGTCGTAGATGGCAAACTCGCCGCTTGCAATAATCTCCTTGGGGTCCTTGCCGCTTTCGGGGAAGGCGGCTATGCCCAGGCTGACGGTACAGGTGCAGTCTACGTCAAACACCCTCCACGGGCGGGAGAACCGGCTTAACAGTCGCTGCGCAAGGTCCTGCGCCATGGCAAGACCGTAATCCTGAAGCAGGATGAAAAACTCATCCCCGCCAAAACGGAACACCTTGCTAAGCAGCTCGTCGCTTTCGTTAAAGTACTGTACAATGCGGCGAAGCAGCTCGTCGCCGTAGTGGGAGCCGAGCGTGTCGTTAACATATTTGAAATCGTCCAGATCAAGAATGATAACCGACCCGGACGGGGACGGGGACTCGAACACCTTTTGCAGTACCTTGGTCAGGCACACGCGGTTGGGGATATCGAGCATCGCGTCGTAATAGGCAAGCTTTTCTATCTCCAGCTCAAACACCTTGCGGGAGTTGATATCCGTCTGGCTGACAAGGCAGGCAAGCCGGCCGTCAAACCACGTAAAGCGGGAGGCCAGCAGCTCGTACCAGGTATCGACGTTGCTTTTGTAGATCTCCAAACGCAGCTGTTCGTTGCGAAGCTGCCCGTTGTCGGCACAGGGCAGGGTACGCGGCTCCATCCTTTTGTAAGCGGCGGATTCATACGGAGCCGCAAACCGCTCGATGGGGCAGAACGCGCAGATTTGGCCGTCGTCGAGGTTTTCAAGACGGGTGCACAGATCCCCCGGTTTGACATCGGGGTGCGCAAGCTGCATGGTGCGGTTCATAAACAGGATTTCGCGGGTGTTTACATCTACGGCATAGGTCGCCGACCCGTTGCCGTCGGCAATGGTATACATTAAATCCTTGGCGTGGTTAGCGTAATCCATCGCCAGTTTTTGCAACACGGCACTGCACAGCACGGTGGAGGCTGCCTTAAGCCCCACCAGACGGGTGTCGTCATAGCCGGTCTCGTCCGGACGCGAATCGGCACCGGTACGCTCAAAGACAATAACGGCTACCGGGCGCAGCTCGTTTTTTAGCTGATGGCACAGCACATCCTTAATTCCGCCCGATTCAAAAAGAGCAGTTAATCGTTCAGGTAGTACAGACAGGTCGCTGATATGTAAAAAACCGTCTTTGTCAAACGCCCAGTTGACCGTTGTGGTAAGCGACTGCCACAGTGCTTGTCCGCCTTCTCCCTCAAAATACTCCTCAAAGGAGGAATAACCCGGCTTGCACCATTGCATCAGCAGCTTCTGCTCGCCAAAATCACAGGCTAAACGCAGTACGGTAATGCGAGCTAGCGAGTAATACTCGCCAACCTGCTTCAGTGCACCGTGAATGGCGGACTCAAGATCGGACGAGCCGAAGATCTCGCCGATGACCTCGTTTTCAAATACCGTGCAGGACAAAGCCTCCCGCAGCTCGCCAATATGCGCGTTTTGCTTTGCGTACTGCATTCGGCTTTGCGCATCGTCACACAGTATCTGCGCAAACATGCCGCACACCATGCCCACCACACGCTGCGCAAGTCGAAACCGTTCGGGGCTGATGTTATATTTTCGTTGTTCCTCACTTAATAAAAAGACAAGGGGAATTTCACCCGCTGCCACAACGGGGATATAGGCAAACCGAACCCCAAGCTCACAGCCGCCGCTGTGGGGCTGCAATGTTTGGCGTACCAAATTAAGCGCATTTTCCCTTGTTTGTGCGCACAGAGCGGGGTCTTTGACGCTGTTTTTGCGGCAGAAGGACGTCTCGCCGAAAATCAGACTTCCGTGGGCGTCCAAAACGGCACAATCCACATGCAGGTTTTTCTCAACAAAGGCGATAAGCCCGCTTACAAGCTCTGCGTTCAGCGCGGTGGGCAGTGCGGCAGGTGGCTTACTATCGGCATAGGTGGCCGCCGGAATCCTGACCTTTTTCTTTTGAAAAAAAGACATTACGAGCAGCCTCCAACGTAACATATTATATTACCGGGGTAAAAGCATCTGAAACGACAGTTCTCGCACCGGTACGGCGAAAAAACTGTTAAATGCTTATACGTAGCCCACGATAGACTATTAATAGTTATTATACAACTAATCCCTAATAGTTTTCAATATATTTGGGGAAAATAATACATGACCATGGATAACCGGCAGATTCTGTTGAAAAGCACAAGGAGGATATGGTAAGATAGCAATGATAATATACAGGAGGCGTGCACCATGCGGCAGCAAGACAGCCCAAAGGGAAGGTTTATTGTATTCGAGGGTCTGGACGGTTCGGGCAAAAGCACCCAGATAGCACTGCTTGAAAAGGAGCTTAGCCGACTGGGGCGCAGGGTATACGTCACCCGAGAGCCGACCGATGCCGCAGTGGGGGGACTGATTCGCGAAACGCTGAGCGGGCAGACCAAACGCTCGAGCGCGGAGCTTGCCGCGTTGTTTTTAGCCGACCGCATCCGTCACAACACAAACCCCGTAAACGGCATACAGGGGTATATCGACAGCGGGGTGGATGTGCTGTGCGATCGCTACTACTATTCCTCCCTTGCCTATCAGGGGCTGGAGAGCGATATTGACTGGCTGATTGCCTGCAACTGTGGCTGCCCCGAGATTCTGCGCCCCGACCTGTGTGTTTTTTTGGATATGGATGCTGAGCAGTGCAAGCGGCGGGTGGATAACGGCAGGGCGTTTTTAGAGATATTCGAGCAGTCTGCCGAGCAGCTTGCGCGCATTCGCGGCAACTTTATGGAGGTGTTTGCGCTGCTTGCGGAGGAGGAGAACATCGCGTTTGTGGATGCGTTTCGCTCCCCGGACGAGGTGGCGGCAAATATCAAGGAGATTGTGCTTCGCTTAGGATAGTCATCATGGGGACATAACAATCGTAAGGGTCTTGGTTTGCCGCAAAATGTGGCATAGCCAAGACCCTATTTATTTGCATAACAGGATGAGGGAAAGTGCGTTAATCCAAAAGCTCCTTGCGCAGGCAGGACAGAATCTTTTTCTCCCGCCGGGAGACCTGCACCTGCGTCATACCCAGCGCGTCTGCCGTTTGCGTTTGGGTTTTGTTTAAAAAATAGCGCAGCACAATTAGCTTGCGGTCGCGCGGCGCAAGGGTAGACACCACCACCTTAAGCGAGAGGATGTCGGCCAGCTCCTCCTCGTGCGACACCACGGGGATGTCGTACTGTCCGCCGCCGTCCTCGTCCGCCTCGGTTAGAGAAACGGGGGGCAGCGCAGCGCCCAGCGCCTCACTGATCTCGGCGGGGTCGAGATTCATCACCTCCGCCAGCTCCCCTACGGTGGGCTCGCGCCCGGTGTGCTGCGCAATGCGCTCGCGCTCGCGCGCCACGCGCAGCGAAAGCTCCTTGAGTGTACGGCTGACCTTAACGGTGCCGCCATCGCGGAACAGCCTGCGCATCTCGCCCAATATCACCGGAACGGCATAGGTGGAAAAGCGTACCCCGCGCGAGTGGTCAAACGCGTCCGCCGCTTTGATAAGACCCATACAGCCCGCCTGAAACAGGTCGTCATATTCAATTCCGCGCCCCTTAAAGCGGTGCGCGCAGGAATGCACCAGCCCGAGGTTGCTCTCTACAACCTCGTCTCTGCTTTTCAGCGTTGCTTCAGTCATCCATCGTGCCTCTGGTTTTTATAGTCTTTGTGAGTGTTACCGTCGTGCCCTTGCTTACGGAGGACACAACCGACACCTTGTCCATAAACGACTGCATGACGGCAAAGCCTAAGCCCGCACGCTCGGAGGCGGTACAGGTGGTAAACATCGGCTCCATTGCCTGCTTGATGTCCGGTATGCCGCACCCTTTGTCACGGATGCGAATTCGGATTCTGCCGTCGGGGAATATTTTTGCGTTTATGTACACAAGACCGATGCGGTCGCGGTAGGCGTGGATGATGCAGTTGGTAACCGCCTCGGATACGGCGGTCTTTACGTCGGTCAGCTCCTCCACCGTCGGGTCAAGCTGCGCAAAAAATGCGGCGACCGTCACCCGCGCAAACGACTCGTTGGAGCTTTTGCTCTGAAAAACCAGGCTCATCTCGTTGATGCTTTTCATAGTTTTTTCTGTCCCTTCAAAAAAGTTGGAATGGCAAGTCGTCCAACCTAGGTTTTTTTGCTGCCGTTTTCTATGACGGCAAGGCGGTCAAGCCCCGCAACGCGCATCACCTTTTTCAGCTGCGCCGAGACGTTAACCACCCGCAGCTCGCCGTCGAGCAGCTGCATCTGCTTGTATCTGCCCATGATAAGCCCGATGCCCGAGCTATCCATAAACGCGACATCGCGGTAGTCTAAGTACAAAACCTTGGGCTTGTGGTCAAACAGCGCGGTGTCGATGTCCTCGCGAATCTCCTTGGCGGAGTGGTGGTCGATGTCGCCCACAATCTTCGCCGTCATGGTCTGCTCCTCAAACGTGATGTATACCGGCATGGTAAACCGACTTCCTTTCGTCTTCTATTCCGCTGTATGGAAGCGTGCGGGTTTGTCCGTCTTTTGGGGATAGAACGGTTAACTACATAAAAAATAATCCCTTACCCAAATAGGATAAGGGATTATCATCAAAATAATGCGCGAAACGGCGCGGCGTATTTGCGCGAAAAAGGCTTAGCTGTGCGCCTGTTTTAGCAAAAGGGGTCGAACCTCGCTTGCAAGGAACAAAGAGCCGCATACAAACACCGTGCCGTTTACCCCCGCATGCTCTTTTGCAAGCGTAAGCGCCTGCGCAAGCTGCCCGCACGCGGTGCAGGGGATGCCTTGCTCCAGTACGGTTTCACACAGCACCGTCTCGTCCTGCGCGTTTATCGCCTGCGTTCTTGTCACGACCACCTCGTCAAACACCGGCGCAAGGCGGGTAAGCGCGGCGCGGTAGTCCTTTTCGGCAAGAGAGCTGTATAACAGCACCCGCCTTGTGGCCACGCGGCTTGCCACCGCCGCCGCCGTCTCGGCGCCCTGGGGGTTGTGTGCGCCGTCCAGCACCACGGTGGGGTGGCCCGCAAACACCTCCATGCGGGCGGGGATGCGGGTGCTCGCAATACCCTGCACCAGCGCGTCGTCCGATACCGCAAAGCCGGTCTGCCGCAGCACATCAACCGCATGAACCGCGCAGATAAGGTTGTTAATCTGATGCGCGCCCGCAAGCGGCAGGGTAAACGTAAGCCCCGCGTACTCCACCACGGTGGCAAACACCTCGTCGTGTACCACGCGGGCGGCACTCCGGTTGCCCTGCACCACGCGGGCGTTTTGCGCGGCGGCGCGCTCAAAGAGAACGCCCATCACCTCGGGGGGCAGGGCGGGGTAGCACACCACCGTGCCGCCGGGCTTGATGATGCCCGCCTTTTCAAACGCAATCTGTTCCAGCGTGTCGCCGAGGATGGCGGTGTGGTCCAACCCGATGTTCGCAATTACCGCCACGGCGGGTGTGTCGATGGCGTTGGTGGGGTCAAACCGCCCGCCGATGCCCACCTCAAGACACACGATGTCGCAGTGCTGCTCGCAAAACCAGTACAGCGCGATGGCGGCAACAACCTCAAACTCGCTGGGTGCGTCCAGCTCGGCGGTCACGATATCCACCTGCTGTTTGACCACGGCGGTCACCCGCGCAAGCTCTGCCTGCGGGATATACGCGCCGTTTATCTGCATGCGCTCGGTAAAGTCCACCACAAACGGCGAGATGAACAGCCCCGTTTTGTAGCCCGCCTGCCGCAGTACCGATGCGGTCATCGACACCACCGAGCCTTTGCCGTTGGTGCCCGCCACATGCGCGAACTTCAGCTTCTTGTGCGGGTCACCCAGCAGCGAAAGCAGGCGGGTAATCTTTGAAAGCCCCGCCTTTTTGCCAAAGCGGCGGAACGAATGGATGTAGGAGAGTGCGTCGTTGTAAGTCATGGTAAAACCTCGAATAATATGTTATAATAACCAATGAATGGAGAGTGAATTCTTATGGTGCATCGTCAATACGGTATGAAATGTGTTTTCTGTGTATTGATTGTCGGTTTGTTGATTTGCAGCTGCACACTATATTCAGAGCGCAGTATAGTACAGCAGAACAGTCTGCCCGCAGAGGTTACGGCGTTTGAGGCTTCCATTGCAAGCAGTTACCGCATTGAGAACGTACAGAATAAAATATCCGCAACCATCGCGTCCGGCTGCGACCTGTTTGGAGAACTGGAGTCCCTGCTTTTACAGTATGGGGAGCAAGTTTCATCACAGGAAGTGCCGCAGGGGTTTGTGGTGCACGCGGTTCATAACAATGGCGACGATATATGCTCTTATGGGATTGCGCCCGATAAGGAAAAAGGATATCAATCACTGGTGGCGCTATACGAAACAGCCTTGTTGGAGAGGGTCACGATCGAGCAAGGAATGGCAACGGTAGAACTCCCTGTTAATTGGTACGGCGGGGATGTGTATGTGTTAACGATGATGATTAATCGTATAGCCGAAAACACAGTGGCTATAGATATTCCACCGTTAATGGGCGAAGGGTATACCGTTCGGTATTATTCCGACGCGCAAACGGTCGCACATGAATATCTCGTTGCCCAGCAGGGAGTCGTGATTAACGGTGTTTATTATGACGACACCGATGTTATTGAAGTGGTTGAAGACCTGTATCAGCAGCGTTATGTCCTGCCTCTTTCATAAACATATCACAGATTGTACAGGAAAGCACTACGATATTGAATGACTAATATTTGAAGGCGACATCCCCATCCGGTATCTCCGGTATGGGGATGTTTGTTATTCCCCAACCATACGCAAATATATAGACCTACTCCGCATCCTGTTCAATCGTACAGTTATTCAGGGCGTAATCGAGGAACAGACCAATCAGCTCGTTGCGGCTTCGGCCCGTCTGCTGCGCCAGGTTGTCGATTTGAAACACCAGAGGTTCTTTTATTCTGATAGAGAAGGTTTTATACCCGTCCTCCCCCTTTGGTGCCTTTGTCTTGATAACCAGTTTGTCGCTGCTCATGGAACACACCTTCCTTTAAACATATTATATGTTTGATTAACATTTTATTGTATGTTATAATATATGTTATAAATGATGTTAAAAGGGGTTGGGCAGATGGCGGATTACAAAAGGATGTATTATTCCCTGTTTAACGAGGTCACCGATGTAATCGAGCGGCTACAGCTTGCACAGCAGCGTACAGAGAACATCTACCTGCAAGCGGACGACGCCGCGTTACATCTTGAGGACAGCGAACAGGGCGATGATACATAGCAAACAAGCCGGTAAAGGGAATCCCTTTGCCGGCTTGCATCTTGTTTTGTGCTCTGTTACCCCAGCGCCGCAAGGCTCTCGCCAATCTTCGCTAGCTTGTCCTCGGCGGTTTTGAGCTTTGCCTTCTCCTGCTCGATGACGGCGGCGGGTGCCTTTGCCACAAAGCCCGCGTTGCCCAGCTTACCCGCCAAAAACGCCACATCCTTCTGGCACGCGGCAAGCTCCTTTTGCAGGCGCTCGCGCTCCTTGCCAAGGTCCACCAGCTCCTGCATGGGGATGAAGATGCGCGCGCTGTCAGTGATAACGCTCACCGCGTCGCCGCCGGTGTACTCGTTACCCAGCTCAACGCTAGATGCAAACGCAAGGCGTTCGATGAACATCTTGCCTTGCTCGAAGGTTTCGGGGTAATCGGTTACGATAAACACGCTTGCCTTTTTGCTGGGCGGCACGTTCATCTCGCTGCGGCGGTTGCGTATGCCCTTTATGGCGAGCATCACGCGCTCGAACTCGGTCTCCTCCGCCGTAAACGACAGCTTGTCGTCGTATATCGGCCACGCGCTGGTCATGATGGTGTCGCCCTCATGGGGCAACGCCTGCCAAATCTCCTCGGTGATAAACGGCATAAACGGGTGCAAAAGCTTTAGGGTGTTTGATAGGATAAACACCAGCACCTGCTGCGCGGCTAGGGAGGTGTCCCCCCCCGCAAGCAGACGGGGCTTAGTCAGCTCGATATACCAGTCGCAGTACACGTTCCAGATAAAGTCGTACAGCTTTGCCACCGCCATACCCAGCTCGTACTTCTCTAGGTTGTCGGTGATTTCGGCTACCAAGCTGTTGTATTTGCTGATGATCCATTTGTCCTCCACCGCAAGGGTGTCGGGCAGTGCTACGGCGGTGACCGCGTCGGTTACGTTCATCAGCACAAAGCGCGAGGCGTTCCACAGCTTGTTGGAGAAGTTGCGGCTTGCCGTGATTTTTTCTTCCGAAAAGCGCATGTCGTTGCCCGGGCTGTTACCGGTGAGCAGCGTCAGGCGCAGGGCATCCGCGCCAAAGTTTTCAATGACCTCGAGCGGGTCGATGCCGTTGCCCAGAGACTTAGACATCTTGCGCCCCTGCGCGTCGCGGATGATGCCGTGGATGAACACGGTGTGAAACGGCGTCTTTTTCATCTGCGCAACGCCCGAAAAGATCATGCGCGCCACCCAGAAGAAGATGATGTCGTACCCCGTCACCAGCGTGTCGGTGGGGTAGAAGTAGTCAAGCTCAGGGGTGTTCTCGGGCCAGCCGAGGGTGGAAAACGGCCACAGCGCGGAAGAAAACCACGTATCCAGCGTGTCGGGGTCCTGCGCGATGTTTGCGCTGCCGCAGTGCGGGCAAACATCCAGGTCGTCGCGCGAGACGGTCATCTGCCCGCAAGCCGCGCAGTAAAACGCGGGGATGCGGTGCCCCCACCAAAGCTGGCGCGAGATGCACCAGTCCTTGATGTTCTCCATCCAGTGGAAGTAGATTTTATCAAACCGTTCGGGGATAAACTTTGTTTCGCCGCTTTTTACCACCTCGATGGCGGGCTCTGCCAGCGGCTTCATCTTTACAAACCATTGCTTAGAGACGCGGGGCTCCACCACATGGGCACAGCGGTAGCACGCGCCTACGTTGTGCTTGATGTCTTCTACCTTGCGCAGGTAGCCCTCGTCCTCCAGCTGCTTTACAATCGCCTTACGGGCATCCGGTCCCGTCATACCCGCAAAGCGCCCGCCGTTTTCGTTAATCGAGCCGTCGTCGTGCATCACGTTAATCACGGGCAGGTTGTGGCGCAGGCCCACCTCAAAGTCGTTGGGGTCGTGAGCAGGGGTGATTTTCACCACGCCGGTACCGAAATCCATCTCTACATAATCGTCGGCGATAACGGGAATCTCTTTATTTACAATAGGCAGAATAACATGCTTGCCGATTAGGTGCTTGTACCGCTCGTCGTCGGGGTGCACCGCCACGGCGGTATCGCCCAGCATCGTTTCGGGGCGGGTGGTGGCAAGCTCCAGACAGCTGTCTTCGCCCACCACGGGGTATTTGATGTGCCAGAAGTGGCCGTCCTTCTCCTCGTACTCCACCTCCGCGTCCGATATGGATGTGAGGCAGTGAGGGCACCAGTTGATGATGCGCTCACCGCGGTAAATCAAGTCCTGCTCAAACAGGCGCACGAACACCTCACGCACCGCGTTGGAGCAGCGGTCGTCCATGGTAAAGCTCTCGCGCTCCCAGTCGCAGGAGGAGCCGAGTTTTTTGAGCTGCTCGGTGATGCGTCCGCCGTACTTGCGGCGCCACTCCCACGCGCGCTCTAGAAAGCCGTCGCGTCCAAGGTCCGCCTTGGTGACGCCGTCCTTTTTCATATCCTCCACGATCTTTGCCTCGGTGGCGATGGCGGCGTGGTCGGTGCCGGGCATCCACAGGGCTTCGTAGCCCTGCATGCGCTTAAAGCGAATCAGACTGTCCTGCATCGCGTTATCCAGCGCGTGCCCCAGATGCAGCTGCCCCGTAATGTTGGGCGGCGGCATCATGATGGTATACGGCTTTTTATCGGGGTTTACGACCGCGTGAAAGTAGCCTCCCTCAAGCCAAAAGTCATAAATACGGCTTTCAACCTGCTTTGGGTCGTAAAGCTTGTCGAGCTGCTTTGACATAGTGATGACCATCCTTTTCCTACTGCGATTGGCATAACTGCTTAAACCGCCGATTTTTATCCGCTTTTTTGTGCGTCTGATACATTATTATAAAGGCGCGGGCTGCGCGCCAAGCAGAAAACCAGCCGACACGCGAAAAACAAGCTACCCTTTATTATGCGCAACCAGGGCTGTTATGTCAAGGTTTTGGGGTGCTTATGGCGAAAATGGCAAGAACGGAGAATAAAACGGCAGCTATGCAGCGCACAAGACTAAAAAAACATCCAAGACACCGTATAATATTCGAATAATATATAGCAATCGCCTGCTTGTTGAAGCTTTATGGTGACATATATAGATAAAGTATGTATAATTTATAATGTAATTATTACCTCTGTAGTGCTTAATAAGGAGTTAAATAAAGGAGGAAAAATAGAAATGAGAAAGAAACTGGTTGCGGTGGTAATCGCGTTTGCTTTGCTTTTGGTATTAGGCGTAAGCGTATATGCGATTACCGACGGGGCGTATTTGGGAGAAATTGGAATGTTTGCGTTTGATTTTACGCCGAGCCGCTTTGCCCGTGTAGACGGCGCAACATACAATACTAGTTTTAATACCATGTTATTTAGTTTATTGGGTACGCGCTTCGGAGGGAACGGCGTAACGACCTTTGGGCTGCCAAACCTGACGCCATATACCCCCTATGGCGGTGAATACCTGCACTATGATATTGCAACTTCCGGTCTTTATCCCCAGTATGAAGGAGGCGCACAAGAACATCACGTTACCGGCGAGATTAAGCTGTTTCCTTATGAACGTTTAGCCGGAAGCACTTGGATTCGCTGCAACGGTGCGGCTTTGCCCGCAGCCAGCTCTCCGATGTTGGTAGCCTGCATCGGCAATAGGTTTGGCTCCGATTCTGCTGGGATGTTTAACGTGCCCGACCTGCGCGCAGTAGAGCCGGAGGGGATGTACTATTACATCTGTGCGGAAGATGGGAACGGATTTTTTACTATGGGGGAAATGAAGCTGCTTGCGGGAAGCGAGACCTTTTACAACGACAGATACTCGGGTAGCTTGTCGCCCTGCCGCGGGCAATCCATGCTCATAATAAACCATATGGCTCTGTATAGTTTAATCGGCAGCAATTACGGCGGCGACGGTACCACAACTTTTGCGCTGCCAACCACAAGCGGCACCTACGGTACGGCGAATAACCTGCTCAACCCGCTTCCCGGGCTGGAGTACTACATCGTGACCCTCGGTAGTTATCCGTCACGGAGTTAAGGTGGGAAAGGAGGACAAAGAATGAAAAGACAGTTGTTAAAACGAGGGCTTTGTATTACGCTGTGCGCGGCGTTGGTTGTCTGCCTGCTTCCCCTTACGCATGTGACGGCGCTGGAGCCGCACGGGGTTAATGTGGTGCTCAACTGTCCCGCGACGGTAAGCAACATAGAAAACGTGGGTACCGCAAATGCCAAAGGTACGGTTTTACCCTATACCGCCGCGCGCGCATTAGACGGAAGCACCGCGGACCATAGCTACTGGTACACGACCGCAACCGATAAAACGCTGACCGTAACACTTGCGAACACCTATTACATCGACCGTTATGTGGTAAAGGGTATTCGAAAGAACAACGATGTAACCCTATATCCCAGTTCATTTAAGCTGCACACAAGCACAGATGGCACCAACTGGACGATGGTCAGCCAGGTGTTCGGGAATACCCAGGCGGAACGCACGATCACATTTGAACCGGTGCTTGCAAGGTATGTCAGGCTGGAGGTAGTTCAAGGCAACCGAAACAACAACCAATGGACTGCCATCAGCGAGTTTGAGGTGTATTCCGCCGCAAGTCTGCAGGTTGGATATCAGCAAGGGACGCTTTATGATAGCACACCCAGCACGGCGACCTTCCCCGTAGTGTTTTCAGGCACCGCTGACGGCGAAAAGGCCTGCACCGTAAGCTGGTATTCAGACGGGGCAGGTCAAAACCCGATAACAGCCCCCGCGGGCGTTACCCTGTCAATGAGTGCGGTAAGCGAAAACGCAGCCACCATTACCGCCCAGACTACGGCACAAGCCGTACCGGGACTGTTTTACTTTAAGCTAACCACAAGCGAGGTGTTGGCCGCCAACATTGTGCCGCTGGAAGTTACCAAGATTAACTTTGCGCCAAAGCGTAAAGAGGGGGTACCCGCAACGCTGACACATAGCATTGTTGTGGGCACTGAGTTTTTACTAGATCTTACGGATATTTTTGAGGATGCGAACGGCGACGTAATGAGCTATAAAGTCAAGGTGGACAGTGCGGAAGCGGTTGCTGCAAGTGCAAATTATTCATACACACCGGCTACCATTGGGACTACGACGCTAATTTTTTGGGCGCACGACGGAACGGTGAGCTCCGCCGAAAGCTACATGGTGACGTTGACGGCGACCGACCCGCCCATTAACACACCGCCCGCCAGAAAGGCAGGGATTGGCGCAACAGCCACAGCGAGTGTGACGGCAGGACAGGCATACGCCCTGTATTTGTATAACATCTTTGAAGATATTGATAGCGACGAACTGACCTATACCGTCGCGGTAAACGGCGCGGAAGCGGTAGCGGCAGACGAAAGCTACTCGTACACACCCGCCGACGCAGGTACTACGACGCTGGTTTTTTGGGCGCACGACGGAACGGCGACCTCTGCCGAGAGCTACACGGTGACATTGACGGCGACCGAACCGCCCGCGAATACGCCGCCCGCCAGAAAGGCGGAGGTTAGCGCCACAGCCACGGCGAGTGTGATGGTTGGGGAGCCCTACTCACTAAACCTTTCCGATATCTTTGAGGATGCCGACGGCGATACGTTGACCTATACCGTCGCGGTGAACGGCGCGGAGGCGGTAGCGGCGGACGAAAGCTATTTGTATACGCCAGCCGACGCAGGAACTACGGATTTGGTGTTTTGGGCAAGCGACGGTATGGCGACCTCCGCCGACAGCTTCGCGCTGACGCTAACAGCAACCGAACCAGGCGTGAATACGCCGCCTTCGGCGAGGGTTCCGGTTCCCACACAGGCAGTTGCGGTGAATGAGACCAAGAGCTTCACGGCATCGGCTGTTGCGCAGGATGCGGAGGAAGACCCGCTTACAATTACGGCAATTGCGGTATCTCCCGATGCCACTGTGGCAACGGCAGCGCTTGCATCCGGAACGGTTACCGTTACGGGCGTTGCTCAGGGAAGCACCGGGGTAACCGTAACCGTAAGCGACGGAGAGTTAACCGCTGACATCGTCGTACCCATAACAGTAGCAGAGCAGCCGCACGAGATGTATACGCTCACGGTAACCGCCGGATCGGGCGGACAGATTACAGCGGGCGGCGGCAGCTTCCGGGCAGGGGAGCAGATACCCGTTGCGGCGCAGGCACACGCGGGCTACCGCTTTGATGGCTGGACAAGCACGGGGGGAGGCAGCTTTGCCAACGCCCGCAGTGCAACCACGACCTTTACCATGCCCGCCAACAATGCAACGGTTCGTGCCGCATTTACTGCGGTAAGCGGCGGAGGAAGCGAAGGCTCAACCCACAGCGAGCGGGACATCATCACAAGTACCGATGTGAACTGGACAACCGGTCGGATAACAACAACCCTGTTTCACACAACCTGGGTGCGGTCGGATGTATTTTTAGATCTACTAAACAATCATGCGGGGCAGGATATTGTGTTTATAGGATCCGGGTATTCCATCCAATTTGCCGCTGGTTCCATTAATCCCTCCGGTTTGCGCCCGAACTACAATTTCGGTGTACAGTTTAATTCCGGAGAGAGCTTTGCCTCGATTCAAGCCCTTTCACGGGGCAACCTTGCACTAATGATTGGCTATGCCCACAGCGGTGCGTTGCCCGCGCCGGCGAAGATACGGCTGAATGTGGGCACACAGTATACCGGGAAAACCCTGTATTACTACTATTACAATCCAGTCAGCAACAGGCTTGAGTTTATGCAAACCGCCAAGGTGGACGCGCAGGGCTATGTGATGGTGACACAATCCCGTTGCTCTGATTACGCCCTGTTGTCTGAGCCATTGCCTATGGATAAGCCGGGCATACCCGAAACTGGGGCAAGCTTACCGGTTGCGCAGTTTTTTTTGCTCCTTCTGGTCGCCGCAGTGGGAGGAACGCTGCTGAGAAAGACTGCCATAGCCAATAGGTAGATAATTCAACTTGATACAAGCCTACAGCCGGAGAGATAGCGGTGGTTATCTCTCCGGCTGGTTTTTGCATTTGGAGTTCGAGGGAGCGGGAAAATGAGGGGTGAACATGTGATGCCCGATGCCACCGCTCCTTATTTACCCAAGGTAACGTTTCGTTGCTTAAAAACCTTTTTTGCCGTATAAACAGCATTAAGCACTTTGGGAAAGCCTGTATATGGGATACATTGAATAAAGACTTCAATGACTTTTTCGGGCGATATGCCCACGTTTAGGCAGCCGTTAATATGTACCTCTAATTGCGCTTCGCACCCTCCGGCAGTTAGCAAACTGGTAACTGTTATAATCTCTCTTTCCTGCAAAGAAAGCCCCTTTCTGCAGTAAACATCCCCAAACGCAAATTCCAGTATGTATCTTCCCAAATCCGGAGCGATACCCTCTAACGAAGCCATAACCTGTTCGCCGGCGTTACCGTCTACCTCTTTTAGTTCCCCTTTGAATACGCTCGTTTTCCATTTGAACAACCCCCTGTATTATGGTATACTCATACGATATAATGTAGAGCATACTCTAGGTCAAGACTTTTTTGGAAAGGTGTATTTATGGAATATGCAATCGGAGAATTTTCATTGGTTTCGGGAATTAGCATTCATACACTGCGGTATTACGAGAAAGAAAAATTGATTATTCCAAAACGCAAGATAAACGGCAGACGGCTATATACCGATGAGGATATGGTATGGGTTGAAATCGTTAAGCGTTTAAAAGATACGGGTATGTCAATTAAAAGATTCGGGAATATTCGGAACTCCGGGCAAAAGGGGACAGCACCTTGGAAGAACGGATGGGGATGCTGATACAACACGAGGCTGTTCTGAAAAATGAAATTGCGGCACTGCAGGGACATCTTGCAAAACTCAGTGATAAAATAGTCTATTACAAATTGGAGATTGAGAATAAATAGGCTGTGTCGTGCTGTGACATGGCGTCTAAAGCGGCTTAATGGGGGTGGAACAAGTGATGCCGGAGGCAATTGCTCCCTAATTTAACCCGCACACCCGACCGCTCTTTCGCATATAAATATAAAAACTATGTAAAAGTGGTTGACAGCCCCGACGCTTTTCTGCTATACTTACCTAAATTAACGCAAGGAGAACGCCCTTAATGATGACTTCGTTTGCAATCGTCAACATTATTATCGTCATTATCGCTCTAGTCGTCGGACTAGTCAGTGATGATGTTAATTGTGTTGCGCTGCATACAGGGAATTGATGAAGGGTCGCCCGACGAAGGGCGCCTTGTAAATCAAAGAGTATTGCAAACCCTGCAGTGAAACACACTGCAGGGTTTTTTGTTTTCACACAATGTAAGAAATTAACCTTTTTTATCTTTTATATCCAAGGAATGTGAGAGGGGAAGGAACCGTACAATGACTAGTCTTGTGCTAAACACTGCGAAGGTCGTCGCGGTCGTCGCTGTTATTGTCACCGGCTCCGGTGCGGGGTTTGCTCTGTCGGATGGTGCGCTTATCTAGGCGCACATACCACAGCAAACAGCCGGAGCGTCGGAAACCCGCACACACAAATTCGTTAACACTCACGCAGTACGAAAGGATGAATTTACGATGACGCTGACAGGAGCTCAGATTTTAATACAAACCCTTTTGGAACAGGGTGTGGATACCGTGTTCGGTTACCCGGGCGGCCAGGTGCTGTATATCTACGACGAACTGTACAAAAGTGCCGACGACATCACCCACTACATCACCTGCCACGAGCAAGCTGCCGCCCACGCGGCGGACAGTTACGCAAGAACAAGCGGCAAAACCGGTGTAGTAATCGCCACTTCCGGCCCCGGTGCAACCAACCTGGTAACGGGCATCGCCAACGCCTACCTCGACAGCACCCCACTGGTCGCCATCACCGGTAACGTACCCACTACGCTGATTGGTCGCGACAGCTTTCAGGAGGTAGACATCACCGGCATTACCATGCCCGTTACCAAGCACAACTACATCGTTAAGGATGTAGAACGGCTTGCCGACACCGTGCGCGAGGCGTTTGCCATCGCAAACAGCGGCAGAAAGGGTCCCGTGCTGATCGATATCCCCAAGGATGTGCAGCTTGCCACCTTCGATTATGAGCCGGAAGCAAAAAATGGTGCGGCACCCCTCGAGGATAAAAGCGAAGAGGCAAGATGCGCAGCGGAGATCATCGCAAGCGCAAAGCGCCCGTACATCTATGCGGGCGGCGGCGTGGTCGCCTCCGAGGCGGCGAAAGAGCTGCTCGAGCTTGCCGAGCGCATCGACGCTCCTATCGGGCTTAGCATGATGGGGCTGACCGCAGTCCCCGCAGACCACCCCCGCAACTTTGGTATGGTGGGCATGCACGGGCGGTACGCCGCCAATCGCGCTTTGCACCAAAGTGATGTAATCATTGCCATCGGCACCCGCTTCTCCGACCGCGCAACGGGCAACAAAACCGAGTTTTCGGGCGGGCGCAGGGTGTTGCACATCGATATTGACCCCGCGGAGATTGGCAAAAACATCTCGGCATATACCGGCATTATCGGCGACATCAAGGAGATTTTGACCGCACTGCTTGCTATCTTGCCCAAAACGGAGCACCCCGAGTGGCACACCGAGACCTCCGGCTACAAAACCTGCCCGCAAAACTGCATTGACATGGAAAAATGCAGATTGACACCCCAGACGGTAATCGAAGCGGTCAGCCGCTTCGCGGACGCCGACACGGTGGTAGCCACCGACGTGGGGCAGCACCAGATGTGGACGGCGCAGTACTACCCCTTTAAAACACCACGCACCTTCTCAACAAGCGGCGGGCTTGGCACCATGGGCTACGGAATGGGCGCCGCCATCGGCGCATGCATTGCCCGCGACAAGCAGCGCACCGTGTTGTTTACCAGCGACGGCAGCTTCCATATGAATATGTCCGAGCTTGCGACGGCGGTCAGCTTTGGGCTTCCCATCGTGGTGGTTCTGCTCAACAACAATGCGCTGGGTATGGTTCGCCAGTGGCAGACACAGTTTTTCGGCAAACGCTACTCGCAGACCTCGCTCGACCGTAAAACCGACTATGTGCGGCTTGCCGAGGCGTTCGGCGGCGCGGGGCAGCTGGTAGAGGATGAAGCGCAGCTTGAGGACGCACTGAAAACGGCATTTTCGTATGACGGACCGTTTGTGCTCGACTGCCGTATTGGCTGCGACGAGCGCGTGCTGCCCTTTATCCCCCCGGGCGGCGGCATGAAGGATATCATCCTGAAATAGCAGGCGTGGCTGCACAAAACCCAGAACGGGCAGACGAGAGGAGCGAGTTTAAGTTATGAATCAGGACCAATTTATTGTTTCAATACTGGTAAACAACCACTTCGGCGTGCTCACGCGCATCGCGGGGCTGTTTTCCAAGCGCGGGTTTAACATCGATTCCCTGACCGTCGGCGTGACGGAGGACCCCGAAATCTCGCGCATGACCATCGTTTCCACCGGCGACGAGTATGTAAAAAACCAGATTGTGCGCCAGCTGGAAAAGCTGGTGGATGTCAAGGTGGTTCAGCTGATGGACCCGCACAACACCGTGCCGCGCGAGCTGTTGATTATTAAGCTTGCCATTGCCCCCGATAATCGCCACGAGGTAATGGAGGCGGTTCAGATCTTCCGCGCCAAGGTTATTGACCTTGCGCAGCAGTACGTGACGGTGGAGATAACGGGCGACCGCAAAAAGCTAGACGCGTTTGTCGAGTATCTGCGCCCCTACAACATTATTGAAATCTGCCGCACCGGCGTTACCGCCGTGGGCAGGGCGGGCTATTGCTTAGAGGTGCAGTAGCCGCACCAAAACGCACCCCCGGCCTTTTTAGGCATGCTATATTATATAAAAATGTTTGGAGGAAGAAAAAACAATGGCGAAACTCTACTACGAGAAGGACTGTGACCTAGGCGTACTAAAAAACAAGACGGTGGCTATCATCGGCTACGGCAGTCAGGGACACGCGCATGCGCTGAACCTGCACGAGAGCGGCGTAAAGGTTGTCGTCGGTCTGTACGAGGGCGCACCCTCCGCCAAGCGCGCACAGGAAAAGGGACTCACCGTAATGACCACGGCGGATGCCGTGAAGGCGGCGGACGTGGTGATGATTCTCATCAACGACGAGAAGCAGCCCGCCATGTACGAGAAGGACATTAAGCCAAACCTGCGCCCCGGCATGACCTTGATGTTTGCACACGGCTTTAACATCCACTACGGGCAGATTGTTCCCCCCGCGGATATTGACGTAATCATGATTGCCCCCAAGGGACCCGGACACACCGTGCGCACCCAGTTTGAAGAGGGCAAGGGCGTACCCTGCCTGATTGCCGTGTATCAGGACGCAACCGGCAACGCGTTTGCCACCGGGCTTGCATACGCGCTGGGCATTGGCGGCGCAAGAGCGGGCGTGCTCGAGACCACCTTTAAGGAGGAGACCGAGACCGACCTGTTCGGCGAGCAGGCAGTGCTGTGTGGCGGTGTTACCGCGCTGATGAAGGCGGGCTTTGAAACACTGGTGGAGGCCGGCTATCAGCCCGAGAGCGCGTACTTTGAGTGTATTCACGAGATGAAGCTGATTATCGACCTTGTGGTGGCAGGCGGTCTTTCGATGATGCGCTACTCCATCAGCGATACTGCCGAGTACGGCGACTACACCGTTGGTAGCCGCGTCATCACCGACGAAACCAAGAAGGAGATGAAGAAGGTTCTCACCGAGATTCAGGACGGCACCTTTGCCCGCAACTGGATTTTGGAGAATCAGGCAAACCGCCCCTACTTCAACTCCATGCGCCGCATCCAGAAGGAGCACCTGTGCGAGAAGGTCGGCGCAGAGCTGCGCGACAAGATGAGCTGGAAGCCCGGCAAGTAAGCCGCAAAAGCAAAACCGCTGCATGCGCCCTGCGGTGTGTAGGGCGCATGCAGAATAACAAAGTAAACAGTATGGATTGGACCGATTACAGATAGAAAGCGGCGAATGGAATGAACAGCGATAACATGAAACTAGGCGTACAGCGCGCCCCCCAACGCTCCCTGCTCAAGGCAAACGGGCTGGACGACGCGCAGATACAAAAGCCTATTATCGGCATTGTAAACTCGTTTAACGAGGTCGTGCCGGGGCACACCCATCTTGACCGACTAGCCCGTGCCGTGAAGGACGGCGTTTTGGCGGCAGGGGGAACCCCGCTGGAGTTTAACACCATCGCGGTGTGCGACGGCATTGCCATGGGTCACACCGGTATGAAGTATTCGCTTGTTTCGCGCGAGGTAATAGCCGACAGCGTGGAATGTATGGCAATGGCACACTGCTTTGACGGTTTGGTGTTTATGCCAAGCTGCGACAAGGTGGTGCCCGGCATGCTGATGGCGGCGGCAAGGCTTAACCTGCCCAGCATCTTTGTTTCGGGCGGCCCCATGCTCTCGCTCAATGCAGACGACGGTCGGGCGATGGATTTAAACAGCGTGTTTGAGGCGGTGGGCGCCCACACCGTGGGTAAGATTGACGACGAGCGGCTTTCCTACTACGAGGATAACGCCTGCCCCACCTGCGGCTCCTGCTCGGGTATGTTCACCGCAAACTCGATGAACTGCCTGTGCGAGGCGGTCGGGCTGGCGTTGCCGGGCAACGGCAGCATCCCCGCGGTGTACGCGCAGCGCATCCGCCTTGCCAGAGCGGCGGGCGAGCGCATCCTGTCGCTGGTGAAAGAGAACGTCAGGGCGCTGGACATCCTAAACGAGCGCAGCATCCGCAACGCATTGGCGGTGGATATGGCACTGGGTTGCTCTACCAACACGGTGCTGCACCTTGCCGCCATCTGCCACGAGGCGGGCGTGCCCTTTAACCTAAAGCTGATCAACGAAATCAGCGCAAAGACCCCGAACCTTTGCCACCTTGCCCCGGCGGGTGCCCACCATATGCAGGACCTATACGCGGCAGGCGGCGTAACGGCGGTTATGGCAGAGATTGCAAAGGCGGGACTACTTGACACCGAGGTGCCCGTTACGGCGGGCGGAACACTGGGCGACGTGCTTGGGCGCGCAAGGGTGATAAACCACGAGGTCATCCGACCCGTTGAAGACCCCTACTCTAAAACCGGCGGGCTTGCCATTCTGTTTGGTAACCTAGCGCCAAACGGCGCGGTGGTAAAGCGCAGCGCGGTGGACGAAAGCATGCTGGTGCACAAGGGCCCCGCCCGGGTGTTTAACAGTGAGGATGAGGCAAGCAAGGCGATCTTCGGCGGCGAGATTCACAGCGGCGACGTGGTGGTTATCCGCTACGAGGGCCCCGCGGGGGGACCCGGTATGCGCGAGATGCTCGCCCCAACATCCGCCATTGCGGGCATGGGGCTTGACAAGGAGGTCGCACTCATCACCGACGGACGGTTCTCGGGTGCAACACGAGGCGCCGCCATCGGTCACCTTTCGCCCGAAGCGGCACTGGGCGGACCGATTGCCTACCTGCAGGAGGGCGACATTGTCTCCATCAACATCCCCGAGTATAAGCTGGAGGTTTTGCTAACCGACGAGGAGCTAGCCGCGCGCAGGGCGTCTATGACGCTAAAGCCGCCGTTAGCGGTAACCGGCGTACTAAAAAAATACCAAAGCATGGTCACCAGCGCGGATAAAGGCGCGGTGCCCGTCTGCTACGAAAAACAACAGCCACCAAATTAACTTAAATGTGTATAGGGAGAACGAACGACATGGATAGAAAGATTTATATTTTCGACACCACCCTGCGCGACGGCGAGCAATCGCCCGGTTGCAGCATGAACCTTGAGGAGAAGATTGAGGTTGC
Organism: Bacillota bacterium; assembly: GCA_023460535.1. Taxonomy (GTDB): domain Bacteria; phylum Bacillota; class Clostridia; order Oscillospirales; family Ruminococcaceae; genus Acetanaerobacterium. The sequence goes on from JAEWPV010000016.1 coordinate 72,876, forward strand.
ACGCCAGCTAGAGCGCCTAAAGGTGGATATCATCGAAGCAGGCTTTGCTATCTCGAGCAAGGGGGATTTCGAGTCGATCGAGACCATTGCCAAAACGGTAAAGGACTGCACCGTCGCTTCGCTCTCCCGCGCACTAGAAAAGGACATCGACGCCTCCTACGAGGCGGTGCGGCACGCACAGTCTCCGCTGATTCACACCTTTATCGCCACCTCGCCTATTCATATGGAATACAAGTTGCGCATGACACCCGACCGGGTGCTTGAGCAGGCCGAGGCGATGGTGGCGTACGCAAAGAAGCGCTGCTCTCAGGTGGAGTTCTCGTGCGAGGATGCCACCCGCAGCGAGCCGGAGTTTCTTGCCAAGGTGCTGCGCAAGGTCATTGCGGCGGGCGCTACGGTGGTTAACATCCCCGATACCGTGGGTTACACCACCCCCGAGGAGATGTATAACCTGATTGAGTACCTGATAAAGAACGTGGATAACATCGACCGGGCGCGCATCTCGATGCACTGCCACAACGACCTTGGCATGGCGGTTGCAAACTCGCTTGCCGGCATCCGCGCGGGTGCCTCGCAGGTGGAATGCACCATCAACGGGCTGGGCGAGCGCGCGGGCAATGCGGCGCTGGAGGAGATTACGATGGCACTTCACACCCGCCGCCAGTCGCTCGGGTGCTATACCGACATCGACACCACCCAGATTACCAAGGCAAGCCGCCTGATTTACAACACCATCGGCGTAATACCGCCGCTGAACAAGCCCATTGTGGGCAAGAACGCGTTTGCGCATGAGTCGGGTATTCACCAGCACGGCGTCGCAGCCGAGCGCACCACCTACGAGATTATGACCCCCGAATCGATTGGGCTGAAAAAGAACAAGATGGTGCTGGGCAAGCACAGCGGACGCCACGCCTTTGTCGACCAGCTTAAGGAGTGGGGCTACGAGCCCTCCGCCGAGGAAATCGACCTCTACTTTGCGCAGTTTAAAGAGCTGTGCGACAAGAAAAAAGAGGTGACCCGCCTTGACCTTGAGGCGATTGTCTCTAGCAAGGCACCCACCATCAAGGGCGACTACAAGTTAAGCCGCTTTGACGTACACGCAAGCAACTTCTCCACCGCGTCCAGTGTGGTGCGGCTTGAGAAGGACGGCGAGGAGAAGGAGGAGGTCGCCATCGGCGACGGACCCATCGACGCATCCTTCAACGCCATCTCCAAGGTGACGGGCGCGCCCGAGCACTCGCTGGAGGATTACTCCATCCGCTCGGTGGGCGAGGGGCGTGACGCACTGGGCGAGGTTATGGTAAAGCTGCGCGCGGGCGACCGCATCTATACCGGCAGGGGTCTTTCTACCGATATTATTGAAGCGAGCCTGCTTGCGTACCTAAACGCAACCAACAAGCTGCTTCGCACCCTGTAACAAACGGGTGATACAACCATCATATCCGACGTTTTAATACGAGGCACAGCAGTACAATGGCGGCAGCCGGAAAGGGTTGGGAACACACATGAAACAGCTTGAGATACTGGACACCACTCTGCGCGACGGGGCGCAAAGCGAGGGGATATCCTTTTCGGTATCCGATAAGCTCGCCATTGCCAAGGTGCTTGACGGCTTCGGCGTTGCATATATCGAGGCAGGCAACCCCGTCTCAAACCCCAAGGACATGGAGTTTTTTGAAAAGGCGCAGGAACTAAACCTTACAACCGCAAAGCTATGCGCCTTTGGCAGCACCCGCCGCAAGAACGTTGCGGTAGAAAACGACGAAAACGTGCGCTCGCTGCTTAGCGCAAACACCCCCGCCGTGTCCATCTTCGGCAAGTCATGGGACCTGCACGTGACCGAGGTGCTAAAGGCAACGCCGGAAGAAAACCTTGCCCTGGTGTACGACACCATCGCGTTTATGAAGCAAAACGGCAAGGAAGTCATCTTTGACGCGGAGCACTTCTTTGACGGCTACAAGGCAAACGCCGAGTACGCCCTAAAGGTGCTGGACGCAGCAACCAGAGCGGGCGCCGATGTGCTCTGCCTGTGCGACACCAACGGCGGCGCAGACCCCGTCGAGATTTCAGACATCACCAAAACGGTGTGCACAACCTTCCCGCAGGTGCGCGTGGGCATTCACTGCCACAACGACATTGGCTGCGCGGTGGCAAACTCCATCGTTTCGGTGGAGGCGGGGGCTACGCACATTCAAGGAACGTTTACCGGCATCGGCGAGCGGTGCGGCAACGCAAACCTGTCCACCATCATCCCGACGCTGCAGCTTAAAAAGGGGTACCGCTGTGTAACGGGCGACATGGAGAAGCTGACCCCCACCGCCGTGAAGCTTTCGGAGATTAGCAACATGAGCCTGCGGGGCAATATGCCCTACGTCGGCAGCAGTGCGTTCGCCCACAAGGGCGGCATGCACATCGACGGCGTAAACAAGCTCTCCCGCAGCTTCGAGCATATCCCGCCCAATTCGGTGGGCAACAGCCGCCGCTTCTTGCTATCCGAGGTTGCGGGGCGCAACGCTTTGATGGCAAAGCTCGCGGGAACGTCGGTGGCCGATGCCGTTACCGAGGCAAACCAAACTGCCGAGCTGCTTGCCCTGCTTAAGGAAAAGGAGCACGAGGGCTACCAGTTTGAGGCGGCGGACGCAAGCTTTGAGCTGCTTGTTAAACGTGCGCTGGGTTTGTTTACCCCCCATTTTAGCCTGGATATGTACAAAACCAACGGCGAGTTCCCGTCGCCCGACGGCGAGACTAACGCAAGCGCGATGCTGAAGATTCAGGTGGGCGGCACGCACGAAACCACCGCCGCGGTGGGCAATGGTCCGGTACACGCGCTGGACCTTGCACTGCGCAAGGCGCTACTCGTGTTCTACCCGCAGCTTGAGCGGGTACACCTGACCGACTATAAGGTGCGTGTGCTGCAGGCGGAGCACGCCACGGGCGCAAAGGTGCGCGTACTGATAGAAAGCAGTGATGGCACGAGAAAATGGACGACGGTGGGTGTCTCTACCGATATCATCGCCGCAAGCTGGGAGGCGCTGGTCGATTCCATCGAATATGCTCTGATGAATGGATAAGGTAGTTATTAAGGAATAAGGCTACGCAAAAGGTAGTAACCTATGAGGTGAGCGTTTTTTGCCGCCGCTTTTGGGGATGAAAAGCGGCGTAACAGGCACTGCGCACCGCACAAACGAATACGGGTTGGAAAGGAACGAAGAACTATGGCAATGACAATGACGCAAAAGATTCTGGCAAGCCATTGCGGGAAGAAGGAGGTCGCCGCCGGCGATATGATCATGGCGGATCTTGATCTGGTGTTGGGTAACGACATCACCTCTCCCGTTGCCATTAACGAGTACGAAAAGGCGGGCTGCGGCGAGGTGTTTAGCCAAAGCAAGATTGCGCTGGTGCTGGACCACTTTACCCCCAACAAGGACATTAAGGCCGCCGAGCAGAGCAAGCAGGTGCGCCTGTTTGCCCGCGAAAAGGGCATACAGAACTTCTTTGACGTAGGCGAGATGGGCGTAGAGCATGCGCTGCTGCCCGAAAAAGGGCTGGTCGTCGCGGGCGATGTCATCATCGGCGCAGACAGCCATACCTGCACCTACGGCGCACTGGGCGCATTTAGTACCGGCGTCGGCTCTACCGATATGGCGGCGGGCATGGCGTACGGCAAGGCGTGGTTTAAGGTGCCCGGCGCCATTCAGTTTAACCTGACGGGTCGCTTTAACAAGCACGTTTCGGGCAAGGATTTGATTTTGCACATCATCGGAATGATCGGTGTGGACGGCGCGCTGTATAAGTCGATGGAGTTTGCGGGCGACGGCGTAAAGAACCTGACGATTGACGACCGCCTGTGTGTTGCCAATATGGCGATTGAGGCGGGCGGCAAGAACGGCATCTTCCCCGTGGATGAGGTCACACTGGCTTACATCGCCGAGCACAGCGACCGTGGGCCCGTCATCTTTGCGGCGGACGAGGATGCACCCTATGACGCGGTGTATGACATCGACCTTTCGGCCATACGCCCCACTGTGGCGTTCCCCCATCTGCCCAGCAACACCAAAACGGTGGATGAGGCGGGCGAGGTTGCCATTGACCAGGTGGTCATCGGCTCCTGCACCAACGGCAGATTATCCGATATGCACGAAGCCGCCGCCATCCTTAAGGGCAGGCGTGTTGATAAAAACGTGAGAACCATCGTTATTCCCGCAACGCAGAAGATTTACCTGCAGGCGATGGAGGAAGGGCTGCTCAAAGACTTTATCGAAGCGGGCTGCATCGTAAGCACCCCCACCTGCGGGCCCTGCCTGGGCGGACACATGGGTATTCTTGCCGAGGGCGAGCGCTGTGTGGCAACCACCAACCGCAACTTCATCGGGCGCATGGGTCACCCCAAGAGCGAGGTGTACCTGGCAAGCCCCGCCGTTGCGGCGGCGTCTGCGATTGCCGGTAAGATTGCGTCCCCCGAGGGCATTTAATCCGAAGCGTTGTAATAACGGGCAGTACGATACATCATGGTCTTTGCGCGTACCCACACGCGCACCGACCCGATTGAAAGGAACTGGATAGCTATGATCACAAACGCGACCGTGATAAAATACGGCGATAACGTCGATACCGACGTCATCATCCCCGCGCGCTACCTCAACACCTCCGACCCCAAGGAGCTTGCCGCCCACTGCATGGAGGACCTTGACAAGACCTTTGTTAGCCGTGTAAAGGAAGGCGACGTGATGGTTGGCGGCGCAAACTTCGGCTGCGGCTCCTCCCGCGAGCACGCCCCCCTTGCCATTAAAACCAGCGGCATCTCCTGCGTGGTGGCAAAGAGCTTTGCGCGCATCTTCTACCGCAACGCCATTAACATCGGGTTGCCTATTATCGAGTGCGACGCGGACATCGACGAGGGCGACAAGGTGAGCATTGATTTTGACAAGGGAGAGTTGACGAACCATACCAAGGGCGCAACCGTCACCTTTCAGCCGTTCCCCGCATTTTTGCAGAACATCGTAGCGGCGGGCGGGTTGTTAAAATCGCTTGCCAAGGGAAGCTAAGATAGAGCGTATCGATATCAGGAAAGGCATGGGAATGGATATGAACTATAATATAGCGGTTATCGAAGGCGACGGCATCGGCCCCGAAATTGTGCAGGCTTCCATCCGCGTGATGGAGGCGGTGGGCGCAAAGTACGGGCACACCTTCACCTTCAAAAAATACTTGATGGGCGGCGTAGCCTACGACGCAACGGGCAACCCGCTACCAAAGGAAACGGTAGACGGCTGCCTTGCAAGCGACAGCGTGCTGCTGGGCGCTGTGGGCGGTCCGAAGTGGGACACCCTGCCCGGACATCTTCGTCCCGAGGCAGCACTCCTTGGTATTCGCAAGGCGCTGGGACTGTACGCAAACATCCGCCCTGCGCAGTTGTTTGAGGCACTCGCTTCCGCCTGCCCCCTGCGCACCGACATTGCGGGCGGCGGCATTGACCTTGTGATTATCCGCGAGCTGACGGGCGGCATCTATTTTGGCGAGCGCGGCAGGCGCGTAAGCGAAGGCGGCGAGGAGGCCTTTGACACCGAGGCATACAACGTAACCGAAATCCGCCGCATTGCTAAGGTGGCGTTTGATTTGGCGAGAAAGCGCAAGAAGCAGGTTATCAGCGTAGACAAGGCAAATGTGCTCGAAAGCTCCCGCCTGTGGCGTGAGGTGGTGCACGCGGTTGCAAAGGATTACCCCGACGTGACCTGCACCGATATGCTGGTGGATAACGCCGCGATGCAGCTGATTCGCAACCCGTCGCAGTTTGACGTGGTGGTAACCAGCAACCTGTTCGGCGATATCCTATCCGACGAGGCGTCGATGCTCACCGGCTCGATTGGGCTGCTCTCGAGTGCGTCACTCGGCGACGGCACACGCGGCATGTACGAGCCGATTCACGGCTCCGCGCCCGACATTGCGGGCAAGGGCGTCGCAAACCCCATCGCCACCATCCTTTCGTGCGCGCTGATGCTGCGGCTGTCGCTCGGGCTTGCCGACGAGGCACAGGCGATTGAGGACGCAGTTGCGTCGGTACTAAAGGACGGCGCGCGCACCGCGGACATCGCCCGAAAGGGCGAGCAGACCGTAAACTGCGACGGCATGACCGCTCTAATTCTTTCTGCTCTCCACTAAACTATATAATATAGCTTGTCTTTTTCGTCCAAACCGAAAACAGACAGGAAAGACGCCGCCGTGTAAGGGAAAAACCTCTGAAACGGCGGCTCTTTCTGCGGCTTTACTTTTACAAGGTAATCTGATATGATAAGGACTATTGGGTAAACGGCGGCATCTGCCGGTACCGACAAAGCGACGAAAGAAACGGGATACCGATGCAAAACCCATTTGTCTACAGCGACGACAATAAGCGCTACCACACCCTGCGCTATCATCTTTCGCGCCGGTTTTCACACCGCGTGTTCAAGGCGGTAATCGATGCGGGGCTTACCTGCCCGAACATTGACGGCACCAAGGGCAGCGGCGGGTGCGTGTTCTGCCGCGCAGGCGGGTCGGAGTTTACACGAGGTGCACTGGATATCCGCAGCCAGATTACCGGCGAGCTTGCGCGCATTCGCAGCAGATGGCAGGACGCGCAGGTGATTGCCTACTTTCAGGCGCACACCAACACCTACGCCCCGCTGCCCGTACTGACCGCGCTGTACGAAACAGCGCTTATGGTTCCCGGCGTATGCGGGCTTTCGGTCGCTACACGGTGCGATGCTCTGCCAGACGACGTGACGGAGTACCTTGCGCAGCTCTCTAGGCAAACCTACCTGACGGTGGAGCTTGGGCTGCAAACGGTACACGACCATACTGCACAGCGTATTAACAGGGGGCATAATTACAAAGAGTTTATAGATAGCTACCATCGCTTAAAAGAAAAGGGCATTCGTGTGTGCATCCATCTAATCAATGGGCTGCCGGGCGAGACGCCGGAGGATATGATAGAAACCGCACGCGCGGTGGCAAGCCTGCACCCCCACGCCGTAAAGCTGCATCTGCTGCACATCCTGAGGGATACCCCGCTTGCCGAGAGCTACCGGCGCGGCGAGGTTACCCCCATGACACGGCAGGCTTACATCGATACCGTGTGCGCACAGCTTGCCGTTTTACCGCCAATGACCGTGATAGAGCGCGTTACGGGCGACGGCGCACGCGATACCCTGCTTGCCCCGCTGTGGAGCATGGACAAGGTTGCGGTGCTGGGCGGCATCGATAAGGCGCTGGCGGAGCAGGGGCTGTGGCAGGGCAAATTATACAATAAGCAATAGCTTAACATAATATTACATCGGAGGCAGTTAATCTTGGTTACAGCACATACCACAGGCTACGCGCAATCGGGCGGAGCACAGATCTACTACAAATGCTACGGAGCGGGCGAGCCGGCGTTGATTCTTTTGCACGGCAACGGCGAGGACAGGCACTGCTTTGACAAGCAGATTTATGACTTTTCCCACCGCCACCTCACCATAACGGTGGACAGCCGCGGGCACGGAAAATCCACTTTCGGCACCGCGCCGCTTACCATCGAGCAGATGGCACAAGACACCTTTGCCGTACTTGACGACCTAGGGCTTGAGACGGCGGTTATCATCGGGTTTTCGGACGGCGGCAACGTCGCCATTGAGATGGCGCGGCAAAACCAGTCGCGGATACACAAGCTGATTGCGGCGGGGCCAAACCTAAACCCGCAGGGGGTTAAATGGGTTATTCAGCTGCCCATTGTACTGGGCTACGCGGCGTGCCGGTTTATTGGGCTGTTTGACGAAAAAGCAAGGCAGAAGGCGCAGATACTAAACCTGATGGTCTCCTACCCCAAGCTGCGGGTGCGGGATATCTCGGGCATCCGCGTGCCGACGCTGATTATTGGCGGACAGCGCGACATGATTAAGTATAACCACCTGTGCCAGATCGCCGACGCGATAGAGGGCGCACAGCTTTTGATTATTGACGGCGCCGACCACTTTGTGTTTGAAAAGGCGTCAAACATCGTTAACAAAGACATCCTCGAGTATATCGTTACATAATAGACAGGGATAAACACAGGAGGCGGTGCCGGTTTGGGCACCGCCTCCTGTGTTTTGTGTTAATGGAAGGTCGTTATGAAACCGTATTCGGCTGTATCTCCCGCAGTGCCTCGGCAAACGCGGTAATCTCGCCTTGGGTATACGCGCGCTGTGTAATGCGGGGTGCTTCGCGGGCGGGGTAAACGTCGGGCACGCGGTAGCGATTTAGCACGTATCGGGGCAGAATGGGCAGCTCGTGTGCCATCTGCGCAAGGTCCGTTATGGACAGCTGGGGCACGACGGTGGTACGCACCTCAAAGGCGATGCCGCTTTGCGCGAGCAGGCGGATGGTTTGCAGCACCTTATCCGCGTCCGCACCCTCGCCGCACAACTCTTTATAGCGCGCGGCGGGCGCCTTGTAGTCTACCGCCACATAGTCGCACAGCCCTAGTTGCAGCAGACGGCCGACGACATCGGGATTTACGCCGTTGGTGTCGAGCTTAACGCGGTAGCCTAAGTGTTTTATCCACCCGGCGGTCTCCTCCAGCCCGGGGTATTGTGTCGGTTCGCCGCCGGTGAGCACAACGCCGTCCAGCAGCCCCGCACGTTTTTTTAAAAACTCGGTAATCATACTCTGGTCGAGCAGGGGCAGTTTGCCCTCTATCAGCGGACGGTTGTGGCAGTAAAAGCAGTCGAGGTTACAGCCGGGCACAAACAGCACGCAGCTCACAAGCCCCGGGTAATCCACCAGCGAGCTTTTTACAAGCCCCGCAAACCTCATACCACCGCTTCCTCGCGAACGGAATAACGCTCTTCAAACGCTTCGTCGGGCATTACATACTTTTTGCGCTCGGCGTATTCGGCGCGCTTGCCGGTGTTAAAGTTCTGCACCGGTCTTAGGTAGCCCACTACGCGCGACCAAACCTCGGCTTTTTGCCCACACTCGGGGCAGGTGAAGTGTTCGCCCGCAATGTAGCCGTGGTCACTGCATACCGAGAAGGTTGGGGTAAGCGACAGGTAGGGCAGCTTGTAACGGGTAAACGCCTTGCGCAACAGGCTCTTTGCCGCGGCGGTGTCCTTAATCTCCTCGCCTAGGTACAGGTGCAGCACCGTGCCGCCGGTGTACATCGACTGCAACTCATCCTGCAGCTCCAACGTCTCAAAGATATCGTCGGTGTAGCCCACGGGCAGCTGCGTCGAGTTTGTATAGTATGGCACCGTATCGCCGGCCGTTAAGATGGCGGGGTACCGTTCGATATCCTTTTTGGCAAGGCGGTAGCTTGTGCCCTCGGCGGGGGTTGCCTCCAGGTTATAGTAGTGCCCCGTTTCGTCCTGAATGTCCTTAATCACGCTGCGCATATAGTCAAGCGTTCTTACGGCAAACGCCTGCCCCTCGCGTGTGGTCAGGTCGTAATCGGTGCCCAGCAGGTTGCGGCACGCCTCGTTCATGCCAATCAGGCCAATGGTGTTAAAGTGGTTATTCCAGTAGCTGCCCGTGCGCGCCTTTACATCCTTTAGATAGTTGGCGGAGTACGGGTACAACCCGCGGGCGGTTTGCTCTTCTATAACCTTGCGCTTTATCTCCAGACTGTTTTTGGCGATGTTCATCTGCTGCCACAGGCGGGTAAAGAACTCCGGCTCGGTTTTGGAGAGATAGGCAAGGCGGGGCAGATTCACCGTCACTACGCCGATGGAGCCGGTTAAGGGGTTGGAACCGAACAGTCCGCCGCCGCGCTTGCGCAGCTCGCTGGTGTCCAGCCGAAGGCGGCAGCACATCGAAAGCGCATCCTCGGGCGAAAGGTCGGAGTTGATGTAGTTGGAGAAGTAGGGGATGCCGTAGCGGCAGGTGATCTCCATAAACTTTTCCACCACGGGGCTGTCCCACGCAAAATCCTTGGTGACGTTGATGGTGGGGATGGGGAAGGTAAACACCCGCCCTTTGAGGTCGCCCTCCATCATCACATCGCAAAACGCGATGTTAAACAGGTCCATCTCCTTTTGGAACTCGCCGTAGGTTTCGTTTTTCATCTCGCCGCCCACAACCACGTTTTGGTCGCGCAGGGTGCGCGGGGGAATAATGTCGAAGGTGAGGTTGGAAAACGGGCACTGAAAGCCCACGCGGGTGGGGACGTTTAGGTTAAACACAAACTCCTGCAATGCCTGACGCACCGCCGCGTAGTCCATGTTATCGTAGCGAATGAAGGGGGCGCAGTAGGTATCAAACGACGACCACGCCTGTGCGCCCGCGCTTTCGCCCTGGGTGGTAAAGGTGGAGTTTGCCACCTGACCTAAAAACGAGCGCAGATGCTTTGCGGGGCGAGACTCCACCTTGCCCGACACGCCGCCGAAGCCGCTGGTTAAAATCTGGCGCAGATCCCAGCCCGCGCAGTAGGGGCCGAAAAAGCCCAGGTCGTGGATGTGCAGGTCGCCGGACAGGTGCGCATTGCGGATATCATCGGTGTATACCTCGTGCAGCCAGTAGCTTTTGGTAAACGCCTCGCGCACGTAGTTGTTTAAGCCGTTTATTGATTTTTGCGTGTTGGCGTTTTCGTTAATCTGCCAATCGCGGTCGTTTAGGTACTCGGTAAACATGCTGATGGTTGCGCCGATTAAGGCGTTGCTTTCGCGGGACGCGCGCCGTTTTTCGCGGTACAGGATGTACGCCTTGGCGGTTTTGGCGTGCCCGGCTTCTATCAGCACCTTTTCCACAAGGTCCTGTATGCCCTCTACCTCGGCAATGCCGTCGGGGTACCGCTGCTCGGCAAGGCGCACCACCTCGTCGGCAAGCTGCTGGGAGGTGGTAAAATCGTCCCCCCCTACGGCATTGGCTGCCCGAAAGATGGCAAGAACGATCTTCTCGCGCTTAAACGGTACGGTGCTCCTGTCTCGCTTGGTAATTTGAGTAAGCATAGCAATGTCCCACGCCTTTCCGTGCCGAGAATTTATCGGGCACAAAGAATTAGACGAGAGAAAAATCGCGCGTTCCCCCTCGGAAACAGTCGAACCACGCGCGAAAACGGCGCGCCCGACCGGCGAAATATTCCCCCTCCGGTTACAGTACAAACGGCAAAAAACAGCGAGTCCACAACATTTGTTCCCCCGTGCCCGCCGAAAAAGCCCGCCCAAATGCACAACATGTTGATAGGGCAAAACCTGAATATACTGTATATATTATATATAATATTCCTGCTGTAAGTCTTTGTCAATGGTAAAACTGTCGATAACCGCCCGAAAAGGGAGGAACAATTCATTGTTTCTTTGTCTTTTTCCATGAAAAAACGACGGCGTAAAAAAACGCCCTTCGCGCGGGTTCGGTTTGCCGCGCCATGCTTTGACATTACATGACATAGGGGAGTATAATCACCGCAACGGGGTCAGCACTCGGGTGCAAACGCCACCCGCCGCGCGGGGGTACATCCAACAGTAAGGAAATCGCTGAAAAAATTGGATTATTTTTAATGAAGGGTGTCTAAAAAAACGGTTTGCAGGAATAACGCGAATAAGACCGGTTGGGTACACCGGAGCAAAGAAGATAAAATGATGGAGGGTAAATTTATGTTTACAAAACTGTGCGCACTGGTAGCCAAGAAAAACCGCGGCTTTACGCTGATAGAGCTAATCGTGGTTATCGCAATCCTCGGTATCCTAATTGCCATCCTTGTACCGTCGATGATTGGGTTTATCAATAACGCAAGAAGAGCGGCGGTATTGGCTGAGGCTAAGACCGTATATACCGCGGCGCAGGCGTATGTGACTCAGCAGGTAGCTATAGAGAATAAGGCTGTTGGTGGTGCTGGATTCGTAGTACCTACACTTGACAATTTAAAGACACAAGGATATTTGGAGAACGCACCAACGGGAACTTTAACTGCGCCGACGATTAACGCGAACGGAACCATTACTACTTTAATATATACCAATAATGGCTATACTGCGACCTTCCCGGCGGGTACTATCACCGACGCCGCTCCCGCAGGCGACTGAGACCCAGATTAAGCGTAGGTGTAATATATTACTGGAAAAGCATTCAGCCCCGGTATACTGCCGGGGCTGTCTTAAAGGGTAAACATACCGCATTATTACAAACAAGGCAATTACAAGGGGCTAGAAACATGGTGCTTGAAAAGATTACGGCATTCCAGCGCACCGACCACGACAAGCTCAAACTGTTTGAGCTGATGACGGTTACGCTAATCCTGCTTGTGGTGGTGGGGGTGATGCTGGGCTGCCTCATCAACATCGTCAACCGTTCGCGGGAGGTTGCGCTTAAAAACACGGCGCGCATCCTGTATATGGCGGTGCTCGATTACACCGCATCGGGCAAAGCGCAGGCGGCGGACGAGCCGGAACAGCCCCCCGAGCCGATTACCGAGCAGAGCGCGTTTTTGCGCGACTATGTGGGCGGCAGCATCAAAGGGGCGTTGCGTGTAACTCTTGACGAAAGCGGCTATGTGCAGGGCATTGCATACACCGAGGGCAACAAAACGGTGACCCTGCCCGACGAGCAGGTTACAACAGGCACACAATAGCAAGAGCCATACCAAGCCGGGGCGGAGGAATAATCCGCCCCGGTTTTTGTGCGCATTTAATTGTTCGTATGCGCGCACTACGCGCCCGCATTTTACCGCAATATCGTAACGGGACGTCGGGGACGCCGTCCCCCTACACATCGCATCGCCAACCGTTGGTTGGCGTTTGGAAAACCTTCGGTTTTCGGTTCTATTTTAGCTTTCGCATCGTTAACCGTTGGTTGGCGTTTGGAAAACCTTCGATTTTCGGCGCATCACATAACCAGCCGTAGGGGCGATTAGCAATCGCCCGCATGACCAACCTCTTGGCATTGGGCATGGACGTAGGGGCGCGCATCGCGCGTCCGCGGTGTGCCACAACGCCGCCATGGGACATTGAGGACGCCGTCCCCTACTAGGCGTTTTTAAAAAATAGATTGCATTTCTTTTTATATCAATGTATGTTGAGAAAGGACCGGTCACACTCTGAGGAATGAGGATACCTGAACATGAAGATGACAATTGAAACGATCCCCACCTGCCCCATTGCGTACATCCGTCAAACAGGCGCTTACGGTGAGGAAAATACCCGGACGATGGAGCAACTTAAACAGTGGGCGAAAGCCAACAACATTTTAAGCAGTAAGGCGGTGATATTCGGCATTGCGCAGGACAACCCGCAAACAACACCGCCCGAGGAGTGCCGCTACGACGCATGTATCGCTCTTGAAGAGGAACCCGTTGTAAAGGACGACACGATGCGGTATGGCGAGATAGCGGGTGGAAGGTATGCGGTTTTTACCCTTCAGCACACTGCCGAAGCGGTACGCAACGCCTGGGCGGCAATCTTTCCCGCGGTAGCCGAAAGCGGGTGTATACCGGATGAAGCGCGACCGGTAATAGAGCGGTACGCGTTAGAGCTGGTGGAGCAAAACCTATGCGAAATCTGTGTGCCCATCATCTGATTACCGGCCGGTAGGTTTGTAAAACGCGGAAAGCGAAAGCTCCGTATTCGGATAATCATCCGTTTTGTTGGTTTCAGCGTATTCCCAAGGTCGTAGGGGCGATTAGTAATCGCCCGCATCACCAACCTATTGACATTGGGCATGGACGTAGGGTACGTATTGCGCGTCCGTCTCATATACCCAACCATTAAAAAACAAGCGCGGACACAGGCGGTTCTTTACGCCGCGATGGTAAATGTAGTATAATGGCATCACATAGCCCCGAGTGGGATTGCCTGCTATACAGCAGCCGAAAGACGGATGCTGTATAGCTTTACATAAGGAGAAACGATATGCGCATACAAAAGCTGACCCCCGCACTAAAGGATTACATCTGGGGCGGCACCGCGTTAAAGGAGCGGTTTGGCAAACAGACGCAGCTAGCGCGGGTGGCGGAAAGCTGGGAGCTTTCGTGCCACCCCGACGGCGAGAGCCTTATCGACGGCGGGCAGTACGACGGCATGCCGCTTAGCCGATATCTCATCGAGCAGGGAAACGCCGTACTGGGTACAAACTGCGAGCAGTTTGCGTTTGTTCCGGTGCTGATAAAGCTCATTGACGCGCAGCAACGCCTTTCGATACAGGTGCACCCAAACGACAAATATGCGTCGCGCGTTGAGGGCGGCTGCGGCAAAACCGAGATGTGGTATGTAGTAGACTGCAAGCCGCATGCCACACTGTATTACGGCTTTGCAAAGGAGATTACCAAGCAGCGGTTTGCCGAGCTCATCCAAAGCGGCGAGCTGGAATCGGCACTAAACGCCGTGCCCGTCAAACAGGGGGATGTGCTGTTTATCGACGCGGGAACCATTCACGCCATCGGCGAAGGGATCTTGCTTGCGGAGATTCAGCAAAGCTCCAACCTCACCTACCGGGTGTATGACTACAACCGCCCGGACGCGGACGGAAAGCCCCGCGAGTTGAATGTGCAAAAGGCGCTGGATGTCACCATCACTAGACCGTTTGCCCCGTCTAGTATAGCCGAGCAGGCTTACACCGTACTGGACGGCTATCAGACACGGCGGCTTGCGCGGTGCGATTATTTTACGGTGCATGAGCTTAGGATAAACTCTTACGCTTCGCTGTGCGCGGACGACACCTCGTTTCACTCCCTGTTGTGCTTGGCAGGGGAAGGGGTGGCAGAAAACGCCGAACAGCATATCGCCATAAAAAAAGGAGACAGCCTGTTTGTGCCCGCCGGTCTTGGCAACTACCGCCTTGCGGGGCAGATGACCGTGCTGAAAACCGTAGTTTAGGGGAACCGTATGGAGTATATACCCGCAAAAACCATCGTATCCCGAACAAAGGATACCACATGGTTTGGAACCGACTATAACATGAATATCTACAAGGGTTGCTGCCACGGCTGCATCTACTGCGACAGCCGCAGCGACTGCTACCGGGTGGAGGAGTTTGACCGCGTTCGCGCAAAGCAGGACGCGCTTACCATCCTGCGAAACGACCTGCAGCGCAAGGTGAAAACAGGTGTTGTGGGCATGGGCGCGATGAGCGACCCCTACAACCCGTTTGAGCGCGAACTGCTGCTTACCCGCCATGCACTGGAGCTAATCGACGCATACGGCTTTGGTACGGCGATAGCAACCAAAAGCCCGCTTGTCGCTCGGGATGCCGACATCCTGCGTGACATTGCCAAGAATTCGCCGGTGATTGTAAAGATGACGGTGACGACTAGCGACGACGCGCTGTGCAGCAAGGTGGAGCCGTTTGCCCCGCCTGCGACAGAACGGCTACGCGCTGTGCGGGCACTGGCCGACGCGGGGTTATTTGCCGGGGTGCTGCTAATGCCGGTTTTGCCGTTTATCGAGGACAGCGACCAAAACGTGCTCTCGGTGGTGCGCGCTGCAAAGGAAAACGGCGCGCGGTTTGTGTACCCGTTTTTTGGCGTCACCCTGCGCGCAAACCAGCGGGAGCATTTTTTAAACAATCTCGATACCCGCTTTGCCGGGCAGGGGCTGCGCGCAAAGTACGAGGCGCAATTCGGCGAGCGCTACGCCTGCCAAAGCCCGCGGGCAAAGGCGTTGTGGGAAGTGTTTACGCAGGAGTGCCGGCAGCTTGGGCTGTTATACCGGATGAAGGATATCATCGGGGCATACAAGCTGGGTTACGAAAATAGCCAGCTTACGTTCTTTTAATCATGCGGCGGATGAATAGGTGCTGTGTGATAGTCAAAAGGGGGCAATCCAGTATGACCATTCGCGAAATGGAGCCGCAACGGCTTAAAGAAGCGCTCGATTTGGTGTGGCGGGTGTTTTTGGAGTTTGAAGCACCCGATTACAGCGAGCAGGGCGTCGCCACGTTTCATGAGTTTATAGAACATGACGCGATGGAAAAGCGCATACGGGATGGAGAGATAGCCCTGTGGTACGCGCAGGAGGACGGAGCGGTTGTTGGCGTGGTCGCGTTGCGCCCACAAACTGGGAAGGCTACAGAACATGCTGTGCATGGGCACATCAGCCTGCTGTTTGTGGAAAAGCGGCATCACAAAAAAGGGATAGCTCGCCGCCTGGTAGAGACAGCGACAAGCGGGCATACTACCGTTACGGTCAATTCATCGCCGTATGCGGTTGAGATTTACAAACGGCTTGGGTTTGTGACCACTGACTGCGAGCAGCTGCAAGACGGGATACGGTACACACCGATGAAACGAGGGGGATAACGGGTGAAGCTTGAGATCATCAAGGGCGATATCACAACGATTAAGGCGGATGCCATCGTTAACGCCGCAAACACCACGCTGCTGGGTGGCGGCGGGGTGGACGGCGCCATTCACGCAGCGGCGGGCCCCGAGCTGCTTGCCGAGTGCAAAACGCTGGGCGGCTGCGAAACGGGCAAGGCAAAGCTGACGCAGGGCTACAAGCTGCCCGCGCGGTTTGTCATACACACCCCGGGGCCAATCTGGCGCGGAGGTGAGCACGGGGAGTCGACGCTGCTTGCAAGCTGTTACCGCGAAAGCCTTGCGCTTGCCTCGCTGCACGGTTGCCGTACGGTGGCGTTTGCATCAATCAGCACCGGGGTTTACCACTTTCCGCTTGCGCTGGCCGCCCCGATTGCGGTCAATGCAATCCTTGCATTTTTGGCGGAAGACACCATGCTGCACCGCGTGATGCTGGTGTGCTTTGACGAGCACACAAAGGAGTTTTATGACGAGGCAGTTAAGCAGTACGCGGCGAAGTAAAATTTGCACGGACATCGAAGGGGGAACAGAGTATGCATCCATGGGAGAAGATATCGCTCTCTGATTACGAGGCGCACATGAGCCTTGACGAGGTGTTTCAGCTGCAACAGCTCAGCGAAATTCTGTGCGCCCAGCTTAGCGATTACCCGGTGACGACCGCAGCAATTCTAGGCATAGCCGGGGGCAACGGGCTGGAGCACGTTCCGGCGACCGGATTGAAAACGGTGTATGGGGTGGACATCAACGCCGAATACCTTGCGGCCTGCAGGGAGCGGTATGCACAGCTGGGCGATCGGCTGCAGCTTGTGCGGTGCGACCTTTCGCAACCCGACGCTTGCCTGCCGGGGGCGGAGCTTATCATTGCAAACCTGTTTATCGAGTACATTGGGCGAAACAGGTTTACAAGCCATATCGCAAACGCGCGACCACGCTATGTTTCGTGCGTAATTCAGCAGAACCTCGGCGAGCAGTTTGTATCGCAGTCGCCGTATACACACGTATTTGACGAAATCGGCGCTTTGCACAGTGACATTGACGAGCATGCCTTATCGGCGGCGATGCAGCAAATCGGATATGACTGCGTATTGCGGGCAACCATTCCCTTGCCTAATGCAAAACAGTTTGTTCGGCTGGATTATTGCATAAAGTGAGGTGACGGGCAGATGCTTCATGTCTGGTTTCACGAGCAGGTGGAGGGCAAAGAGTTTAAGTATGCCGTAATAGTCTGCCGCGCACAGGGCAGCTGGGTGTATTGTAAGCACAAGGAACGTGACACGCTGGAATGCCCCGGCGGACACCGCGAACCGGGGGAGGACATCGACGATACCGCGCGCCGTGAGCTGTTTGAAGAAACGGGTGCGGCGGAGTTTTCGCTGCGGCGCATCTGCCCCTATTCGGTCACCGACGATACCGGCGCGCTGCCCGAAACCTACGGGATGCTGTACTATGCCGAGATCACCCGCTTTGGCACCCTGCCCGACTTTGAGATTGAGCGGGTGGAGCTGCACGAAGGTGCACCCCCGCGCTGGACCTACCCGACGGTACAGCCCGTATTGACTGCCCATGTGGCAGGGGTGATGGGGCTGCGCTGGGATGAGTTGTAAAGAATGACGGAGGAGACAATCCGATGACAGACATCACGGTTCGCCCCGCTAAGCTTGCGGACATAGTCGACATAAGCAGGGTGTTTGCTAGGAGCTGGAAAGCGGCATATCAGGGCATGGTGGATGCCGCATATCTCAGTCAGATTTCTGATGACCGATGGGTACAGCCGTTTACCGACGAGCTGCCCGCAAAGCAGCTGCACGCGTTTGTTGCGTGTTGCGCAAAGCAGACGATAGGCGCGGTGCTGACGCGGCGGTCAAAGGGTATGGCATATCCCGACGACGGCGAAATCGTCGCCATTTACACGCATCCCGATTGGTTTGGCAAAGGGGTAGGGCAGGCGTTGTTGGATGCGGCATTAATCCATCTTCGCGCGGAAGGGTTTACCCACTGTGTGCTGGATGTGTTAGAGAATAACCAGCGGGCGAAACGCTTTTACATAAAGAATGGGTTTTGTTTTACGGGGCAAACGCAGGAGCTTACGCTGGGTGAACCCGTGCGATGCGAGATTATGCGGGCAAGTCTAGTGATGTGTGAATAAGAGAAGGGGGTACATACATGGACATAAATATACTGCTATACGATGAGTTTGAGACGCTCGACGCCTTTGGTCCGGCAGAGATTTTGGGCGAGGTGGAGGATTTTTCACTGCACTATTACTCCCCAAGCGGGGGAATGGTGAAAAGTGCCCACGGGGTGCGGGTTATGACAGCACCACTTGCCGAGATACAGCCCGAGGGCGTGCTGTTTATCCCGGGCGGGTATGGGGCGCGTGCGCTGATGCAGGACGAAGCGTTCTTAGCCCGCTTGCGCGCACTTGCCGAGGACGCCTGCTGCTGCCTTACCGTGTGCACGGGCAGCGCATTGCTTGCCAAAACCGGCGTGCTTGATATGAAAAAGGCGACCACCAACAAGCAGCTGTTTGACTGGGTGGCGGAAAACAACGCGGATGTGAACTGGCAAAGAAGTGCTCGGTGGGTGACCGACGGCAAGTTTTACACCTCCTCCGGCGTGACGGCGGGCATGGATATGACACTGGGCTTTGTCTCCGATTCAGTGAACATGGATAAGGCGTACCAGATTGCCACCTACATCGAGTACGTGTGGAACCCAGACCCCGGGGATGACCCGTTTGCGGTGTAATATATCAAATCGACTATACATAAGGTCAACCCTCCGCTAAAATTTTTTTCAGGGAGGGTTGTTTTTTTGCGGGGAAGTTACTCTTTATATATTATAAGACATTACTTGTGGGGAAAAGAACACAGGGGGGCGTTTCATTACGAAACGCCCCCCTGTGTCTATATACCGCAAATTCTTGTAATAGATTAACCCAGTCTCTTCTCAAGAGCCGCGAGCTGGTCGGCAAGCTCCTTGGGCAGTCTGTCGCCAAACTTGCCGTAGAACTCGTGGATGCCCTTGGCCTCTTCCTTCCACAGGTTTACGTCAACGCTCAGCAGCTCGGTAACCGTAGCAAGGTCGATATCAAGTCCCTCGATGTTGATGGCTTCGGGCTTGGGCTCGTATCCGATGGGGGTGTCTACCGCGTCGGTTTTGCCTTCGCAGCGGTCAACAATCCACTCAAGCACACGCATGTTGTCGCCGAATCCCGGCCAGATGAAGTGACCTTCATCGTCGGTTCTAAACCAGTTTACGTTAAAGATCTTGGGCGCCTTGTCGCCGAGCTTCTCGCCCATCTCGATCCAGTGTGTAAAGTAGTCGCCCATGTGGTAGCCGCAGAAGGGCAGCATCGCCATGGGGTCGCGGCGTACAACGCCAACGGCGCCGGTCGCGGCAGCGGTGGTCTCAGATGCCATGATCGAGCCTACGAATACGCCGTGGTTCCAGTCATATGCCTGGTAAACCAGCGGAGCGGTCTTCGCGCGGCGTCCGCCGAATACGATGGCGCTAATCGGCACACCTGCGGGATTCTCAAACTCGCTGCTGATGCAGGGGCAGTTTCTTGCGGGTGCGGTAAAGCGGCTGTTGGGATGAGCACCCTTCTCGCCGGACTCGCTGTCCCACTTGTTGCCCTTCCAGTCAATCGCGTTCTTAGGCGGGTTCTTGTCCAGACCCTCCCACCAAACGGTGTTATCGTCAAGGTTGTGTACCACGTTGGTGAAGATGGTGCCCTTCTTGGTAGAGAGCAGTGCGTTGGGATTGGATTTCATGTTGGTGCCAGGCGCAACGCCAAAGAAGCCTGCCTCTGGGTTAATAGCCCACAGTCTGCCGTCCTTGCCGGGGCGCAGCCACGCGATATCGTCGCCAACCGTCCAGACCTTGTAGCCCTTTTTGGTGAATTCCTCGGGCGGAATGAGCATTGCAAGGTTGGTTTTTCCGCAAGCAGAGGGGAACGCCGCCGCGATGTAAGTGACCTCACCCTTGGGGTTCTCAAGACCGAGAATGAGCATATGCTCTGCCATCCAGCCCTCGTTCTTGCCCTGGTAGGATGCGATGCGAAGTGCAAAGCACTTTTTACCGAGCAGCACGTTGCCGCCGTAGCCCGAGTTAATGGACCAGATGGCATTGTCCTCGGGGAAGTGCATGATATACCTGTTCTCTTCGTCAATATCCTTTTTGCCGTGCAGACCGCGCACAAAGTCGTTGGAATCGCCAAGCTGATCCAGTGCCTTCTTACCCATACGGGTCATAATATCCATGTTCAGCACAACATAGATCGAGTCGGTCAGTTCTATGCCGACCTTAGAAAGCGGAGAGCCGATGGGACCCATGCAGTAGGGGATGACATACATGGTGCGACCCTTCATTGCGCCGTCAAACAGACCACGCATCAGGGTGTAAGCCTCCTGAGGATCCATCCAGTTGTTGGTGGGGCCTGCATCCTCTTTGTCACGGGAGCAGATAAAGGTGCGATGTTCTACACGCGCTACGTCATTAATGGCGGTGCGGTGAATGTAGCAATCGGGCAGTTTTTCCTCGTTGAGCTTCTGTAGCTCACCATTTTTAAGGGTCTCTTCGTACAGAGCAGCAAGCTGCTCCTCGCTGCCATCGATCCATACGATGCTGTCGGGCTTTGTTAAGGCTTTCATCTCTTCAATCCAGCTTAACACATGTTTGTTGTTCGTCATTGTTTATCTCCTTTCAAAAATCTATGTGGTTATGGGAAAAAGCTAAGTGCCGTATAAGCTGTACTACATCGCGTTGGTCGCGCCCCAAAGCGCGTCTTAAGCAGCCAAAATGAAAAAATGGAGCAGGGCAGTTTCATAAAAAAAGATGTTTTCCCATTTTTTGATTTGCAATGTTATAATCACATGCTTGCAGAATGTCTGCACAAAAAAAGTAACAAAATCGGAGAAACTGCTACTAACCTAAGATATTTTCACCAAAACCAGCGTCAATAAACGTGTTTTATGAAAACACTCAATTCTCCCACGTATATCATTATATCGGAGCGTTGAAAAGATGTCAATGACGGATGTGTTAAAATTATGACAATTTTCCTGCAAACGCAATCGGAAAAAACGGGTCAAAATGACGCGCGGAGAAATAAATCTTGCAAAATGCGTGTTCCTGATGTACCACACAAAAAAACGTGAGCAGCGGTACACCCTGCTCACGAAAGAAACTAATTGTATGAATCTAAGGGAGGAATACCGATTGTGGCTAACAGTCCACCGGTACCGCCGCGCGGGCGTTGAGCGAAAGCCCCGCCGTGTTACCCGAAAGACATTCGTAATACCCCTGCGCGCCAATCATTGCGGCGTTGTCTCCGCACAGGTCGAGGGGAGGAAGGTATAGCGAAAGACCCTGCTCTTTGCATGCCTGTGTAAGCCCCTGCCGCAGACCGGAGTTTGCGAGAACACCGCCCGCCGCCGCAACCGTCTTATAACCTAGGTCGTGGGAGGCTGCCATCAAACGGGTAACAAGTATCTCCACCACCGCCGCCTGAAACGATGCTGCGAGGTTCTCGATATGAACCGTCTCGCCCTTTTGCTGCGCGTTGTGTAAAAGGTTGATAACCGCCGTCTTTAGTCCGGAAAAGCTCAGGTCATACTCACTGCCCGCAACCTTGGGGCGGGGCAGGGCATAGGCGGTCTTGTCCCCCTTTGCCGCGGCCTTATCGATATACATGCCGCCGGGGTAGGCAAAGCCCATCGCCCGCGCCGCTTTGTCGAACGCCTCGCCCGCCGCGTCGTCGCGGGTGCGTCCCACCACACGAAAACGGGTGTAATCAAGCACCTCGATAATATGGCTGTGCCCGCCCGACGCCACAAGGCACAAAAAGGGCGGCGAAAGCTCCGGGTGCGCGATATAGTTTGCCGCGATATGCCCCTTAATATGGTGTACGGGAATGAGCGGTTTATTCTTGGCAAGCACAAGCCCCTTTGCAAAGTTCACGCCTACCAGCAATGCGCCAATCAGTCCCGGCGCACTGGTCACGGCAATACCGTCAAGGTCGTCAAGCGTGGTGTGCGCGTCGCTAAGCGCCTGCTCGGTTACGCCCACAATCGCCTCCGCGTGGCGGCGAGACGCAATCTCGGGAACCACGCCGCCGTACAGGCGGTGTTCTTCTACCTGCGAGGCGATTACCGAGGACAGCACCGTTCGCCCGTCCTTTACCACGGCGGCGGCGGTTTCATCGCAGGAGGATTCGATTGCAAGAAGTATCATAGTGTATCTCAATCTTTCACATGAATTTAACGGGTTAAAACGTATACGTCATAATCAGCGCGTCCTCGGTGGGTCCGGTATAAAAGTCAGGACGAATCCCCACGCTGTCAAACTCCGCAGCGCGGTACAGCGCGATGGCGTCTGCGTTTGAGACGCGAACTTCAAGAGAGATAAAGGCTAAATCGTTGTCTTTTCCGTAGGTAAGCAGGGTGTCTATAAGCTGTTTGCCTACGCCCTGACGGCGAAAGCGCTCGCCCACCGCGATGTTGGTTATGTAGCCCTCGTCAAGGATGTGGTGCATGCCCACGTAGCCTGCCACCTCGCCGCCGACAAGCGCCACCCGAAACACCGCCATGGGGTTAGAAAGCTCCTCCAGTAATCCGTCATAGCTCCAGGGGGTGGAAAAGCACGCCCGTTCCAGCGCGTGCACCTGCTCTAGATACTCGGGCGCAAACGGGACGATTGTCACCCGTTCTCGGTCAATAGAATCCGCCATAGTTTTTGAACAGCTGGTTTTTGTGCTGTTCTTCCTCCTCTCGCTCTTTCTGCTTTTCTAACTGCTCTACCAGTTCATCCAATGCGCGGTACACCTTATCCTGCAAGCTGTCGCGCGAGAAACGGTAGAACTCAAGATTTTGCCCGTATGGGTCAAAAATGGGGTGCCCCAGAACCTGAATCTTATAGGCGTACTTGGGGAACATCGCCTCGAGAATATTGCGGTGCGTGGTTGACATGGTAAAAACGTAGTCGGCCTCCTTCATCATCTCTTCATGGATGCCTTTGGCTTTATGCGAGTTCATGCTGATGCCGATTTCGTTCATTACAATCGCTGCGTTTTCGCTTATCGGCGCGCCCTCGTGAACATCAAGCCCCGCGCTTGCACAAGCAAACTGACCGATTAACATGTTTTCGGTGACATATTTTTGGCACAAGCCCTGCGCCATGGGGCTGCGACAGGTGTTGCCGGTACACACAAACAATAGCTTTATCATTCCCATACCCCTTTATTGATTGCTGAGTCGGTGCGGCGTTATCCCTTGGCGGTATACCAGTTGTCTCCGGTATGGGCATCCACCAATAACGGAACCGAAAGCTCCGCCGCGTGCTCCATCTCCTGTTTTAATATCTCGGCTGCAAGGGCGGCTTCCTTAACGGGGGCTTCCACAATCAGTTCATCGTGTATCTGTAAAATCAGCCTTGCCTGCAGCCCCTCGCTGCGCAAACGATCAAATACGCGTACCATCGCTATCTTTATAATATCCGCCGCCGTGCCCTGAATAGGGGTGTTCATAGCCACCCGTTCGCCAAACGCCTTGATGTTGCGGTTTGACGCGGAGATCTCGGGCAGGTTGCGCCTGCGGGCAAACATAGTTTTGGCGTAGCCGTGTTTTTTGGCAAACTCCACCGCATCCTCCATATACTCACGAACGCCGTGATAGGTAGATAGATAGCCTTTGATATATCGGTCCGCCTCCGACACCGTAACGCCGATATCCTGCGATAAGGAATACGCGCCGATGCCGTATACAATGCCGAAGTTTACCGCCTTGGCGCGGCTGCGCATCAGCGGCGTGACCATGTCCTCGGGCAGATCGAACACCTGGGACGCGGTTTTGGTGTGGATGTCCACCCCTTCGGCGAACGCCGAGATCATATTCTCGTCATTTGAGATATGCGCAAGCACCCGCAGCTCGATCTGCGAGTAGTCCGCGTCGATCAATACACAGCCGTCGCGCGCCACAAAGAACTTGCGCAGCTCACTGCCAAGCGCGGTGCGGACGGGGATGTTTTGTAGATTCGGCTCGGTGGAGCTGATGCGCCCGGTGCGGGTCTCGGTCTGGTTAAAGCTGGTGTGTATCGTGCCGTCGTCATGCGCCACCTTTAAAAGCCCCTCTACGTAGGTGCTTTTTAGCTTAACCAGCTTGCGGTATTCCAGAATGCCGTCGATAATCTCGTGCTTGCCGCGCAGAGACTCCAGTACCTCGGCGTTGGTGGAATAGCCAGTCTTGGTCTTTTTGCCCGACGGCAGCCCCAGCCGCTCGAACAGAATCTCTCCCAGCTGCTTGGGGGAGTTGATGTTGAATTTGTCACCGGCAAGGGCGTGAATCTCGCTCTCCAGCCGCGCAATGTCTCCGTCCAGCGTAACGCCGAAGGCGCGGATGGCGGCGGTGTCCACCAAAAAGCCGATGCGCTCCATCGAGGCGAGCACGCGGGCAAGCGGTATCTCGATGTTGCACAGCAGGCTCACCTGCCCGTACTCGGTGATCTTTGCCCACAGCTTTTCGTACAGCCCGTACAGTGCGGCAATCTCCGCAAGCTCGGGCACAAACTGGGTATCAAACGGAACGACCGCGTACTCGCCGCACAGGCGGGTTAGGTCGTACCCCGAGGCGAGCGGGTTAATCAGGTATGCCGCGAGCATGGTGTCGCACACCAGATTGGTTACGTCTATTTCATGGCGCAATGCCCATGCAAACACCGGCTTTGCTTCGTGGGTTACTTTTTTTGCGGGGCAAGCAAACAGTTTGCGCGCGGCGTCCGCCGCACCCTCGCCCTCCACCGCCGTAAGTGTGCCGTCGGCGTAGAGATGCACAGCCGAAAGCGCTTCGCCCTCAAACTTGCATAAAAAACACACTAGGGTGGCGTTTTTGAGCAGCGCGTCCAGCTCGTCCGCAGATGGGGAGAGCATAATCGATACGCTCTGTGCTTTTTGCTGCGCAGGGGCGGCTTGCGCCGGGGCGTCGGGCAGGCTCAGCCGCTTAACCAGCGAAAACAGCTCAAGGCGGTTCATCAGCGCCGCCGCGCCCGCGGGGTCGCCCTCGGTCTTGCGGTAGTCCGCAAGGCTCGTAGATATCGGCACCTCGCGGCAGATGGTCGCAAGGGTATGGCTCATGCGGGCGGAGGCTTCCCCCGCCGCAAGCTTTGCCTTAACGCCGGGCTTTGTGTCGAGCGCGTCCACGTCCTTGTATAGTTCATCAATCGAATGGTATTGCGCAATCAGCGCAAGCGCCGTTTTTTCGCCGATGCCCGCAACACCGGGGATGTTGTCCGACGCGTCGCCCATCAGCGCCTTGACCTCAATCAGCTCCCTGGGGGTTACGCCGTATACCTCTTTGATTTTGTCGGTGTCGTACACAACCGTTTCGGGTCGCCCCATTTTTGTGGCGGCAAGTCGTACCGTGACGCGGTCGCTTACCAGCTGCAGGCTGTCGCGGTCGCCCGTAACAATGGCGCACTCGTGCCCGCCCTTTTCGCAGGCGTCGGCAAGGGTACCTAAGATATCGTCCGCCTCAAAGCCTTCCTTTTCCACAATCACATAGCCAAGCGCGGTGAGCAGCTCCTTGATGATGGGCACCTGCACCCGCAGCTCGTCCGGCATGCCCTTGCGCCCCGCCTTGTAGTCTGCGTACATCGTGTGCCGGAAGGTGGGCGCGCGCAGGTCAAATGCCACCGCCACGCAGTCGGGCGCGACGTCGCTTTCTGCCTTGAGCAGGATATTCATAAACCCGTACACCGCGTTGGTATAGGTGCCGTCCTTGGCGGTGAGCAGCTTAATGCCGTAAAACGCGCGGTTTAATATACTGTTGCCGTCCACTGCAAGCAGCCTCATGAAGCATCCTCCCATTAAGCATAATATTCTAAATATATAGTATAGCATAAAAAAAGTAAGAATACAGCTTTTAATTCGCGCCGGATTATCCTTTTTATCACCGTGGTGGTTAGACTATCGACTTTGACGACTTGCTAGCAACACGTTCTCTCCTGACTATTTTAGAGCACTATGATTCAAACAGTAAATAATTGACATAGCAAACAATAAAATGTATAATAATAGAGTAATTGGTGATAGAGTAGGAAGTGACACCATGATAAGCAGCATCCAATCCGCTTATGGCACCTGCGGCTTTACAACGGCAGGTTCTGCAAAAACAAGGCTAAATCAATCGTTTGAGGAGGTTCTCTCCCTTAAAAGGAACCGCAGCGATTCCTTTTACTCCACGCTGTCGTTATCGGAGCAGGCATGGTTTGAAGAAATCCGCTCGCGGTATCACCTAAACAACATGAGTTGGAAGCAGGGGCAGAGTCTCGTTTCAAAACTGGTGGACAGAGGAGTAGTATCTAGCAGCCTTAACGAGTTAGGTAACGCCATTGTACTTATGCCTCCGCCTGAGGATATGTATGACAGATTCGGCAACCGCCTTGCTGACAACGGAGCAAATTGGGTGGAGCTAAAATTGGACGATGGCTTTGAAAGCACAGGTGATTATTCGGGCATGCTAAAAAGTAGTCTGGAGCATCAGTGGCAAGGATACAACGAGATGGTGGAAAAGTACGGCGATATCTACCCAAACGAAAAGGCGTGGCTCGAAGAACAGGGAAAACTGCTTGGGATTCTCCAGCAGATGGCAAATACCTAACCGCCCTATCTTGAGCGCACCAGTATCATATGCTATAATTCATGCAGGCATCGGGGTGAACGGTGCCTGCAATTTTATTTAGGATGTTACCGTTATGAAAATCGGCAATGTAACAATACAGGGCTACGCGGCGCTTGCTCCGATGGCGGGTGTGGCGGACAGGGCGTTTCGCGAGGTGTGCAAGGAGTATGGTGCCTGCTATCTCGTGGGCGAGATGGCGAGCGCCAAGGGGTTGGTGCGCGGGGACGGCAAAACGGGCGAGTTGCTTTCGGTCACCGATTTTGAACGCCCGATGGCGGTGCAGCTGTTTGGCGACGACCCGCAGACCATGGCGGACGCCGCGCGGATGGCGCTTGCCTACAAGCCCGACCTCATCGACCTGAATATGGGGTGCCCCGCGCCCAAAATAGCGGGCAACGGCGGCGGCAGCGCGCTGCATAAAAACCCGCGCCTTGCGGGGGAGATTATCCGCGCGGTGTCGGACGCGGTTCATATCCCCGTTACGGTCAAAATCCGCAAGGGGTGGGACGATACGAAGGTTAACGCCGTGGAGATGGCGTGCATCGCCGAGCAAAACGGCGCAAAGGCAATTTGTGTACACGGGCGAACCCGCGCGCAGATGTACGCCCCGCCGGTGGATATCGACATCATCCGCGCCGTCAAGCAGGCGGTGTCGGTGCCTGTCATCGCAAACGGCGACATCGCAAGCCCCCAGACCGCAAAGCAGATGTACGAACAAACGGGTGCCGACCTAATTATGGTGGGGCGGGGAGCGCTCGGGGCTCCGTGGCTGTTTGCGCAGATCAACGCGTTTTTGGGCGACGGCACCCTGCTGCCCGACCCGCCGATGCAAACGCGCATGGACGTAATGCTGCGGCAGGTTAAACGCATGATTGCATACAAGGGCGAGTATACCGCCATGCGCGAGGCGCGCAAGCATGCCGCATGGTACCTTAAGGGCTTTCGCGGTGCCGCCGCGCTGCGCAGGCTGTCGGGCAAGCTGTGTACGCTGGACGACGCGCGCCGCCTAGCGCAGGAGGCGTTGCGATTAAATAGTCTGACCGAGGGGGAGCAAAGCGATGAAATCGTACCGTAAGGAGCTGCACTTTCACATACCCGCACGACGCGGGCTGGTTAATATCACCGCAAAAGTTCAGCAGGCGGTGGAGGAATCGGGCGTGCGGGAGGGGCTGGTGCTCGTTAACGCAATGAACATCACCGCGAGTGTGTTCATCAACGACGACGAAAGCGGTCTGCACCACGACCTAGAGGTGTGGCTGGAGGGGCTTGCCCCCGAAAAGCCGTACAGCCGGTACCGCCACAACGGCTATGAGGACAACGCCGACGCACACCTGAAGCGCACCGTAATGGGGCGCGAGGCGGTGGTGGCTATCACAGACGGTAAGCTTGATTTCGGCACGTGGGAGCAGGTATTCTATTACGAGTTTGACGGCAAGCGCGACAAACGGGTGTTGGTCAAGATTATCGGCGAATAATGTGTGAAAGGCTTGCCTGCATGATATGATGATTTTTGGTTCATGCTGAAAACAGCAAAGCACCGGGCGCTTTGTCCGGTGCTTTTGTAATATTATATTGCATTATAACGAAAAGGATAGTTTTTCGCTATCGATAATCCACTTATGCGGTGTGGGGAACGGTTGAGTTTCCTGCATAAAGATGGTAGAATAAACGGTAAGGGTCTTACTTTTTTCCCTTGCCTGTTTTACCCGCGATGCGCTGTTCGCTGTTTTGAATCAGATTCAGCAGCGACGAGGCAAACAAGGGGTAGGTTTCCGAAAGCGACTGGGAGGTCATCGCAAAGCAGGCAGGGTCCTTTATCGGGGTAAGGTCGTCTACCTTTTCTCCGCCGGCCAGTGCCGCCGCCTTTGCCTCGCACACCTCCATCGCAGCACCCGCGTAGCCCTGCGCTAAGTAGGGGCTGACGGTGAACATGCTCTCCTGGTTTTTGGGGTAGGACGCGTGCAACACGCGGAACATGCGGTATACCGCCAGCATTAAAAAGGAAGAGACCTCGGTAACCAGCGCGGTGTTTGCGCTTTTTTGCAGCAGGTCAAACAATATATTCAGCGAGTTTGCAATCAGCTTTTTGCTTAGTGTTGGCAGAATACTGCCGCGAAAGGTATTCTCTTTGCCCACCATCTCGGGTTCGGGGATATCGTCTACCGAGATGGTCGCGCCGTTTCGGTCGGGCGAAAGCCCCAGCAGATAGTCGCACGAAGCGCCGTAGTAGCCCGCACACTTAACCAAAAAATCCAGTCCGCATTCGCGAATGCCCTTCTCATAGTGCGACAGCAGAGCCTGCGAGATATCCAGAGCCTTTGCCGCCTCTTTCTGAGTAATGCCCTTCTCTTTGCGCAACAGCGTTAGGACGCGCGGGAAATCGGTGTTCATGCTGCTTCCTCCTCCAGATGTTCGGTATTGCCATTTCATAGCAACGGTATAACTACTCGTAAATTATAGTACAGCACATACGGCTTGTAAAGCGGTTTTTATCCGATTCTCCTCAATTTTGTCATAAATGCTCGACGGAAGTACACAACAAGGCGGCAATACGGTTTCCGCACCGTTTTGCGCGTTATCCGGTATCCTTCTCCCACACGGGTGGCTTGATAGCCCAAACGCGATACATAAAGGCGTAATAGCCAATGAAAGGGCATTGCCTTTTTTGGCAACAACGCAACACACCGCAGGGCAGATGACCCCACAGGAACGGGGCTACCGCGCTGCGGACAGGGAGGAATAGATATGTCTCAGGCTAGAATCGTAGTGCTACCCGGCGACGGAACCGGCAGCCGGCTGATGGAGCAGGCTGTTTTGGTTACAAAGGCGGTTTGTACCATAGAGGGTGTGGAGCTTAAGCTGGAATACGATGAAATCGGCTACACCTCGTATCTTTCGCAAGGGGTGCCGTTTTCGTCGCATACCGCGCAAAAGTGCCGTGCGGCGGATGCCGTACTGTTGGGACCCGTGGGGGACGAGGGCGGCAAAGCGCTTGCGCCGAACCTTCAGCCGGTGGCGGGCGTGCTGGCGTTGCGTGCAAAGCTCGGATTGTTCAGCGAATACTGCCCCATTCTCGTCCCCGCGCGGGGCGCGGATTTTGTGATTGTGCGGGAGCTGAGCGGCGGCATTTATTATGGCGCGCGCGGGCAAACCAAGGTGGAGGAGGTCACGGCGGCGTTTGACACCGAGATCTACACCGAGCCGGAGGTGGAGCGTGTGGCGAAAAACGCGTTTGAGCTTGCGCGCACACGAAACGGACGGGTCACCTCGGTAGACCGGGCGGACGTGCTGGAAAGCTCGCGGCTGTGGCGCGCGGCGGTGGAAAAGACCCATGCCGCTTATCCCGACGTTGCCCTTGAGCATATCTCGGTAAACCGTGCGGCTGCAACCATTATCACAGACCCGTCTCGGTTTGACGTTTTACTGTGCCCCAACCTGTTTGGCAGCATTCTTGCAAGCGAGGCGGCGGCACTTACGGGCAGCAGCCGGGCACAGCCCCGCGCGTGGCTTGGCTATACCAATTTGGGCGTTTACACGCCGGCATGCGACAGCACCGTGACCGACCCCACCTCCGCCATCCTTGCGGCGGGTATGATGTTCGGGTACTCGTTTTGCATGCAGGCCGCCTGTCAGGCGGTGGCGCAGGCGGTGGAAGAGGTTACCACCCGCGCCGCTGTGCCGTCGCCCGAGCAGATGGGCGAGCAGGTAATTAAGCGCATCACACAGATTCTTGCATAAACCGTAATGCTTAGTTGAAAAGAGGGCAGCCATCACTATGATAGGAAAGATAAAAAAGAACGCGCGGCTGCTGTTGCGCGGCAGCCTGGCGCGGGGCGCGGCAATTACCCTTGTGCTTGCGGGGGTTTTGCTGCTGTTTAAGGGGATTGAAACGGTATGCCTGCTTGTTCTTGACACAATGGGTGTGTCCGCTTCGGCGCAGGGTATTGGTGGCCTGCAGGATATCCTGTCGGTTTTGCCCCTGCTTTCGCCCATTCCGATTGCGGCCACCGTTTTGGTGGTGCTGCTGGGCAGCTTAGTGGTCGCGCCATTGTATGTGGGGATTAAGCAGTGGTTTTATACCCTTTCGGGCGGCGAAAAATGCCCGATTAGCGCAATATTTGACCCGTTTTCCCATGCGCGGTCGTTGTTTCGGTCGTGGTTTTTGGTAGTAGATATCTTTTTGCGTGCGTTTTTTTGGGTGTACCTGTGTGTGCTGCCCGGGGCATTGCTGGGCACCACCGGCTTTGCGCTGCTGACGGCACGCCTGGCGCTGAACAACGGGGAGCTAATCGGCACACTGGCCGTGGGCTTAGGCGTGGTACTTGGGCTGCTTGGGCTTATCATCGGGCTGGTAATCTCGCTTCGCTACAGCTTAGCGCTGTACCTGTATGCGGCAGACCCGACAAGCAGCATCCGCGATTGCATCCGCAGCTCGGTTCGGTATATGCACGGCAGTCATGGACGGATGCTTTTGCTACTAAGCTCGTTTATCCTGTGGGCGTTGTTTTCGGTGTTGGTGCTGCCCGCATTGTACACGTTTCCCTACGCGCAGGCAAGCGTAGCCATCTTTGCGCGCTACCTGATTCAAAAAGGCAAAAGCGAGGATACCCTGCTCACCGAGGAGAACGAGGAGCCGGAAGAGCCGGAGCAAGACGAGCCGCGGATTGAGGCGGATGCCGGAGACGTTGAACCGAATAATCCGATATAAAGGAAGGAAAAGCAATGGACAAAAATACATCGGCTATTCTGGCGCTTCATATTGAAAAGACCGTAAAGGCGCTTAAAGAGAATAACATAGCGGCGGTTTACGTTCCCACAGTGCCTGATGTGGTACCCGCTGTGCAGGCACTGCTGCGGGAGGGGGATACCGTCGCGTTTGGCGGCTCGCGCAGCCTGTACGAGGCGGGTGTGATTGAGCATCTGCGCGGCGGACGATACAAGCTGCTGGATAGGGACGACCCCGTGCTGACCCCGGAACAGGTGCAGCAGGTACAGCGGCAGGCATTTTTTGCCGACGCCTTTTTGTGCAGTGCAAACGCCCTGACCGAAAACGGCGAGATATACAATGTAGACGGCGGCGGAAACCGCGTGGCAGCGGTGCTGTACGGACCCAAAAGCGTTATTATGGTGGTGGGCAGCAACAAGCTGGTGCGTAATCTGGACGAGGCGGTGCGCAGGGTAAAAACCATGGCAGCACCCGCAAACGCCGTAAGGCTTTCGCGCAAGACCTACTGCGCGGGTAAAGGCGAATGCATGTCGCTCACGTCGGGCAAAATCGGCATGACTGCGGGCTGCAATTCTGAGGGGCGCATCTGCTCGCATTACACTGTGCTGGGGTACCAGCTAAACCCCGAGAGAATCAAGGTAATTGTGGTGGGTGAGCCGCTGGGCTACTAGTCCCTAACAAGGGGCAGGGGGGTAGAGACCCCTGCTTTGATATGTCCAAACGCGGCGTGAAGAATTCAAAAATAATCCATATCAATCTACGGGCTAATGTGGTATACTGTTTTTTGTTTATAGACAATTCGCGGTTGGAGGGGTGCCCCGGTTTAATCCCTGCCACTGTGTGATACAAACGGGATTGCCGTTGCGCATTCACCGCTTTGCTGGGTGGATGCAGCTGTACGAAAGGGGGAACGCGCATGAAGCTGCGCATTGCCGCGCTGCTGGTTGGCGTTTGTATGCTGTTAACCAGCTGTATGAGCCTTGCCCAGGGCACCGACAGCCTGATGCGTCCGCCGAAGCTTTCGGTAGAGCAGCAAAAGATATACGCGGCCCTTTCCGCCTCTGTTGGGGACAGCATTGTGCTGAAATACCCCGGGCAGGGCGAGCACCGCTCCGCGTTTGTGATGTATGACATCGACAACGACGGCGAGGAAGAGATTATTGTGTTCTACGCCTCCTCCCAGGGCGGCGACGTACGCATGAGCATATTGGAAAAGCAGGGGGAAGACTGGTTTTCCGTCTACGATTCGCTCGGGCTTGGTCCCGAAATTGACAGCATCTCCTTTCGGCACATCACCAAAAAGGATCAGGTGAACGTGGTGGTGTCGTACGAGGTGTTGTCTATTCAACAAAAGATTCTGGCGGTTTACACCTATAAAGATAAGCAGCTGATAGAGGATTTTGTGTGCGACTACACCAGCAGCCTGATTCAGGATTTTGACGGCGACGGGCTGGATG
This sequence comes from Bacillota bacterium, assembly GCA_023460535.1. Classification (GTDB taxonomy): domain Bacteria; phylum Bacillota; class Clostridia; order Oscillospirales; family Ruminococcaceae; genus Acetanaerobacterium. The sequence continues at coordinate 105,975 of JAEWPV010000016.1, forward strand.
AGCTGTTTTTGCTTTATAATGCCGAGTTGGTCGTAGCAAAGGCGATGTATGTAGACACCGTGTACACCTACGGTCCGCCGACCGTTATGAGCGAGGTGGAGCTGAGCACCTCAATTAAGCAGTATGTTCAGATAATAGCGGAGCCGGAGTACGATTCCCCCGACACCGTCGCAATAGATGCACAGGACAAGCCGTCTTCCTATATCCTTTACATAGACGGCGTCACGGCGGTTAAGGGCAACCATACCACCGAGCTGGTGCGATTGCAAAACAAGAGCCTTTCCAACCTGTTGGTCAATGACGACGGGGATCGCAACATCAACTGGCGCAGTGTGTCGCTGCTGACGCAGGACAGGAACAACGACGGCGTGATGGATGTGCCCGCCGGGGTAGCCATACCCGACTGGCCGACCGACTCCAAAGAGAGTATGATTACCCTGATAGAGTGGCACAACTTTATTGACGACGCCTATCTGCCCACAGGCCAGACCCTTGTAAGCCGTTCGTTCGGTTTTCTCATCGACTACCCGGCAAGGTGGCGCAAGAACATTGCGGTAAAGCAAAGCGCAGACGGCTACGAGTGGCGGTTTTACCACTATGTAGAGCCGAAGAAAAACGCTAAAGAGAATGATAAGACCAGTACGATTGGCGACGAGCTGCTGCGTATTCGAGTTTATAACAACAACAACTTTTTTGACGAATACTCCTCGGAGGGGTATCGCGAGCTTGGCACGTGCGACGACTTTACCTACTACGCCTATATCCCCGAAACAGAGGGCAAAAACGAGCTGGTCATAACATATGATGAGCTTACAACATTATTTCAAATTGATAAAACCGTATAACCCCGGCACAACGATTTGACGGCAGATGGGAGGAAACAGCCATGAAACGAATCCTGGTGGTAGAGGACGAGGACGTAATACGCGATTTTGTGGTCATTAACCTGCAACGGGCGGGCTATGATGTCGTGGATGTAAACAACGGCGAGTCGGCGCTTGAGGTGTTCGAGGCGGAAAACGGAAGCTTTGACGTGGTGCTGCTCGACGTCATGATGCCGGGCATCGACGGGTTTACCGTGTGCAAGCGCCTGCGCCAAAAAAGCACAACCGTGGGGATTATTATGCTTACGGCAAAAACCCAGGAGATGGACAAGGTGGGCGGACTGATGATTGGCGCCGACGACTATGTCACAAAGCCCTTCAGCCCCTCCGAGCTGGTGGCAAGGGTAGACGCCATTGCGCGCCGCGTGGGCATGGCGGCGGGTGCCGCAGCCGCCACGGTGGACGAGGTTCGGTCGGGCGCGTTTGTGCTGAACCTGAAAAGCCGCTCACTAACCAAGAACGGCACGCCGGTTGAGGTGACCCAGATGGAGTTCCAGATCATGGAGCTGTTTATGAAAAACCCCAACACCGCGATGGAGCGTCAGGAGATTCTTGCCAAGGTGTGGGGCGACGAATACTTTGGCGATGTTAAGATTGTGGATGTGAACATCCGCCGGCTGCGCATGAAGATTGAAGACGAGCCGTCCAGCCCTAAGCACATCCTTACGGTATGGGGCTACGGCTATAAGTGGACCGCTTAAGCGCCTTAATTTTGTTAGACAAGGAAAAGGGGGGAGAATGACAGAGGATGAAAAGCATTACAAAGCGCTGGCTTTTTAACAACCTCGGAGTGATTCTCGCCATTCTTGTCGTGATCGAGATTTTGTTCGGCATCGGCATTCGCAGCTACTATTATGCCAGTGTGAAGCAGTCGCTTGACACCCAGGCGAACACGGTGCTTAATGTTCTGACCAAGGCGTCGGACTCCGTCGGGGTGGATGTGGACGCCGAGATTCGCAGCACGGTGGAAAACTTTGCACACAAGGGCCGAATGGAGCTGATGGCAATCAGCGCAAACGGAAAGGTCGCCATAACCTCCAGCGGCTTTCGCTCGGAGGACGACGTCACCATGCCCGATTACGAGCAGGCGGTGCGATCGCCTGCCCGCTACGGTACGTTTACCGGTGTGCTGCCGGGGGGCGAGCCGTTTATGGCGGTGACCGTGATGGTGCCCGACTCGGCAAGGTATTACCACGCGCTGCGTTATGTGGTCTCGCTCGAGCTTGTGAATGCACAGATTTTGATGATTGTGGCTATCTTAACCTTAATCGGTATTGCGATTATCTTTTTTGTGGTGTTTACCAGCTCCTATTTTATTAAGTCTATCGTTATCCCCGTCGGCGAGGTGGGCGCCACAGCCCGCAGAATTGCGGCGGGCGACTTTAACGTGCGCTTGAAAAAGAAGTACGACGACGAGATTGGCGAGCTGTGTGATATTATAAACTATATGGCGGGCGAGCTTTCGGCGACCGAGCGGATAAAAAACGATTTTATCTCCTCGGTTTCGCACGAGCTGCGAACCCCGCTTACCGCCATTAAGGGATGGGCGGAAACCTTAGAGGGCAGTACGCCCGATGAAACCCAGATGCGCGAAAAGGGTATGCGGGTTATAGTAAACGAGACCGAACGCCTTTCCGGCATGGTGGAGGAGTTGCTTGATTTTTCGCGCATGCAAAGCGGCAGGCTGACGCTTGCCAGCACAAAGCTTGATATTCTGGCCGAGCTTGGCGAGGCGGTGCTGATGTTTACCCAGCGCGCGCAGCGCGAGGGCGTTTCTATCCGCTACATAGAGCCCGAAACGTTAAGCCCCGTAATCGGCGACCGCAACCGGCTAAGGCAGGTGTTTGTCAACATCATCGACAACGCGCTTAAGTATTCCGATAACGGCGGCACCGTTACCATAACGGCGCGGGAAAGCGCGCAGAAAAAAGAGATCTATATTACCATCAGCGATACAGGCGCAGGCATCAGTGCCGAGGACCTGCCCAAGGTAAAAACTAAGTTTTATAAGGGTGCATCCTCCCGCCGCGGCTCGGGCATTGGGCTTGCGGTTGCGGATGAGATTGTAGCAATGCACGGCGGCAGCCTGACCATAGCAAGCGAAAAGGGCAGGGGAACCGCCGTTACCATCCTGCTGCCCGTTGCCAAAAACGGCGAGGCGGGCTAAGCCTTTATTCGTTTGCCAACAAGACCCAATACCGGGAACCGAAAGGATACAACAGAGTTTATGAGTAAACAACAATGCGCTGCCAACAAGAAAACCACCATCGGCGGACAGGCACTGATCGAGGGCGTTATGATGCGGGGCGTTTCGCTTACCGCCATGGCAACCCGTCTGCCTACCGGCGAGATTGACGTAGAGACCTGGCCCACCGAGAGTGAGAAAAAAGGCAAGTGGTTTCGCAAAACGCCGTTTATCCGGGGCATCTTTAACCTTGTGGACTCCCTTCGCATGGGCTACAAGTGCCTGATGAAGTCTGCCGAAAAGGTGGGCTTTGAGGATGAGGAGCCGTCGAAATTTGAAAAGAAGCTGCAGGAGAAGCTGGGCGATAAGTTCATGGGCGTTGTCACCGGTTTTGCGGGCGTGCTTGCCGTGATACTGGCGGTGGGGCTGTTTATGCTGCTGCCGGTGTATCTGGTTAAGCTCGTCGAAAACCTGGCGGGCGACCTTGGCGGGTGGAAGACCGTCATTGAAGGCGTGGTAAAGATCGTTATCTTTGTCGCGTACCTTGCGGCAATCGGGAACATGAAGGACATCCAGCGTGTGTTTCAGTACCACGGCGGCGAGCACAAGAGCATTGCGTGCTACGAGGCGGGTGCGGAACTGACGGTGGAAAACGCAAGGGGCTTTACCCGGTTTCATCCCCGCTGCGGCACCAGCTTTTTGCTGATTGTGCTCATCATCAGCATCATCGTGTTTTCGGTGCTGCCTTGGGGCAACGGTCTGCTGCGCGTGGTGTATAAGCTTGCGCTGATGCCCGTTGTCATCGGCATTGCATACGAAATTATTAAGCTTGCCGGACGGCACTGCGAGAACATCATTATGCGCGTCATCTCGGCCCCCGGGCTTTGGCTGCAACGGCTGACCACACGCGAGCCGGACGACAGCCAGCTGGAGGTTGCGCTTGCCTCCTTAAAGGCGGTGCTGCCGCAGGTGGGTGAGGATGATAACTGGTAAGTCTTAATTCATCCTTATTCGCATGTTCCATATTCCTCGGCAATGCCGAACCGTAGTTTTTATGATGTTTGGTGCCTTTGGGGCACCCGGCGTAACAAAGGAATGTTATAGTAATGACGACAAAAAGGACAATTGAAAGCGTAAAAAAGGAGTTTGCCGCCGCGGGAATAGAAAACCCGCAGCGTGAAGCGCGCTTTTTGGTGGAGGGGATCTGCCGCGTATTGCGCGGGGGGATGTTCCTGCACAGTGATATGCTGCTTACCGATTCCGAGCAGGAGCAGATTGAGCACGCGGTACAAAAGCGGCTGGTTGGCTGGCCGCTGCAATACCTGATAGGCGAGTGGGAGTTTTACGGCTACCCCGTTTATGTGGGCGAGGGCGTGCTGATTCCCCGCCCCGAAACCGAGCTGCTGGTGGAACAGACGCTTAACATACTTCGCGACATGCAAAAGGAAAGCCCCGTGGTTGCCGACCTGTGCAGCGGCAGCGGGTGTATCGCCATCGCCGTTGGACGCGAGTACCCCGGCGTACGGGTTACGGCGGTGGAAAAGTATGAAGACGCGTATGGATATTTGGAGCGTAACATAGCAAGAAACGGCGCGGAGAACGTACTGCCCGTAAAGGCAGACGTGCTGGGGCCGCTTTGCCAAAGCCTTGCCGGCACATTTGACGTGATTGTAAGCAACCCGCCCTATATAAAAACCGAAGACATGAAAACGCTGCAGAGCGAGGTGCGGTTTGAGCCGTCCGAGGCTCTGGACGGCAGGCAGGACGGGCTGCATTTTTACCGGGAGATTACAAAGCGGTGGAAAACCTGCCTTGTGCCCGGCGGTACACTGCTCTATGAGATTGGATTAAACCAGGGCGAGGACGTCGCCGCGATTCTGCGGGAGAACGGCTTTGCCGATGTACAGATAAAGCAGGATTACAACAAGCTGGACCGCATGGTGTGCGGCAGGATGAACTGTCCGTAATATGGTACAGTGTGTATGGTATAGTATATACAACGGGACCGGGTTTCTAGCAGCAGGGTAAGAATTTAATCAAGTGCGCAGGGCAATTGCAAACGGTCTTGCGTGGGGCATAACGGGAGGAGAACGGACAATGGACAAGAAAAAGGCCTTGGACACGGCACTGGCGCAAATTGAAAAGCAGTTTGGTAAGGGCGCGGTGATGAAGCTGGGGGAAAACTCGTCGCTTAACGTCGAGGCAATCTCCACCGGCTCTATTTCGCTTGACCTTGCGCTGGGCATTGGCGGTGTGCCGCGCGGGCGCATCGTAGAGATTTACGGGCCCGAAAGCTCGGGTAAAACCACGGTTGCCCTGCACATTATAGCCGAGGCGCAGAAGGCGGGCGGCGACGTTGCGTTTATCGACGTTGAGCATGCGCTGGACCCGATTTACGCCAGAGCATTGGGTGTGGATATAGACGCGCTGTTGGTTTCGCAGCCCGACACCGGAGAGCAGGCACTGGAGATTGCCGAGGCGTTGGTGCGCTCCGGTGCCATTGATGTTATCGTCATCGACTCGGTGGCGGCGATGGTTCCCCGCGCGGAGATTGAGGGCGAGATGGGCGACTCCCATGTGGGTTTGCAGGCGCGCCTGATGTCGCAGGCGCTGCGTAAGCTGACGGGTGTTATCTCCAAATCCAACTGCGTTGCGATATTTATCAATCAGCTGCGTGAAAAGGTGGGCATTGCCTACGGCAACCCCGAGGTTACCCCCGGCGGGCGCGCGCTGAAGTTCTACTCGTCGGTGCGTATTGACATTCGCAAGGGCGAAGCGATTAAGAACGGCACCGAGGTAATCGGCAACCGCACCCGCGCCAAGGTGGTTAAGAACAAGGTTGCGCCGCCGTTTAAAGAGGCAGAGTTTGACATCATGTACGGCACCGGCATCTCCAGCGAGGGCGAGATTTTAGACCTTGCCGTGAAGCTGGATATTATACAGAAAAGCGGCGCATGGTTTAACATGGGCGAAACAAGGCTTGGTCAGGGGCGCGATAACGTAAAGGTATACCTAAAGGAAAACCCCGCGCTGCTTGAAGACCTTAACCGCCAGATACGTGAGAATGCGGACAAGCTGGTTATGTCCCGCGCCTCGAAGTTTGATAAAAAGGTGAAAACCAAGGCGTCGGCGTCTTTGGCAAAGGATGACGACGAGGACGAAGAGTAAACAGTAGCGTGTAAGCGACAGAATCATAGCCACTTGACAGGCGGTGAGTACGCATGCGGATTACCGCTGTAAACAAAACAAAAAAGGGTCGCTTTGCGGTGTATGTGGACGGGTCGTTTGTGTTCTCGGTGGACGCAGAGACTCTGCTGACGCACCGCATTGCGCCGAATACCGATACCGACCCACAAACGCTGGAGCAGGTAAGGCTTAGCAGCGAGGAGCGTGCACAAAAAGAACGCGCACTCAAGTTGCTCTCGCACAAAAGCTATACCAAACGCGCGCTTGCGGATAAGCTCGCCCGTGAAGGCGACGAGGAAACGGCGGAAAAAATCGCCGACCGCATGGAGGAGCTTGGGCTGATAAACGACGAGGACTACGCAAAAAGGCTGTGCGCCGACCTGTTTCATGTCAAAGGCTACGGTGCCCGCCGGGTGCTGTTTGAACTGACCAAAAGAGGCATAGACCGCGAGCTTGCCGAGGAGACTGTCGCGGAACATGCCCCCGAGGGGGAGGACACCTTAGACAGTCTAGAAGCGTTAATCCTTCGCAAGTACGCCCGCAATCTTGGCGACCGCAAGGGCATAGACAAAACGGTGCGTGCTCTGGCAAGGCTGGGCTACGACTACGACGACATCCGCGCGGCACTTTCGCGCTGCGCCGAACAGGACGAGGCATACGACGGATAATCGATTTCGGAAAGGAACACGGCAATTACAATGAGTACAAGAGTGGGAATGGTTTCGCTCGGCTGCCCCAAGAATCAGGTGGACGCCGAGATTTTACTTGCAAACTTTAAAAAGGCGGGGTTTGAGATTACGGCGGACGCAGGGCTTGCGGACGTGGTGGTGGTAAACACCTGCGGCTTTATCGAGGACGCGAAGAAAGAATCGATAGAGAATATCTTAGAATTTTGCACCCTAAAAAACGAGGGGAGCATAAAATGCGTGGCGGTTACCGGCTGCCTTGCCGAGCGCTACCGCGACGAGGTCGCCGCCGAGATCCCCGAGGCGGACGTGATTCTTGGCATTGGCGCAAACGCAGACCTTGTGCAGGCGGTGCAGACGGTACTAGACGGCAACAGCGACAAGGTAACGAGCTTCCCCAACCGCTGCGACCTGCCGCTGGAGGGCGCGCGTATTCTAACAACGCTGCCCTTTTTTGCATACCTGAAGGTTGCCGAGGGGTGCGACAACTGCTGCTCGTACTGCGCGATTCCCGCCATACGCGGACCGTTTCGCAGCCGCGAGATGGAGCGTGTGGTAAGCGAGGCAAGGCGCCTTGCCCAAAGCGGCGTGACCGAGCTTGTGCTGGTGGCGCAGGATACCACCCGCTACGGCGAGGATCTGTACGGAACATCCGCGCTGCCGAGGCTGCTGGATGAGCTGAACGCTATCGAGGGTCTGCGCTGGATTCGCGTGCTGTACTGCTACCCCGAGCGGATTACCGACGAGCTTATCGATTCGATTGCCCGAAACGACAAGGTGGTAAAGTACCTTGATATCCCCATCCAGCACTGCAACGAAGAGGTACTTCGTGCCATGCGCCGTGTTGGCAACCGCAAGACACTCGAGACGCTGGTTAAAAAGCTGCGGGAGCGCATCCCCGGCATTACGCTTCGCACCACGCTGATAGCGGGTTTTCCCGGCGAGACAAAACCCCAGTTCGCCGAGCTGTGCCAGTTTGTAAAGGATATGAAGTTTGACCATCTGGGCTGCTTTGCTTACTCGCAGGAGGAAGGAACCCCCGCCGCCGAGATGCCGGGGCAGCTGGACGCACACGAAAAGCGCCGCCGTGCGGAGATTATTATGACCGAGCAGTCGGTTATCAATGAGCGCCGCAACCAAAAGATGGTGGGCAAAGCCGTAGAGGCGGTGGTGGAGGGCTTTGACCGCTACGCCGAGTGTCACTTTGGGCGCACGGCTGCCGACGCTCCCGACATCGACGGCAAGCTGTTCTTTGCCGCCCCCGCGGGGACGGCGGTTGGCAGCTATGTGACGGTGCGGATAGAGGACGTGCTGGACTACGACCTCATCGGTACGATGGAATAATACAATCTGTACCGCTGCGGGATATGCAAACATGTTACTTTGGAGGAACGGGCTATGAAGCTGAACACACCCAACAAACTCACCCTGTTGCGCATTCTGCTGGTGCCGACCTACATGGTCTTTTTGCTCGTGGATGCGATTCCAAACCACTACCTGTGGGCGGCGGCCTTATTCTGCATTGCCTCGGTAACCGACTTTTTGGACGGACACCTTGCGCGCAAGCATGGGCTGGTTACAAACTTCGGCAAGTTTCTTGACCCCCTTGCCGATAAGATGCTGATAACGGCGGCACTCATTTGCTTTGTGGAGCTTGGCTTTATAGGCAGTGCCGTTACGGTGGTTATTATTACCCGCGAGTTTATGGTTACCTCGCTGCGGCTGATTGCAGCCGGCGACGGCAATGTCATAGCGGCGGGGCTGCTGGGCAAGATTAAGACGGTTATGCAGATTTTTGCGGTGGTGTTTATAATGCTGCTGCACGCACTGATGGATTTGGGCGCACTGGGCGAGACGTTTGCGCATAGAATGATAACGGAACCCCTAATGTGGGTGGTTGCCGCCATTACCGTCATTTCCGGTTTTCAGTACATCTGGGCAAACCGCTCCAGCATTCATCCCGAAAAATAGCTTGCAACAGGTGCGCCGTTATGGTATATCTATACTGTAGCAGTGCCGGGATGCACTTTTTATATCGTTTATATTGATTACAGGCGTAAGGCTTGGCGTTTGCCCGGCCGAACAAGCAAAACAAGTACCCGTGAAAAGCGGCTACAGAGAACGACTGCCATAGGCTGAAAGCGGTCGTGCCAAGCGCCACGGAGAAATGCCTTTGCCAGTGCCCCGACGGGGAACCGCGCATGCGCGCGCAGTATCCGACGGCGTGGTGTCCCGCGTTAAGGGACGTATGGTTTTCACGAAACTAGTGAGTGATAAATCGGAGTGGAACCGCGGCTTAGCCGCCTCCGTTGTCTTTTCAGGCAGCAGGGGCGGTTTTATTATGGCGACAGGGGAATTAACAAAATATGTAATATTTCACGAAAGACTATTGCTAGTTGGCATCATTTTATGCGATAATGGGGAACGGAGGATTACCATGTTTCGGCGGTTACGATTGGATATTAAGGCCATTAAGGAGCGCGACCCGGCGGCGAGAAACTCGTTTGAGGTGTTTTTGCTGTATTCGGGGCTGCACGCGCTGATGTTTCACCGCGTTTCGCACTGGCTGTACAACCACAGGCTGTACTTTTTGGCGCGGCTTAATTCCCAGCTGGGGCGGTTCTTTACGAAGATCGAGATTCACCCGGGGGCAAAGATTGGCACCGGCGTGTTCATCGACCACGGCACCGGCGTTGTAATCGGCGAAACGGCGGAGGTCGGCGACGGCTGCACCATTTATCAGGGTGTAACGCTGGGCGGTACGGGTAAGCACAAGGGTAAGCGCCACCCCACCATCGGCAAAAATGTGATGATTGGCAGCGGTGCCAAGGTGCTGGGGCCGTTTACGGTGGGCGACAATTCTAAAATAGCGGCAAACGCCGTGGTGCTCGACACCATCCCACCAAACTCCACCGCCGTGGGTGTGCCGGCGCGCATTGTAAAGCAAAACGGAAAAAAGATCTGCTCGGAGGATCTCGATCAGGTGCACATCCCCGACCCCGTTTCGCAGGAGCTGTGCAGGCTGTCCATCAAGCTCGAGAAACTCGAAAAACAGGTGCAAGACCTAACTCGTGGGGCAGACACACCCCCTTTGGGATAGAATCGCGCGGCAAGGCTAAAATACCGATAATAGATAGACTAGATACTAGGATAGAGGCAGAGCATCGCGCTTTGCCGGCGGAAAGGAACGGACATAACAATGAAGATATTTAACACCCTCACACGTCAAAAAGAGGAGTTTATCCCGCTGCGCGAGGGCGAGGTGCGCATGTATGTGTGCGGACCGACGGTGTATAACTTTATACACATCGGCAACGCGCGCCCCCTGTGCGTGTTTGACACCCTGCGCCGCTATTTGGAGTACAAGGGCTACAAGGTGGTATATGTTCAAAACTTCACCGATATAGACGATAAGATTATTCGCCGCGCAAACGAGGAGGGCAGCGACTACCTAACCGTTGCCGAGACTTATATTGCCGAATACAAGACGGATGCCGCGCGCTTAAACGTAAAAGAGGCGACCATACACCCGCGCGCGACCGAGAACATCGACACCATCTTTGCGATTATTACCGAGCTGTTTTCTAAGGGCTTTGCCTATGAGGCAAACGGCGATGTATACTTTCGCGCGAAGCACTTTGGGGAGTACGGCAAGCTGTCTCATCAACCGCTGGAGGATTTGGAGGCGGGCGCAAGAATTGAGATTGGCGTTCACAAGGAGTCCCCCATGGACTTTGCGCTGTGGAAGGCGGCAAAGCCCGGCGAGCCGTACTGGGATTCGCCGTGGGGAAAGGGTCGTCCCGGCTGGCATATCGAGTGCTCGGCGATGGCAAAGCGTTATCTGGGCGAGACCATCGATCTGCACTGCGGCGGGCTGGACCTCGTGTTTCCGCACCACGAAAACGAGATTGCCCAGAGCGAGTGTGCGTGGGGCGAGCCGTTTGCCCGCTACTGGATGCACAACGAGTACCTGAACATCAACAACAAAAAAATGTCTAAGTCGCTCGGAAACTTCCGCACCGCACGAGAGGTGGGCGAGCATTTCGGGTACGAGCCCATCCGCTTGATTATGCTGTCGGCGCACTACCGCACCCCCATGAACTACAGCGAGGAGATTATGGAGGCGGCGAAGACATCGCTTGCCAGACTATACACCTGCCGCGAAAACATCGACTTTGCGCTGAAAAACGCCACCGACCAAAAGGCACCCGACGAGGACGCGCTGCTGCAAAGCATTTTGGCGCGCCGCGACCAGTTTATTGAGGCAATGGACAACGACCTAAATACCGCCGATGCCCTTTCTGCCGTGTTCGAGCTGGTGCGCGAGATTAATACCCTAACCGGCGGCGCACAGCCCGGCTCGAAGCAGGCCATCGAAACTGCGCGCGATCTGTTTGACGAGCTGACCGGTGTGCTGGGGCTGTTATACGAGTATAAAACAGAAAAAAGCCTGGACGCCGAGGTGGAGGCGCTGATTGCCCAGCGGCAGGAGGCGAGAAAGCAGAAGGATTTTGCCAAGGCGGACGAGATTCGTGACCGCCTTGCCGATATGGGTGTGGTGCTGGAGGATACCCCACAGGGCATCAAATGGCGGCTGAAGTAGAAGAATTGCCCCGCTGCCGCTTAAGAAAAGCGGCAGACGGGTTGCGTTATCCCCGGCATACATGGGTACCCAACGACTGAAATGGACAGGCAGGGTGTTGACGATGAGATACGGGCACAACAATGTGGCTAGACTATTGGCGGCTGTGGCAGCCTGTGTATTTCTTGCGGGCTGCTCGGTTTTGGATGTAGACGCACTCATGCACGCCATGGCGCAGAGCAGGAGTACCCTGCGCGCGGACGCAAAGGTGTCGAGCGTGGCGGAGGACGCCGAATCGGGCTTTCACATCGACCCACGCGGTGCTGGCGAAACCGACTTTTCGGCTACGCTGGAAAACGCCGTGCTAAGGCTGGTGAACGAGGAACGCCAGAGCTTGTCGCTGCCGCAGCTTGCGGAGGAGGATGCGCTGAAAAACACGGCGCGAACCCGCTGCAAGGAGATGATGGAGAACGACCACTTTGAGCATACCCGCCCCGACGGGCGCGACTGGTCTACCGTGATTGAGGAGGCAAACTACCGCTACACCGTGGTAAGCGAAAACCTGCAAAAGGGCAGGGCGCAGACCCTGAGCGCGCAGGACATCTTTGATTCGTGGAAGAACAGTGCGTCCCACTACGAGGCGATGATTGCCTCGGACGTGACGCGCACGGGGGTGGGCGTGTATGTCCGTAAATCGGAGCAGGGGTATGAATGGTACGCGACCGAGCACTTTGCGTCACCCAAATAGTGACCCAAACAGCCGCCGGAGATGCTTGACAAACGTCCCCGGCGGCGATACGATATGGTATGGTTTTGTATAAACGAAAGGAATGGTTTACGCAATGAACAACGGCAAGGTGCGCACCCGATTTGCGCCCAGCCCCACCGGCTATATGCACGTGGGCAACCTAAGAACCGCGCTTTATGCTTATCTGCTTGCAAAAAGCAATCAGGGAAGCTTTATTCTGCGCATTGAGGATACCGACCAGGAGCGCTATGTGGAGGGCGCGGTCGATATTATTTACAATACCCTGCGCGAAACCGGACTGTTATGGGACGAGGGTCCCGACATCGGCGGGGCAGCGGGACCCTATATCCAGAGCGAGCGCATGGGCATGTACGCCGGCTACGCCGAGCAGCTGATTGCGTCCGGACACGCCTACCGCTGCTTTTGCGATAAGGAGCGGCTGGAGGAGGTGCGCAAGCTGCAAACGGCTTCGGGCATCTCGCCCAAATACGACGGGCACTGCTCGCGCCTAACCAAAGAGGAGATTGACGAAAAGCTCGCCGCAGGCGTGCCCTTTGTTGTGCGCCAGAAGATACCCGAGACGGGTACCACCACCTTTCATGATATGGTGTTCGGCGATGTGACGGTAGAGAACTCGACTCTCGACGACCAGGTGCTGATGAAAAGCGACGGCATGCCAACCTACAACTTTGCAAATGTGGTGGACGACCACCTGATGGGCATTACCCACGTCATCCGCGGCAACGAATACCTGTCCTCCACCCCCAAGTACAACCTGTTGTACGAGGCGTTTGGGTGGGAGATTCCCGTATACATCCACTGCTCGCCCGTGATGAAGAACGCGACCGAAAAGCTCTCGAAGCGCAACGGCGACGCGTCATACGGTGACCTTGTCGCCGCGGGCTACCTTAAAGACGCGGTGCTGAACTACATTGCGCTGCTGGGCTGGTCGCCGGGCGGCGAAAACGAGATCTTTACACTGGAGGAGATGATACAGGCGTTTAACCCCGCCGGCATCTCCAAGTCTCCCGCTATTTTTGACACACAGAAGCTGCGGCACATCAACGGCGAATACATCCGCAGGCTGGCGCCCGAGACGTTTACGGAGCTTGCCGCGCCGTGGATAAAAAAGACCGTCACCCGTGCGGATGTCAGCCTGTCTATCATCGCGCAGGTGCTGCAGGCGCGCACCGAGACGCTTGCCGACATCCCCGAGCAGGTGGACTTTGTGGACACACTGCCCGAATACGACCTGGAGCTTTTTGTGAGCAAGAAGATGAAGACCACAAGGGAGTCCTCCCTTGCCATGCTGCGAGAGATTTTGCCGGTGCTTGAAGGAATTACCGACTTCTCGATGCAATCGGTGCACGATGCGCTATTTGAGCTGATTGCGCGCCTTGAGGTGAAAAACGGTGCCGTGCTGTGGCCACTGCGCGTTGCGGTTAGCGGCAAGCAGTTTACCCCGGGCGGAGGCATTGAGATCTGCGCCATCCTTGGTAAGCAGGACGCGATTGACCGCGTGAAGACCGGTATTCGCTTGCTGGAGGCGGCGTGCGGATAGCAGATTAATCGAGTGAGAGGCGGCGTGTTGCAGCCGTGGGGCGGACTAACCTGTACCGTAGCCACCCCGGACGGTTGTACGCTTCTGTGCTTTTGAGTAACGGCACACTTTAAACAACGATATAAACAAAGAACAGCTGCGAGCAGTACGCTCCGCAGCTGTTCTTTGTTTGCCTTAGAAGTAGTTCTTCATCAGATCATCCACCCATTCGGGTACCGTGGCGTCGGTGCGGCAGTCGTATTTCGGGTAATAAGGCTTGATGTCAAGAACGGGCGTCCCGTTTATGGCATCCAGCCCCTGTACGGTAACCACGCTGTCGCTTACGTCGAGCAACCGTACCGCGGTCATACCAATGGGGTTGGGTCGGTCCTTTGACCGCTGTGCGAGTATCCCCATAAGGGGGAAGTCCGCCCGCTCATGCGGTCTTCTCACCAGATGCTGCGCAGGGTCAAATTTAGCCTGATCCAGATAAAACACAACAACGATATGCGAAAATCCGTCAAGACCCAAAAGTCCCTGCCGATACTCTTCGTCGATAATAATAGAGGAGCAGTCATTCCCCCAGCCACAGTCTTTTTGCAGTGCGACTTCATTGCTTACCGTTCCGATTGATTTAAAGGTTATGTTCAAAGCGAAACACCTCTCTTGGTTTTTATTCCAGTATAGAATACCATTATATAGGGAACAATACAACCCGTTTCGCGCCGTTTCAGCAGGTTTGCCCCGAAATCCCCGAACCGTTTTGACAGCTTTTGCGCCGGAATTGCGATAGCATAGAAAAGGTAATATATGTAATTGGTCGTCTGACGGTGGACAAGCATGGCATCGTTGTGCTTCTAAGATTAATGATACAGTTTTGGGTGCAGATTAATGGATGATAATCTCAAATAAGAAAGGCATGGTTACACCATGAAGCAGCATACAGCGGTAAAGAATCGAATCTGGATAACGGTGCAGCGGTTGCTGCAATCCCGTGCGGCGTTTGGCGGGGCAGTCAGCTTTGTGGCGGGCTTTTTAATGGCAAACGCCGGTATGTACGGCAGGATAGTGCCCTTTGGCATCGCCCTAGCGGCGGGTGCACCGTCCGGACTATTTTGGCCGGGGGCAGTCGGCGCACTGTGCGGCTACCTTTTGCCGGTAGGCGCGGGTATTGGCAGCATGAAGTATATTGCGGCGCTTTGCCTTATTGTGGCGGCGCGCGCGCTGATAAAACGCTGGACACGCCTTGAAAAAAGCGGTGCGGCAGCGGCATTGGTCGGTTTTTTTGCCCTTCTCATCCCCTCGCTGATGACTTCACTGGCATCAGCGAATGGGTCGCAGATTATGTTGAGTGTGGCAGAGTCGCTGCTTGCGGGCGCGGGGGCGTATCTCGTTCAGCTGGCGGGGGTACCCCTGCAAAAGGGCTTTGTTGCAAGCATTCTAGAGCGCAAGGAGCACGCAAGCATCCTAGCGGTGCTCAGCGTGATGCTTCTTGCACTATGCGGGTTTGGGTTATTTGGTTTTTCGGTAGGGCGGTTTGCAGGTGTGTTAGTGGTTTTGGCGGTTGCGTCGTGCTACGGTCCCGCCGTCGCGGCAGGTGCCGGTGTGGTTGTAGGTGTAGTGGCGGGGCTTAACGATGTGTCGCTGCTTGTGCTTGCCGGCGTGTACGGCTTTGCGGGGTTGTTCGCGGGGGTGTTTTACGCCTTCGGGCGGTTTGGCGCATCCGCCGCGTTTGTGCTGGCAAACGGACTGCTGGTGATAGCGGCGGGAACCCGAATGGTGCCTGTTCAGGTGATGTACGAGGTAATGGCGGCAACGGTGGTGTTCATGGTTCTGCCGCAAAAGGCGATAAACACCGTAGGCTCGTTTCGCGTGGCAACCGAACGGGCAGAGCAGGGGACCGAGGGCATCAGCCGAGAGCTGCACACCCGCCTTGCCCTGGCGGGCAGTGTGATGCGCGAGGTACGCAGCGCGGTGGACAGCGTATCCGAACGGCTGAGGAAGATTAACGCCGACGACATCACCACCGTGTACGACGCCGCGGCGGATGCGGTGTGCGGTCGCTGCTCTAAGCGTATGGCATGCTGGGGACCCTGCTACAACAGTACCATGGGGGCATTTCATGGGCTGGGGGTTGTGCTCAAAGAGAAGGGCACCGTCAGTGAGACCGACCTTCCCCACGCGTTTATGCAAAGCTGCGGTAAAACGCGGCTGTTGTGCACGGCGGTGAATGAGGAGTACGAGCGCTTTCGCGGCAGAGAGAGCAGCGTGCGCCGCTTTGGCGAGCTGCGCGCGGTAGTATCGGGGCAGTTCGAGGCAATGGGCGAGCTGCTTGACGAGCTAAGCGAAGAAGCGGCAAGAAAGAGAAACCGCCACGTGCGCCTATCGGGTGCGGTGCGGGAGTATCTGGAGAGCACCAACATCTACCCCCGCGAGGCGGTGTGCGAAACCGACCTGAACGGGCGCATTACCCTAACCATAACAATCGATACCGACGAGATTGAGAGCATCAGCCGCGTGCGGCTTGCGCGGGTGCTGGGGCGTGTGTGCAAGCGTGAGCTTGCGCTGCCTACGGTGATGGAGAAGGACGGCGTTACGACCATTCGCTTAAAGGAACGCGCGCGGTTTGAGCCGGTTTATGGGGAGTACCAGTCTGCCTACCGAGACGGAAGATTGTGCGGCGACAGCATCCGTTACCTGTCCGACGGGGGCAGGGTGCAGCTGGTGCTCAGCGACGGCATGGGCAGCGGTCCGGCGGCGGCGGTGGATTCCGCTATGGCGTCCTCATTGCTTACCCGCATGATGAGCGCGGGGCTGGGTGCCACCGGCGCGCTGAAATTTGCCAATGCCGCTCTGCTGACCAAATCGGCGGAGGAATCGCTTGCCACGGCGGATATCTCGCTCGTTGACCTGCACACCGGCAAGGCGGAGTTTTTTAAAGCGGGCGCCGCGCCCACCTTTGTGCGCAGCGGTGGCAAGGCGTTTATGCTTGAGGGTGACTCGCTGCCCATCGGCATCCTAAACGGCATATCGGTAGACCACTCGGGTGCGGAGCTAGACGAAGGCGACATTGTGCTGATGGTGTCGGACGGTGTGGCGTTTGACGGCGGCGAATGGGTTGTGAAGGAGCTGGAACGCTATAAGGGCGACGATATGCAAGCACTTGCAAAAACTATTGTCGAGACGGCAAAGCAGCGGCGCAGCGACGGGCACGAGGACGATATCTCGGCGGCGGCGCTGATGCTGACGGGTTGCCGCGAGCAGGCGCGCGAGAAAAGTGCGGGATAATATGATAGAACAAAAAAACGGCTGCGACGGCAGCCGTTTTTTATGCTCTATTGCGCGGCGGTTGAGATGCAGGCAGAGGTTTTGCAAGCAATGTCGCCGCAGCGTATGTAATGAAACAGGTACTGCTGTGCAATACCCGGATACCGGTCGGCACATGGGGGCAGCCCGTCCGGGTAATACCGCAGCATCGCGCGCTTCATCCATACGTCCAGGGGAAACGCCTCGGTGCGGGCAAAGCCGTACAGCAAAACACAGTCCGCCACCTTGGGCCCCACCCCCTTAATGGTGCGCAGCGCCGCGCGCGCCTCATCGATTGGGCAGGTATACAGCCGCGCAAGGTCAACCTCTTTGGCAGAGACCTTTTGTGCCGCGTCCAAAAGATACGCGGCACGCCAGCCCGCGCGAAGCGGGGCAAGGTCGGGTTCCGCCAACTGTGCAAGGGTGTGCGCATCGGGAAACGCATAAGCCGCGAGGTTCCCCTCTTTGTCCAAAATAGGGTTGCCAAAGCACTCGCACAGCCGCGCCACAATGCCCTTGATGCGCTTGATATTGTTGTTTTGTGAGATAATAAACGAGCACAGCGTCTCCCACGGCGGCTGACGCAGCACCCGCAGACCGGGCGCAAAGTCGATTGCTGTTTTCAGCGCAGCGTCGGCGGTCAGCGTAGACTTGATCGACCCGTAATCACGGGCAAGGTCAAAGTAATCCCGAAAAACAGCCTCGAACTCGGGTAAGGTGCAGTCCTTAAAAACAAGCGTATCGTCCCGCTGCAAAACGGTAAGCGTGCGCTCGCCTACGATGCCGAGGAACACATCCGGCGCGGTTTCCTTCCACCGAAAGCACTGACCGCACAGCAGCGTGTCGCGCAGCGAAAAGTCCCGCACACCGGCACACCGTACATCCGCGCCG
This sequence comes from Bacillota bacterium, assembly GCA_023460535.1. Classification (GTDB taxonomy): domain Bacteria; phylum Bacillota; class Clostridia; order Oscillospirales; family Ruminococcaceae; genus Acetanaerobacterium. Next base: position 123,983 of record JAEWPV010000016.1, read on the forward strand.
TGCTCTGAAACAATCATGATATAAAAACCTCCGGACTCAATTGGTTTGGTTTTGGGTATCGTCCGGCGAACCTTTTATGTTATACAGCCGCTCCAATTGAGGATATTTTTCTATAATAACCTTATTTGCCTTCTCAAGGCGGTCGCAGTACTGCCGATACGCGGGACTCAGCTGCCTAAGCCCTTCAAGAAACACCTCGGAATATCCGCTGTTCTTTTGGAACTCGGTCAGCAGCACCACCATTCTTCCCGCGGGGGATTGGGCAAAGTCGTCCGAGGTGCGGTACGCGATATATCGCTCAAAGTCCAGTGACTGTAAAAGAGAGTCGGGGTCGGCGATGGTCTCTTCCATCACCCGATTCAGGTCACTTTCATACTGCGAAAGCCGGGAAGCATTCGTTACGGGGATGATTTGCTCCAGATAATCCTGCAGCTCCTGCGGGATTTGGGAGGACACATTATCGAGGTAGGCAATCACCTTCTCATACGCATCCCGCTGTGCGGCAGTTTCTATCGGAACATCCAAAAACCGACCGAAGTGAAAGGATAAAAACAGTCCGTAGCTGCCGGGAAAGGATAGGATCAGCCTTTCGCGAATGGTGACGGGGCTTATTTCACTCTGCTGCAACCGCAAAAAGGTTGCGTCGATATCGTATGTGTTGATTAAACGTTCGATGCAGTCCTGCCCCGCGTTGAGCCTGCGGATGCGCAGCTCGTTTAAATGCTTGTAGCGCGCAAGCGCGACCGGTTTGCTTGTACTGGTTAAAACGGTGCGGATATCCGGAATGCTCAAGCCGCATCTTCTCAGCACGGCAATCTCCTTCAGGGTGCTTACCTGCTCTGCATCGTAATCTCGGTACCCGTTTTCCAGAATCTGCGGCGCAATCAGACCCTGCTGCTCGTAATACTCAACCGCCTTTTTGGTTAATCCGCACCGATTGCAGACCTCGTGAATTAACATCGTGATCACTCCTCTCCCCTGTACCTTACACCAACCCCCAAGGGAACAGTCAAGCGTTTTGTAAAAAATCTGTTGGCGGCAGACACCCGGTTTAAGCACGCGGCGAGCCGGTGCAGTTGCCGCACAAACAGCACAAACGAGCAGGATGCAATTACAGCTATTATACCATATTTGTGCTATAATAAAAAACAGGAAGCATTCGGCAATATTTTGTGTGTTTTTGCAAACTAATACAGTATAAGCGTCGTTTTTGCGCGGACGCCGGAAAGGATTTAAACGCAATATGAAGGAGACAATCTTTACAATCCCCATCAGCGAGGTTTTTGAACCTAGGGACGGTTGCCCGCTGTGCAGGATGCACGATACCTTAGAGGAGCGTGCGTTGGACGCAATTATGGGTGCTGCTATGATGGAACCGGTTATTCGGATACAAACCAACAAGCTGGGTTTTTGCGCCACGCATTTTGACGGCATGCTGACGCGCAAGAACCGCCTGTCACTGGGGCTGATGCTGGAGAGCCACCTGAAGTCGGTACAGCAGATGTTGCCCAGCGAGCGGGAGGAGAAGGCGGGCAAGGCGGACGTGCGCAAGATAACCGAGATGTTAAGCAGCTGCTATGTGTGCGAAAAGATAGAAGGCTCGATGCAGCAGATGTTGCAAAACCTGTTTTCTCTTTACCGCAAGGAGCAAAGTTTTCGGGCTCTATATGCCAGCCAGCCCTTTGTGTGCATTCCGCACTATACCATGCTGATTCAGGGCGCGCAAAAGGCAATACCCAAAAAGGAGTTGCCCGAATTTATGTCGGTAACGGGCACGCTGGTGCGTGCAGGGCTTACCGAGATGCACGGGGATGTAGACACCTTCTGCCGCATGTTTGACTACCGCAACGCGGGCAAAACCGAAAAATCCCCCCAGGTGAAGGTGGCGGTCGAGCGCGCGGTAAAGTTTTTAACGGCACATACCCCAAGGTGAGTGGAAAATGGCAAAAGTAAAGGGGAAAAAACTTTGCGTATATTACAAAAACGTAAGGAAACGGTAAAATGCGGCAGCTTGCGGCTTGGCAGATTGCGCATTGCGTAACCGATGGGATGACATAATCAAGTTTTTCAACCGTTATGTATATAGTGTTATTCACACAATCATGCGGTTTGTATCGACTATCCACCGAGTTTTCAACCTTTTCCACCGAGTTTTCAACATCTGTTATGTAAACTTGGGCTTTACAAGGGGTATAAGGTGTGTATTATCAACACTTTAAACCGTTTTTTCCACAATGGGTCATTGTATATTTTCTGCATATCCAATTATTTCTAAACCATTCGACAACAATCGGGCGCAAAGCAGCGCAGGGCAAACGAATAACAAGGGCGATATCCGACCAAAATAATGCAGAGATCCTGTAAAAATGCTAAGGGCTGCTAGAGTATTCGTTTTACATGGTTATCGCATTACTCAGGAGGGATAACGCCATGCTGCGGGGCACCAATAAACGAGCGATTGAGGTTATTAACACCGAAAACGATTATTTTGAACGGATTATATTCATCGTAAAAAATGAAAAGAGAAACACCCCGGAGCCGGAGCTGCGCAGGCAGGCGCACTCCTACATGACGCTCAACGGTCCGCGTATCCGACGGGCGGTGCTGGTGCGCTCCACCATCCTATCGACGGCGCTTAAAATTCTGGTGATTGCGGCGGCGGGGGCGGCGGTTACAGGCGTTTGCCTGATGCTGCTGTTTATGTAGCGCGGATAAACCGAAAAATGTACCGGTTTTGTCGTTTAAATTCTTCCTTTGCTATGGTATAATCAAACTAATCGGCGGCAATTTTGCGCCTTTGGCCATGTGGGCAATAGTTTGTGGCGCAGCCGCTACATAACGTGCGGGCGCGAAGGCGGCAACTGCAACGAGCACTATGATTAAAATAACAGCCGGCGCCAAAGACGGCAAAACGGAGTAGACAGATGATACAAAAAGGGACCGACAACAATACCGACGTTATCGTCGGCAGAAACGCGGTGCTGGAAGCACTGCGCACACAGGACCGCATAGACAGCGTGATGGTTGCAAAGGGAGAACGGCAGGGCAGCATCTCCAAAATTGTGGCAATCTGTCGCGACAAAGGCATCCCGGTCAAGGAGGTTTCGCCCGAAAAGCTGACGTATCTGTCTCAGGGCGAGTCTCATCAGGGGGTAGCAGCCGTTATTGCGGCGATTGTATACGCCGAGCTTTCGGACATCCTTGCCAAGGCAAAGGAGCAGGAGGCCACGCCTTTTGTGGTGATAGCCGACGGCATTGAAGACCCGCACAACCTGGGCGCGTTGATTCGGACGGCGGAGGCGGCGGGTGCCCACGGCATGGTTATACCCAAGCGACGCAGTGCCTCGGTGACCACCGCGGTATATAAGGCGTCCGCGGGTGCGTGCGCGCATCTGCCGGTGGCGCGGGTATCCAATATCGCCGCAGCCATAGACGAGCTAAAGCAAGAGGGGATATGGATATACGGTGCCGATATGGGCGGCGGCGACTGGTGTACGCAGGATTACGGCGGCGGGGTAGGTCTTGTCGTCGGCTCGGAGGGCGAGGGGCTCAGCCGTTTGGTAAAGGATAAATGCGATTTTATCGTGTCTTTGCCCATGTACGGCAAGGTATCGTCGCTAAACGCCTCGGTAGCAGGTGGTATTTTGATGTATGAAATTGCAAGACAGCGCGGTGGTATCAAGGCGAAATAGACCGCGGCGTTGGTTGACCTTTTGGACACAAAGGGGGTTAGACGTTTTATGTACGACAACGAATATAATCTTGACCAGATTTTGTTCGAAGCACGAAAGCTCAGGGGGCAAAAGCGTCCGGAGCAAGGGGATAAGGTGAACGAGCAGCGCAGGCAAAGCCCTGCGGCAGGTGCGCCGCCCCGCGAGAATCCGGTAAGCGCGGTGTCTCCCTCCTACGAGGGGTATGCGGCCCGGCCCGCAGCCATACACAATACGGCACAGGCTGTGCACGGTTCTTACGCGCGTCCGGAGGAGTTTGCGTCCTACGGGCGGTCAAACAACGAGCCGCAGGCTTATGCACCGCCCGAGCCGCAGCCGGAACCGCCGCGCGGCTTTCGGATGTCGCGCGAGAGCGCGGTGTTCGGTCAGTATCAGGCACCGTCGGCACCGGAACAGCCCGGTCACGGCGGACGTACCCGCCCGGAGCTAAGCGCGGAGTACGAAAGACCGCAGCATCCCGCGCCCACCCCCCGCAAAGCGCAAAGCAGCGGGCGGGCAGACGACATCAACGCCGAGTATGCGGCGCTTCGCTCCCGTTACGAAGCGCAGGAGCCGCCGCTAAGCCGGGCAAGCTATGACAGCGCCCGACGGGAGCAGGACGGACGGGAGGACAGGGCACCGCGTCGTCAGTCTTGGGACGAATATACCGCTGCCCGGCAACCGCAAGACGCCCCCGTTTACAGGCAGGAGTACACAAGACCCGAACGGGATGCCGAGCCCGCACCCTATATCCCCAAAATACAATACACCGAGCCGGAGGAATACACCCAACCGGAGCATTACGCCCCGCCGGTGCAAGATACCCGGCGGGAGCAATATGAGCAGCCGGTGCAATACGACCAGCCGGTGCAATACGACCAGCCGGTTGAGGAAGCACTGCCCCCGCCCGTCCAGCCGACGGAGCAGCCGCGCGCCGGCTTTGTGCTGCGCCGCACACCCCGGTCACCCGAGCCGTTGCCGCTTGTTGCCGAACCGGAGTATGTACCGCCCGCTCCCGCTTTTGAGGAGACACGGCAGTTCGACACCGCGTCGCTGGAGCAGGAGCAACCCGAGGCTGCGCAGGAGATATCTCTGCCGTCGCAGGGCAGCCCCGGCTCCCGCTGGCAGGCATACCGCATGCTGGGGCAGGAAGAGGGGGACGAAGGCGGCTGGACCGAGGACGGGGAGGACGAGCAGGACGAAAACGATCTAAACCGCCCAGAGGACATGCAACGGGTTCGTCGGCTGTTGGGCAGACATCTGATTGTATCTGCGGTTCGTCTTGGTGTGCTTACCTTAACGGGGGGCGCGTCAATCTACTTTGTGCTCGCTACCATAGCAACCGTGCTGCCCATACCCGAGTCGTTTCATCCGCAGCAGGCGCCGGGGATGTTTGCGCTGGTGCTGTTTATTCTGTCGCTTGTCAGCTTTGCCGTATGCCTTCCGTCCATTGGCGGCGGGCTGGTTTCGCTGGTTAAGCTAAAGGCCGACGGCAACAGCATGCCGGCGGTCGCCAGTCTTTCTACCATGCTTTATACGCTGGCGTTTGCCATAAGCCCTGCGCTGTTTGCAAACCAAAACGCACAGATGTACTGTGCGGTGGCGATTACCGGTCTGTGGTTTTATGCCGCGGGCAAGCTAATGGCAGCCAGACGCACGCTGCATAACCTATCGGTCATCGGCAGCGGCGAACAGCTTTTTGCCGTGCGCGTGCTGGAAGGCGAAGGGATTGCCGAGGAGATGGCGCCCCTGCTTGCCGACGGTCATCCGAAGATTGCCGCATTGCAGCCCGCAGGCTTTTTAAAGGGACTGCTGCACCACTCGGGTGCAAGTGTTCAGGAAAAGGGCATCAGCCGTATTTTGTCCCCCATCTGTGTGGGCGCGGCGGCGGTGCTTTCCGCTTCCTCCTACTTTTTATACCGGGATGTGCTAACCTGCTTTACGGTGTTTACCGCCGTTGTGTGCGTGTGCTCGCCGTTTACGGTGCTGTTTGGCGAAAACCTGCCCCTGTTGCGCGCATCCCGCAGCCTAACGGCCCAGGGCGGGCTGATTGCGGGCGGAGAGGCAGCCGAAACGGTAGCCGACGCCACCGCAGTGGTGGTGGATGCCGCCCAGCTGTTTAACTCGGGGGGCATTACCCTCCACGGTATACGCACCTTTAAGGGCGGACGAATCGATGTGTCAATCCTTGCCGCGGCCAGCGTGATGGAGAAGATCGGCGGCACCATGTCGGAGGTGTTTTTCCACATTATCGAGGGTCGCACCGAAATTCTTGAGGATGTGGACGACGTGGTGTATGAAGAGGGCATGGGGCTTTCGGCGTGGGTGGACGGTCAGCATGTGCTAATTGGCAACCGCGAGCTGATGCGGCACCACGGCATTGAGCTGCCGCCCCGAGAGTACGAGCAGAAGTACCGCCAGGAGCAACGGCATATCCTGTACTTGTCGGCGGGCGGCGAGCTTTCCTCGATGTTTGTCATCTCCTACAACGCGACCGATGCGGTGTACGAAAAAATAAAGCGGCTGGAGCGTGCGGGCGTGACCCTGATTGTACACTCCACCGACCCCAATATCACGCGCGAGATGCTTACCGAGCTGTTTGAGGTGGATTACGACCTGATTCAAATCATGCCCCCGCATCTGCACGGGGTCTACGCGCAGCAGACAGCCGCGGCAGACACCGCCGAGGCACAGGCGGCGACGATGGGCGGCGCGCTTTCGTTGCTTGACATCTTTGCGGTGGCGGGTAAAATCCGCGCGGCGGGTGCGTTATCCTCCGTGGCGCAAACTCTGTTTATGATTGCGGGCTACGCCGTTACCACCATCATCACCTTCTTCTTCGGCATTTCGCTGATTAACCCGTTGCTGCTGCTTTCTTACCAGCTGGTAGCCGCGCTCATCACCATGGTGACGCTCTCACTGCGCAGGTATTAGCCGAATTGTATCGAATTGCTACGCCATTCTCGACGGTCAGATTGTGTAATATACATAATTTGGCCGTCGAATTTTTGACGATTTGAATGGACATATCACACAAAACTTAAAAAATATACGTTGAAAATTATGTGTAAATAGGCTATAATATTTGTTAATGCTGCTGGTTTTGAAGGCTTGCTGTGCCGCAATGTGGGAAAAGGATACACCGGCATCTGCTTTGGCGGGAATAAGAAATTAGCACATTACTGAAACGGTAAGGTTTGCGCGCAAGGCTTATAGCGGCGAACCGAAGAAAGGGGCGAAGGAAATTGAGGCAATATACGGCTGACAAAATCAGAAACGTTGCCTTGGCAGGACACGGCGGATCCGGAAAAACATCATTGGCGGAGGCTCTTTTGTATCTGACAAAGGGCACAGACCGTTTGGGAAAGGTAAGCGACGGGAACACGGTATGCGATTACGATTCGGAAGAGATCAAACGTAAGGTTTCGGTTTCCGCATCCCTTGCGCCGATAGAGTATGCGGGCGGAAAGATTAACATAATCGACACCCCCGGTTTATTTGACTTTGAGGCAGGCTTGTGCGAGGGCGTACGACCCGCCGAAAGCGTACTGATTACGATTTCCGGCAAGTCGGGCGTTACCGTAGGTGCCGAAAAGGCGTACAAGCTGGCGACCAAAAACAAAAAGGCAACCATGGTGTTTATCACCAAAATGGATAATGAAAATGCCGATTACGGCAAGGCGTTTGCAAGCCTGCAAAGCAGCTTTGGTGCGACGGTTTGCCCGGTGGTGGTACCGTATGTGGAAAACCGCAAGGTTAGCTGCTATATCAATCTGTTAACCGGCAAGGCGTATCAATACGATGCCTCGGGCAAGGCTACCGAGGTTCCCGTTCCCGACGGCGCCATCGACGAGCCGCTAGCCGCCCTTAGCGAGGCGGTAGCCGAAACCGACGAGGCGCTGATGGAGAAGTTCTTTATGGGCGAGGCGTTTACGCCCGAAGAGCTGACCAACGGCATTGTGGAGGCGACAAAGAACGGATTGCTCACGCCGGTGCTCTGCGGCTCCGGACTTACGCTTGCGGGCGTAGACATGCTGCTCGAGTCCATTGCCACGCTGCTGCCTACTGCAAAGAGCAACGCGGGCGAAACGGCAAAGGATGCGTCGGGCAAAGAGGTAACGGTGGCGTGTGACGAAACCGCTCCCCTTGCCGCAGTGGTATTTAAAACGGTGGCGGACCCGTTTGTGGGTAAGCTGTCTTACTTTAAAGTCATCTCGGGCAAGCTGACGAGCGATATCGCGCCCGTCAATGCCAGAACGGGAAACCCCGAGCGCTTAGGTAAGCTGATTTTTGTCAAGGGCAAGAAGCAGGAGGATGCGCAGGCGGTGTTTGCGGGCGATATTGCGGCGGTGTCCAAGCTCTCGGAGACCGTAACGGGCGACACCCTGTGCGACCCCAAACGCGTCGTCAGCTTTTCGCCGGTGATGTTCCCAGCGCCCTGCATGAGCATGGCGGTTACCGTTAAGGCAAAGGGTGACGAGGGTAAAATCGCGCAGGGCATTCAGCGGCTGATGGAGGAAGACCCATCACTGGGCTTTGCGCTGAATACCGAGACACACCAGCAGGTGCTTTCGGGTCTGGGAGAACAGCATCTGGACGTCATGGTATCCAAGCTAAAAACCAAATTCGGTGTGGATGTGCTGCTTGAAAAGCCCCGCGTTCCCTACCGCGAGACCATTCGCAAGAAGGTTAAGGTGCAGGGACGGCACAAGAAGCAGTCGGGCGGACACGGTCAGTTCGGCGACGTTTGGATTGAGTTTGAGCCCTGCGACAGCGAGGATATGGAGTTTGAGGAGAAGGTGTTCGGCGGATCGGTGCCCCGCAACTTCTTCCCGGCCGTAGAAAAGGGGCTGCGCGATTGCATTAAAAAGGGCGTGTTGGCCGGGTACCCCGTGGTGGGGCTGCGGGCAAGACTGGTAGACGGCTCCTACCATCCGGTGGATTCCTCCGAAATGTCGTTTAAGATGGCGGCGTCCATCGCATATAAGACTGGGCTTCCGCAGGCGTCCCCCGTGCTGCTCGAGCCGATTGGCAGCGCAAAGATTACGGTGCCCGACTCCAACACCGGCGATGTCATCAGCGAGATGAACAAGCGCCGCGGGCGTGTGCTGGGTATGAACCCCACCGACGACGGACAGCAGGTTGTGGAGGCAGAGGTGCCGGTGAGCGAGATGAGCGATTTTACCACCGTTCTGCGTTCGATGACGCAGGGACGTGGCAGCTTCTCCCTTACCTTTGCGCGTTACGAGCAGCTGCCCGCACAGCTGGAGGCGGCGGTTATCGAAGAGGCGAAGCACCTGCGCGAGGAAGAAGAGAAATAAGTGTGTTAGACCGGTTCGTATCAACACAAACACAGCGCCGCTTCCGAATAGGAGGCGGCGCTTTTGTATGGAAAACAATACTTGTTTTGGTTGAAGTCTTATAACGGGTATGCTACAATGATACAAGCAAAGACCAGTGTGAATTGGCAGATGACAATTGTTTTATAGAAGGGTTTGATTTTTGTGGATATGTCCTATGATGTAATGAATATTTTAATGGTCTCTATAGCCGCCGCGGCGGGTATTGGCGCACTATTTGGGCTTGCCGTTTATATTCTAAATGCGGTAGCCTTTTATGCCCTTGCCAAAAACCGGGGCTACAACAGACCGTGGCTTGCCTGGATTCCCATAGCAAGCGATTACTTAAAGGGTGCGATTGCCGACGACATCAACTATCGCAATGGCAAAAGTTCCAAACTGCGGGTATGGCTTTTGATTGCGAGCATCGTTGCGAAGGTGGGCGTGTCCGTTTACGGTGTGTTCCAGTCGCTATACTCTATCAATATGATGCGCTCCCTATTCGGTTCTATGGGGAATATGGGCGGCTACGCTCAGTTCTTTAACCAGAGCACCGAGTTATCCCTTATCCTGTCCCTCGTGTCACTCTTGTTCAGCGCGCTGACCATCGGGTATGCGGTTTTTTACTATATTACCATGTACCGTGTCTTTATGGATTATGTGCCGACCAACGCCGTGCTGTTTTTGGTGCTTTCAATTATCTTTAACATCGTCGAGCCGTTTTTGGCATTAAGCATCCGCAACAAGCCCGCCATCTCAATCTACGGCGCGCAGAACCCCCAGTGGCGTCCGGCTCCTGCGCCGGCACAGCCCTACAACAATCCCCCCTATCCCGGTCAGGGCTATACCACGCCGCCGGTGAGTAACACACCTCAACAATCGGACGCGCAGCCACCCCAACAGGACGAAATCGACCGGTAAAAAGAATACTTGCTTTTTTGGGCGGGCACGAAGGTGCCCGCCCATTTTGTTTTAAAAAGAAAGCATTGACAGTACAGGATTACATAAGTATAATAACTGTATTAACACATACAGTACACTTAATACAGTTACAGCGTCTGACAAAAATTCCTTACCGAATGGCTTTGTGTGTTGCAAAGCCGGAAAGGGCGTGGTCATTACGATGAAGATATCCATAGACTTTACAAGCCGCAAACCCATCTACGAGCAGCTTAAGGAGAGCATCCTGCGTCTTGCGATGCTTGGGGTGATGGAGCCCAACGAGCAGTTGCCGTCGGTTCGCACCCTGGCAAAGGAGCTTGCGATTAACCCCAACACCGTGCAAAAGGCATATCAGGAGCTGGAGCGGGACGGCGTGGTGTACTCCGCGCCGGGACGGGGCAGCTTTGTGGCGCAGGACGTAGCAAAAAGCGTTACGCTTCGCGCCGAAATGAAGGAGCGGCTGCGCAACGCGTGTATTGCGTGTAGGATGGTAAATATTAATAAGGATGAGGTTACACAGGTTGTAGACCGGGTATATGGGGAGGCAAGCGTGTGAAACGATTATCTCACCCAAACGGCCGCCGGTCTCGGCGCCCATGCTTATGGCAGAATAACACAATGGGCTTTATTCGCATGCGTATAAAGCAGGAAAGGCAAGGTGACAGGGTATGATAGCGGTAAACGAGGTAACCAAGCTGTTTGATGAAACCAAGGCCTTGGGCAGCGTTTCGCTTGCCATAGAGGGTGGCGGCGTTTATGGTCTAATCGGCTCCAACGGCTCGGGTAAAAGCACCCTGCTGCGGATTATCGCGGGGGTATACCGTGCGGACGGCGGAACCGTTACGATACACGGGGACCCGACCTTTGAAAACGCGGCGCTCAAGGATAAGATCTTTTTTGTCAGTGACGAGCCGTACTTTTTTCCGCAGTACACCATCGAAGCCATGGCGGATTTTTACCGCAATTTCTATTCGCGGTGGGATGAAGCAACCTACAAACGGCTGTGCGGTATATTCCCGCTGGACACAAAAAAGCGCATTCACTCTTTCTCAAAGGGTATGAAGCGTCAGGCATCGCTGTTGCTTGCACTAAGCGCCAGCCCCGATTTTTTACTGCTGGATGAGGCGTTTGACGGATTAGACCCAGTGATGCGCGCGCTGCTCAAACGCATGATTGCAGAAAAGTCGGCGGATACCGGGCTCACCACCGTTATTACCTCACACAACCTGCGCGAGCTGGAGGATCTGTGCACCAAAATAGGTCTGTTACACTACGGGCGTATGGTGATGGAGCGCGATTACGATACCTTAAAGGATACCATGCACAAGGCGCAGATTGCGTTTGCCGAGGAGATCCCGCACGAGGCGTTAAAGGAACTGGGCGCTTTGAAGGTGGATACCAGCGGGCGTGTGGCGACTATGGTTTTGCGCGGCAATCGCGAGGAGATTGATGCGCGCCTTAACGCACTTTCTCCCTTGTTTGTAGAGCTTCTTCCGCTGACGCTTGAGGAGATATTCTTGTATGAAATGGAGGGAACGGGTTATGACTTCAGCCAGCTTATCGGCTAACAGCCGCGTAAAAAGCTTGTATCTGCACACGCTAAAATCCGGCATTGGGCTGATGGTCGCTTTCTTTCTGCTTTTGTTTTTATCGGGGCCAATCCCGTTTATTATCCAGAGCCTAAACCGTCTGGCGACGCTAAAAGCCAACCCCGAGCAGCTGATGTATTCCAGCTACGATACCGAGATATACCGCGCGGGCAACTTCGCGTTGTTCTTATTCGTCGCCCTTGTCGGCGCCTTGGTAGTGGGGCTGATTATCAGCTCGTATATGCACAACCGTCAGGCGGTTGATGTGTTTGGCGCACTGCCGATGAAACGCGGAAGGCTGCTGCTTAGCAGGCTGCTGGGCGGCTTGACCATTTTGCTTATTCCGTACCTGCTTAACACGGTAATACTGTTTGCGACGCAGGGGCTGTTACAGGCGTACACCAACAGCTGGCTGCTGTGGACGGTTGACCTTGCTTCGTTTTTTGTTTACGCGGCGGCGGTGCTTTGCATCACCGTGTTCTGCGCGGTGAATACTGGTACGGTGTTTGACACCGCCATGTTTACGCTCACGCTTTGCGGTGCGCCGAGTATCGTGCTGCTATTAAACAGTACCTTCCTATCGATAGCATTGATAGGGTATTCCCCTACCTCGATTCTTAGCGATTTGAGTAACAACCTATCCCCTGTTATCGCGCCTTTTACCAACCTAATGAGCAGTGGAAGTGTGTTGGATGTAAAATACACCATAATCAGTCTTGTAATCTGGCCCATTGCGGCGGCGCTGATAGCCTTTTTCGCTCTTGTACTGTACCGGCGGCGCGACAACGAGGTTGCAGGAACCTCCCGCTCCGGCGGAGCAATTCAGCTTTTAACAAAGCTGCTTGGCGCTGATATTTTCGGCTTGCTAATTGCGATGCTGTTTTCTCAAACCCTTGCAAACAATTGGTTTAGCGCGGTGGGCGGCTTTTTATTGGGCGCGTTTGTCGCATACTTTATCATCGAGGCAATTCTTGCCCGCGGCTTTAAGACGTTTGGCAGAATGCTGTTGCAGTTTGCCTGTGTGGCAGCGGCAATTTTGGTGTACACCGGTGTACTGTATACCGGCGGGCTTGGGTACTCACGGCGAGTGCCCGATGGCACAAAGGTACAAAGCGTAACCATCAGCTATGGCGGAGAGGGAGATTACAAATACAGCAAATACATCCCCGTTTACAGCAATGCGGATGACTATTACCAAACAAGCTTTTCCGACTCTGAGGTGCTTGCGCAGGTTATTAAGGCGCACGAAGCGATTACACGGGGTGAGGGCTTTAAGAGAATAAACGATACGGACTACAACATCGTGTCACTGTCTCAAAAAGGTTTGCTGAATACTTCCTTACAAATTACCTACACGCTTAAAAACGGCAAAACGGTCACACGTGCCTTCTCCAAAACCCCGATAGAGGCGAGGGAGGAGCTGTACGCGCTTGACGGGATTACCGAGTTTAGAGTTAAAAACAGCCCATATGCCTATCTCAGGGCACAGGACATCCAGTCGATATCCCGTACCGACATGACACTGCCGGACTTGCAGCGCGCAAAATCGCTGACTCAGCAACAGGCACAGGCACTGCTAAACGCGCTGCAGCAGGATATTGTCGACACAACCCAAGAACAGTTGCTGTCTCCGCCCCAGCGTGAGCTGTTTACCCTGCAGCTGAATCTGCGCTACCTCCATCAATTGGCAAACACAGCAATGCCGGAAGGAACAAACCGGGATTATGTTGACGACTCGTTTACACAGCGCATCTATCCCTGGAACACCAATACGCTTGCCGTGCTGCGCGATATCGGCTGGCAGATTGACACTTTACCCGATACAAGCGGCATAACCGGCGCGTACCTTGTCGGCTATGGCTCCACCGCTCCATGGATTAACCAGCCTGCATATGGCAGCGAGCAACAGGGGGGCGTGATTAACGCTACAGAATACCGTGTAGCCCTGCAGGAGTTGTTTTATGAGACGCAGTACTACAGAGACGACACGGAGGCTGCGTATTATTACAAAGAGTACGCGTACGAAACCGGCGGTACACAGCTAAGCGACGAAGCGGAGAATTTTCTAAGCAAGTACCGCATTACCGACCCCGACCAGATAGCGCAGCTTGAGCGGGTGAGCGTAGCCCGCTACAACCGGCAGGCGGGCGAAAACTATTACACCGTGGCGTTCGAGAACGTACCGGATTCCGAAGAAATGAGCAGCAACAGAACCGTTACGATCTATATTATTCCAGAGCGTAGTGCGCCTGCATTTTTAACGACCCTCAAGCCGATGCTGTAACCTATAGACTATCACAACGCCCCGTGCTTGCGGGGATTACTACAACTCGCAAAAATTTAGCAGCAGCCTGCGGGCGTTTCCACAGGCTGCTGCATCTAGTATGTTTAGAAATAACGAAAAAAGAGTTGAGGTGCGATTTTCACAAAATCCCACCTCGATTTTTGTGAGTTCAATGCGTAACATTTTTGCTCTGTAAACAGTTAATTATAGTGGGACAGGTTTGTGTCATAAATTCGTTTGCTGTCGCACGAAAAAAGGCGGCTACAGTTCGTCCTTAATAGGCTGAAAGCCCTCCCCGCGAATCTCGCTAGCACTGGTCACAATTACAAACGACCGTGGGTCAAGCTCATAGGCAAGGGCTTTAAGCTTAAAATACTGCGCATTGCGTACCGCGCATACAAGCATATCCCGCCGGGCACCCGAAAAGCCGCCCCTACCGTCCAGAATGGTAACACCGCGGTTTAAATCGCTGATGATGCGTTTTGCAAGCTCCTCGCTTTGTGACGTGACCACCAGCACCAGCTTGCCGGTATTTAAGCCATACAGCAGCGCATCAATAAGCTGCCCCGTGGTAAACATCGCGATGATGGCATAAAGCGCGGAATCAATACTGCCAAAAACGAGCATCGACGCGCCGATTACGACAAGGTCCACCATAAAAACCAGACGCCCCAGCTGCATATGCGGGTAGCGAATTTGCACCAGCCGCGTCACAATATCGGTGCCGCCGGTGGTGGAGCCGCCCATAAATACAATGGCAAGCCCTGCGCCCATCACCACGCCGCCAAACAGCGAGGCAAGCAGGGTGTCGCCGTCATACACCGGCAGATGAATGACCACGTAGTCCATAATCACGGTAAGTATCGCCACCGACACCATGGTGCGGATGGTAAACTTGTGCCCTAAAAACCGCCACCCCAGCAGCAAGAGCGGAATGTTGATGGCAAACATTAGAATACCGATGGGCAGACCCGTCAGGTAGTTTAAAATAATCGCAACACCCGTTGCCCCGCCGGGTGCGATGTTGTGTGCGGAGGTAAAGCAGTGCACGCCGACAGCATATAAGAACGAACCGATGATGTCGCCGCCGATGCGCTTTGCAAGCTTTAGCCGCTTAGACTGTTTTTGGTTATCCATGTTGTCCCCCTTATCTGTGAAAGAAACGGATTCGGGTTAAGCCAGAGGTCTACACCCGTGTTCAGATATAAATACCGTAAAATGATGTACCGCCGCCCCGACAAATTATTCAGCGCAAGGCGATAAATTCACGAAACAGACACTGTTTATTATGAGCGGTACGCACACAAATATCAAGAGGATGCATGCAAAAAAGTACACGCATAAAAAACGCCCGAACAAAGAGGTTGGGGCACAAACCAAAAAAAGATCAACAGGTTTTTTCCGTTTGCGAGTATAGACCGCGGCGACGGAATACGGGCTTTTTCAGACGCGGTTTGGCAATAACGTTCTTATTTTGTTAACAGGTTGCAAGACGGTTTATAGTACAATGGTTGGCGTAAATGAGTGCAATTTGGTTAAAATCCGCAGCATTTTGCGCAGGAGACGTTTGTACTCAAAAAAAAGTAGGAATCGTCGGCAACAAAACTTTATGCGTTGCGCACTATATAGGTGCAGCAGTGCAGAACAGGTGGTGCTGCAATGGACATAACATTATCACTGGTAAACAAGGCAAAACAGGGTGATAAAGAGGCGTATGGCGCGCTTTATTCCGAGATATATAAGGATCTGTACCGCTTTGCCTATTATACATTAGGTAATCGGGAGGATGCAGAGGATGCGGTATCCGAAGCGTTTTTGGAGGGCTTTCGCGGTTTGAAAAACCTGCGGGATGACAAGCTGTTCAAGGCGTGGATGATGCGCATTATCAGCATACGCTGCAAGCGCAGGATTAAGCAGTATGTTGCGAGCCGCCAAAACATCGATCCAGAGGATATCTCCGAGCATGTGATTGCTTTTGACCTGAACACAGACAACGACGAGCGCATTGCGCTGTTGTCGGCGCTTTCCTCCATCGACCAGTCCGAACGCACAATACTCCTTTTGGCGGTGGTGGAAGGCTATAAAACCCGCGAAATAGCCGATATATTAGGCTGCCCTCAGGGAACGGTATCTTCTAAGCTGTACCGGACCCTTAAGAAGCTGCGCACCGAACTGGAAAGGAGGTGACGGGGGAATGAAGCACTACGACCCGGAACAGGACATTGAATTTATACGCAAAAAATTAGAACAATTGAATCAAGAAATCGTTCCCTCGCACCGTATCTCGCCTGACATTATGCTGCAAAAGCTGGAGCAACAGGATTCTGAGGTTAAGGCAAAGCGGGTGTGGCTTGTACCCAAAAACATCGCAGCGGTGTTGTGCGCCGGGCTGGTGTTGTGTATTGCGCTGTTTTATGCGAATAATCTTCCCGGCAACCTTTCCATGGCTTCGGATGCGGGGGATGAGGGGTTAAGAGGGCTGGGTATTCAAGAGAGTGCGGATATGGCATCTATGGAAGAGGAGTTTGCTGCTTTGTCCGACGACTATGCCCCGGTGCGCGGCGCGTTAAATCAGGTTGCTCGCTATACCGGTAAAGAGGACCCAATGCAGCCCAGTGCTGGCGATGGCAAGGGCGGCGGGGGTAATGAAACGGGAGGAAGCGGAGAGCGCGTGATAACCCCTTCGGCGGCAACCACCGTCCCAGCCGGGCAAACCGATATTCTACAGACCGACGGCAGTTACCTATACTATGCGGCAGGTGATTCGGTTCTGATTGCACAAGCAGCCAAGGATGGCACGCTGACCTTTGTTTCGGAGCTGGATGTTCTTGCGGAGGATCGCTACGTCATCTCGCTCTATCAGCAGGGGAACGCGCTTACCCTGCTGTGTAACGACTACCGCTTTACCATAACACAGTCTGAACAGAACACCGGAACGCCCGAGCCGATTCAAAGCGTGGGTACTACGGTGCTGATGTTTGATATTACCGACCGTTCCAACCCCGTTTTACTGCGCCAGTTTACCCAGGAGGGCGCGTACCGCAGCTCTGTTGTGTCAGAGCAGACGATCTATCTTGTATCCGATCGCAAGACGTTTGATTACAGTGACACGCTGCCTATCGAGGCGGTGGTGCCGAATGTTTACGACACGGCAAAAGGCGGACGAACGAATCCGATTGGCGCGGGCAGCATCATCGTACCCGAAACCGCCGCCAATGCCAGTTATGTTACGGTAAGCGCACTGGGGTTGTATGATGCAGATGCCGAGGCGGTTACCCGAACGGTGCTTGGCGGAGCGGCACAGGTTTATTGCTCTACCGACGGTGTGGTTCTTATTAATCCCGCGCAGTCCAGCGACGCGTCCGACCTTATCGGTCTGACGTTTGCGTCCTCCGGCGCGGTAGAGGTGGCACGTGCCCGGTTAACCGGACGGATGCTGGGACTGGATAACACCTTGCAGGGAAATGTGCTGGCTGTAACCCAAAACAGCGGCACCGAAAACCAAACGCTGTTAAACGCGATCTCGCTTGACCGCTCCCTTGGGTTATTGGGGAGCACGACCGAACCGGTACCCGACAGGGGCGGAGATGTCGCCTTTGTGGGAGAAACCGCTTATGTTGGAAATAAGCAAGATGACGCGATTATTGCGGCGTTTGACTTTACCCAAAACGCAGCACCGCAGACGATTACCGACCTGCCAAAGGCAGTGCTGCCCGAAAACCTGATTCGTTTGACCGATACCCTTTCGCTGGGGGTCTATTCCGCGGATGTGACAGGGGAGGGGAAGGGTGTAAAGCTTGTGCTGGTAGACACGGCGAATAATCAGTTCAATGTTACGTCTGCCCTTACCGTTGGCGCGAGCGGCAGCTTTACCGAGGCGCTGCGCAGCCACAACGCGGTGCTGTACGACAAAGAAAATGCTCTTTTGGGCATCCCCGTTGTGGTGACAAGCGGTAGCAGCAATAAGCAGCTTAAGCAGGAGTATTCCGGCTATAACCTTTACCGCATCTCGGGTGGCAAGCTGACGTTTGTCGGCAAGATAAGCAGTGCGTCAACCAGCCCGCAGGACGTTTTGCAGCGCGCGGCTCTGGTGAACGGGGTGCTGTATGCCGTGTCGGATAGCAGTTTAATCAGCGCGGACGCTGAGTCGCTGACGATTATTGATACGCTTAGTTGGCGCAGGCGATGAGACTTCGCCCGCAAGCAGCTCAAGAAAAAAACAACAAGGGGCGGAAAACCGCCCCTTGCCGTATTTACCCGGTACGCCTGGTATCGAAAGGAAAGGATAAATCCTGATGCCTACCTGTTAGCTTGTGTAATCCTCCACTAAACTGCGCAGCTCGTTTAAGGTTTCGGCAAAAACGCCTTCGCGCAGCTGGGCCTGGTCATAATCACTCATGGTTGTAATGCTGACGTTAAACACATGCAGCGGTGTCTCATTGCCCGACTCAAAAACCGCCAACCGCCCCTCAAACTCCTTAAGGTAATAGCCCTGCCGTTCGGCAGGCAGTGGTGGGTCAATAATGGTTGCTTCCGCCGCCGTAATCGGCACCGCTTGCGCAATGCCGGCGGGGTCAGAATCCTTTGGCATTTCGTTGGTTACAGCGGGATACGCGGCAAACAGCGTAACAAGCGACGCGGTTGCCGCTGTGCATAGCAACCATCGCAGCACAGTCTTCATGGATATACTCCTGCCTTTCCGGCTCTGCTTATATGGCAAAAGACAATTGCATACAAGCGCCTGATAATGAAGCGGAAAAATGAGACAATCGTTTGATGTATTGTTGGCGGCATTCAAACAAAGTATGCGCATAATCTCAAATATTACTAAGGATTTTCGAATTATTGTTACACAAACACGCCTATAATATGATATAATTGTAGACTGGGATGTGCTACTATAATTAAATATTTGTCCTAAACATATTATGCTAAACTACTAAGAGGGAGGCTGAATGCGACTATGGCACAGCTTTCAAATAAAAACGGTTCGCCTGCGCCCAAGGGTTCAAAAACGACAGGTGGCTCAGGGAAAAAAAGCGGCGGTTCGCGTGCCTGGCGTGTGACCAAGGGTGTTTTTGCGGTAATAGGCAGGGTAATTGCAACCATTATGCTGGTGGGTATTATCACCGGCTGTATTGTTGCTACCGTGCTTTCGGTATATGTACTTCGATTGGTTAATACCGAGGACGTAATTGACCTTAGAAACTTTAAGCAAAACTATACCAGCATCATCTATGCCGAGGATCCCGAAACGGGGGAGACCTACGAGCTGCAACGCTTAATTGGCGGAGAAAACCGCATCTGGGTGGGGATAGAAAAGATACCCGAGCATACCCGTCAGGCGTTTATCGCCATTGAGGACAAGCGGTTTGACGATAAGCTGGGCGCAGCGCATTCCGGCGTGGACTGGCGGAGAACCGCGGCGGTTACATTTCGTTATTTTGCCGGGCAGGGTCAGCAGGGCGGCTCTACGATTACACAGCAGTTAATAAAAAACATTACCGGCGAAGACGATGTGACCATCACGCGAAAGATTCAGGAGATTTTTCGCGCCATTAACATGGAAAAGGTATATTCTAAGGATGATATTCTGGAGGCATACCTGAACACCATCGGTCTAGCAAACAATACAAATGGCGTACAAGCCGCCGCGAACCTGTATTTTGGCAAGGATGTCAGCGAGCTGACCATCGCCGAGAGCGCGTGCATTGCCTCCATTACGCAATATCCCACCAAATTCAATCCGTTTACGGAAAAAGGCAGTGTGAACAATAAGGAGCGGCGGGAGTATGTCCTGTTTGAGATGCACGATCAGGAGCGTATAACTGACGCGCAATATGAGCAGGCGCTAAAGGAGTCGGCTACCCTCTCGTTTAGAAAAGAAGAGGCGATGCAGCAGTTTGACTCCACCCAGAGCTACTTTGTCGACCATGTGATCGAAGAGGTAATCGCCGACCTGGTGGCGCAAAAGGGTATGACCCGGGGTCAGGCAACGAGCAAAATATACAGCGGCGGGTATCGCATCTATTCCACCATAGACCCCCGCATTCAGGCGATTCTTGACGAAAAGTATGCCGACGACGAGACGTTCTCCTATGTTACCAATAAGGAGCCACCGCAGTCCGCGATGGTGATTATGGATACACACGGACGCGTTTTGGGTATAGCCGGAGGCAGAGGGCAAAAGGTGAGCGACCGCGTGTTTAACTACGCCACGATGGCAAAGCGGCAGCCCGGTTCGTCCATTAAGCCGATATCGGTTTACGCACAGGCAATCGAGTACGGGTTGATTACCTACTCGTCGGTGTTTGAGGATTCACCGATGACCGAGGTGAAAAACGGCGACACGGTAATTAACCAGTGGCCGTCCAACCATTACAACAATCCGCCTTATATGGGCGATATTACGGTGGTTACCGCAATCCAGCGCTCCACTAACACGGTTGCGGCTAAGATTTGCGAGCTGCTCTCGCCCCGCCGCTGCTTTGACTTTTTAAAGAACAAGCTGGGGATTTCTACGCTTATCGAGGCTAAAGAGGTAAACGGACAGATTAAAACCGACGTAGGGCTGGCACAGCTTGCGCTGGGCAGCTTAACCGAGGGCGTGACGGTAATGGAGATGACCGCCGCCTACCAGATCTTTGCGAACGGTGGAACCTTTACCGAGCCGTACTCCTACACCCGCGTACTGGATGCCGCCACCGGTGAGGTGGTGCTTGAGAACAAGCAGGTGTACAACCGTGTCATCAACGAAGACACCGCGTATATTATGAATCGCCTGATGTATCAGGTGGTCAACGCTTCGCCGGGTACCGGCATGGGCGCCCGCGTGCAGGGCGCCGAGGTGGTAGGCAAGACCGGAACCTCGGATAAGGACTACAACCAATGGTTTATCGGTGCCACCCCCAACTATGTGGCGGGCGTGTGGATTGGCTACGATCGGAATAAACGCATCACCTACTCCAGTTACCCCCCGCCCAACGTGTGGAAGCGGGTAATGCAGGAGGTTGTGAAGCTGGATGAGAATCCGGGCAGCTTTCCGGT
This sequence comes from Bacillota bacterium, assembly GCA_023460535.1. GTDB lineage: Bacteria > Bacillota > Clostridia > Oscillospirales > Ruminococcaceae > Acetanaerobacterium. The sequence continues at coordinate 144,894 of JAEWPV010000016.1, forward strand.
GGCCAGCAACGTGGTTCAGCGCAGCTACTGCACCGAAACGGGCGAGCTGGCGACCACCATGTGCCCCGGCACCGCGATTGGGTACTATGCGCCGGGCAATCTGCCCAACACCTGTACCAAGCACCTGACCGGCTACAACGCATATGGCGACGAAGATGACGATTACGATGATGACGATGATGACGACGAATGGTGGAACTGGTAGGTAGAATGGATAACGCCAAGCGGCTATGGCCGCTTGGCGTTTTTGATTGTGCGATAAGCAATGGACATCGGCTTGTGCGGTGTTCGCCGTTTCGTGAAGTAATAAGATGTGACAACGCGCAGGCATGCTTTAGTGTCTTTTTGCATCCATAACATTCCGGCAAATCATCGCAACAAAACGCTACCGCGCACACACTGTATTAGTGACGGCTAGGGTAAGACATATCAAGATACAAAAAAGGAGCAAACCATGAAAAAAACGATGATTGCCGTTGCTTGCGCAGCTGTTATGCTGCTAGCAGCCTGTACGGCGCAACCAGCCGGAAAGCAAAAGACTCCCGAAGAGCTGACCACCCTCTATACCGCCGCCATCACCGAGGCGCGCAGTAAGGAAGAAAACGACAGCACCCCCATTGCCACAACTGCGGACGACGAGCAGGCGGAAATGGTTTTTCCCATGATTGACTTTGCCCATGAGGATGCCGAAGCGTACGCCATCAGCATCTCACCGTGGAACATCAGCGCATACGGCATAGCGGTGATTAAGCCCGCCGAAGGCAAGAAGGACAAGGTGCTTGCGGGGCTTAATACCTTTGTGGAGAATCAGCAAAGAGCGTTTGAATTTTATCTGCCAAACCAGTACGAAAATGCAAAGAATGCAAAGGTTTCCGAGCTGACAGACGGCACACTGGTGCTTGTGATGTGCGAGAACTCGGATGATATCTTACAATCCATAACAAAAAAGGTGCTGGGGAACTAAGGTGTGTTCCCGAATATGGGCTTTGAGGGGTTTTGTGGACCACTCAAAGCCTTTTACGTTTGTGCAGGTTGTTGCAGCTGGGTAGGCAACTGCTTAGAGGAGTTTACATAACACAAGAAATAATGCTGGGTCATTTTGCACTTGAAAGAAGGAACAGGTAGTATAAGCGATTGCTGTAAACTACAAATGGAAAAGCTTTGTTGGTATGATACTAAAATGTAACAATTCAGTTTCCGAGTCTGTTCCATGGTTAAATAATACTGCATAATCCACTAGTAATTCCGGAGATATTGTGCAAATTACACATAAATATATTACAAAATAGTAACACAATAATGTCGAATAGGTATTGCAATCTACTTGAACTGTAGGCTATAATAGTGCCAGAGCACAACGCTCACAACATTTCAAGGAGGATTAAGCATGAAAAGACTAATGGCATTGATTCTGACAGCGGCAATGATGCTGAGCCTGGGCGCGGTACTGTCCGCGGCTGACATCAGCGGTGACATAATTGGCACAGTACCCGGCAGCTCCACCTTCCCCGAGAAGCTTGAATTCACCGACGAGCCTGTAACCGTTAACATCGCAGCAGGTGGCAACTTTGACGAGTGGAACGGTCAGGAGAGCCTGAGCGTGGCTTCTTCCGACCCCAGCAAGCTCGCTATCAGCTACAAGAAGAGCACCGAGCCTGACGGCAAGGTAATCTACTCTGTAAAGCTTACCCCCAAGAACACCATCACCGCAGAAGAGCATGACATCACCGTTACCATCGTAGTGGCACAGGTAACCTCTGCTGGAGACAAGGTAAAGGGTAGCATGAGCAAGGTAATTACCATGCACAACGGCCGTCACTATGAGGACGACCTGATTCCCCAGGCAGACGACACCTACAAGCTTAACGCAACCAAGCCCGTTATCGACGCTGAGGTATTTGCCCGCGTTGCCGACGTTCAGCAGAAGCTATCCATCAACTACGCGTCCTACAGCATCGTATTCCCTAAGGTAACCAAGCAGGATACTTCCTTGTACCTTTCGGCAAGCACAACGGTTCCCGAAGCAATCTCCAAGATTGCCGGTGACAAGGACGTAAAGTACATCAACTTCCCCGGTAACCCCTACTTAAAGGATGCCGCGAAGATCTCGGTTAACTTTAACAACGACTGGCAGAACGAGAACGGTACCACCGCTTACGTTTACGCAGTAAAAGACGGCGTGCTGCACGGTGAGCCCATCGTCGCTTCCATCGAAAACGGCGCAATCGTGTTTGAGACCTCCGGTCGCCTTGGCGAGTATGCAATCTTTGCTACAAAGATGGCTTCCGTGACCGACGCATCGAAGGAAAGCTCCACCGCCAACCCCAACACCGGCGACTCCAACATGCTCGCAATCGCAATGGTATTTGCTACTCTTGCTCTTGCAGGCGCAGGCTTTGTAGCCGTTAAGAAGGCTTCCAAGTAGTTTTTGTACACAACTTGCAGTTCATTTGATAACCACAGCAAAAAACGGGTGCGTCGCACCCGTTTTTTGCTGCTTGTATGACGAGTAAAGAGCAATGGTCAAAGCAAAGGGGGTAAGCAAAGATGAAAGCGTTGCGGTATAGCCGTCAGGGTCATGCCCGAGGCAAAGTGATTATTGATGTGGTTCGCTAAGATGAGGACTGTTCCCAATACGCTGACTGAATAACCAAAAAGCCTTCGCAAAAGCTACATCATCTAGCTTTTGCGAAGGCTTTTACGCGTAGTGTTCTGGTTGATATGCAAGCGCTGCGTGGCTGCGACAGCATCGTCACAAGAGGTATAGAGAACACGCGGCGGGTTCCTTTCGCTACAATAACATCATTACTAGCGGGATGGTGAACACGCTAGATACCGTTGTGATGATAACGGCCTGTGCGCCGTATTCGTGTGCCAGAGAGCCGTTTTCCTTCGCCATGATGGGCAGTGTCGCCATACTGGGCAGGCAGGCAATTAGGGTTAGGCACTGCACCGCCATAATGGGTAGCCCCGTAAACACCGATGTAAGCAGATAATACAAAGCAAGTGGGGTGGCAATCATCTTAATGCCCACAATGCCAAAGGCAGGCCAGGCGGGTAGCATTCCGCGAAAGCTCATACCGCCGATGGTAGCGCCGATGTAAAACAGCGCAAGCGGCTTTGCGCAGCCGCCGATCATCGCAAGGGAGCGCAGAACCGGGGTATCGGCGGGTACGCGCAGCACAAGCAGTATCAGCCCGGCGGCGACCGAAAGCGTGGCGGGGTTAACCAGCTTGCGCAGAGACTGCTTGAGCGAAATACGCCCGTTGGCCCCCTGCACACCACCATGAGAGGATAAAACCACCCCGACCGTCCACAGCAAAATGTTGTCGGCGATGGCAAACAGCGACAAGGCAAGCGTACCCGGCGCGCCAAACAGCTCGGACGCAAGCGGAATGCCGAAAAAGCCGAGGTTGCCAAACATCGATTCGCCGATATGTACGCGCCGCTGGTCTCCGCGAAGGCAAAGAATCATGCTGCCGGCAAGCCCGCCCAGCGCAAGTACCGCAAACAGACCGAAGCCGCCCACTACCATGGGCACAAACATCTTCGCGGTACCGTCGCCCGCTGCACCCGGCAGAGTGGTGATAATCATTATTGGCAGAATAATCGTCATCAACAGCTTGGAAAGCTGGTCGAGCATGGCCTTTGTTACCAAGCGAGCCTTCATGAATAAAAAGCCCGTGCCAAGCAGCAAAAGAAACGACAGCATCTGCGATTGGAGGGTTAGCATGTTTACGGTCACAATAAACGCCTCGATTGTTTTTATTGTTGTATACTCATTGACTATATCTCGCCTTTGCCAAGATATAACGTAGGATAAAACCTGCAAAAAAACCCGCCGGATTTTTTAAGTCTAAGCATAGAACCTAAATCCGGCGGGCAAAGGGAGGCGGTAAAAAGAAATTTGACCCTCGATATTACAGATACTGCTTTGCAAGCCCCACAACGGTGGCAATCTGCTCGGGGGTTAAGGCGAGCACGTCGCTGTTGCTCATGCCGGTTGACGAATCCTCAACCAGAATCAGCTTGGTATCTTTGGTGGTAACGGTATTGTGCCACAGCGAGCGAGGGATGTTATACACCTTATTCGGCTGCATATCCACCGCGCCGAATACAAGGCGGCCGTTTTCTTCGTTGGCATAGATCAGCACACACTTGCCCGCGAGCAGAACAAACAGCTCATCCGTTTCGTTGTGGCGTTCGATGCAGTCGATTCCTGCAACATCGTTGGCGGGCTTCCAGTTCTTTATGCCGACCATCCATTTTTCATTTTCAAAAACACGGGTAAGTCCTTCGCCTTCAAACTCATATTGCAAAATATCCATCCTGTTAACAAGTCCTTTCCGATTGTATCGCACATTCACTCGATTCCGTTTGCAAAGAAGCCCCAAAAGCCATATGCACACGGTGTGCTTTTTTAAACCTAAAGTGAATTCGCTTAGAACGATTGTAATTAAGCTGTTGTTTCATCATAAACAAAAGAAAGCAAAGAGAGCCGCGCGGCGGCATAATGGCAGTGCCGCGCGACTGTTGCAGCCCGATGGGCTATTTGCTTTTTATCAGCGCCTTTGCGTTTGCGGCGATATTTTCGGCGGTCAGACCGTAAGCTTCAAACAGCTGGGCGGGCTTGCCGGACTTGCCGAACTTGTCCTGAATACCAACACGCGCAAACTTTGCACAGCTGTTGCCGCACAACGTCTCCGCTACAGCGGAGCCGAGACCGCCGATGACGGAATGCTCCTCGGCTGTTACAACCGCACCGCATTTGCTTGCCATGTGCAGCACCGTTTCGGTGTCCAGCGGCTTTACGGTATGCATGTTTACCACTGCGGCGCTGATGCCTTCGCCCGCAAGCATGTCCGCAGCGGCGAGTGCGGCGGGAATCATCAGACCCATCGAGATGATGCACACATCGGTGCCGTCGCGCATGACGTTTGCCTTACCGGGGATGAAGGGGGTGTTGTCTTCGGTGTACGCCTCCACAATCGGTCTGGCAACGCGGATATAAACGGGACCGTCAATCTCGGCGGCGGCAAACACCGCCTTTTTGGTCTCGATGGGATCGCAGGGCACAAAGATGGTCATGTTCGGCTGCACACGCATGAGCGCGATATCCTCAATGCTCTGATGGCTGCCGCCGTCTTCGCCCACCGAAAGACCCGAGTGCGAAAGCCCGAACTTGACGTTTGCATTAACATAGGTAATCGAGTTGCGGATCTGCTCATAAGCGCGCCCCGTGCCAAACAGTGCGAAGGTGCTCGCAAACGGAATCAGACCCGAGTGTGCAAAGCCTGCGGCCGCACACATCATATTTGCCTCGGCGATGCCGTGGTTAAAGAAGCGGTCGGGGTACTGATCGGCAAACATGCTCGTCATTGTGGCATGTGCAAGGTCTGCGTCCAGTACGACCACCTTATCGTTTTTTGCGCCCAGTTCAACAAGCGCCTCGCCATATGCAACGCGCAGCGATTTTGCCTCAGCCATTGATCGTTACCCCCAATTCCTGCATTGCAGCCTTGTACTCCTGCTCGTTCGGCGCCTTACCGTGCCAGCCGGGAACATCCTCCATAAACGAGACCCCTTTTCCCTTAAAGGTCTTGCAGCAGATGAACTTCGGGCGGCCGTTTGAGGGCGCATTGATGGCGGCAATAATCTCATCGGTGCTGTGTCCGTCTACCGTAAAGCACTCAAACCCAAAGGCACGGTACTTCTCGGCGGGGTCGCCGATGCACATAACCTCGGTGCAGTGACCGTCGATCTGACAGTTGTTGTGGTCCAGCAGAACAATCAGGTTATCCAGCTTGTAGTGAGCGGCGCTCATGGCGCTCTCCCACACAAGACCCTCCTGAAGCTCGCCGTCGCCAACCACGGCAAACACGCGATAATCGGTTTTTTTGTACTTTGCGGCAAGCGCAAGTCCTCCTGCGATCGAAACGCCCTGACCAAGGGAACCGGTGTTAACGTCAACTCCGGGGGTTTTGGTCATGTCGGGGTGCCCCTGCAGGTGGCTGTTAATCTGACGGAAGTCCTTTAGGTCCTCACGGGGGAAGTAGCCCTTATCCGCCAAAATCGCGTACAGGGCGGGGCAGGCGTGACCCTTGCTCAGCACAATGCGGTCGCGCTCCTCCCATGTGGGGTTTTTAGGGTCGACCTTTGCCGTTTCGTAGATTGCCTGAAGAATCTCGACACAGCCGAGGGAGCCGCCGGGGTGGCCGGATTGTGCTTCGTAGATCATGGTAAGAATGTCTGCGCGAAGCGTGCGAGCCTTGGCACTAAGTTGTTCGTTGCTCATGAAGTGTTACTCCTTTTTAAAGTAGGGTGTGTTGCGTTACTACGACTTGCTATGAACTGTGGTTTTATCTCTATCCAAAAAACCCATAAGAAAAGCCCCGTTATTGCGCCATCCGGTTAGCGGATTAGCCCTTTACCGCGCCTGCGGTAAGACCCTCTACCAGTCGTTTTTGCGCAAAGAAGAACATGATGCACACGGGGATAATGGTGATGATACCGCCGGCTGTCAGCAGACCCCACTGTACGCCGAGCTGACCAATCAGGTTTTTCAGCGCAACGGGAATGGTACGGTTGCCCTCGTTGGTAAACATAACCGCAAAGGTGTACTCGTTCCAGGAGGTCATAAAGATATAAACGCCGGTTGCAATCAGGCAAGGCACCAAAACAGGCAGGATGATGCGCAGGAAAGCCTGTGCGCGGTTTGCCCCGTCTACCATGGCAGCCTCCTCAAGAGACATCGGCAGATCGTGCAGATACCCGTTGAGCAGCCAGATGGAAAACGGAATGGTAAAGGTGGTATACGCCAAAACCAGTGCAATGGGGGTGTATAACAGCCCCATGCCGCGCATGATTGCATAGAGCGGAATCAGCAACAAAACGGTGGGGAACATGTTGTTGGTTAAAAACATAATCATCAGCGCTTTTCTGCCCCGGAAGTGAAAGCGCGAAAACGCGTAAGCCGCAAGGGTGGAGACGGTAAGCGAGACCACGGTGGTAATAGCAGCAACCAATAAGCTGTTTGACATCGGCTTAATAAAATTAAAATCGGTAAACAGCTTAGTGTAAGACTCCAGCGTAGGGGCGAGCGGCCAGTAGGTAACAACCGTGCTGTACAACTCACTGTCCGGCTTAATGGAGGTAACAAAGGTCCAGTAGAAGGGGAAGATTAAGAACAAAAACAATACAAGCAGCGGCAGGTATAACAGAAGCACCCGTCCGACGACGAAGCTTACGAGCTTGTTTTGCTTTGCCGAGCGTACCGAATCGGTCATTTCTTTCCCTCCTGTCCCTTAAACATGTTGCGAAGATACGGAACGGCAACGGTCAGCAGCAAAAGCGTCATAATAACTGACATGGTAGACGCATAGCCGAGGTTGAGCGCGTTGCCCTGGTTGAAGATATACACGCTTAAGGTCTGCGTAGAGTATGCGGGTCCGCCGGAGGTCATGTTAAAGATGACGTCTACCGAGTTTGCAACCCAAATAATACGCAGCAGCGTCGTAACAAAAATGGTGTTTTTTAAGGACGGAATGGTAATGCGAAACAGCTTTTGAAAACCGTTTGCACCGTCAATGTCCGAGGCCTCGTACAGCTCGCCTGGTATGCCCTGAAGACCAGCAAGAATCATCAGCGCAAAAAACGGAATGCCCTGCCACACGATGGTTAGAATGACAAGCGGGAACGCCGTTGCCCTTTGAGATAAAAACGGAATGGCGTTTTCAATTACCCCAAGGCGCAGTAGCAGATCGTTGAGCACGCCGAAGTTACCGTCGTAGATCCAGCGCCACATCAGCGCGATTAGAACGCCGGGTGTAACCCACGGAATTAAGCTGACGGAACGAAAAATACCGCGTCCTGCAAACTTTTTGTTTAACAGCAGCGCAAGCGCAAAGCCGAAAACAAACTGCAAGCCGACGCCGAATACTACCCAAACCAGCGTTCTGCCAAGAGATTGCCAGAACAGGGTATCGGTAAAGGCTTTGATGTAATTATCAAGACCAATGAAGCCCATGGCACTTGGCCTTCTTAAATCATAGTTTTGAAAGCTCATCAGAATCGCGTTGCCTGCCGGTATAAAAACCACCGCGAGAACGATGATCAGCGCAGGGGCAACGAGCAGATAAGGCCAGATATTGCGTTTAAGCTTTTGCATTCAGGTCACCTCTCTTTAAAAAAGTCGGGCTACAACGGTAATCATTGCAGCCCGACAGCACATGCTGCGCCAGTAGTCAGTTGTTATTTGAATCGTTGTGCATCTGTGTTGAAATGATAGTAAGACGTTTGGTAAGACGAAGGGAGATGTTTATTTGTACAACTCGTCTTGCAGTGTTTTCATGGCTTGTTCTGCAGTTACTGTGCCTTCCAGCGCAGAGGCTACCGTGTTAGGCCAAATGGTGCTAATCCATTCGGTGGTGGTGTCAAGAATCGGGAAGATGCCCGCGTGGGGTGCGCCCTCAATCGAAACCTTCATGAACTTGTTGTCCTGGAAGAAGGGCAAAGCCTGTACGGATTTGCTGACAGGAACGTTACCCGTAACGGTACACCAGGTCTCCTGACCCTTACCGGTCGCAAGGTACGCAAGCCACTCAAACGCGGCTTCCTTGTTCTTGCTGGCTTCAAAGATGACGTTCTCGGTGTCGCCCATCGAGGTCCACTGACCCTTGCCGCCCGGGAATACGAATGCGCCCACGTCATCGCCAAAGGTCTCAACCATACCGGCAGAGGAACCGATGTGATGAACGGTCATAGCGGTAAGACCGGACTTGAAGTTTGCAATGATCTCCTGGAAGCCGTCGGTGATTGCGGTGGGAGGGGTATAGCCGTTCTTGTACAGGTCGATGTAATCCTGCATACCGGCAACCGCGTCGGCGGTGGTAAAGTCCTCAAAGTTGCCGCCGCGTGCCCACACAAAGCTGCCCCAAGGCTCCTGGCCGCCCTTGGCACCGCGCATACCAAAGCCGTATACGTCGGTCTTGCCGTCGCCGTTTGTGTCCATGGTTAGCTTTTTGCATGCCTCTAGGAACTCCTCGTAGGTCTTGGGAACCTCAACGCCTGCCTGTGCAAACAGGGAGGGTCTGTAGTAAACGTAAAGAACCTGTGTGTTCCAAGGCATTACGTGAATGCTGTCCGAGCCGCCTGCTTGGCGCATAACGTCATACAGGCTTGCCTCGATCTCGTCCTTGTCTTCCCAGTTGTTGATAAACTCATCCAGATTGGCAAGGAGGTTGTTTGCGGTGAACAACGGGGTAGCCGTCAGCTTCCAAGAAGCGGTGTCGGGGCCGCCGCCGCCCATTACAGCGGTAAATACCGTCTCACTGTAAGCGCCGCCGTCCCAGGGGTATTCTTCGGCAACGACGGTGATGTTCTTGTCGTTGGTGGCGTTAAAATCAGCGACCATTTCCTGCATGGTTGCGGAATAATCGGAGTTATCAGCCCAGTACCAATGCGTAATGGTAACAGGCTCGTTGGTCGGTGCCGCCGGCGATTCAGTCGGTGCAGGGGCGGAACTACTGGGGGTTCCGGTCTGCTGAGCACATCCGGCAAGAACGGTTACGAACAATGTAAGTGCGAAAAGTACAGCTAAAACTTTCTTCATTTCTTGAATCCTCCCAACAATTTCGAATCCTCTAGCGTTTGTCTGAGATGCTTTTCGGTCTCCAGCTTCGCGGCATCGGCACCTCCTTCCCGAATGGCTTCGTATATTTTGATGTGACTGATAATAGCGCGTTCAAAGCTTCCTTCGACGTTAACCGTTTCCACATAGCCCTCGCGGATGGATTCGCAGATAATTGGTAATATTCGATGCAGGACGTCGTTTTGTGTACACTCCGCGACGGCTGTGTGGAACGCTACGTCGTAGGGGGTATAGTCAATTTTCTGGTTTTTTGCCCGATCCATCTGCTCAATCACAACACGCAGCGCCTCAATGTTCTGCTTAGTGGCGCGTTGGGCGGCAAGGTAGGCTATCTGCGGTTCAATCATCAGTCTTGTTTCCATCAAATGATTAAGCAGGTTAAGCTGGTCGGCAAAGTGCAGCCCCAGTGGGTCTTTTACAATTCCGGGATTTTTACAGATAAAGGTTCCTTTGCCGCGCTGTATTTCTACGATATTTTCGGCTATTAATAGCTTTATCGCTTCTCTCACCGTAGAGCGGCTTACGCCAAGCGTCTCCATTAGTATTGCCTCACTGGGCAGCTTATCATACGGCTTCATGTCCGTAGAGAGTATCATCTCGCGTATTTTTGTCGCCGCTACCATCGGCAGCTCCCGGGTTGTGGTGATTCGGTTCATATCTGCTTCCTCCCCAAAGGGTAAAGAATGTATTGTAATATAGTAAATTCGCCAAATAATCAGACGTCAGACGTCTTTGACGGGCACATAACGCTTTTGTTCTGCTTCTGACGCCATTATATACGATAAAAAAGCAAATTGCAAGTGTTTTTTGGACAAAATATTATATTATTTTATAATACAATGTTTAAACTAGTGAAATACAATAAAAATACACGCATAGACATCAGACATCACACCTATGCAGCCATAATAAAAACTGCTAAAAACACGGTGGCTTCAAGGGCTTTTGGCTACTAGTGCGCACAGGGCGAATTGTGCGGTATTTGTGCAAAACATGCAAAAGTGCCGCCGATTATGCAATCGGCGGCACAAAAAGCCAAAGAACAATATCGCGGTTGCGGGCAGGGGAATATACTGTTAATGCTTACTTGTTGTCTACCGCAACCATGTGCTTAATCAGGTCGAGCACCTTGTTGGAATAGCCCCACTCGTTGTCGTACCAGGAAACGAGCTTGAAGAAGGTATCGTTGAGCGCAATACCGGCCTTGGCATCGAATACGCTGGTGCGTACCTCAGTGTAGAAGTCGGAAGAAACAACATCGTCCTCGGTGTAACCGAGAATGCCCTTCATTGTGGTCTCAGACGCCTCTTTAATAGCGGCGCAGATATCCTCGTAGGTGGTGGACTTCTCAAGCTTAACGGTCAGGTCAACAACCGACACATCCAGTGTGGGTACACGGAATGCCATACCGGTCAGCTTGCCCTTGAGCTCGGGAATAGCAAGTGCAACAGCCTTAGCTGCGCCTGTAGAGGAGGGGATAATGTTGCCGGCAGCAGCGCGTCCGCCTCTCCAGTCCTTCGCGGAAGGTCCGTCAACGGTCTTCTGGGTTGCGGTGGTGGAGTGAACGGTAGTCATCAGACCCTCGGCAATGCCGAACTTGTCGTTGATTACCTTAGCAAGGGGAGCAAGGCAGTTTGTGGTGCAGGAAGCGTTGGAAACCACAACCATATCCTTGGTATACTTCTCAAGGTTAACGCCGCATACGAAGGTGGGGGTCTCCTTATCCTTTGCGGGAGCGGAGATAACAACCTTCTTTGCGCCGCCCTTCAGGTGCGCGGAGGCACTCTCGGTGGTGCAGAACACGCCGGTGGACTCTACAACATACTCGGCGCCGCAGGAAGCCCAGTTGATGTTAGCGGGGTCTCTCTCGGCAAACACAGCGATTGCCTTGCCGTTAACAACAAGTTTGCCGTTTTCGGTCTTTACATCGCCCTTAAACTGACCATGGATGGTGTCGTACTTCACCATATAAACCATGTAGTCGAGGTCGATAAACGGGTCGTTGATGCCCACTACCTCGAAGATTTCGGGCTGTGCAACCGCAGCACGGAACACAAGACGTCCGATGCGGCCAAAACCATTGATGCCTACTTTGATTGCCATAGTTTTCAAGCTCCATTCTGCCGCTTTGCGCCGGCCTAGATTGTAAGGAATAAGCGCACCCCTACCCGCAAAGATGAAACTATAATAGGGGTTGCTCGCGCGTTAAGAACAGGGCTGCGCGCCCAATGCAAAAGCACGCCGCCGCATGGAAAAAGCGGGTTGCACCACGCGACGCGTGGGTGTGCGCATCCCCGAGTCTTGCCGAAAAATAGCACAATTACAGGGATTAACCGCCTATCCATTCAGCTAATATTGTATACCAAAACAGCCAAACATACAAGAACTTTGACACAAATTTAACTTAAAATTTTGAACGTAATTTCGTTTTTTTTCGTGTACTCGGTACACATTTCGTGTGGTAGCAGTATATTGTGCCCGCAATATATAAAATAATGCGACCCCGTGCGCAAAATTAGTTAATAATACAAAAAAATTCTCTATTTATTTCTAGTCACGGTATAGCATTATTATGCGTTGATATGGTAATATATTGTTGATTATTCACGCTCAATATACTGACAATATGTCTTGAATTAAATCCGGAGGAGCAGCCTATGGAGATACAGACGCTGTTAAACAACGCCATCGGTCTATATGAACTGATCGATGTTCCTTCCTTAATATTAAACGAACAGTTTGAGCTGGTATGGATTAGCGAATGCGCGGAACGAGTTTATCCTCAATACAAGCTGAAAAACGGGTTTTTGTCTGTGTTATCCGAATCAAGACGTATTGCGGCAAGAGAAATGCTTAGCCAAAACAAGGTGCATTCCTTTTCCGTGGAAGAAGTCAGTGACGCATACTACAACTGCACCATGACTCCCCTGATGAGTGAAGGGGAATTGGGCTATGTAATTGTACAGCTTTCTCAGGCATCGGACTATATGACCAGTGACAACAAAGACGTTACAAGGCTTGTGGCGGTATTCTCAAAACGCGTTCGTGAGCCGCTTTTCTATATTTTCAGCGCGCTCGCCACCATCGGCCACCGTTTTGAAAGTGCGGAGGATTACGCGTCTCTTGATTATGTTAAAGCAATTCAAAAGAATGCTTACTCCATCCTGCGCACGGTCGCACACACATCGGATTATATGAAGGATGTAAACGGGTTTCCGTCTCACAATCCGATTGCGGTTCCGTTTACCGGTTATATCAAGGATCTGTACGCTACGGCCGAATCGGTCACGCGCGGCACGGGTATTCCGCTGATACTGGATGTGGAGGATAATGGAGAGGGCCTACTTGTTATGGTTGACGAGAGCCGCCTATCCGAGGCGATTCTCAACATTCTGCTCAACTCGTTTTTATATACCCGTGAGGGCAATCGCATATCCATCTCGCTTCGGTACGTCAACAACAACGCCGTGCTTCGCTTTACCGACCGGGGAATGGGCATTTCGCCGGAGTACCTTGGCAAGGTATTTGATTCGCATTTTTCCTACGAGGCGGGGAATACCCCGTTGTCAAACATGGGTTTGGGGCTTACGCTTGCGCGCAATATCATACTGCGTCATGGCGGTACGATTGCAATAGACAGCAAGGAGCATGAAGGAACCAACGTAACGATACGATTACCGGTTTTGCAGCCACAGGATGTTCCGGAGCTGTTTCATTCACCGACTACGCTTAATCTCAGAAACCGGTTTTCTCCGGTGTATGTTGAGCTGGCGGAGATATCCAACACACAAATAGTATAGCAACGGGGTTTTGCGTGGTGGCAAAACCCCGTTGTCCAATAGGCAAATGGAAAATATTACTATAACGCAACTGCAATTAACCATATCATCTCTATATAAGCACGATTGACTATTTTATGACAGGGCATAACCCATAGAAAACTGTTATATCAGCCAAATTTCTACGAAACGGTCTTTGCGCCTTGACCTTGCAGGACAAACAGGGTAAAATAAGCTATTAGTGATTTGAATATAAAAACGAAAAACATAGGATGATTCGTGGGGGTATAGCTATGGCTGTGAAGTATATTTTTGTAACCGGAGGCGTTGTGTCCGGCTTAGGCAAGGGCATTACGGCCGCGTCGCTTGGACGACTGCTAAAGGAGAGGGGATATCGGGTCACCATTCAGAAGTTTGACCCGTATATCAATGTCGACCCGGGCACGATGAGCCCGTATCAGCACGGCGAGGTGTTTGTCACCGACGACGGCGCCGAGACCGACCTGGACCTGGGACATTATGAGCGCTTTATTGACGAAAATCTTTCGGTGAACTCCAACGTTACCGCAGGTAAGGTGTATTGGAGCGTCATCACCAAGGAACGCCGGGGCGATTATCTGGGCGGCACCGTGCAGGTTATCCCACACATCACCAACGAGATAAAGGAACGTATCTGTCGCGTTGGCAAATCAGGCTGCGCGGATGTGGTTATTACCGAAATCGGCGGCACGGTCGGCGATATTGAGAGCCTTCCGTTTCTTGAGGCAATCCGTCAGCTCTCCACCGAGGTGGGCAGAGAGAACGCGATGTTTATTCATGTTACGCTGGTGCCGTATATCTCCGGCTCCAACGAGCTGAAGAGCAAGCCCACCCAGCACAGTGTAAAGGAATTTCTTTCGCTTGGTATTCAGCCCAATATTATCGTTTGCCGCAGCGAGCACCACCTGCCGGACGATATGCGCAATAAGATTGCGCTGTTTTGCAATGTGCGCAGCGAGGATGTTATAGAAAACTACACCGCAGAGACGTTGTATGAAGTACCCCTTATGCTCGAAGAGCAGGGGCTTGCGAACGCCGTTTGCTATCACCTTAAGCTTGAAAACCACGAGCCCGACCTTGCGGCATGGACCGAGATGGTCAGGCGATTTAAGAATACCAAAAAGACAGTGGATATTGGCGTGGTGGGCAAGTATGTCGAGCTGCCCGACGCATATCTTTCGATCGCCGAGTCGTTGTACCACGCGGGTAACGCCAACGAGGCAAGCGTTAACATTCGTTGGATTCAGTCTGAGAACATTGATCGCGAGAACGTTGCCGAACGACTGGCGGGCTGCGATGGCATACTGGTTCCCGGCGGCTTTGGCGACCGCGGAATTGACGGAATGATAGAAGCGGTACGCTACGCAAGAGAGAACAAACTGCCGTTTTTCGGCATCTGCCTTGGCATGCAGATGGTAGCCATTGAGTTTGCAAGAAACGTGCTGTCGCTGTCCGACACAGACTCCACCGAGTTTAATGAAGGCTGCGCAAACCCGATTATCGACATTATGCCCGAACAGCGCGAGATTACCGACAAGGGCGGCACGATGCGTCTGGGGCTGTACCCCTGTAAGCTTGCCCCGGGTAGTCGCTCCCGCGAGCTGTACAAGGACGAGCTGATTTATGAGCGCCACCGCCACCGCTATGAGTTTAACAACGCCTATCGCGACGCATTTATTCAAAACGGCATGCTGCTTGCGGGTATTTCCCCCAATGAAAAGCTGGTGGAGATTGTCGAGCTGCCCGAGCATCCGTGGTTTGTGGGCGTTCAGTTCCATCCCGAGTTTAAATCCAGACCCAACCGTCCGCAGCCGCTGTTTCAGGACTTTGTGCGTGCGGCGATTGCTGAAAAAGAAAAAGAATAAGCTAATAAAACAGGGGATGACCGAGCTTCGGTCATCCCCTGTTTTTATGTGTTCACAGGCGTAAAAATCGCCTGATTTCGTACCGTGTACTCAGCTCTTTTTCGCAAAGGAGGGCAGCTTGGGGCTCTCGTTTGCGTACACGTCCGCGGGGGTTCCCTCGGTGCCCGGAACAAGCTTTGCCATGACCACAAACCGCTGATCTTTGTTTGTAACGCCATACTTGTAAGTACAGGTGGAAAGCGTCAAAATTTTATCGTCGGGCGTAATATCCACATCAAAGTGGTGCTCGCTGCGCACCCCAGCCTCCGATATGATGTACATAAAGCCCTCGTCCGTGGGGTCGGGCTCGATGTAGTAAAAATCCACATCGGTGGTAAAGACAGCAAAAACCTGCCACAGCATCTCGTCCTCTTTGGTGGAAAACGAGATAAACTGGTGCTCCTTGGCAAACTCCAGGTCTTCATACTTTAACAGCTGAGAAAAGCGTTTACCGTTGTTACTGCCCCAAAGCTCAATGTTGTGACCGTAAATGACCGTGTTACGAGAAAGGCGTGTGCGGTCAGACAACGTGTTGCGGAAGTCGGCAAACAGAACACCAGCTTGATCAATTACTCCGTTATAATTATAACGTTCTTCAACAAGGTCGTTGTTCTCGGGATTGTATAGAACAGCGTCGTCGATGGTAGTTCCGGGGACAGTTAACCAACCCTTTGGGTCTCCCATTTTAAAAGATTGCGAAAGCTTTTCTGCAAGCTCGGCGCCGGGGGTAATCGGTTCGCCGTAGGGTGCTGCCTTTGGCTCCTCGGACGATGAGGAAACCACGGGCTGTGAGCTTTCCTCCTGCGAAGGCGGAATGGGGTTAGTTTGGCTGCAGGATACGAGAAATAAGGCAGCAGCCAATACGGCAGCGGACAACAATAAAACCCGGTTAAATATCGACTTCTTCATTTTAAGAACCTCCGACTCGAATAACTGATAATGGCATTGATGGAACAACCATACGGAAAATAACAAAATTAAGCTACATGTTTACCCAGCGCGGTAAATCCTGTGCTAAAAAAACTGGACAAACCAGTAAGCTTGCTCATTATACCACACCATCTGTGGAAATGAACCGATAAAATATTAACAGATGTTTTTTAAATTATTACCATCAACAATACAGTGCATTCCATAGTTGATTTTCATGCATCACAAATTAGGAAAATATTAACTAACAAAATCGGCGGCTTAAAATAAGCCGCCGATTGAATGATAAAGTACAATTACAGAACCTTCGTTACCACAACAAACCGTTGCTTTGCGCCGGTGTTGAGGTAGCGCGAGCAGGTAAAGAAGGTAACCAGCTTTTCGCCGGACGACACCGAGATGCCGGAGGAGAACAGGCTGCGCGCCTTAGCGCTTGCGGCAAGCGAGACGGGGTCTCCGTTGTAAATACAGGCGTTGTCGGTGTAAATGTTCGGCACATAGAATGCCGCAATGACCGCCAGCGTGAGATCCTCGCCGGGGATAGAAAGCGTGATGTACGGGTTTTGCGACGCAAATGCGGGGGAGGTGTAAGAAAGCAGCTGATCCATCCGTCCGGCGCTGGTTACGTTGCCGATAAACGGATATGAGCCGGTACAGTTACCCCAGTTGTGCCCTGTTATTACCGTATTGCCCTGCATGCCCGCCTTGGAGGACAGCGAACCGGTATGAACCCAGATTGCGCCCGGCTTTTTGCCTTGCGCGCCGCTTTGCTGCTTGAATTCATACGAAGTGCCGCGCATAACGGGGTAGTTGATGTTGGTACCGGGGATGCGTAAAAACGCCACGGTATCGGGGTTGGATGCCTTCCAATTGGCTAGGTTCTCCTGCCCGTTGCCCGAAACAACCGGTGTACCGTACGAAATTGCCGTGCGGGAGCCTCCGCCCGATGCTGCCGGTTTCGACCGCTCTGCTATTAACTCCTGCTCCGCTTTTAAGGCGGTCTCGGTCATGGAAATGCCCTCGGCAAATTCAAGGGCAGGCAGGGTAAGCCGTGCGCTTTTGGAAAGGATATAATCATTTTGTTTAAAAACGGGGAAAGGTAGCGTATCGGCGACGTTATAAACGCAACCGCCGTCAGTACCCTTGGCGGATAGCGTTCCCCACAGGGCGCTGTCTCCAACTATTCCCGCTATCAGCAGAATACAAAGTACGACGCTAAGCCGCGCGGGTTGCGTCCATCGTTTGGCAAGCTGTTTTATTTGATTCACAGTCAGTTCCTCCGGGAAGTATGTAGAATAATTGACGGTATGTATCCCATGCGGCGTGCGGTGAATAACCGTGTAGAGCAAAGCTTCATACCGCCACCCGTGCAAATGCGTTACATGCCGCTTAAAAACAAGGCTGTATTTATGCAGTCGAATGCCGACGGCAACCCTAGCTGTTTGTATGAAAGGGTATCGGCGCATGCACAACAAGTAAATTATAGCATAAAGGGATGCAACACTTCAATTAAAATGTATAGAATATGGAAATCTATTTTCCGGCTTAGAATAACGTGTACTCAATTGGATATTGTAGCAGATTACAAAACGACAAAAACAGTCGGTATAACGCAAAAAAACCCGT
The DNA here is from genome assembly GCA_023460535.1 of Bacillota bacterium. GTDB lineage: Bacteria > Bacillota > Clostridia > Oscillospirales > Ruminococcaceae > Acetanaerobacterium. The sequence continues at coordinate 162,821 of JAEWPV010000016.1, forward strand.
CCGCTAACACGGACGGGCTAAAAAGCAAGAGATTATAGCTTGTGGGTCTTCATGGTCCATTTGGGGTCGAGGTTGCCGGTATTCTTGGTAACAGTAACGGCATCCTTATCGGTCTCACCATCGCGCAGCTCGCGTGCCAAAACGGCAAAACGCTGAATGTTAAAGCCGTCGCCCTGCGTTACGCTCTTGGGGTATTTGCGCGAGCAGGTAATTAAGGTAATGATGTTATCCTCGGTGCTTACCTTGGTGTCGTATTTATACAACGTACGTGCCTGTGCATCCTCCAGCAGCTTTTTATACATATCGTCATCGGGGTTGGGAGCAATGTAGTTGGAGCAGAAAGCGTTGAAATACACGATGCTGAATACCTTGTACGCCTTGGTTGTGTCACCGGTGCTTAGGTAAATGTAGGGGTTATTCTTTGCGAAGTTTTCATCGGTGTACGACTTAAGCTGTGCAAACATCACGTCGTATTCCTTGTCGTTACCGATGCGGAACGGCTCAACGATGTTGGTCCAGTTATGACCATACAGCAGCATGTTGCGCGATACCTCACCGGCAGCGGGAACATGTACCTTTGCGTCGTAGTAGATAGCGCCGATGTATGCCTTGGAACCTCCCAACAGGGAAGCAACCGACTTGTCCATCTTGGCGGTATCAAGCACGCTCTTTTTGCCGTCGATGTCTTTGGTTTCGTACTTAAAGTTATCTTCTACAGACTGCAGCACAGGGTAGTCGATATTTGTGTTGGGGATTGTGAGCCACGATACGGTCTCGGGGTTAGTGGTTTTTGCCGTTTCAAGTTTTTTGGCAACGTCTTCGCTAATCTTATCAGACGCAACCTCTTCTGACGACGGATTGGGCTGAGAAGAAGAGGACGGAGCATCCGACGATTCCTCAACAGGCTGATCGCCGCCGCACGCGGCAAGAGAGAACAGCATCATGGCGCAAAGCAACAGCGCGAGCGCGTGTTTGCCATACTTTTTTAACATCATAGTTTGATATACCTCCATTAAATAAAACTACCATAACAATAAGTGTCATAATCAAAACGATTTACTGCGGCAAGGAAAAACTTTTTCCATAAATGCATTTGGATGATAGCCAAAGTACCCCTGCGCGCCGCTAGAGATAATAATATAATAATGCCGCGTAAAAAGCAACCATAAATTCCGTGAAAAAGCGGCGTGTTTTCAAATTATTAACAATTTGCTTTTCTTTCAAAACAGCAAAGGAAAAAGACCGATCTTAAAAAGACCGGTCTTTTTCGGGGATAGAGACATACATAGCATGGGAAAAGGATGAAGTAGTAGTAATCATATTAAATGGAGCAACACTGATATGATACCACAGCAATCCATAAAACTCAACACTATTTTGATAAAATGTTGAAAAATATTATCAAATCAAACAATCAATATGCAAAACTGTGCTCGCAAAGACATATCTCAACTGTGACAATTCGGTTTTATGCAGGACAGATATAGGCGAAATGATTGATGCAAACCGTTCTATCAAAAACATTTCAAACGAAAAACATGGCCGTCTTATCCGCTTGCACTTATGAAACAGAGAAAACGCATCCCCGCTTGTTGCCGGCGCACGATAACTTGGTTTTACCCTGTTCTTGAACGGGTTGTCGGGTCATATAATCTAGTACAAACCGTCATAAAATCACGGTATCAACATAAGGGGGATGGGCACTGGATTATGTTTATTATGTCGATGAAACTGGAAAAGCGCAAGATGCTCATGATAGGCGTAGTTGTTGTCGGGCTGGTGTTGCTTAGCATCGGGCTATGGAGCATTTTTTCCGGCAAAGGTGGTGACAACAAAAAAGCAAATAGGGGCAGCTTTGACGCCGCAAACAACGCGCAGCGTGTTACCTTTTTAGAAAACTTCGGGTGGGATGTGAGCGATGAGCCGATTGAGGTGTGCGAGATTATTCTGCCCGAAAACTTTGACGAGGTGTACAAACGCTACAACGAGCTGCAAAAGACTCAGGGACTCAATCTCGAAAAATACAAAGGCCGTCGTGCAAAGCGCTGGACGTATCAGGTGCTGAACTATCCGTCTGACGATGAGGTTCACGCAAATGTCATTGTGTGCGATGATAAAATTATTGCGGGTGACATCTGCTCGGTTGCCCTAGGCGGATTTATACACGGATTTTCTCCCGATGAGATTGGCGCCTTCTCCGAGCAGGGGCTGTTGGCATCCGACCTGCCCACCGAGCTAAACGGAATTGAGAGAAGAGACCCCATTTTGAGCGGGCAGGAAGAGTCTGAAGAACCGCAAAACAACGACAATCAGGGAAACACCGGTGAAGCCCAAGGGGAAGACAGTAAGGATAATATTCAAAACAAAGACAACGCCGACAACAAGGACACCGCCGAACTGATTGATGACATCGAACAACAGACACGCGCGGAGATTGAAAACGCGTTGGAGATGCTGATTCAAGCGGCAGAGGACAAGAAAAGCTGATAGCGGCATATGACCAGTGCGCAAACAGTCCCCATTCCACCTCCTAATGTGCTATACTATTTATATAGTACGGTATAATACGATATTGGGGTGTTGAAATGTCGATGCAGCGGCTGGATAAACTGATAGCGGGACAGCTGAATCTGTCCAGAGCCGACGCCAAGAAACTGATAGCGTCGGGCAGGGTAACCGTAAACGGTGCGATTGTGCGCGATCCGGAGCATAAGGCAAACCCAGACACAGACCGGCTTGCCGCAAACAATACCCCGCTGACATACAAAAAAACCATCTATCTCATGCTCAACAAGCCGGCGGGGGTAGTCAGCGCCACCCGTGACGGGAGACAAAAAACAGTGCTTGACCTTGTTCCCGCGCCCCTTGCGCGCAAGGGGCTGTTTCCTGCCGGACGGTTGGACAAGGATACCGTGGGTTTTGTGCTGCTGACCGACGACGGCGTGCTCGCGCATCGGATGCTTTCGCCCAAAAACCATGTGCCAAAAACCTATCTTTGCGCATTGGATGTGCTGCCCGATGAGGAGGGCTTTAGACAGCTTTCACAGGGCGTAGACATCGGCGATGCCGTGTGCCGTCCGGCACGGGTGCGCACGGTGCAAACCGAGCGCCCGAATACCGTTGAAGTAATTATAACTGAAGGGATGTATCATCAAATCAAGCGGATGTTTGCCGCCGTGGGAAGCGAGGTGCTTTACTTAAAGAGAACAGCCATTGGTGCCCTGCCACTGGATGAAAACCTGCCCGAAGGGGAATGTAAAGAAATATTCCACAAAGATGTTGAGAAACTTTTGACACGAAAAATCCCATAAAGCATTGAAAACATGAGAAAATATTAATTATTAGTTAATTTTCATAAACCATGAAAATTAAGTTTGGATATTAAGCAACTGTTCAGCCACCACCTTTTTTGGTATAGTAAGTATTGTAAGCAATAGGGTATATTCAGTATACTTCTAATATAAAACAGGAGGTCCGTTATGGCTAGTGTTACCCTTAAGAACATCTACAAAAGATATCCCGGTGGGGTTACTGCAGTTTCCGATTTTAATCTCGACATTCAGGACAAGGAGTTTGTAATCCTTGTTGGTCCTTCCGGCTGCGGTAAGTCTACAACCCTTCGTATGATCGCAGGTCTTGAGGAGATCTCGGACGGCGAGCTGCACATTGGCGACAGACTGGTAAACGACGTTGCCCCTAAGGATCGCGACATTGCGATGGTATTCCAGAACTATGCTCTCTATCCTCATATGACGGTTTACGAGAACATGGCATTCGGCTTAAAGCTTAGAAAAACCCCCAAGGATGAGATTAAGCGCCGCGTAGACGAGGCTGCCCGCATCCTTGATATCGAGCATCTGCTTGATAGAAAGCCTAAGGCGCTTTCCGGCGGTCAGCGTCAGCGTGTTGCCCTCGGTCGTGCGATCGTTCGTGAGCCGAAGGTATTCCTGCTTGATGAGCCGCTCTCCAACCTCGACGCAAAGCTGCGTGCACAGATGAGAACCGAGCTTTCTAAGCTCCACATCCGTTTGGGCACAACCTTTATCTACGTTACACATGACCAGACCGAGGCGATGACGATGGGTGACCGCATTGTTGTTATGAAGGACGGCTTCATTCAGCAGGTTGACACCCCGCAGAACCTGTATGATAGACCTGTAAACATGTTTGTTGCAGGATTCATGGGCTCCCCCCAGATGAACTTCATTGATGCAACGCTCGTTCAGAAGGACGGCAAGTTTGCTGTTGAGTTCGGCACCGAAGAGAGCAAGTATGTTGTCGAAGTTCCCGAGTCCAAGGGTAAGCCCGACAACTTTGCCGAGTATGTTGGCAAAGAGGTTGTTCTGGGTATCCGTCCCGAGAACATCCACGACGAAGAGATGTTCCTTTCCGCTGCCAAAACCGGCGTAATCGAGTGCAATGTCGAGGTTACCGAGTTGATGGGCGCCGAGACCTACCTGTACCTCAACTGCGTTGGAAACAACCTGATTGCCAGAGTATCTCCGCGCTGCACCGCAAGAACCGGCGATGTAATCAAGGTTGCTATGGATGTGAACAAGATGCACCTGTTTGACAAAGAGACCGAGGAGTGCATCCTGAGCTAATCCCAACCTGTACCACGATAAGCTAAGAGGCGTAACAACTGTGTTACGCCTCTTTTTGCGTGTAAAAGCCGTGCGTGCTCCTATAGAATGCGCTTAAGAGCAAGCTGCGGGGTCAAACAGTATCATAACCAGTGAGGCATGGGCAATATCTGCCGTGGTGCTGCTGTTTACAAGTGCCAGGGTCTGCTTGGTGTCCTTTTGCAGGCTTACCACCGTCAGCGCGGTGAGTGACATCTCCGCGCCGACTTGGTAGGCGCTTTGTGCGGACGCACTGCCCCCCGATACCGCAGCGCCGTTTATCCTGAGCTCAAGCGACGCCGTAGTGCCGAGCAGAGGGGAGACACATGCGCAAAACCATAACAATGCCAGGCACGCATTGCCGGCGGGTAGTATTACCGTGCCGTCGCTATGCAAAACTGCATTGCCTGCTGTGGAGGAGATGTGCTCAAACAAAACCGGCAACCCCTTCTTCACGTCCGTTTGCAGGTCGGTTTGCAGGCAGTGAACAATACCGCTTACATTGAAACAACCAGTCTTTGAAAGCCCAGACAGCTCGGGAGGAATCGGCCTTTTTAAACCGCTTTCTGCAATCCGGGACAAGTACTCCTCCGCCGAACGGTCGGAATGTGCCTGATTATCCATCACATGACCCCCTGTAACAATTGCTTCTATACTCCACAAACTTCAAAACGAACTCGTTTTGAAGCGCACGGAAACCGTGCGGCGCCCACAAATGTGGCGGTTTGTGGAGTCTATAGTAAATAAACACGCTATCAGGCGTGCGGCAGGTAGTACCTGCCGCTTGAAAACAAGGACTGTTTTCAAGTTTGTTGACTATATAACGATTGTATGCGCTACCCTGCGGCTGTTTTACAAAAAACGAAAAATACAGTCAAAAATGCCCCTGCTACCCAAAGCAGGGGCATCCATTATGGCGATTTATGTTTTTACTTTACGTACTGCGCAAGCTCCGAGTCCACATTTTTAATGTGGTTTAGCAGCCAGCCGGACAACATGGTGTTCATTTTGGCCACCGAAACAATCGTCGGGCCATGCTGAGCAATATCGTTCTTTAAACCTCTAACCTGAGCGATGAAATCCTCATGGATTTTTTTGTGCTCGGGGTACTTTGGATATGCTGAACTCTTTTGCAGTACTTCCTCATCCGCGAAATGTTTTACCACATAGTTTTCAAGAAACTCCGCGGTCTTTACAACCTCCTGCCGTCCTTTACCCACCGAGCAGGCCGCATATAACGCATCCATAGCGTCGAACAGGGTCTTGTGCTGATCGTCGATTAGGGTAACTCCGATTTTAAAGCTGTCATTCCATGTTGGCATAGTCATTCATTCCTTTCACGTCATCACAATTGAACTGCATTGCGGTGTATATACGTAACAAACCACAACCGAAAACGAAGCTTCATGAAAATCGTAGCGGTATACAGGCGGCTTGTTGACGGTAACAGGACGCTCGTGCCAAACCGATAGCGGTGTATCGGCACGCGGTGAGGTAAGATAGAAAAACGATTAGGCGTTTTGTTGCTTTACACGATCGAGCAGGGTGCGGATGCGGTTGGAGGGATTAAGTAGCTCGCTGATGGATTGGTCGTAGTTTAAACGGTCGATTAGTAGCGCAAGATATTTAGCCATATCAACCTCGGCATACCACGGGCGGCTTCTAAGCTCCTCGGTGCGGTAGATTAGGTTTGAGGAGAACACCTTGTCAATCAATCCGTCTTCATAGGCCTTGTCAAAGTTCGCAAGCCCTTCGCAAAACAGACCAAACGATACGCAGACAAAGATTCTGCCCGCCTTTTTTTCCTTAAGCTGGCAGGCAATCTCGAGCACCGAATCGCCCGACGAAATCATATCGTCTACGATAATTAAATCCTTGCCCTCGACGTTGGAACCTAAAAATTCATGTGCTACGATGGGGTTGCGCCCCTGCACGATGGTGGCGTAGTCCCGGCGTTTGTAGAACATTCCAAGTTCTACCCCAAGAATAGAGGAGTAATAGATGCAACGCGCCATACCGCCCTCGTCCGGGGAGATGACCATCAGCTTCTCTTTGTCAAAGCGGATGTCGGGCACCTGCTTTACAATCGCCTTAAGGAACTGGTAGGTGGGTTGAATGTTGTCAAATCCGTTGAGGGGAATCGCGTTGTGCACACGTGCGTCGTGTGCGTCAAAGGTCAGGATGTTGTCCACACCCATGGTCGCAAGCTCCTGCAGCATCAACGCGCAGTCGAGCGACTCCCGAGAGCTGCGGCGGTGCTGTCTGCCCTCATAAAGCATTGGCATAATGACGGTGATGCGTCTTGCCTTGCCGCCCGCAGCGGCAATAATGCGCTTTAAATCCTGATAGTGGTCATCGGGACTCATCGGTACGCTCTGTCCGTACATGGTATACTGTACGCCGTAGTTAAACATGTCGCACAGAATAAAAAGGTCATGTCCGCGAATGGATTGCTTGATAAGCCCCTTCGCTTCGCCGGTACCGAATCTCGGGCAGGTCGCCTTAATCTTAAAGCTGTCGAGCAGATAACCGGGCACCTCGATTTCGGGGTTTAGCTCGTTGTGGCGTTCAAGTCTCCATTTGGTAAGATAGTTGTCCACCCTGTCGGTAATCTCCTCGCAACCTCTCATCCCAACGATGCCGAGGGTACCAACCGGGATTTCTACCACCTTGCATTCGTGACTGTCGATATAGTCCATTGACCAATAACCTCCCAGACGCTTTTCATATTATGTTGTATGTCTCCCAAAGCGAACAACAACATGTCCGCTAATCAAATATTACACAGGTTTTACACGCTTGTCAACAAACAAGACAGCGCAGCCGCCATGCCCGGTTAATGGGTGGATGACGGTTGCGCCGATGTGTTTTGGATTATCCTATTTTCTGTCTTAGCAGCAAAGCCTCCGCTTCATCCTTTGGAATGGCACGGCTGTAAAAAAAGCCCTGAACCTTGTCGCAGCCAATCTGCTTAATCAGCTCTAGCTGGCTAGCGGTTTCTACGCCCTCGGCTACAACGCACAGGTTCAGGCAGTGGGCAAGGTTTACAACGAGCTTAACAATCTCGTAGTCCTTCGGGTCGTTTGCGATGTGGTCAATAAATTTCTTATCAATCTTTAGGGTGCTAATCCACAGTTGACGAAGCTGATTAAGAGAAGAGTAGCCCGAGCCAAAGTCGTCAAGCGCAAGGTCAAGCCCAAGGGCCTCCATGTTCTTAATCACATCCATATTGCCGCCCACATACTCCACAAGCTGCGTTTCGGTCACCTCAAGCTCTACACAGTCGGAGGAAAGGTTAAAGCGCTGCAAAAGCTCGCGAACCTCGTCGGCAAACGACTGCCGTTGCAGCTGCACAAGCGATAGGTTAATCGCCATCTTGCCAAACCGGTAGCCTTTTTCTCTAAACTCCGCCGCGGTTTTGCACGCCTCCTGAAACACCCATCTGCCCAGATCGTGTATGTGCCCGGACTCCTCGGCGGCGGGGATAAACTCGTTGGGGGAGACGTTGCCCACAAGACTGGAATTTAGACGAAGCAATGCTTCAAAGCCGACAATCGCGCCGGTATAGGGGTTGTACTGTGGCTGATAAAAAACCTGGAACTCGTTGTTCTCCAGCCCGTGGCGTATGGCGCGCCCCACCGTCTCGTGACGGAGGATGCGTTCAAACATGGAATAATGAAAGACGGTAGTGGTGTCTTTGCCCTTGCTCTTTGCGTGCTGCATGGCAATGTCGGCGTAGCGAAGCAACGCCTTGTCGCTTTGCGCGTGCTCGGGGTACATCGAGATACCCAAACTGGCGGTTATGCACAGCGTCAGCTTACCAATCTGCATCGGAGCCTTAATAGCCTCCTTAAGCCGGCGAGAGAACTCAACAGCCTCCTCGGTGTCCGAGCAGGGCAGGTAGATGGCAAACTCGTCGTTGCTCAGGCGTACGGCAAGCCCACGGTTAAGCGTGCGCTGCAGCAGGATGCACGCAACCTTGGTAATGACCTTATCGCCCACATAGTGGTCAAGGGTGTCGTTGATGGCCTTGAGGTTATCCAGATCAAGAACAATCACGGCCGCATTGCGTACCAGTCCTTCACGGATATCGGTCTGTAACCGACGGGAAAGCGTGTGCTTGGTCGCCATACCGGTCAGCTCGTCGTATACAACCGGTGTGGTGTCATAGCTGTATTCGTTTTCTTCCAAATCCAGAACGCTGCCGATTACGCGCAGCAAAGCGCCGTCCTCGCCGCGAAGTGCTTTGCCCTGCGCGCGCACAGTTTTTACGGCGCCAAGCGGGGTGATGATGCAAAGCCGAATCGCAAAGTCGGTTTCTTTCGGGTTGTTTTTTAGATTACCGACAACCTGACGGCACAGGGGAAGATACTCGGGCAGCACATGGCGGGTAAAAAAGCCCTCCATCGAGTGCGCGCAGTTGCTAATGGATAACATACTGCAAAGCCTGGGGGAGGAGATTACCACGTCGCTTTGACAATCCCACTCGAACAGACCTTCAATCAACGTATCCAGAAGTGAGGAGTATTCTTTGAAGTATTTGTCTGTAAAGCGTCGGTTTGGCAGAGAGTTTTCGCAGCGGAGATAACGCTCCCAAACAGACAGGTAGCTGCCGCAATCGGCAAGCAATTGCTCGTCGTGCATCCCGTATACGTACCTTTCGTCAATTTGAAAAATGATGACAGGGTTCGGTCGATATCCCAGAGTTACCGGATGATGTAATCGTTATCACTGTTTAAACACATTTTAGCATATTTTTCTTGTGTTTTGGTATTGTTTTTTCATTTTTATATACTTGAACAAATTTTTATTCATATTTTCTATTTTATTATTCATTGAATTTTCCCGCACGATACCAATTGTAAGTGTTGCATGCAATATTTACGGCGTGCATGTACGTGGAAAGAGCGTAACTATAAACGCATTGCTTTGCGATAGAGTTGAGCTGTTTTGCAAATGAAACCGTCCATTACACCTGCGTTTATGTCGCATTATTCAAGAAGAGGCTAACCCACGCTAAGGCAATAAAAAGTCAGTATCGGCTTATTTGCATAGTGTAATTGCCCAAAACAGCGGATTACGACCGATTGTGACTGGATATCTGCATATATTACGCTTTATTTCTTTGTATTGCTGTTTTGTTATTGAATTTAGTGGGCGATATGATATAATAATAAGGGTGTACGGGCTTTGCAAGGAGAAAATCGCGCTGCGCGGCACCGGCATTCGTTTATACCAATCGCTGCCCGATTTGCGCCGCCTTCCGCGGCGTGGGGTAACGGCAAAACAACAAGTTGTGGAGGTGACACTGTGAATCCCGACCCTGGAAACCCCCGAAGTTGTAAATACTCAGCGCACGGCGTGCCGATCAGTGTCAACAGCCTGTTCGTCGCCGTTATCAATGCGTGCTCCGGTCATATGCAAACCGGCAGCCGCGAGTTAGGGAGTGATGCTATTGATTACATACCTCAAAACAGAAGAAGGGCGCATAGTAACCCTGCAGGGTCTGCAGGACGGCTGCTGGGTTAATGTTGTCAGCCCAACCGAGCAGGAGATTATTTATTTGGTCGAAACCCTGGGGCTTGACATGGGCTTTGTGCGCAGCTCGCTGGACGAAGAGGAGACCTCGCGCATCGAGAGTGAAGACGATCAAACCCTGGTGATTGTAGACGTTCCCGTTGCCGAAAAACAGAGCGAAAACACCATGCTGTACTCTACGATGCCAATCGGCGTCATCACCACCGATAAAGCGATATACACCATCTCGCTCAAAGAGAATGCGGTGTTAACCGAGATCGCGGGCGGTATGGTTAAGAATGTGCAGACCCATCTGCGCACCCGGTTTTTTTTAACCCTGATGCTGCGCATTGCGGGACGCTACCTGCAATACCTTAAGCAGATAGACAAGATCTCAAACCTGATGGAGCAGCAGCTTCATAAGTCGCTTAAAAACAAAGAGCTGATTCAGCTGCTGGGGCTGGAAAAATCACTGGTATACTTCTCTACCTCCCTCAAGGCAAACGACCTGACGCTGGAAAAGATACTGCGCGGACGGTTTATTAAGCTGTATGAGGAGGACAAGGAGCTTCTGGAGGACGTGCTGATTGAGATTAAGCAGGCAATTGAGATGAGCGGTATCTATTCCAACGTACTGTCGGGTATGATGGACGCGTACGCCTCGGTTATTTCCAACAATCTCAACATCGTGATGAAGGTGCTCACCTCGCTTACCATTATTATGGCGATCCCCGCCATTATTTCGGGCCTTTACGGCATGAATGTGGACAATATTCCTATCACAAATTTTTGGTTTCCGGTGGGGCTTTCGCTGGTTCTCATGGTTACCGTTGGGTATATCCTTAAGAAGAAGAACCTGTTTTAACTAATTAAACCCCGCCGCATCATACCGATGCTATGGCGGGGTTTGCTGTTACTATAATTATTAAAAGGCGGGAACGGTACGATGAACGAAAACAAGCTGTATCACATTGCCCTGTCGCATGCTGACGGCGCAAAATACGCCATTCTGCCGGGGGATCCGGCACGGGTGAAGCCAATTGCGGCAGCCCTGCAAAACCCTGTTTTTGTCGCGCAAAACAGGGAGTACACCACCTATGCGGGCAACATTGACGGCGAGCGGGTGCTGGTTACCTCCACGGGCATTGGGGGGCCGAGCGCCGCCATTGCGGTGGAGGAGCTGTACATGACGGGTGTGCGCACCTTTTTGCGTGTGGGCACCTGCGGCGGCATGCAGACCGGGGTGCTGGCGGGCGACACGGTAGCCGTTACCGCCGCCGTTCGGATGGAGGGAACCTCAAAGGAATACCTGCCGCCCGAATACCCCGCCGTCGCGGATTTCTCTGTGACAAGCGCGCTGGTTGCGGCGGCGCACAGCCTGGGCGTGCGGGTACACACCGGTGTTGCCCAGAGCAAGGACTCGTTTTACGGGCAGCATGCGCCAACCCGGATGCCGGTGGGCAGCGAGCTGCAGTACAAATGGAACGCGTGGAAGGCGGCTGGCTGCCTTGCATCCGAGATGGAATGTGCCGCGCTGTTCTCGGTGGCGGCTTCACTTGGCGTACGCGCCGGCGCTGTTTTGCACTGTGTATGGAATCAGGAGCGCGCGGCACAGGGGCTGCCGGGCGCGGAGAGCCACGACACAGAGCAGGCGATCGCCGTTGCGGTTCATGCGCTGCGTATTTTGATTGCACAGGATAAAGGACAGCCATAGGCGCTAAAAACGAGAGGACACGACGATGTACCCAAACAATCAACCCGGCGGGTTACACTACCGAGTTATTCGTAAACGCGTAAAAAACATAAACCTTCACGTTGATGACGGCGAGGTATGGGTTTCCGCTCCCCGCGGTGTGCCACAAAAGACCATTGACGCGTTTGTGCAGAACAAAGCAGACTGGATTACACGGATGCAAAAACGGGCACAGAGCAGTAGCGAGGTTACCTTCTTTGACGGCAGCAGCCTTCTTTTGCTGGGGGAGCGGGTACCCGTCTGCGCGGGGCAGGGCAACAAGCGCAAAGCCGAGCTGTGCGACGGGGTGCTGTATGTAACACTACCCGACCCGGACGCCACCGACGCATTAAAAAACGCTGTGGACAAATGGCTGTTTTCGTACAGCGAGGCGTTGTTTTGCTCGATGGGGGAGAAGCTGATAAGCGCTTTTACTTCCTATGACATTCCTGCACCAACGTTTTGCGTACGGCGCTTTTCCGCACGCTGGGGCAGCTGTCATACCCGCAAGGTCGTAGTCACCTTAAGCCACCGGTTGGCGTGCACCCCGCCCGAATGTGTGCAGTATGTATTGGCTCACGAGCTGGCGCACCTTGTTCACCCCAATCATTCCGCTGCCTTTCACGCGCTTGTTCTGAGCGTATTGCCCGACCACAGCGCACGCCGCGCGTTACTCAAGCAGTATGCAGGGGTACTGCGGTGAGGTCTTGCGCAGGGGTATTCACAATAACGCCATCGATGTTGGGGTAAGCGCACCGGCAGGCAAACTGATCTGCAAACAAAAAATAGCCCGCGAAGCGAGGAGCAATCGGTGCCTCGTTCGCGGGCTGTCTGTTATACTTTTTTGACCCTCCGTCATGGTGGTATCCATATCGCCTATCTTATGAGTTTAAAGCTACTCCACCGATTTTAGTGATTCTACCATGCTGATGTGCTTAAGGCGACGATGCAGCGTCAGATTAACCAGCAGTGTGAACAGTGCTGTGAGCAGTGCGGCCATTGTAAAGCCAAGCCAGCCAATCTCCCGCCCGAACATCAACATATCGATTTCTCCGGTTTGCACTACAAAGCTGTGCAAAAACACACCGCCTAACAGTCCAAACGCAATCCCCATCAGGCTAAGCAGTATGTTCTCCCTGTAAACGTAGGAGGAAACCTCGGCATCGTAAAACCCAAGCACCTTAATGGTAGCAATCTCGCGCAGGCGTTCGGTTACGTTGATATTGGTCAGGTTGTACAGCACCACAAACGCGAGCAGCCCAGCCGAGATAATTAGCACCAGCACCACGTAATCAAGGCTCGATAGCATGTCGTAAAAGCTCTTTTCCGCCGAGGAGTTGAAGGAGACCGAAACCACATAATCGTTTGCAATCAGCGCGCGGGCAAGGGCATCCTGCGCGTCGTCCGACGAATCTGAAAGGAGCAAAAACAGCGTGTTCGGTTCAAAGGACTGTTTGAACACGCGCTCAAACTGTGCGCTGGAAAGGTAGATGTAATGGAACACATAGTTTTCCGTCACCGCCGCCACCCGAATGTCGTAGGGGTGATTATCCGCATCGCGCAGGGTTATGGTGTCGCCCGGCTGAATAGTAAGTAGGCGTGCCAGCTTTTCGGTTATCACCGCGCCGTCGCTACCCAGCGTAATGGGGTCCTGCCCTACACGGGTACGCAGCGACGCATAATCGCCGATGCGCTCGGTGGATTCCGGCACAAACAGCACCGCGTCGTATTCGCGCCCCCCGTTGCCGGATAACGCCGTAACCGTCTCCTGCCGCGCGCGCAACGCACCGGCTATATTCTCTTGCTCGGCAACTGTATTGGCAAGCAGGTCCTTTTGATTCTGCCCCTTATCCTGATTAAGCAGCACCATGCCGTGATAAAGGAAGATGTCGCCGTACTGTCTGGAGCCAATGGCAGCGATGGAGTTTTTAAGACCAAAGCCCGCGACCATTAATGCGGTACAGCCCGCAATGCCTATCACCGTCATCAGCATCCTGCGCTTATACCGCAAAAGATTACGCACGGTAACCTTTTGGGTAAACCCGAGCCGCCGCCAAATAATGGGGATGCGCTCAAGTAAAACACGCTTGCCCGGCTTGGGCGCCTTGGGGCGCATCAGCGCGGCGGGTTGCTCCGCAAGCTCCTTATAGCAAGCCAGCAGTGCGGCAAGCATGGTTCCGATTACCGCAACCAGCGCCGTGGGGATGGCATAATCCCAGTGAAAGGGGGTAAGGATGGGGGGGATGTGATACAGAATTCCGTACGCCGAGCCGATGACATACGGAAACACCTGAAACCCGATGATAAGCCCCGTAGCACTGCCCAGCAGGCTAGCAAGCCCGGAATAGAATAAGAATTTAAACACCGCGGCACCCTTGCCGTAGCCCAGTGCCTTCACAGTGCCAAGCTCGGTTCGCTTTTCCTCCACCATACGCGTCATGGTGGTTAGGCACACCAGTGCGGCAACCAAAAAGAAGAACACAGGGAACACCTGCGCTATGGCGTCGATGCGGTTGGAATCGTCGTAATACCCCGCGTTGCCCGGAAAGCTTTCGCGCGATAGAATGTACCACTCGGGCGGTGAAAGGTCGTCAATTTTTTTCTGTGCGTCGTCAATCTCTTGTTGTGCGTCGGCTAGTTCGCGCAGGGCGGTTTGCTCTGCGTCTTGATACTCCAGTTCACCGCTTGCAAGCTCCCGCTCGCCATCCTCCAGCTTACGGCGGGCATCGTCAAGCTTTTGCTCGCCCTCCAGCTTCTTTTCGGCAAACTCCGTCTTGCCCTTTTCCAGAGTTTTCTGCGCGTCTTCCAGCTCAAGCCGTGCCGACTGCAGCTGGGCGGCTGCCTCGGACAGTGCCGCGTAGCCGGCGGACACCTTTCTCTGTGCCGCGTCCAGCTCCGCCTTAGCGCCATCCAGGGTCTGCTTGGTTTGGGTGAGGGTGCTGCCAAAGCCCTCAAGCGCGGCTTGGGCTGCATAGCTGTACATGGGGTTGCCGGGGTCGGCGGCAAAGGCAGCCAGCACCTGTGCCAGCTGTGCCGTATCCTCGTTCTCTCCCAGCGCGGCGGCAATGCCGGATATGGTTGCAAGCGCGGTCTGCCGCTGTTCTAAATCGGACTCCGGGTTTTGCGTTACCGCAAACGCCTGGGAGAGTGCCGTGTGTGTCTGCAGTGCCTGCTTATATACGGCAAGCCCCTGTTTATACTCGGCAAGCCCCGCGTCAATCTGTTTTTGCGCGGCAGCAAGCTTTTCGTTGGCAGAGGCGCTTTCGCGCTCGTAGGTTCTTAGGCCGTCATAGTATTCCCGCCAGCCGTCGGCAAGCTCTTTTTCGCCGTCGGTTAGCTTTTTCTGCGCGTCGGCTATCTCGGTTTGGAAGGTGGCAACACCGTCTTGGTATTCCTTGCGCCCGTCGTTTAGTTTGTTGCGGGCATCGTCAAGCTCGGCGCGCGCGTCGGCCAGCTTTTGGTCGGCCTCCTGTTTGGCGTCGGCCAGCTCTTGCCTGCCCTTATCAAGCTCCTCGGTCGCCTCGGATACAATCGCTTCGTAGCGCTGCCGCTCACGCAAGGCGGCAACCGTCTTCATCTCCTCTGTCTGTGCGTCAATCAGATCGGTGTACGGCTTTTTGTAGCTTTCGGCTTCAAGCGCGCCGCTTACCGCCACAAACGCGTCGGTGTATACCGGGTAGGTGAAGTCCTGCTCGGGAACATACAGGTAACGGTCAACCGAGCCGCTGCCCACCGAACTGGTTCCCCGCTCGAAGGTAATATAGTATGGGGAGGAGATAAGCCCCACCACGGTAAACTCGGTAACCGTTAGCATATCCTCTATTGGGTCGTTGCCGCCCGACTCTACGGTAATGACGTCGCCGATTTGATAACCGCCGTTTATGGAGGCGCGAACCTCTGCGACACATTCCCCTGCCTGCGTGGGCAGCCTTCCTTCAACGAGCGTCAGGCGGTTTAGTATGTCGTCTCCATTTTCGGTAAGGGGCAGCGAATGCAGCCGAAGCACAAGCTGCTTACTGTCGTTATAGGTAAGAACATCCGCGGTGTACGCAGGCATTACCCCCAGCACTCCCGGCGTGTTGCGAATGGCTTGGAGGTCGTCTTCATCCAGCCCCATGGTGGATACAATGCGAAGATCGGCAAGGCGGTTATCGTCAAAATACCGATCGATGGTCAGCAGCATGTCCGGAGAGGTTGCCTTGACCCCCGCAAAAAAGCCCGTGCCGAGCGCAACGATTAAAAAGATGGACATAAAGCGGCTGAGCGTTTGACGAATCTCCCGCGCAGCGGAGGTGAACAGGGCTTTTTTCATCGCTACCATTCAATCCTTTCCACTGCGATCGGGTCGCTGTTTGTAACCATCTCCTGCACGCGGCTGTTTTTTACTTTAATAATACGATCCGCCATCGGGGTAATTGCCTGGTTGTGGGTAATCACCACCACAGTAATTCCGAGATTGCGGCAGGTATCCTGCAGTAGCTTTAAAATGGTTTTGCCGGTGTTGTAATCCAGCGCGCCGGTGGGCTCGTCGCACAGCAACAGCTTGGGGCGTTTTGCAAGGGCGCGCGCGATGGCAACCCGCTGCTGCTCGCCGCCCGAAAGCTGGGCGGGAAAGTTGTTTTGACGCTCATAAAGCCCCACCTCCCGCAGCACCTCCTCCGCGGGAATGGGGTCTTTGCAGATCTGTGCGGCAAGCTCTACGTTTTCAAGCGCCGTCAGGTTGGAGACCAGATTGTAAAACTGGAATACAAAGCCGATATCGTGTCGCCGGTAGGTAATCAGACGTTTGGGGCTGTATGCCGCGATATCCTCACCGTCAACGAGAATCTTGCCCGAGTCACAGGTGTCCATTCCGCCCAGCATATTGAGCACGGTTGTTTTACCCGCTCCGCTGGGTCCTACGATAATCGCGAATTCCCCTCGGTTTATCGTAAGGTTAATACCGTCCGCGGCATGGATGGTCACCTCCCCCATGCGATAGCTTTTGCGCACATCCTCAAAGGATACTATACTGTTCATTACTCCTCATCCTTGCTCTATTCTTTTATGTATGTTAACTGAAGTACAGCGATGTTTTGCCACACGATTGTTTTCAGTTGCAATTATAGCTGTTCGCGGCGTAAGGTTCTAGTACTAATATATTAATAAACCGTGCACCAAATATGTCCCCTCCCCACGGTTTGCACTGGACAAGTCACAGGTGGCTGTGCATAATAGAAAGATAATAAGCCAAATAACTATACATCCGGTTACAATCTAGGAATTCGCTGTATGTTACAAAACTCGGACAAATTCGGGGCAGAACGTGTTTGGAACACTGTTTGGCAGGGAGCCGCAGAAGGGATTGATTTTTATGGAGTTTTTAAACGGAAGCTGTGACCCGCAGGATCTGATTTTTATAGGGGTGGGCGAGTATGCCGCTGCCTATATCGGGGAGGGCTACCCCATTCTTCATAGCGCAGAGGAGGTGGACCGTTTTGCGCCGGAGTCGGTTTTGTGCTTGATAGCCGACGGCAGCGGCCTATCCGACCTTGTGTTGCTTGCGCATGTGCTTGACCGCTGCAAGGCGGAGGAGGTGTTTGTGGTGTTTGCAAACCCCGCGCCGCAGGAGCTAATCAAAGCCATCAAGCACAAATGCAGCTGCATTCTATGCCTTTCAAGTGAGGACGCAGAACACGGAGTGCACCCGCTGATGGATGTGCTGGCGCATTTATTGGCGGACCCCCGCCTGCTGCAGCAGGACACCGCTGAGCTGCGCGCAATATTTGACCCCGCGCGCACCGTGGTGCACCATTCCTTGCGGTACGAGGAGATTGATCCGCAGGCGTTTGAGCGGGATGTGAATGGCCTTGAGCTGGAGCGTCACGCATGGCCCGCAATGATCTGCATTCTGCTCAACCCCGCGGATGAAATGCTTAATATGAATGAGCTGATTGCGCCGCTAGTCTGCCTGATGCCCGAGCAAGCCGATTTTCCGCTGCTGTGGAACGTCTACCAGAGCCAAAGCACGCAGCCGGGCGGGATGCGGGTTGAGATTTTGCGTTCCAAGCCGGCGCCCGGCACCCTGCAGCGCATCATAGAAACAAACTGTCACTTAAGCTAATGCAACAAGGAGAATACAATTATGGGCACGCAATTCAAGGTGGATATCGACAGGGATAAATTTAAGGAGAATATTAAAAAACAGGGCAAGATTGCGGGAGAGTTTAAGGAGTTTATCTCGCGCGGCAACGTGGTGGATATGGCGGTGGGCATCATCGTCGGCAGCGCGTTTACCAGAATTGTCAACTCGCTGGTGCAGGACCTTGTTACCCCGTTGATCGGTTACCTGATAAAGGGAATTAACTTTACACAGATTATGTACACCTTTCCCGACACCATCGGCACCGAGGCGGAGGTGAGCTTGCGCTACGGCGCGTTTGCGCAGACGGTCATCGATTTTCTGCTGATCTCGCTGGTGGTGTTTTTAATGGTAAAGCTGCTTAACCGCCTGCGCCGCAAAAAGGAGGCGGAAAAGCCCGTACCCCCGCCCGAACCAAAGCATTCGGACGAGGCGGTGCTGTTAACAGAGATTCGCGATCTGCTAAAAGAACGGTAATTCCTTTGCGCTCTGACCAGCCGAGTGCTGGGTCGGGGCGTTTGTTTTGATGCAAACCTCGCGAGCAGACAACAGCTTCTTATCCCGTGTTTTGGTAGCGCCAAGGGGCATGATATGGTATAATAACCGCAGGATGGCTGTTATTGCCCGATTTTAGTGCGCATATGCCATGCTATCCTTAAGCGAGATTGCAACGCACCCCGGTTCATGGGCGTACGATAACGCGTTTTGGGAGCTATTTCCCAATTATATGGGATACGAGTTCTGTAACAAGGAGAGTATTATGACCTATAAAGAACAGTTTGTCGATATCTATACGAATAACATCCGTCGCGACGGCGCGGACGAGCTGCTGAAATGGCTGGAGACCACCGATTTCTTCACCGCACCCGCAAGCACCAAATACCACTGCGCGTGCGAGGGCGGGCTTGTACAGCACAGCGTAAGCGTGTATCAGGTGCTGATGGAAAAGCACTTTGACCTAAGCACCGATAACCCCGAGAGCTTTGCCATCTGCGGGCTGCTGCACGACCTGTGCAAAACGCAGTTTTATAAAACGTCTTTTCGCAACGCAAAAAACGAAAAGGGGCAGTGGGAGCAGGTCTCCTATTACTCAATAGATGACGCGTTCCCGTTCGGGCACGGGGAAAAATCCGTGTTTTTAATCGAACGGTTTTTGCGCCTAAAGCCCGCGGAGGCGATTGCCGTGCGCTGGCATATGGGCGGGTTTGACGAGGCGGCGCGGGGCGGAAGCTTTGGCGTAAGCCACGCGTATGAACGATATTCGCTTGCCGTGAAGCTGCATCTTGCAGACCTTGAGTCCACCTATCTGCGCGAGCAGGGAACATCGACAGTGCGAAAATAGTTTACGATTTGATGCGCGGAGGATTTGAGCCAATGGACAAAAACCGTATTGGCAATCAGGATGTGCTTACCATAGAAGAGCTTTGCTCGGTGCTGATGATCTCTCAGGCGACAGCGCGCAACTGGGTAAAGAGCGGCAAGCTCAGACCGGTTAAAACGGGGCAGCGCAAGCTGCACTTTAACAAGGCTGATGTCCTTGATTTGGTACAGAGTATTCAAAGCGGCGAAAGCGACCGGTTAACCCGCCGCAGAAACAAAACCAAGCACACCGGCAATGTGGTACCTGCAGGGTATGTGGCACAAAAGGAGTACACCGACGCCGCCAAACGCATCATTGCATGTGTGGACACATTGGGCGGCGGCGACGAGCTGATGCGTGTGATACTCGCGGAATACTCGCTTAAACTGCTTGCCAGCAGGGGGCTTATCTCCTGTTCGGGCGAGGTGTTGTTGTTTTCTTATCTCAACGACAACGAGGTTCTGGGCGAGTATCAAGGACTGATTAACGATATGCTGGGCGCCCACCCCGACAAGCAGCAGATTAAGAACGCTGTTTGCGCGCTGTGCGAACCCATACGTTACATAGAAAACGAGGACTTTTTGGGTCTTTTGTATATGTCCATCAGCAGCATTGCAAAGCGCAAAACGGAGGGCGTGTACTACACCCCCAAGCGCATAGCCGAGGACTGCGCCCGGTATCTGGACGAAAACGGGATGCTGACGGGAAAGAAAATCCTTGACCCCTGCTGTGGTACGGGCAACTTTTTAATGAATATCTATCCCATTCTGCAGTCCCGGCAGCCGGGCGCAGACCCCGCCGCGCTGATTGAAAGACACCTGTTTGCGGCGGATATCGACCCTGTGAGCATCTGCCTTGCGCGGGTGAACCTAACGCTTGCCGCGCGCCTTGCAGACCCCGCGGTGCTGTACCAAAACCTGAAGGTGACCGACAGCCTGTTCGATTTTGCGGACGAGGCGTTTGACCTTATCATCTCCAACCCGCCGTGGGGCAGCGCGTATGACGATGCCTACAAGGAGCGGCTGCGTGGGCGGTTTGCAAACTCCGAGTCGGTACACGTGGAGTCGTTTGCGGTGTTCCTGCTTAAGGCGATACACACCTGCAAGACGGGTGGGGCGGTTTGCTACGTGCTACCGCAGTCGTTTTTAAACGTGATGGCGCACGACCGCCTGCGCGGACTGGTGGCGAGGCACTGCGACATCCTGCGGGTAAAATACTGGCGCAATATCTTTGATAAGGTATACGCGCCGACCATAACAGTCACCCTGCGTAAGCGCGCAGACGGTGACGTTTTGCCCAACCTGCCCATACTGGTGGAAAACGGCGGGGAGCATTACCGCCTTTCTCCCGCGCGGTTAGCGCACTCAAATATGTTCAACTTCAGCGTGAGTGACGAAAAAAACGACCTGGTCATTAAACTTGAGGAGTTTGAAAACGCGGCAAGGCTTGGAGGCAATGCGGAGTTTGCCCTTGGCATTGTTACCGGCGATAACAAAACGTTTGTAAAGGAACGCCGCTACCGCGAAATGGAGCCGGTGCTGCGCGGCACCGACCTGCAGGCGTATACCTATCGCAAGCCCGAGACCTTTTTAAAGTTTGCGCCCGAGCGCTTTCAGCAGGTGGCGCCCGAACGCCTTTACCGTGCGCCTGAAAAGCTGTTGTACAAGTTTGTGTCCTCCTCGCTGTGCTTTGCGTATGACGACAAGCAAACGCTCTCGCTCAACAGCTGCAATATCCTAATTCCCCGCTTTGAGACCATCCCGATTAAGTACGTGCTTGCCGTTTTAAACAGTTTGGTGGCGCACTTTTATTTTTCGAATAAATTTCAATCGGTTAAGGTGCTGCGCAGCCATATTGAGGCGATTCCCATCCCCGTGCCGGATGCGGTGTCGTGCACGATGATCTGCGCGCTGGTTGACGAGGTGCTCAAAGCCGATTGCCCGCGCCTGCGCAGTGCGCTGACCGAACGCATCGACGACCTGATTATGGGGTTGTTTGACCTGTCCCCTGCGGAGCGCGCGCTTGTACGGGCGGATACTCCATGCGCAAAATGAATTGACCCTGAAGGAGGAACTACCTATGCCATCTGCAACCCAAATAAAAACCGGCAAAAAGGGCAGGATCGTGAAACGCGTAATCCTTATTGCCGTTGCCGTAATACTCGTTATCGCCATCGGGATTTTTGCCGCCATCCCACCGCTTGTTATGGGAGATTTAACTGCTAGACCGACCAAAATGAACTTCTATGAGCCGGAGCAGTTCGGGGTTGAGGCTTTCCGCATCACGCTGCAAACGGAGGACGGGCTTTCCCTAGCCGCGTGGACAGTGATGCCGGAATCGCCCAAGGCGACGGTCATTCTGCTGTCGGGCATACATAACCCGTCGGTCACCGGCTTTTTCGGTTACGCGAAGATGCTGAAAGACAACGGCTACGCCTCCCTGCTGATAGAGATGCGCGCCCATGGCGAGAGCGAGGGCGACGAGATACAGTTTGGCATGAGTGAGTACCTTGACGTAAAGGCGGGAGTTCAATATCTATCCAATCAGTTTGGTGACCTGCCTGTCATCGTGTGGGGAACCTCTATGGGCGGTGCAACCGCCATCAACGCGATGGGTGAGATTCCCGAATTGGACGGCTTAATCAGTGCCTCGGCGTATTCATCGCTGCCCGATATGTTCTGCGACTCGATGGAACTGATGGGGATGCCTACCGTAGTTACCGCCATCCAAAAGCCGTTTGTTCAACTGTACTGCATGCTTACCTACGGCGGCAAGATGATGCGCATCAACCCTCTTAACGAAATACAGAAATTAAACGGACGACCCGCGTTGCTGCTGCACTCCACCGCCGACACGCAGGTGCCGTATGTGAACTTTGAGCGCATCCTTGCAAAGGCGACCGATCCCGTCGATACTTTTGTGCGCGAAGGGGATTACCACTTTATTGTATATGACGGCCTGTACGAAGACCCGGCGCAGGACAAGGAGTTTTCACAAGCGGTGCTTGCCTTTCTAGAGCAGCATTTCGGCTAACAGTTATAGTAACAAAAGGGAGCATGACCGCTCCCTTTTTCTATGTACCGATTTTTATGTGTATTCATAAAGTAGACAGCTTTGCTCAATATAAGTGGTTAAATTCCGCATGGAGTACAAAATATTGTACAAAATGTACTCAGAATGGACTAATGCACGAAAACGTTTTCGTAATAAAATGAAGAGCAATACCACAAAACCAAAATAAGGATAATTACGCTACGCTCAAATTCTTAATTAAAAATTTTGTAATAATTGCGCAATATTTCGGTTGTTTTTCAGCGCTATAAGTATACAATATAGATAAATAGACATTGGATTGCGCACAAACATTTGCTGAAACACTGAGATAAACAGATATCATTTTTTAGAAAAATAAAGATATTTCTTCGAAATAGTATTCGAAATATCGTGTTGCATTTGAAGAATATAAATGAAGAAATGGCATAATTATGACCTTGTAATCGTTTTCGCGAAAAGTTATGTGTATTTTTTATAGTTTTTTTAAAAACATACTTGCTTTTGTTCATGTATTGATATATAATGACCTTACGAAAACGTTTTAAGTTGCGTTATCCAGTAAACTGTATAGGGGCACACACAAGAATGGTTACAATCAGAGATATCTCCGCAGCATGCGGCGTTTCGGTTGCTACGGTGAGCAAAGCGCTCAATGGCTACAGCGATGTCAGCAAAGCGACCAGAGACCTTGTGTGCAAAACGGCGGAGCAGATGGGATACTTCCCAAACTCGCAGGCGCGTGCCCTAAAAACCAACCGTACATATAATCTGGGCGTTCTGTTTGTCGATGATGCCCAAAGCGGCTTAACCCATGCGTACTTTGCGCAGGTTTTGGATAGCTTTAAGGTCGAAGCCGAGAGCCGGGGCTATGATATTACGTTTATCAGCCACAACATCGGCAATAAAAGCATGTCTTATCTGGAGCACTGCCTGTACCGCAAGGTGGACGGCGTGGTGGTTGCGTGTGTGGAGTTTTCACATCCGGCGGTAATCGAACTGGTTAACAGCGATATCCCGCTTGTTACCATCGACCATGTGTTCAACAACAGAACATCGATTGTCTCTGCCAACCGAAACGGCATTCGCGAGCTGATTGAGCACGCGTATTCCAAGGGTCACCGCAAAATCGCTTATGTTCACGGCAGAAAAAGTACCGTGACCGAAAGCCGGCTTGGCAGCTTTTACAAAACCATGGCGGACCTAAACCTGAGGGTGCCGTTTGAATACCTGCAGGAAGGCGCCTACCAAGAGCCTGAGGCAACGCGGGAGGCGACAAAACGGCTGTTAAACATCCCCGATCGCCCGACCTGCATCCTGTTCCCGGACGATTATGCCGCGATTGGCGGCCTTAATGCAATCGAAGAGTCCGGTCTTAATGTCCCCGGCGACGTATCCGTTATGGGGTATGACGGGCTGTATATTTCGCAGGTGCTAAAGCCTACGCTCACCACCTTTAAGCAGGACACAAAACGTCTTGGCAAGGAAGCGGCGGTGCAGCTGATACAGCTCATCGAACATCCGGTAACTACCCTTACCGAAAGGGTTGTTATATATGGCAAATTTCTTGAAGGCGCATCGGTCAAAAATCTTATCGAAGAATGATTTTTGGCGCTTTTAAGAAGGTTCTATCATTTGGAATCAGAACCCGATTATCGAAGGAGGAAAAACACCAATGAAAAATGTAACCCGTATCGTATCATTACTGTTAGCGCTTGCTATGGTAATGGCTCTTGGCCTGACCGGTTGTGCTGGCACACCTGCAGCGCCGAGCGCAGCTCCCTCTGGGGACGCTCCCGCTCCTAGTGATGAGACTCCCGTGGCGGAAGGCGTAACCGATGACCCCAGCGTTAAAACCCTTAACCTGTGGTCGTTCACAGACGAAATCCCCAAAATGATGACGAAGTTCAAAGAGATTAACCCTGACTTTGCACTCGAAATCAAAGAGACCATCGTTGCTACCACCGACGGTGCGTATCAGCCCGCTCTGGATGCTGCTCTTGCAGCCGGCGGCGCAGATGCTCCTGACATCTATGCGGCGGAAGCGGCTTTCATTCTGAAGTATTCGCAGGGCGATGCGTCTCAGTACGCGGCTGCCTATAAGGATCTTGGCATCGATGTAGATGCGAAGCTCGCTGAGGCTGACATTGCCAAGTATACCGTAGAAATCGGTACCAGAGGCGATGGCAAGCTCGTAGGTCTTGGCTATCAGGCAACCGGCGGTGCGTTCATCTATCGCCGTTCTATCGCCAATGACGTTTGGGGTACCGACGACCCCGCTACAATCAAAGACAAGGTTGGTCCCGGCTGGGATAAGTTCTTCGCTGCTGCCGCTGACCTTAAGGCTAAGGGCTACGGCATCATCTCCGGCGACGGCGACCTCTGGCATGCAGTTGAGAACAGCTCCGAAAAGGGCTGGATCGTTGACGACAAGCTGTACATTGACCCTGCTCGTGAAGCGTTCATGGATCAGTCCAAGATGCTGAAGGACAAGGGCTACCACAACGACACCATTGACTGGCAGGATGCTTGGTTTGGCGACTTTAAAGATGCCAATGCACAGAAGACCTTTGGCTTCTTTGGTCCCGCATGGCTGATTAACTACGTAATGGCTGGCAACTCCGGCGGCACAAAAGCCGGCGAAGGCACCTTCGGCGACTGGGCCATCTGCGAGCCTCCGGCTGGCTTCTTCTGGGGCGGCACATGGGTTCTTGCGAACAAGGACACCAAGATTCCCGCTTCTGTAGGCAAGATCATCGAGTGGATTACACTTGACAGCTCCGAGACCGGTTTGCAGTACTTCTGGGCTAACGGCACACTGAACGGCCCTGGCGGCACCAAGGACGCCGTTGCTTCCGGTACTGTTATGTCTAAGTCCAACGGCGAGCTCGAATTCCTCGGCGGACAGAACATGTTCGACGTATTCGTTCCCGCAGGTCAGTTTGCTTCTGGTAAGAACCTGACCCAGTACGACGAGACCATCAACTCCCAGTGGCGTGACCAGGTTCGTCAGTACTCTTCCGGCGCTAAGAGCAAGGAGCAGGCTATTGCTGACTTCAAGCAGGCTGTTGCTGACCAGCTCGGCATCGCTATCGACTAACATTTAAACCCAATATTGGGGCGGGCGCCTTACCGTCCGCCCCAAATTTTTTATCCTAAATAGTTAGGCACTACGCATTTTACCGGAGGTGAACGCTTATGCGCCGCAAGAGCGTTAGCTACGCGAAATATGGCTACATATTTTCCATCCCATTCGTGCTTGCGTTCCTTGTATTTTCTCTTTATCCCATCATCTACACGTCTATTATTGGGTTTACTGATCTAAAAGGCATAGGGAAGACGAGCATTAACTTCTTAAGCGATCCGTTTGAGAATTTTAGAACCGTTCTTTCAGCTCCGATGTTTCAGACATCCCTGTCCAATACTGTTTTGATGTGGATTATCAACTTTGTTCCACAGATTTTACTTGCCCTTTTGCTTACCGCATGGTTTACCAGCCATCGCTATAAGATTAAGGGTCAGGGCATATTCAAGGTGCTTGTATATATGCCCAATATCATTACGGCCGCAACGATTGCTATCTTGTTTAATGCGTTGTTTGCATACCCCAAAAGCCCGGTAAATGACCTGTTGCTCACGTTCGGCCTAATTAAAGAGCCGATTAACTTCCTCATATCGAGGTGGACGGCAAGAAACATTGTGTCGTTTATTCAGTTTTGGATGTGGTATGGCAATACGATGATTGTATTGATTGCAGGTGTACTTGGTATTAACCCCACATTGTTTGAGGCAGCCGAGATTGACGGTGCCTCCAGTTCCCAGACCTTCTTCCGCATTACCCTGCCAAACCTTAGAACCATTCTGCTGTACTCCCTAGTTACGAGTATGATTGGCGGTTTGCAGATGTTTGATATTCCCAAACTCTTTATCATTGGCGGTAACGGCGGCCCGGATAACGCGACGATTACGGCAAGCGTATTCATCTACAATCAGGCGTTTACCGGAAGCTATATGTATAACCGTGCGTCCGCAGCCAGCTTAATCTTGTTTATCCTTATCATGGCGCTTTCGCTTATTTTGTTCTTTGTAATGCGCGATCAGGATGCCATTCGGCACGACAAGGAAGTAAAAGCAATGAGAAAAGCTGAGAAATTGATGGCAAGGAGGAGGGTGTAATGAAACAACGCAGGTCAATACCCTATACCGCAATGATGGTTATCATCTATATTGTGTGTATCTTCTTGTCAATCTTAAGCATATTCCCGTTTTGGGTTATGTTTATGAATGCAACACGTGGAACGTTTGAGATCCAGCAAACCGCTGTTTCGCTGCTGCCTTCCACGCACTTAATCAGCAACCTGCAAATTCTGCTTGGCAAAAGCTTTAATCCGTTTCTTGGTTTTTTCAACTCCATCGTGATATCCACCGGCGCGACATTTTGTGCGATTTATTTCTCCTCGCTTACCGCGTATGCGCTCACCGCATATAGCTGGAGGCTTCGTCAGCCCTTCTTCACTTTTATTATGGCGGTGCTGATGATCCCAGCGCAGATGTCGAGTATCGGTTTTTATCAGATGATGTATAGCCTCGGCTGGACCAACAACTTCCTGCCGTTGATACTGCCTGCAATAGCGTCGCCTGCTATCGTCTTCTTTATGAGACAGTATCTCATCGCCACGTTGTCGATCGACATCGTAAATTCTGCGCGTATCGACGGCTCTGGTGAGTTTTACACCTTTAACCGCATTATTCTACCCATTATGAAGCCGGCTTTGGCTACTCAGGCAATCTTCGTTTTTGTTTCCAGCTGGAACAACCTGTTTATGCCGATGGTACTGCTTACAGACAAAAAGCGGTACACCATGCCTATCATGGTTAGCCTGCTTAGAGGCGACATCTACAAGACGGAGTTCGGTTCCATCTACCTGGGGCTATCTCTTACCGTATTGCCGCTGTTTATAATCTACTTCCTGCTTTCGAAGTATATTATCGCCGGCGTTGCATTGGGAGGAGTAAAGGAATAAAGTGCGATTGTGCAGTTTGTTCTTAAAAGTATAAACTGCCAGCTAGTTGGCGGTTTATATTTAGACAACAGTGTCTTTTATTTCGTATTGATATCAACACCTTCATATTCTCTTTTTGGATTAAGTGCCGTTTCTATGCTGAAAACCTCATGCAGAAGCGGCGCTTATTCTTGCCAAAACGAGTTATCCGATTCTGCCCTGCAATGGAACAAATACTTGTTTATTGCTATAGCGAATTAACGTAAATACTGTCTGAACAAAATCGTGTAAAAGCTTGCATTTATGGCTTAACAATGCTTTTTTGCAGACAGTGTTAGTTAATTTGGTACTTGAATTAAGATAGGATTGAAACAGCAAAACCTAAGGCAATTATGGGCTTAAGCCCGTGTAGTTTATCCTTATGACTTTGAAGTAAGGAGGAGAATGACATGAAACGTATCTGCGCGCTGCTGATTGCGGTGGCACTGCTGCTTTGCTGTTGCGCACCCGCCGAGCCAATTCTAGTATCTTCTGTAGAACCGGAAACGCCTTCGGTAGAGCCGGTCGTCGAGACTGCCCAGCCGCCGGAACAAGAGGACGACAGCGAGATGATTAAGAACGGCACGTTTGATAAGCCGGTAAACACAACCTGGTTTAACTACTTGGAAGGGGGAAAAGCGGCGCTGGCAAGTGAGGACGGCATGCTGAAGCTTGACATTGAAAAAATTGGCAGCCAAAAGCACAGCGTTCAGCTTTATCAGGATATTTCTGCCATGACGGAGGGCTGCCGTTACCGCCTGACGTTTGACATGCGATCGACGGCACCGCGCACAATAGAAGTTCGCATACAGAAAAACGGCGGCGACTATTTTGGGTACCTGCTTGAGAGTGCAAAGATAACCACCGAGATGCAAAACTACGTCTTTGAGTTTCAAATGCAGCAGCCGACCGATCCTGCCCCACGCTTTGCACTGAATATGGGGAAGTTTGATGAGGATGGCGAAGTGGGCGCACACACCATATACATGGATAACGTGAGTCTTATGATGATTGACGGCTCCGAAAAGGTCGAAGTGGAAGGGGGTACGGCTACGGTGCTGCCGATTAACATCAATCAGCTTGGTTACCGCCCTGCAGACACCAAGATCGCTGTATTCAGCGGGGAAGACACGAAGTTTGAGGTGGTGGATCAGTCAACAGGCAAGGTAGTCTACACCGGCGACATCACCGGCTCGGTAAAGGATTATGCGTCCGGTCAAACGGTATCGTACGGCGATTTTACCGCACTGACGACCAGCGGTGAGTATAGCATTAAAACCGCGAAGTTGGGCGAATCATTCCCGTTTGTCATAGCGGAGGATGTATATGACAAGGCCTTTACAGCGGCAGTAGAGATGTTTTATATGCAGCGCTGCGGAATGGCGCTTTCTGAGGACCGCGCGGGCGTGTTTGCGCATCCTGCTTGCCATACCGGGCTTGCAACGGTGTACGGCACAAACACGAAGCTGGACGTTTCGGGCGGTTGGCATGACGCGGGCGATTACGGACGCTATGTCGTGCCCGGTGCAAAGGCGGCGGCGGACTTGATGCTTGCGTACCAGCTGAACCCTCAGGCGTTTGCAAATCCGCTTTCCTCCACGATACCCGTAATTGTAGATGAGGTACGCTACCAGCTTGAGTGGTTGCTGAAAATGCAGGACAAGGCAAGCGGCGGTGTGTACCATAAGGTGACCACCAAGGCGTTTGAAGGCGAGGTTATGCCGGAGACGGTGACCGACGAGCTGGTACTTGCGCCATTTTCCACCAACGCAACAGGTACCTTTGCAGCGGTGATGGCAATGGCGTCCGTCCTTTACCAGCCATACGATTCCGCGTTTTCAAAGCAGTGCCTAACAGCGGCGGAGAAGGCATGGAGCTATACACTCAAGAACCCGTCGAATACCTTTAAAAACCCCGAAGATATTCTAACCGGTGAGTACGGAGACTTAACGACCAAGGACGAACGCTTTTGGGCGGCTGCCGAGCTGCTTAAGGCTACGGGCAAAAAGGAATACAATGATTATATCGTAGCGGCATTTCAGGAGCTGATTCCATCCGGCTTAGGCTGGGCAAGTGTCGGTTCCTACGGAACCTATGCTTACCTGACTACCCCAACCGACAAGGTTGACAGCGCGCTTGCCACAAAGCTTAAGACTGACCTGCTAAAAGAGGCAAAAAAGCTGCTGGAGCTTTCGGATTATGACGGCTACAACATCTCGCTGGGGCGCAGTTACCCGTGGGGTAGCAATATGTCGGTTGCGAACAACGCGATGCTGCTGCTCATAACCAATCTGTTTGAGCCGGATGCCGCGTACAGTCGGTCAGCGGCAGACCACTTGAACTATCTGTTTGGCGTGAACTGTTTGTCGTATAGCTTTGTTACCGGGTTTGGTTCACAGTCACCGAATAACACACACCACAGACCATCGATGGCTGTGGGGAAAACGCTGCCTGGCATGCTGGTGGGCGGACCCAACAGCAATCTTGAAGACCCCTTTGCTCGCGCCGTGCTAGAGGGATTGCCACCCGCGCAGTGCTACGCGGACAACGCGCAGAGCTACTCTACCAACGAGATTACGATTTACTGGAACTCTCCGCTCGTGTTCTTGCTGTCGTTTTACGCCAAAACTTATTAACCGGCTGTCGGTATCAAAATAATGCGGGATCTCGCGAGCAAATCGCGGGGTCCCAATTTTTGAAGAATAAAAGCTTGCTTATAAACGGATTACCTATTATGGAGACAAAGCAAAACGGACCTTGGCTTGTGCCAAAATCCGTTATACTGGGGTGCCGTATCGTTATGTAGATATGGAGTAATAGTTCGGGGTTGCGCTATAGGTTGTGAAGCTCCTCCTGCAACAAAGCCAGTACAAACGTATCGGCCTCTGCTTGTATTCGGTAAGCCCTTTGTGTCGTGTTCAACAGTGTAATGCGCTCGTTCATATGGTGTACCATCTTGTTCTTCCATGCTTCGTATCGTGCGTCTAGGCCAAGCAAGTATTCGTTGAGATAACCGGCCTTCTGCCAATGCCGGTACAGCTCCACGCGGTTTTCTATTAAGTAACTGTGGGCGGTCTGCCCGTATTTGCCCAGCTTTCCGTAGAGGTCATCGGTGGAAGAGGTGGGATAGTACACATTGCCCAATGATGGTAGCCTGTTCATGCAAGCACCAGTCCTCTCTCGATGCCCAAAGACAAAATGTATTTGGCGCCAAAATATTGCGTCTGCTTTTTTTGTCTGCTATTAGTATAGCAGAACCCACCTGCTGAATTTAAACGAAATCGTAACGCTTTTATTGAAATATTGCTAAGAAATTATAAATATTCTGTTAGCAGCGGCGGCGTAACCTTCCTATAAAATAAAGAGAAAATCCGTTGCGGATTGCAGGAAGAACTGCGAAGGGAGAATCGAGTCGGGCAAAGATGTATTGTTTTATGATTAAAGTTGTCTTTACATCAACGGAAATATGTTGTAATATGTACTAAACACTGTGGGCAACTTGCAATTACACGATAGAATAAGGATGGATGGAATGGCTTCGCAGAGCGTATCCAAATACAATAAGCTGGTAGATTGGGTGAAACGGCAGATTAACTCGGGCAATTTCGCGCCGGGGGAGAAGCTGTATTCCGAAAATGAGATGACCCGAATGTTCGGCATCAGCCGGCAGACTGTTCGTCAGGCAATCGGTATCTTGGAAAACGAGGGACTGGTAGAGCGAAGACGAGGCAGCGGAACATATATCAACACGCCGCCTGTGCCCGCCCATGTGCCGACAAAAACCATCGGCGTTATTACGACCTATCTTGACGACTACATCTTCCCCAGCATCATCCGGGGTATCGAGGGTGTGCTGTCTCATAATGGGTATACCATGCGCCTTTCCATTACCAACAACCGGGTGGAAAACGAGACAACAGCCCTTAAAAATATGCTACAGGACAATGTGGACGGGCTGATTGTTGAGCCGACCAAAAGTGCCCTGCCAAACCTGAACCGTGGCCTATATGAGATGCTGGCGGCGCGCAACATTCCCTGCCTGATGATAAACGGAAAATACCCGGGGCTTGATGCGGCATGCGTAGCGCCGGATGATTTTGCGGGAGGGCAGGAGGCGGTAAGGTATCTAATCACACGCGGGCACAAACGAATCGGCGGCATCTTCAAGTCGGATGATATACAAGGACATCTGCGGTACGCGGGCTTTGCGCATGCGCTAAAGGAGTACGGCGTCGGGCTGGATGACAGCCAGGTGATTTGGTATGGCACCGAAGACATCGGGCGCCTGTTTGACGGCGAAAGCGACGCGTATATCCGTTCCAGAATCAGCGGCTGTACCGCCCTTTTGTGCTACAATGACCAGATTGCCGTAAAGCTTGTGGAGATTCTGCGCCGCGCGGAGGTGGGCATGCCCGATCAGGTTTCGCTGATTGGTTTTGACAACTCAAACCTTGCCGCAATGTCCGATATCGGCATAACCTCGCTTGCCCACCCAAAGGAGCAGCTTGGTGAGCTTGCAGGCAAGGGCATACTCGCTTTGCTTCGTGACCGCACCGCCGTGGTGGATAACCTGTTTGAGCCTGTTATAGTGGAACGCCAATCGGTTCGCACAATCGATGATTAAAATACGCGATAAAACACGTCCGAATTCAGGGCGTGTTTATTTTTTCTATAAATATCCCGCGTTCCTATTGCTTTTTTGACCAAATTGTTATATGATGCTTATAAATATGTACGTACAACTTACAGCTCGGCATCAAATGAATAGGGTTTACGGAAAGGAAGTCATATCATGGCGAAATATGCAATCGGCGTAGATTTCGGCACGCTCTCCGGACGTGCGGTACTCGTAAATGTTCAAACGGGGGAAGAAGTTGCAAGTACAACTTATGAGTATCCCCACGCGGTGATGGATGAGACCCTGCCCGACGGCACAAAGCTTGGTGCCGACTGGGCACTGCAGCACCCGACGGATTACCTGGAGGTATTTGCCCATACCATACCCGGTGTGCTGAAGATGGCAAACGTTTCGGCGCAGGATGTAATCGGTGTTGGCACCGATTTCACGGCGTGTACGGTGCTTCCTGTTAAGGCGGACGGTACTCCGCTGTGCTTCCTTCCCGAATATGTGTCCAACCCCCATGCGTATATCAAGCTGTGGAAGCATCATGCGGCGCAAGATAAGGCGAACAAGCTCAATCAAATTGCGGCGGAGATGGGCGAGGATTGGCTCGCTCGCTACGGCGGTAAAATATCGTCCGAATGGCTGTTTCCCAAGGTGTGGCAGGTGTTGGACGAAGCCCCAGAGATTTATGACGCGGCAGACTACTTCATTGAAGCGGCCGACTGGGTTATTTGGCAGCTTACGGGTGTGCAGACGCGCAACTCCTGCACCGCCGGCTATAAGGCGATTTGGCATAAGCGCAAGGGATATCCGGATAAAGAATTCTTTAAAGCACTGGACCCACGGCTTGAAAACGTGGTGGAGGATAAACTGAACTGCCCCATTACACCGCTTGGCTGTAAGGCGGGCGAGATCACCGAGCTGTCCGCGTCCTTGACGGGGCTTGTACCGGGCACCGCGGTTGCTGTTGGCAACGTGGACGCACACGTGACCGTGCCGGCGGTGGGTATCGACGGACCGGGTAAGATTCTTGCCATCATGGGCACCTCCACCTGCCATATCCTGCTGGGCACCGAAGAGCGGGAGGTACCCGGCATGTGCGGTGTGGTAGAGGACGGCGTATACCCCGGCTTCTATGGCTATGAGGCAGGGCAGTCCTGCGTCGGCGACCATTTTGCTTGGTTTATTGATAACTGTCTGCCCGCGTCCTATTACGAGGAAGCGAAAAAGCAGGATATGAACATACACAAATATCTGCGCCAGAAGGCGGAAACGCTGGGCGTGGGCGAAAGCGGACTGGTTGCGCTGGATTGGTGGAACGGCAATCGCTCGGTGCTGGTGGATGTAGACCTTACCGGCATGATGCTGGGCATGACGTTGCAGACAAAGCCCGAGGAAATCTACCGTGCCCTGATTGAGGCGACCGCCTACGGTACCAGAAAGATTGTCGAGACGTTTGGCGCAAACGGCGTACCGGTAAACGAGTTCTACGCTTCGGGCGGCATCTCGCAAAAAGACCCCATGACCATGCAGATCTATGCGGACGTGCTGGGCATACCCGTTAAGATTGCAGGCTCTTTGCAGGGTCCGGCACTTGGCTCGGCTATCTTTGCCGCGGTTGCGGCGGGCAGCGAACGGGGCGGCTACGACTCCATCTTTGACGGCGCTAAGGTAATGGGCAAGCTCAAGGACGAAATGTACACCCCCATCCCCGAAAATAAGGCGATGTACGATAAGCTGTATGCCGAATACAGCGTTTTGCACGATTATTTTGGCAGAGGAGCAAACGACGTGATGAAGCGTCTAAAGGAGATAAAAAAGGCATACAAGGGTTAACAAACGCGCTGAACGAATGAAAAATGCTAGGAGGCAATTACATGTCAATCTTAAGTCAATATGAATTTTGGTTTATAACAGGCAGCCAGCACCTGTACGGAGAAGAGACCCTACGCCAGGTTGCCGAGCATTCGCAGGCAATGGTAAAGGGATTGGGAGAGAGCAAGGCACTGCCCTGCAAAATCGTTTACAAACCGGTTGTGAAAACACCCGATGAGATTAGCGAGGTAATCCGCGAGGCAAACCACAGTAAGCAGTGCGCGGGCATTATTACGTGGATGCACACCTTCTCGCCGTCTAAAATGTGGATTAATGGGCTTGCCATGCTGCAAAAGCCCTACCTGCACCTGCACACCCAGTTTAACCGTCAGATACCCAATCTCGGCATCGACATGGACTTTATGAACCTAAACCAGTCTGCACACGGCGACAGAGAGCATGGCTTTATCGGTGCGCGTATGCGTTTGGCGCGCAAGGTGGTTGTGGGGTATTGGGAAGATGCCGATGTACAGGAGAAGATGGGCGCTTGGATGCGCACCGCCGTTGGCGTTGCGGTAAGCAAGGATTTGAAGGTCATGCGCTTTGGCGACAATATGCGTCAGGTAGCGGTAACCGAAGGCGATAAGGTAGAGGCACAGATCAAGCTGGGCTGGCAGGTGAACACCACGGCGGTGGGCGACCTTGCCGACGCGGCAGCCGCCGTAACCGAAGCGGAGATAGAGGCCGCGTATGCGGATTGCGCCGCGCGCTACAGCATAAATACCGAGGATATCGGTTCGATAAAGTACCAGCTTCGCGAGGAGATCGCGATGCGCAAGCTGCTGGATGACGGTGGCTGCAAGGCGTTTACCACGAACTTTGAGGATCTGCACGGGCTTGCGCAGCTGCCCGGGCTTGCCAGCCAGCGCCTGATGGAAGCGGGCTTCGGCTTTGGTGCGGAGGGCGACTGGAAGACCGCCGCGATGGTGCACATTTTAAAGGCGATGGGCGATGGGCTTGGCGGCGGTGCGACGCTGATGGAGGATTACACCTACGACCTGACCGAAGGCAGCGAGCTGATTTTGGGCGCACATATGCTGGAGATCTGCCCGACGGTAGCGGCAGAAAAGCCGAAGGTGGAGGTTCACCCGCTAGGAATAGGCGGAAAGCTGCCCCCCGCACGATTGGTGTTTGAGGGTAAGGCGGGCAGTGCTGTTGCCGCTTCGCTTATTGACATGGGCGGAAGACTGCGTTTGATTGTGAACGACTGCGAAGCGGTAAAGCCAATTTATGAGATGCCCAATCTGCCGGTGGCGCGCCTAATGTGGAAACCCCTGCCCGACCTGAAAACTGCCGCAGAGGCGTGGATTTTGGCAGGCGGCGCACATCATACGGCGTTTTCCTACGACCTGACGGCCGAGCAGCTGCGCGATTGGGCGGAGATGATGGATATAGAGTTCATCCATATCGGAGAGGATACCGATATCGACACACTCAAGCAGCAGCTTTTGTTCTCCGATTTGGTTTGGAAGCTGAAGGCGTAGTGCCATATTTGCTGAAAGGGTAAAAGGATATGCTCGAACAGTTAAAACAAGAGGTCTTACAGGCGAATCTTTTGCTGCCAAAATACAATCTCGTCACCTTTACGTGGGGCAATGTGTCCGCGTTGGATAAAGAAACCGGGCTTATTGTAATAAAGCCCTCTGGTGTGGAGTACGAGCACATGCAGGCGGAGGATATGGTGGTGGTCAACCTACAGGGCGAGGTAATAGAGGGTCGGCTTAAGCCCTCCTCCGACACCGCGACGCATCTGGTGCTCTACCGTGCGTTCCCCGAGATTGGCGGGATTGTGCATACCCACTCGCGCTGGGCGACCATCTGGGCGCAGGCGGGGCTAAGCATCCCCGCGCTTGGAACAACCCACGCGGATTATTTTTACGACGACATCCCCTGCACCCGCCGCATGACGCCCGCCGAGATAGCGGGTGAGTACGAACGCGAAACCGGAAACGTAATTGTGGAAACCATACTGGGAAAACCGGTGATGGATACCCCCGCAATCGTCGTAAACAGCCACGGTCCCTTTGTATGGGGTAAGGACGCCGCAGACGCGGTATACCACGCGGTGGTGCTGGAAGAGATAGCGATGATGGCTTGGCACACAAAGACGCTGAACTACGAAAACACGCGCATGCAGCAGGAACTGCTGGATAAGCACTATCTTCGCAAGCACGGTAAAAACGCGTATTATGGACAGACTACAACATAAAAGATAATTCGATAATCGGGAAAAACTATGACAGGACATTGCTCCTGTCATAGTTTTTCGTGCAAAAAATCGGCGAGCAATCACGTGCCAAATACCTAGATGCATTATACGAATATTTTGACACACACTGCTTAATTTTGTATAATTGATTGAGAGTGGAGAGGTTGCGTATGATTAAGGTTTTCTTGGTTGAGGACGAGTTTGTTGTACGGGAAGGCATTAAAAACAATATTGATTGGGCGGGTGAGGGCTTTTTATTCTGCGGCGAGGCGGCGGATGGGGAACTTGCCCTGCCTTTGATTCTAAGCGCAAAACCGGATATCGTAATAACCGATATCAGCATGCCGTTTATGAATGGGCTGGAGCTCAGCCGCATGATTAGAAATGAACTGCCGTACTGTCGGATTTTGATTCTGAGCGGGCACGAGGATTTTGCGTATGCCCAAGAGGCCATTCGCATTGGCGTTACACAGTATCTATTAAAGCCTATCAACAGCGCAGAACTGACCGAGGTGATGAAACGGCTTGCAAAACAAATTCTCGATGAACGGGAGGAGCAGGCCAACTACGAGCGCTATAAACGCGACATGGCGGAAAACGAGCAAAGCTTAAGGCTTAGATTATTTAACGAGATTGTGGCAGGCAGCTTGTCAATCTATCAGATATTGGAGAAGGGTCGAGAGCTCGGGTTAAAGCTTAGCGCAAAAAGCTATCAGATTATGCTGCTTAAGTACAGTCATGCCTCATACGATGAGAGTTTCTCCACCGAGCTACTAACCCTGACCGAGCAGTTTACCCAGCTGAGCGATGCAAAGGAATGCATTATTCTGTTTGACCGCACCATCGAAGGCTGGGCAATTCTGATTAAGGCGGAGTCGCCCGAACAACTGCGCGTTGAACGAGAAGCATATCTAAAAACGGTTAAGAGCCTGTTAAGTCGCTACCCAAACGTGAGGTATTTTGGCGGCATCGGTTCGGAGGTTGACCGGCTTACTACACTGACAGAGTCGTTTGAAACCGCCCAACGCGCGCTGGCACAACGGTTTTTGTCGGAACGCAACGACATTGTCAGCTATGACCCCGCCTCGTCCAAGCAGGAGACCGCAGGGGTGTGTTCGGACATGCAGGAGCTTGGCAGCCTGGATTTACATATGGTACAGGACTTTTTAAAGGGCGGGGAGACTAGAGAAATTGAATACTTCGTGGATAAGTTCTTAACCAGCATCGGCAGCTCCAACGAGCGGTCGTTGCTCTTTCGCCAGTATGTATATATGGACATCTATGTAACGACGTTGACGTTTTTAAAGAACATTGGAGAAGAGGAGGCGCTGCCCGAAGAACCCTTCTCAAGCCCCGAGCAGATGAACGACCTAATCAACAATCCGGAGAAGGCAAAGAATTATTTAATGCGTCTATTTACCGAAGCGCTAAAGCGGAGAGAGTCGTTGCGTACCAAACGCTACCACCGCATAATTGATCAGGCAAGGGACTATATCAACGAGCATTACAGTAACGAAGACCTTTCTCTTAACGATGTTGCGGAATATGTGAATATCAGCCCCAGTCATTTCAGCTCGGTATTTAGCCGCGAGACCGGGCAGAGCTTTATTCGATATTTGACCGACCAGCGTATGGCAAAGGCCAGAGATCTGCTCAAATGCTCCGACCTCCGCTGCTCGGAGATCGGGTCCATGGTCGGGTATAAAGACCCGCACTACTTTTCTTACCTGTTTAAAAAAATACACAACTGCTCACCCATGCAATACCGTCGTTCCTCTGAGCCTGTTTAATGTCGGCCAAACAGTTGGTGTTCTATGATGGGAGGAGACTGTGTGAGAAACACGCTGCTGCGTAAAGCAAGGGATTTTTTCGGCGACTTAAAGCTAAACCGCAAGATTCAGCTTTTTCTAATTCTGATTATTGTGCCGTTGTTTTGCTTGTTTTTGGTTTTATTTTTA
Organism: Bacillota bacterium; assembly: GCA_023460535.1. GTDB lineage: Bacteria > Bacillota > Clostridia > Oscillospirales > Ruminococcaceae > Acetanaerobacterium. Next base: position 200,932 of record JAEWPV010000016.1, read on the forward strand.
AACATCTATCGATTTAACCAAAACTACGATCTTATCATTGCAAACGCCTCCGAGGCAGGGCGTTTTAGTATTAAGTTTAAAGAGGAGTTCGATTATAAGGTTTACCTGTTAATTGCGGGTCATTCCACCTTTGAAGTGGAAAAGCCCTACGAAGCCATCAACGAGGCGCGCACCATTGTTTCGGCGCTTGTCCAAAACACCAATCATCCCGAAAACAGAAGTCGCGCCGAGATGATTATGAAACTGCTGCAAAACCTAGAGGAGTACATGCTGCGCATAGAGCAAAATAAGATTGAGGGCGGGCATTACGACGAGAATATTGCGATATGGGAGAACTACGTACAGCTCGTAACAGGGCTAATCCAGTCCAATGTGCTAGAGTACGCCTATTACGAAATTCAGGATATGGAGCACCTGCGTGCGCAGGTTTCTGAAGAACTAGACGATATCGTTGTTGTCGGCGCGGGAACGTTTGCCGCACTGTTTGTACTGGCACTTTCGATGTCGGTCATCATTCCAAACAGCATTGCCAAGCCCTTACAGTACTTTAACAGCGTTACAAAGCAGGTGGCAATGGGCGACCTATCGGTACGGGTGCATTCCGTTCATGGGGCGGAGGTAAAAAGTCTTGCATCCTCACTGAACATGATGATAGAAAAGATAGAAAACCTGCTGTTAGAGGTACAAAAGGATCAAACCACCCTGCGAGAAGCGGAGCTTGAGCTGTTACAGGCACAGATTAACCCGCACTTTTTATACAACACGCTGGACACGATAATCTGGCTGGCGGAGGCGGGCAAGCAGGGTGAGGTGGTAGAGATTGTCGGTGCACTGTCCGACTTCTTTCGAACCTCACTCAACCACGGCAACGGGATGTTTGCGCTGCGTGAGGAGGAAAAGCACGTACGCAGCTATCTGCAAATTCAGCAGGTTCGATATCAGGATATACTGGAATATGAGATAACCATACCCGAAGCACTTAAGGATGTAATGATGCCAAAGATAACATTGCAGCCGCTTGTAGAAAACGCGCTGTATCACGGCATTAAGAACCGCAGAGGCGGCGGAAAAATCAGTATTTACGCCAGCGTGGTTGACGATAATGTATGTATTACGGTTGAGGACAACGGAATTGGTATGACGCCGGAACGCTTATTGTCGGTAACGAGTCAGCTTAACAGAAGAGAAGAGCAGGAACAAAAGCGAAAGCATGATTCCTACGGTCTGTTTAACGTCAGCGAGCGGATAACGCTGAAATTCGGGCAGCAGTATGGGTTAGTAATCTCCAGCGTATATGGCGAAGGAACCAAGGTGCAGGTTGTTATTCCGCAAATAAAAAGACAATAAAGTATAAACCTGAGCGATACGGGGTTTACAAATAAAAAGTGGAGGTCAAAATGAGATGAAGCTTTGTAAGACGATAACCGCGGTGGTTATGGTAGTTATGATGCTTGCGGCATTTGCCGGTTGCGCCAGCATAACGCCTGCACCGGCTTCCGATGTCCCTTCGGCAGACGCACCCACAACCGACGCTAAGGAACTGATTTATGTTGGCTTTGTTCAGGTAGGTGCGGAGTCTAACTGGCGTATTGCGAACACCCAATCGATGCAGGAGACCTTTACCGAGGCAAACGGTTATAAGTTCGAGATGGTAGATGCTCAGCAGAAAACCGAAAAGCAGATTACCGCAATCCGTGATTTCATCCAAAAAGACGTAGATTACATCGTACTTGCTCCGAACACGGAAGCCGGTTGGGATACGGTTCTCGAAGAAGCCAGAGAGGCAGGCATCCCCGTTATCATCGTTGACCGTATGATCGAGACCACAGACGACACGCTCTTCACCGCTTGGGTTGGCTCCAACTTTAAGCAGGAAGGCTACGACGCAGTAGCCGCTTTAGAGGGCGCACTCAAAGCAAAGGGCATCGACCCCAACTCCGAGCTTAACATTGTTACCCTGCAGGGAACCATGGGCTCCTCCCCGCAAATTGGTCGTACCGATGGCTTTGCCGAGAAGATGACCGCGTTCCCCGGTTGGAAGATGCTTGACAAACAGTCCGGAGACTTCACACAGGAAAAAGGTCAGGAAGTTATGCAGTTCTTCCTGGAGTCCTACCCGAACATCGATGTAGTGATTGCCGAGAACGACAACATGGCGTTTGGTGCAGTGAAAGCAATCAAGGCGGCAGGCAAAACCTGCGGACCCAACGGCGATATCACAATCGTTTCCTTCGACGCTGTTAAGACTGCTTTTGAAGCAATGATCGCCGGAGACATTGACGTTGAAGTAGAGTGTAACCCGCTTCACGGCCCTCGTGTTGCAAGCTTAATCGAAGCACTTCACGCCGGCAAGTCTGTTGATAAGATTTCGTATGTAGAGGAAGGTATCTTCTACGCTGCCGATGCCGCTGATATCATGCCATTTCGCGCTTACTAGTTTTATTTACTTGAAGAATAGAATCATATCTTTTGGGATAGTGGCATACCAACTGGGAATAACATGTTGCATATTGTTATACCACTGCAGAATTTCTTTTGCTTGATTTTGCATGGTATTAATTTCATCCTGCCCAAACGGTATAGCCCATGGAATTGAGGAAAGCGTGTTGCATGAAATATACAGTGCCAAGAGTCGCCAAAACAGTAACGGAACCTGGTTATCAAAATATCCGTCAACCATTCCAGATGCAAACAGAGGCGTTTTGTGCGCACACCATACGATGCGGTTGAATTCTTCCCAAGGGTCTCCGAAGTCGTATCGGTCAAAATCGATGATTTGTAGTTCATTGCGGGTATCAATCATCATATTGCCAATGTGATAATCTCCGTGTTGAAACACTTGTGGACGATTTTTTAGCAGATGGCGATTGGCGTTAATGTAATCTAAAAACAACTGTCCACTACTGTATTTGATAGGACAATCGAAGTACATTTTTATTTTGCTGTCAATCTTGCCATTAAAACGGATTTCCCAATCTTCCTGTGTATTCGGCGCAGGGATCGAATGAATCACTTTCAGAATTTGTCCGGCCTTCCTGCCGTAGCGGTACTGCTCGTTATCTGAACGTGTTGGTATTACGGTCTCTGCATCGCTGCCGTCAATCCAGCTTAGAATAGAATAGGCACCCTCATCACAAAAGCCAAATTCAATTGGTTGACACATAGGAACACCTAGCCTAGATACTTGTTGCATCATTTTAAACATATCTTCACGAGTGGCACTTTTCTCATGTGGGGTAATTCGAAGAAAATGTTTAGTACCATCCTTGTCGGTTATACAATATTTTTTGTCACATGACCATCCTCTGTCAATGTTCGTTATGATTGCGTAATTACTCACGGACAATGATATCTCTCCCAACCATTCAATCTTTAGTGCATTATTCCAATATATATAACAGCCAATTGGTTTGGCTTCTAGCATAGAGCTAAAAAGTCGTTTCTACACTTGTAGGCACTGTAACATGTTTATTCCAACTCAATTGTTTTTGCATAATTGACCAACGGGTCTATTTGATTGATATTTGAATAATCATAGGAGCGTTGGATGGCATCATTGGTACCCTGTTCGACAGCGGATTTATTCTTTTTCAATTTTAAAATCGTTTTGAATGCTGTCATCAGCAATTTGTCTGTACCATTCATCCTTGTATAGTTCATTCCGCTTTGAAAATAGAAGAATTCGATATTCATATCTTGGGGGATACTATGTTTTTCATATCGTTCAATCTCTTGTGGGATGGGGGCAGATGCACCGGTAGCAAATACAATGACCTTTTTTTCAGAGAATGAGGATGCATTGTTTTTTATGAGATTTGCGCCATTGATTCTACCGGCATATATGCCGCCGCCCAGTATTACGATATCATAGCATGCCATTTGCTCGATATTGAATTCTTCAAAACGAACGATATCACAATGCAAAGCTTTAGCAATCCATTTCGCATATTTTTCGGTAAAACCGGTTTTGGATTTGTATACTACAATTATTTTTTGCTAAACATCTGAACTTCTCCTTATATAATAATGCATTTCCATTTTACCACACGGCAAAAATAGAAGTCGATTCATCCACAAATAAAAAGGCATAGCTTTCCGCGATGGAAAACTATGCCTTTTTGGCGCGCCCGAAGGGACTCGAACCCCTGACCTACTGGTTCGTAGCCAGTCACTCTATCCAGCTGAGCTACGAGCGCAACTTGTTGCTGTAATCAGCCTTACTATAATATCACGCCTCGCGTAGATTGTCAACTGTTTTGCTTCGAGTTTATTCTTTTTGCAGATCGAGAGAAAACACGGTAACTGTCCGTTTTATCGTACACCCAATACCATATAATAAGGATAACAACAAACGAGAAAGAGGTGTTACAAGTGGATTACACAATGAGGTACGTAGGCGGACATATTGAGGTGTACGATGGGGACGGAAACTTTATGTTTTCCGCCGACACCGAAGCAGAGGCCTTGACCGAGCTGCGCGAGATCAAGGCGGCATAAGCCCTATCCTAGTTAGACAGGTAAGTAGATAAGCATAAACACATAGAAAGGATGACAAACCAATGACCGCATATCATCTGTATACCCGCACCAAACCCGTGCGCTGGTACGACCCGTTTCGATTAGACGACAGCACTCCGCCGCAAAGCGAGGTGCAGACGCTGCACACAAACGCACAGGCGTGCGTGTACTCATTGTTGCAAAATTCAAAAAGGTTAAGTGCCGAGCGTTCGGCATAATATCTTATAGATAAATTGCCATATTAACAGAAGATTATTGCCCCAAACTTTGCTAAAATGGATATTGCAAAACAAATAAACATTGTTTACAATATAAACAATGTTTATTTGTTTTGGAGGAGATGCAGATGGATGCCCGCGCACAGCGCAAAAAACAGGTTGCACAGCGTTTTATCGATTGCACCTGCACAATCATAGAGCGGGAGGGAGTTGCGGGGCTGAATGTGCGCAAGGTGGCGCAGCTGGCGGGCTACCACAGCTCGACGATCTACCTGTACTTTGCAGATTTTCCGCACCTTATCGTTGCGGCCGTACTGCAGTTTTTAAACCGGTATGCGGCGTATCTGGGCAAAAATGCGCCGGAGCACGAGACTGCACTGGACTGCTATCTGCGCTGTATGACACGCTTTTGCGAGTATTCCATCGCAAATCCCAATATCTTCTCCGCCCTGTTTGTAGACTATTACGGGGATATTCCGCCAGATAAGGTGTATGAGCAGTTTTCGCAGAGCCCGCTGTTGCGGGATCATATGCGGGTTTTGCAAGAGCTTGCGCAACAGCTTGCGCTTTCGCAGGAAACGGCGATGCAGCTGGGCGATGCGGCATTGTCACTTTGCATCGGCAGTATTCTAACGCTCACGCGCCAGCGTATGCAGTCTGACCCCGACCGACTGGTCGAAAAAACAATGCAATCCGTACGCGGTCTGATTGACTTTTATTCAGACCCAAACCATGCAAGCAGGTAAAGGTGCCAGCTTGCAACATTAGAAAGGGAGCTTAGAGTTATGAATGTTTGCGTTGTTGTCTATTCTCAAACCGGTAATACCCTGTCTGTCGCACAAGCGGCGGTAAAAACGCTTACTGAGGCGGGGCACGTCACCGAGATTATCCCCGTAGAGACGGTGGGAGAGGTAAAACCGCCCGAAAAGCCCGAACTAAAGCCCCTGCCCGACCTAAGCGGGTACGATGCAGTGATCTTTGCGTCGCCGGTTCAGGCATTCTCCCTCAGTGCCCCCATGAGCGCGTGCCTTAACTCCATCAGCGGGCTGTCGGGCAAAAAAACCGGGCTGTTTGTGACCCAACACCTCAAGCACGCGTGGCTTGGCGGCAACCATGCTATTCGCCAGATGAAAGCACCGTGTCAGGGCATGGGGGCAGACATCTACGCAACCGGCATTATTAACTGGTCAAGCCCGAAGCGGGAAGAGCAGATTGCAGCCCTCTGCCAAGCGCTCGCGGCACTGTAGCAGAGGAAGTGCAGAAATAATGAAAACGAAAAAGCGTGTTGTAGTAATTCTCATCGTCGTTATCGGTATCGTTGCAGTATTTGTAGCCACTGTTTTACTTGTTGGGCAGCAGTTGGACAAAGGACTGTCGACTTTTGAAGGTTTGGAGCTGACCGACCCGGATTTAACCCAAATCCCGGACGGGGTTTATTATGGTAGCTTTGCGCAGATGCCCATTGCCGTAGAGGTAGAGGTAACGGTTGTGAATCATACCATTACGGATATTCGGCTGCTCAAGCATGACAACGGAATGGGAGGGGACGCAGAGGCGATTCCCGCACAGGTTGTCGCCGCACAATCGGTGGAAGAAATCGACGCCGTCTCCGGTGCAACTTACAGCAGCAAAGCGATTCTAAAGGCGATTGAGCAGGCGTTAAGCGCAGCGAAACCCGCCAGGTAAAACATGCACATAAAAAAGGGTTACAGCAAAATGAGTACACAATAGAAATACCCTAAGCTATTTTATGAACAGGAAAACGCGCCAAAAGACGGCTTTTTACAAGCTGAATTTAGGCGCGTTTCTTGCATATGGGTTTTGGGAATAGAGGCTTGTATTCGAAGCCGCTTTTATTGTCGGGTCTGTTTACTTTTTCTTTGACATAAAGACGCCTGCTCCGACGAGTATCAGCGTGATTAAAAAGAACCCGCCTAAGGCTTTTGCATCGACTAAACCAAGCCAAGATAATATGCCGCAGGCAACAATTACTAGTACGGCTATAATCAGTATCATCTGACCCAGTTTTCTTCTCTTCATCTTGCGCGTCCCCTTTTATAGCATGTTTTGCAACGGGTCTTTTTGCCGCATCACAACTCTTTTTTTGTAAAGATGCGCACCGAGATGAAATACGATGCCGCAACCCACGCCACAACAAAGAACGGGGAAAGGGTGGCAATAACGCGCAGGATGTTCTCGTCGGGGGCGGGTATTCCGGACTTCGAAAAGAATAAGAGCAGCACAGAGGGAACAATAAAAACGGCAACCATCACAAGTCGCGCCTTTTCCACGCCAAACCGATAAATCAGCGGAATGAAGATGCTCATAATCATTAGAGCCGCACCCAGCAAAGCCAGCTGGGTAACTAGCATCTCGGAGGTAAACGCCTCCTGCTTGTAAAGCATGACGCCAAAGGTCAACGCGAAGGAGAGTATGCCGCCGAAAAGGGACAAAACAAGCCCAAGCAGGTATTTTGCCAGAACGGTTTCGGAGCGCGTAACCGGCATAGTCAACCCATACGCATCCCACTTTGCCTGATTGTCGTAGGCAAACGCCGTTAGCACCATCATCGTAAAGTACATGCTTGTAATAAACATCACGAAGGTGTTGTCATCCGTAGTCAAGCTAAACACCATAAAAACACAAACAAAAAGCAAAACCATACGCATGCTTTTTTTGCATACGAGCAAGTCCTTTATTACCAGTCCCAGCATGGTTATCGTACCCCCTTTGAATAAAACAGCATAATATCGTCTAGCGTGGCATTGTCTACCGTAAGCTCGGGGTGGCGCGCTTTTAATTGCCTGCGGTCTTTGGTCAGTGCCTCGCAGCCAAAGCTGTTTTTGCGCTGCGAGACAATCAACGACGAATCTAAGCGTTCGCTCTGCGTTTGGGTACATTTTATTACGCCGTAGTGCTCCAGAATACTGTCCTTGGTGTCCGAGAATAAAATCCTGCCCGAGCTGATGAAGGTGACATAATCCGCAACCTTTTCGAGGTCGGTCGTGATGTGGGAGGACATTAGTACGGCGTGGGATTCATCCTGTATAAAGTCAAAGAACACATCCAAAATCTCGCTGCGCACCACGGGGTCCAGCCCGCTGGTGGCTTCGTCAAGGATGAGTAGACGCGGGTGGTGTGACAGCGCCGCGGCGATTGATAGCTTCATCTTCATACCACGGGAGTAATCCTTTACAATCTTTGTGTCGGGCAGTGTAAACCGGTCCAGATAGGTGCTGTACAGCCGGTCGTCCCACGTGCCTTTGTAGATGCTGCGTAGGATAACGGCAATATCCTTAGCAGTTAGCGTTTCGTGAAAGCTGCTCTCGTCCAGCACCACGCCAAGCTGAGATTTTATCTCCTTTTCCGCTGTGATGTTGTCCTTGCCAAAGACGGTTATGCTTCCGGCATTTTTGCGAATCAGGTTTACAATCAGCTTAATAACGGTGGTTTTGCCCGCCCCGTTTTCGCCAATCAGCCCCATAATCGAGCCGCAGGGAACCGAAAAGGTGACGTCCTCCAGCGCAAAGCCCGAATACTGCTTACAAAGCCCCTGAATCTCCAAGATGTTTTGACCGCTCATGGTGTTCTATTCCTCCCCAAATAAGCATTGAATCATTTCGTTTAACTGCTTGCCGTTTAGCCCGGCAATTCTTGCGGCGGCGATTGCCTTGCTCAGATGTACTTCCACCGCTTTGAGCTGCTCTTCGCGAATCAGTTCGGTGTTGCGTCGGGCAACAAAGCTGCCCCTGCCCGTGACAGAGGTGATAAATCCCTCGCGCTCCAGCTCTTCATACGCGCGTTTGGTGGTTATCACACTGATGCGCAGCTCTTTAGCCAGCATGCGCATGGAGGGCAGCATGTCACCTTCGTTCAGCGTACCGTTTAGGATCATGCCCTTTACCTGTAAGACAATCTGCTCATAGATTGGTGTATCGCCGCTGTTGCTGATAATGATGTCCACCCGGTCACCTCCGAACCGATTATTGTATATATACTATATACACAATATAATCAATATAAACACATTTGTCAATAGAAAAAAGAACCCGTACACAAAAAATGTATGGGTTCTTTTGCTTTGAATTGATTACATAGAAAGGGTCTTTGTGTGGATGCAGGTATAGGTCAGCACCCCGCCCACACGCTCGGATTTCATCAAATCGATGCCGGTGACGGGTGCGTGGATAATGCCGGTGTTGAGCGCCAAGCTCTCCCGGTCAAAGCCAGAGGGCAGGCGAAGACCGCGTGCAAGGGTGAGGTGGGGCTTGTACTGCCGTGTCTCTACCCAAAATCCGGCCCACGCAAGCCGCTCGACCAACTGACGATAAACACACAAAAGCGGCTCGCAGCGGTTTATACCCATCCATAAAATATCCCCGTTGTCTCGCTTAAAACGCCCCACGCCGCTGAGTTCAAGTGAAAACGGGTTTTCAGTTACCCCGTCTATCGCCTCTATTATGTCGTTTACGCGTCCGGGGGGAATTTCGCCCAAAAACACAAGGGTCAGGTGCAGGTTTGGCCGGCGGGTAAAGCTGCCCGTGATTGCCGAGTGCTTTAAACTATCCATCACGGCGCACAGTCGGTTCAGTACCGGTTCGTCAAAGCGGACGGCAATAAACAGCCGCAATTGGCACTCCCCCTATAGTGAATATGAAGTAAACAACTTTGTGTTAATTGAATTATATCAAGGGGATGGAAGTAACGCAATCTATATTGATACGTTGCAAAAGCGGGGAGCGCATGGCTCCCCGCTTTTTGTGTTTTATACGCTTTTTACTTATCGCCCCGCGTGTAATTTTCGGCATAGGCATATACATCGTCGGCTTCATTCATATTGCTTGCCCGTTGGCGTATGGTTTCCTGAACATAATCGGGGAGCGAAAAAAAGAAGTTCTGCAGGTTTTTATCCTGCAACAGCAATTGATCCAGAGGCATATACAATCTCCTTTTCTGTTGTCCGTTTTCATAACCGATAAAGCGGGTCTCAACATTCATAGTTTTCACCGTAATTGGTGTAAAATACGCCAAAATGTCTACAACGAAAAATAGAAAGCTGAATGAACAAGCTGATTATTCTGGAAAAAAGATTCAATAATAAGTGTATATAAATTGGACGGACTTCATATATTTTGCTAAATGGCTGTCCGCTTTCATCCAATACAAGCACAGATTTACAGCCGGGATGCGAAGCGGATTGTATGCGTGTTTGAAAAGAGAGGTGCTTTGTGATGCTTCACAACCTAAAAAAAACTGTAACCAAAAAGATGTTTGCGGTTCTTATGGCTGCGATAATGCTTGTATGCGCGGGCTTTTCCAGCTATGCCGCCGACGAAGGCAAACAGGAAACGGCGCACAGCCTGACGGTAGGTACGCAGGAAGTGCTAACGGTACTTTCCATGGGTGCCCTGACTGAGGAGGAGATTGCGGAGTTTGTGGTAGAGATTCCCGCAGCTGTCGTAAAGGACGAGCCTGCGCAGCCTGCAGTACCCGATGTCCCTGAAGAAGAGCAAAAAGAAGAAAAGCCCTATGACAATACTTCGGCGCAACCCGCCGAGCACAGTTTGTCGTCCCAGGAAGCTTCCGGCGAGGGGGAGTTCGATGCAAATCCGGACGAGTCCTCCGAAGCATCTTCACAACCTGAGAGTAGCGAGGCACCAGAGCGTGAGGCGCCTGAAAAGGACGAGACCGCGCAGACGTTTCGGTATCAGCTGGATAAGGCGATGATTGCGGCGCTGATGCGTGTAAAGCTGCCCTTTGACAGCAACCTGATGAAGGCGCAGCTTGCCCAAGGGCTTGTCGGTCAGCGATTGGTTCGCTTTTTTGACAGCGGCGAGATTGACGGAACGGATTGTCAGGCTATTGTTGCGATAGATCCTGTCACAGAGCAGGTGAAGGTGGTTGCCGTCAACCCGCAGGAGAGCGGCACGCAGTCCCTGATTTTAAACATTGCAGATGAAAACGGACAGCCGCTGCGCGTAAACGACGCGCAGCAAAACGATATGACCGCAGACAAAAAGGTGCTTAACGGTACCCTGAGCGAAGCAGATTTGCCCGCAAACGCGCTGGTTGAGGTACTTGAGGTTCAGTACAGCGTGGCCACGCAGAGCAATGCACCCGGCAGCAGCATGCCGGAAGAATCCTCCACCGAGCCATCCGCTGATACGTCATCGGTAGCGAACACACCTGAAGTGCTAGACGCGGTTGTTCCCAGAGCGATGAGCACCGCCGAGAGCGAACCAATAGACACGTCCTCCCAGGAGCAAGCAAGCTCAGAGGAAGCGTCCTCGCAGGAAACAAGCTCACAACCGGGCAGTTCTTCATCCGAGGAACCGAGCAGTTCCTCGTCAGAGGATCCGGGCAGCTCCTCCGAACCCACCGGAAACAGCCCCGCTGGCGAGCCGGAGGTGCAAACCACCATTCTGCTGCTAAGCGCTGCCAGCGAAAAGCTGGAGCTCAGCGTGTTCGCGTCAGTACCGATTGAGGTGAAATCAGGATACTTGGCGACGGCGGCAACGGTAAGCGGCACTTTTGATATTAACACCGTACAACACGGTAAAACCGCGCGTTTGCTGTCCGAGCAGGACAGAACCTATCAGATTAACCTTACCGCCTGGGCGGCGGCACAGCAAGCACCGCCGGTAGAAATTGTGTTGGTGCTCGACGCCTCAGGCAGCATGCCGTGGCTGATGACCACCCCCGCGACCCGTACAACGGTAAGCGGGCTTCCAAACCCCAATCAACCGGGATACCCACATCCGGAGCCAAATCAATATGACTTTGACTACTACAAGTATTTTGTGTTAGCAGATGACGAGTACCGCCCCATCGAATACCTCAAGCAGGTGCCGTCCGGTTATAGTGGAACAGTGCAGGGGGCGGGCTGGTATCGTATTGAATCAACAAGCGCCGGAGATAAGAGTATCAAATCTGAAAAACTCACGGGTAACACCGTGGTTTATGTCAAAGGCGATAACGACAAGACCAAGCTCGATATTCTCAAGGAATCGGCGACGGACTTTGTGGCAAACGTAGCTACCGCCTCGCCGCAAAGCCGTATTGCGGTTGTTACCTTTAACAATACTGGCAATACCCTTCTGGGGCTTACACAACTGAATTCTTCCGGTGCAGCGGCAGTTAGCGGTGCAATACGGAATATACGTCTGACCGGTAATACCAACCACGCAGCCGGCTTAACGCAGGCGAAAAATATCATCGACAGCATCACAAACACCCGAAGCAAGTATGTCGTTCTGTTCACCGACGGGCAGCCGGTGGGCGGTAGCACCGAGCAACAGGCAAAAGACGTTGCCACCCCATTAAAAGCGAAATGCACACTATTTACCATCGGTCTGTACGGCGGCGGGCTTACTTCTTCACAGGTACAGAGTCTGGAAGGCTTCTTAAAGGCACTTGCCACCTCGGTATCGCATTATTATAACGCGAACTCATCGGGGCTGGGTAACGTATTTAATACCATCTTTGCAAACATCGTAAACGGCCTTGCCGGCGCGGTAATCACCGATGTTGTGAACGAGCGCTTTACCTTAACCGAGGCGAGTAAAAGTGCACTGCAAGGCAGCGGTGCTGTGATAACCACCGATGATGCAGGGCGTGACGTGATTACTTGGACCAACCAGACCATACCCGCCTCGGGCAGCGAGGCTTCTGGCTGGTCGCAAAGCTTTGTGGTCAAGGCTAGGGATAACTACGTGGGCGGCAACGATGTGCCCACAAACAGCGCGGGTTCAAAGATTACCCACCCGGGCTATCCGAGCTTTTCTCGTGTATTCAGTAACCCGTATGTGGATGTACCGCTACGCTACGATCTGGCGGCAAAGGATGCGTACCTGTATATCGGCGACGCCGTGGCGACCGATTCCGCGCAGGTAGAGCGGCTAAAAGCGGCAACCCCTACCGAGTGGCAAACCTATGGCGATACGCAGATTGCCTACTCGCTGCGGTCAACCGATACTCAGCCTAACGTCTGGCGACCCGCTGAGGATACCCAATACCGACTGGCGGCAACGGTCACACCGGTTAGTACAGACGGATATGTCCCCGCCGATTTTTTGAGTGATGAAAAACCACTCAAGGTACTCACCCCGCTTATTGAGCTAAGCGATACCACCATCTTTGCGGGCGAGAAAACAAACCTGAACGACCGTGTAAAGAACACCGTATGGCAGCGTAAAACAGGCGGAAACTCATGGAACAGTACAATCCCGCCAGCATGGGTGTATGCGGGGCTTGGAAGCGGCACTGCTCCAAACATCAACTATAGTTACAAGCTGCGTGCAACAGGGGAAGCGGTAGCAGCCCCCACCGATTTGATGCTGGAGACGCAAACCGACTTTTCAGTTACCGCAAGTCGCGCGGATGTCCCCGATGCGTTCCCGTTTGCAAACTACGCGCGCTACCAAAACAACGATAAAACCCCCGTACAGCAGGACAAAGACGGCTGGTTTATCGTTTTCATCAAAAACGGGCAGATTACCGTAACCAAACAGATAAACGACAACTGGGCGCCACACGGAGACCCCGTCTTCGTATACACACTTGAAAAGCTGGACAGCAACGGCGTTTATCGCGAGGTCACCAGCGACTATATCCGCTTTACGGGCGGCAGCAGCGGTGTGGGCAATTGGGTGTCTAGCGGCAATACCGCAGGCACAGGGGAAAAGTCCGTTGTGCTTGACAGGCTGGGCGCAGGCACCTACCGCCTGACCGAGCTGGAAACCATCCGCTACCGTACCGCGGGCGTTACCGCATCGGGTAACGGGTCGGTCAACGGCAACAGCGTGGTGTTTACCATTGCCAACAATACGCCGACAGGATGGGCAAAGTTTATTAACCATAAATGGCAGAACAGCTGGTTCTCGCACACCGACGTAGTGAAGAATTCCTTTACGCCAACCTTTGCAACACAACGATAATAAATGGGGTGGTAAAACGGTGATAACAAAGGTTGCGCGTATCGTATCCGGCGGCTTTGTGGCACTGGTTGCCCTCATGGCGGCGGCGCTTATCGTACCGAGGATACTCGGGTACACGCCGTACACCGTGCTCTCGGGCAGCATGGAACCGAACTATCCCATCGGCAGCGTGGTGTTTGTTCACCATGTCGAGCCCGAGCACATCCATGAAAACGACGTGGTGATGTACCAGCTTGCAAACGGCATACCGGTTACTCACAGGGTAGTCTCGGTAAACAGCGCACAGCGTACCCTTATCACAAAGGGGGACGCAAATCCCACCGCCGACATCGCCGCCATTCCGCTTGACGCGGTGGTTGGCAAGGCGGGGATGTGTCTGCCGCTGCTGGGTTACGCGGCATTGTTTGTGCAGACCATTCCGGGGCTACTATGCATGGCGCTGATAACAGTAGCCGCGTTACTGCTGCCCAAAGCGGCAGAGGGAATGGAAAAAATCTTACCCCGGCACCCCCCGGACCTCAAACCACTGTGAGCCCCCCTTAACAAGGGATCGCTTATATAATTATAACGGAGGCAAAAAGCATGAAAAAAAGAACGATATTGTTTAGCTCCTTGGCGGCAATCCTAGCCGTAGCCTTAGCCATTGGCGGCACCGCGGCGTACTTCACAAGCAAAACCACAGCAGTTACCAACACCTTTACGGTGGGTGGCATTACTATCGAACTGGTGGAAAACACATGGCAAAACGTCACAGACGGTGCCCCTGCCGGTAAGGATGTCGCCGAAAAAATGATGCCCGGACAGACCGCCAACAAAGACCCCGTCGTGCGTAACACCGGTGCCAGCCCCTGCTATGTTCGCCTTAAGGTGACGGGTATTACCTGCGACGGTGCCACGATTAAAGCTCCCAACGGGTTTTCAATCGGCGGCGCAAAGCTCGGCTCAGGCAATGATGAGTGGACGTACCACGAAGGCTATTTCTATTACAACCGCACCCTTGCGGGAGTAAACGGAGCCGATACCGATAGCACCGCGCCTTTGTTCACATCAGTTAGCATCGCAAGCAGCGCGGTAGAAGGCGACGTAGCGGGTTTTGATATGGTAATTGTCGCTGAAGCGGTGCAGTGCGAAGGCGGCTTTGAGCCAGGCAGCGATTTTGTCGCATCCGCAGTCTCGGCGTTTAGCGCTCAGATGCCGGTATAGACCTTTTAGACACCAATAAAATGAATATAGATTATTAGGAGGAATGTAGAATGGTTAGCAAAAAGGCAGGTATTATCGCACTTTCACTTCTTACCGCCGCACTCCTTGCGGTGGGCGGCACCATCGCGTATTTCACCGCGCGCGCAGAGGTGGAAAACGTGGTGACCATGGGCAACGTAAAGATTTCGTTGACCGAACCGTCGTTTGCAGGAGGCACCACAGGTGGCACCATCGGACCGATTGTTCCCGGTGACGTCATTGCAAAGGATCCCACCATTACAAACACCGGCAAGAACGATTGCTATGTTCGCGCAAAGATTAAGGTTAGGGCAATACCAAACGGGCAAATCAATAAAAAAAGTGCAGATCCAGATCAGGAACTGGAACCACAGGTTTATACTAACGAGTTGTTTGAAAAGGAAGCTGTGACAAAAGCAGCCCCCACTTTTTATCAGTCTCCGCTTTTCAATGTTAATTTGACCAAATGGACTCTCGGCGAGGGTGGCTATTTTTATCTGAAGGAACCGCTGTCCGCAGCGTCTGTCGATGCGGCAAAAGTTGCGGCAAACGAGTCGGCCGTATTGTTTGATAAGGTATATATCCCTTGCTATTGGGGCAATAAATACGCCGACGTTAATTTCGAGATTGAAATAGTGGCTGAAGCGGTACAAAAAGACAACTTCAAGCCGGTCACTCTGTTTGGGAATATTGTTGGCTGGAACAATATACCCATCGAGGGATAAAAATAACGCATAGCTATGATTCATGGCGTACTATTCAGATTATCCGGCTCTGCAGCCGTGCAGGCGGAAAGGAACCGCAATATGAAACATGTTGTATGGAAAACGTTGCTCTGCCTTACGGCGGTCGCGCTGTTTAGTCTGGGAATGGCGGCAGGCGTATCGGCGCTGGAGAGCAAGGTAGTGCTTGACGGTACCGGAAACCTCGTTACCATTCCAGGCGACGATCTGTTCACAGAGCTTAAGGACATGATGCCGGGCGATGTGGGCACTCAGGATATCCTGATTCACAACCAGCTAAACAAAAAGGTAAAGCTGTACCTCAAAACCGAGGTGGCGGGGTTTTTGACTCCGCAGGAGCGTGAGCGTTCCGAGCGTCTGCTTGATGCACTGGAAATTAAGCTCACCTTGTCGCGCGCCGGTTCACCAATAACCACTTTGTATGAGGGCCCGGCATCGGGTCCGCCCATAGGCAAAGAGATTGCGCTGGGAACCTATTCAAAGGGGGCGCAGGCAACCATCACCGCAACCCTGACCGTTTCCGCGGAGCTTGGAAACGAGTTTCAGGATGCGGCCGGCAAGGTAAAGTGGGTGTTTTACTGCAAAGAGGTAACATCCTCGTCAACATCCTCTTCGTCCGAAACCGAATCGGATGTGCCGGTAATCAATGATGTGCGCATGCCCGAAACGGGCGGCTTCCCCCTAGAGGCACTGCTGCCCATTGGCGCGGTGCTGTTGCTTGGCGGGTTTGCGCTTGCCAGAAAAGAGCGGTAGACAACTGCAATACAAGCAAAGACCGCCGTGCTGCTTGCGCCGGCGGTCTTTGGTGATAAAACCGGAAAGGACATTCTGCTATGCAGCGACAGAAAAAAAGACCGCTTTTCTCCACCGTGCTTATTGCGATTGGTATCGTAATGCTCGCCGTGTCGGTTACGTATCAGGCCTACTACTACCCGTGGGGGGCGCTGTTGTCCTCCTTAGGGCTTGTGTCGGGGCAGGAGCTGCCAGATCCAGACCCCATCCCTGCCTCGGTTTGGGTAGAAAAAAGCAGCTTTACGGTAAGCGAGCAGAGCAAAGAGCTGCAAAACCCCAACGCCATGGGCAGCTTTTTTACCCCCAGACCCGCCCTTGACATCACCGCCGTGGGCAGCATCAAGCTGCCGTCCATCGGCATATCCGAAAACCTTGTGGAGGGCGGCGGCGATGAGCTGTTTTACGGGGTGGGTCATATCCCCGGCTCAGCGCTGCCTGGGGAACAAGGCAACTGCGTGCTGGCAGGGCACCGCAACTATTATATCATGCACCCCTTTCGTCATCTGGATAAGCTGGAAAACGGCGATGAGGTAATCGTAAAATATGGCAACCAAGAGTACCGTTACCTTGCTTTTCGCACTTTTGTGGTGGAGGCAGATGACCGCTCGGCGCTTTTGCCGCAGGACGGGGAGGACGAGCTGCTTACGCTTGTAACCTGTACGCCAGTGCTAAACCCCACCGACCGCCTGATTGTGTGGTGCAGACCAAAGCAGTAACGGCAGAAATATAGCGAATTAGCTATAGGCAAAACCCCATCTATGCAGATTTGTTTAGTTCAAATATATGCAACACGCGCCCCAGGCTGCAGCCCGGGGCGCGTTGCGTTGTAGCAAAACGATACTCAGTCGCGCGACACCTCTTTGCGCTTTCCGCTAATGTCATCCACCGTCATGCGCAGGATGGTTACCTGCGCCATGCAGTTCATATTTTGAACCTTATCCGCCATGGCAGGAGAGAGCTGCTCGCACAGCAGCACCAGCGCGTGTAAAACCTCCGGTTCATCCTCTACCACAGAAGCACTGCCGGTAACAATGACACTCTCGTAGCTTGTGTCCAGCTTCTCGGGCACCAAATCCGCGCGTGTTACCACCACAAACGATACCTTTTGGTTTTGTGACAAGACAGAAAGCTTTACACCGTCCTTAGCGCAGTGGAAATACACGCAGCCCTTATCCTTGTCGTAGCAGTAGTTCAGTGGCACGCCGTAGGGCTGACCATCGGCGGAGGCGGTGCACAACACCCCGTACTCGCCTTTTTCCAATATAGCAAGAGCGTCCTCTTTCGTGGTTAGATATTGCGGTCTGCTCATAGTTTTATTCCTTTCCCAAACGGATGAATTAAGATATGTATTAGTAAAGGCAAGCTTACTGCAACACGGCGGCAAGCATGATGTGCAGAAGCAACCCGGGCACACAGTTTTTTGAGAACAGGCGGGCAAACCCGGTAAACAGTCCAATCATTAGCCCTAGCACGGCATTGGTTATTACCGCCATGGTAAAATCAAGCGCAGCAAACCCCCGTTCAAACAGCCACGCGTCGCCATACCCCGCGCGCCATATCGCAAACAACAGGGCGGTCAGCATGCATACGGTTACCTCGGGCTTAAAGCTTTTACGCAACCGTGCCCAAAGATACCCTCGAAATAGAAACTCCTCAAATGCCGGAATAATCACGCCGGTATACAGCAGCCCCACTACCGCGGCGATAGAAAAATCGCGCGTGCGAATGGGCGAAAGCAGCAGCACAAACACCGTAAAGCAGGCAGATAGGATGTATAGCACGCGGTCCTTGCTACTGGTGAATGCGGGCAACAGATACAGCCGAATTCTCCAAAACCGCGCCAGAGCAAGCAGCAAAGCGCAGAGCGCCGATAGTACAATAAACGCAGCCGTTTGACCAAGCTGAGCGTTTACCTGAATATCGGTGCCGATACGCGAAACCAAAAACCAGCGAACCGCAAGAAAAAAAGCAAGCAAAACTAGAACGTTAACCAGCGTGCGAACGGGTGCGCGAGAGCTTTTTTCCGCCATTGCCATTCATCCTTTCCCAAAGCGCTGTTCTGCCGTCGGCAAATAATAAAAGCCTGGTTACAGCGCCATGCGCTGCTAAAGCTTTGATGTATGGTTTCATTATACCAAAAGCGTAGTTGTTGTTCCATATTTATTCCCGTTACTTTAGCTAAATACTACAAAATTCACGAAATATGCATTAACAGCTTGCCAAAAACAGCGTGGATTTATATAATTTGTATAAGCGTTTACTATCAGGAATGAGGAGGAACAAAAATATGAATGGAAATACCGTTCAAATTCTGGTCTCAATGGGCATGTATATGGCCATTATCATTGGGGTCGGGGTTATGGTAGCGAAAAAGTCCAACGAAAGCAGCGACAACTTCTTCTTGGGGGGAAGAAGCCTGGGACCATGGGTAACCGCCATGAGTGCGGAAGCGTCCGATATGAGCGGGTGGCTTTTAATGGGTCTGCCCGGTGTCGCGTATTGGTGCGGACTCAGCGACGCCATCTGGACCGCAATAGGGCTTGCCATTGGTACCTACATAAACTGGCTGTTGCTTGCGAAGCGTCTGCGCCATTATTCGGTAGCGGCAAACGATTCGATTACGCTGCCAGACTTCTTCAGCAACCGTTTTCGCGAGAACAAAAAGGTTATCATGCTTATTTCGTCGGTATTTATCCTTGTGTTCTTTACCGTTTATGCAGCAAGCTGCTTTGTAACCTTCGGCAAGCTGTTTTCTTCGCTGTTTGGCTTTAACTATCATCTGATGATGGTGCTGGGCGCGGTGTTTGTTATACTTTACACCTTCCTCGGCGGCTTCCTTGCCGAGAGCATCAGCGACTTTATTCAGGGCATGCTGATGATTGTTGCGCTGATAGCAGTGCTGATAGCCGGCACGGTTGCAGCGGGCGGTCCCGCCGGAGTGCTTGCCAACATCGGCGAGATTCCCGGCTTCTTAAGCTTTTTCGGCATTGCGTCGCCCGAGCTTGTGGATGGCGTACAGCAGCTGGATGCCGCGGGTACGCCGGTGTTTGGACCTGCGGGCGCATACGGCTTTTTAACCATCCTTTCCACCATGTCGTGGGGTCTTGGCTACTTTGGTATGCCGCAGGTTCTGCTGCGCTTTATGGCTATCCGCAAATCGTCCGAGATTAAAAAGTCCCGTATCATCGCCACCGTTTGGTGCGTTATCTCCCTGATTGCGGCGGTTCTGATTGGTCTGGTCGGCAGAGCGGCGTTCCCCGCAGAACTGTTGACCGCTTCGGGCGCCGAGGGCGTGTTTATTCTAATCAGCTCCCGCTTGCTGCCTCCGCTGGTGGCCGGCGTAATGATGTCGGGCATTCTTGCCGCTACCATGAGCTCGTCCGACTCCTACCTGCTTATCGCCTCCAGTGCGGTGAGCAAGAACATCTATCAGGGCATGTTTAAAAAGGATGCGACTGATAAGCAGGTTATGCTGTTCTCGCGCATTACGCTTATCGCCATTTCGCTTATCGGTGTAGTGATTGCGCTTGACGAAAAGAGCATCATCTTCCAGGTGGTTTCCTTTGCATGGGCTGGCTTTGGTGCAACATTTGGTCCGCTGATGATCTTCTCCTTGTTCTGGAAGCGCATGACCCGTGCGGGCGCTATCGCCGGTATGCTGGGAGGCGCCGGAATGGTATTTTTGTGGAAGCTTGTGATTCGTCCCATGGGCGGTGCGCTGGGCATTTACGAGCTGTTGCCCGCATTTATCTTCTCATGCATCGCAATTGTTGTGGTTTCGCTCGTTACCGCCAAGCCTTCTGCGGAAATCGAAGAGGAGTTTGATCGCGTAAAGGCAATGACAGAGTAGTTTCAACCGAAAATAGAATATAAATTGACAATTTATTATCACAACAGTATAATCTAATTAGACAACGGTGTCGATATCCGCTCAGGCTGCGGATATCGACACCGTTTTTTGTATTTTAAGTAAAATATGGTTAGATAATTTGGGTCTAACAGGGATAATTTACTTTTCATCATCATTCGTATTAGGGGGTATTGGGGTTGAAAACAAAAACAAATTCGCTACATCGTCGATTCATAGCCTTCTTACTCAGCCTGTTTGTGCTTACAGCAGTGGTCTTGGCGTTATCTGCCACGCTGTATGCTATGCTCCGCAGTCAGGCTTATGTGGCATGGTGTGTGGCAGGGGCCGGGTTGCTGCTTTGGGGGGCTGCGGCTTTTGTGCTGTACAGAGTCATGCTGCTTCCTCTGGAACGGGATTATGCCGAAATTACGCAAACCATTACCCGGTTTGCAGATGGTAACATCGATTGTGCGACCGAGCCGGCGCAGCAACGGCAGCTTGCCGAGCTGTCGCAGTCGCTAAACGATCTGGGGAACGGCATCAACGCCTATATTCAGGATATCTCCTCGGTGCTTGCATATCTGTCCGCGGGCGATATGACCGCGTCGCCCTCGGGCGAATGCAGCTACTCGGCGGATTTTATGCCGATAAAAAATGCCCTAACCAAAATTAGTCTGTCGCTTAACCAAACCTTTACCCAAATTAATGGTCTGGTAGACGAGCTTTCGGGCATTGCGTCCAACCTGCAAAACAGCGCAATGGCGCTTGCCGACGGCTCCTCCAGCCAGTCCAGCGATATCGCTTCATTAACCGAGGTGCTGTCGGTCATCGACCGCCACACCGCGCGCAATGCCGAAAGCGCTGCTCTTGCGGCGGAAAGTGCGCGCACCGCACGGGACAAAACCCACGCCGGCAACGACTACATGCAGCAGCTGCTTTTGGCAATGGAGGAGATTGGGCAGGCCTCGGGCAGCATCTCCAGCATCATAAAGATTATTGATACCATCGCGTTTCAAACCAACGTACTCGCACTCAACGCCTCGGTGGAGGCGGCACGGGCGGGGGCTGCGGGCAAAGGGTTTGCGGTGGTGGCAAACGAGGTGAAGAGTCTCGCACTAAAAAGCGCGGATGCCGCAAAGCAGACCGAGGAGCTAATCCGCACGAGTGTGGAAAAGGTAAACGGCGGCGCACAGCTTGCGTCTCAGACCGCCTCTGTGTTTGAGGACATCCGTACCGCGGTAGACACCAACGCCGAGTTAAGCAGCCAGATTGCCGAGTTGTCTCAGACACAGGCGCAGGACATTCGCCGAACCACGGTGCTGATAGCGGATATTGCGCAGATTGCATGCGAAAGTGCCGCCGGCGCGCAAGAAAGCGCCGCCGTAAGCGACCTGCTTAACACCCAGGCGGACCGGCTTACCCAGTTGATGCGACGGTTTCGGCTTAAGGGCTCGGTGCATACCATAGAGGAACAGGCGCGCGCCCAGCGGCTTGACCACACCGCCTATGAGCTGATGGAAACCCTCAAAACAGCCCTGCAGGGTACCGCGCGAGAAGAATACGACGCGCTGCTGGGCAGGTTTGTAAACCAAACCCATGGCATCGAATGCCTGTACCTTATCGCAAGCGACGGCATTCAATCCAGCTTAACCGTTATGAGTGACGAGGCGGCAAAAACAGTGTGCGAGGGCTTTACCCCGGCACAACGCGGGGATAACCATACGCAGAAAAAGTATTTTGTCAAGGCGCTTGCCCAAAACGGTGGGGTATACCGTTCCGGCGAGTATGTGTCGGGCGCAACGGGCGGGCTGTGCCGTACCTATGCAAGCGTAAGCCCTGCCCTGGAGGGCACCGAGGTCATTTGCATTGACATGCAGTGTTTGATTTAATACAACTGGTACAATGAGCGCGGGGGGAGAACCCGCGCTCATTTTCGCGTGTATATGCGGTTTGCCTTGTTTTGTGATTGTCTGTTTTGCCCAGGCATGATACAATGGGAAAAAGATTACAGTTTCACCCCAAAATGATGTCTGGAGGAATGAGAAATGGCAAAGCAGGGCTTTGAGACCACACGCTTTGAGCGCATCTCTTACGGCGGATTCTTTCTTGGGCAAAACATCATCTACGCACTGCAGTTTCAGTTCTTAACCTATTTTTATACCGAAAGTGTGGGGCTATCCCTCACATCCACCGCTGCCATGCTGCTAATCTGTCGCCTGTGGGACATCATCAACGACCCGATTGTGGGTGCGATCGTGGATAAGCTGAACCTGAAAAGCGGAAAATATCTGCCGTGGCTGCGCGTTGTTACCTATACCGTTCCGCTCTCGATGGTATTTGTGTTCTTTAACCTTGGTGCCATCCTTACAATGACAAACGGGGCAAAGCTATTGTTCGCTTACATAACATACATCCTGTGGGGTATGCTCTACACCCTCTCGGATGCGCCCATCTTCTCTCTTGCCACCGTAATGACCTCACAGACGCCCGAACGCGACCGCTTAATCTCCTACGGGCGCTTTGCCGCGGCGCTTGCCGCCATCACGACGGCGGTGTTTATGTCGTTAAAGGGCGCGGCAGGGTGGACGGGTGCCATTGCTGTTTACATGGGATTCTCATTTCTTGTGATGTTCCCGCTGCAGTTTGTCGCCAAGGAGCGT
This sequence comes from Bacillota bacterium, assembly GCA_023460535.1. Classification (GTDB taxonomy): domain Bacteria; phylum Bacillota; class Clostridia; order Oscillospirales; family Ruminococcaceae; genus Acetanaerobacterium. The sequence goes on from JAEWPV010000016.1 coordinate 223,870, forward strand.
GTGACCTATCAGCGCGGGAGGGATATCTCCATCCTTAAAATCTTCAAGTACCTTCTAAAAAACAAGTACCTGCTTATATACTATGTCGGCTTTTTTGCCATTAACGCGGTGAACACGCTGCAGCCCATCGCACCGTATTTCTGCAACTCTAACCTTGGCAACGAGGCAATGCTTACAATTGTAATGGGACTTAGCGTATTACCGGTATTAATCGCCGCGCCAATGCTGCCGTACTTCATCGGCAAGTTTGGCAAAAAGAAGCTTACTGTTTTCACCTGTACCGGTGCGATTGTGCTGAGCGTTGTTCAGTTCTTTATGGGCTACGATAATTTTGTTCTGTTTTTGGCGTTAACCGCAGTTCGCGTGCTCTGCATGCAGTTTCCGCTGCTGATATACGGGATGTTCACCGCCGACTGCATCGAGTACGGCGCGTACATCAACGGCGAGCGCACCGAGGCAATCTCCTTCTCGGTTCAAACCCTTGTTACCAAGCTTGGGGGTACCGTGTGCAACACCATCTGCCTGCAGCTGCTAATCTGGTTTGGGTATGTGCAGCAAAGCCCGATGCAAACACAGGCGGCGCTCGACGGCATCTGGAAGATCCTCACGCTGGTGCCCATCGCTGGCTTTGCGGTGATGATTGTTATCATGCTGTTCTTCTATAAGCTCAGCGAGGAGGATGTGCAGAAGATTATGCTTATTAACCGCGGGGAGGAAACGAAGGAGGCACTGACCCTATGAGAAAACCCATTACTGAAAAAAGCACGCTGGGCGAGGTGTTGAAAAACCCCGTGGGGTACGACATGGTAAAGCTTGCGCTGACACAAGCCGGTAAAAGCATGGCGCTCGTGAACAACCCGCTTGTGCGCTCGGTTCGGCTTAAAGCACTGCCCGCACTTTCGCGGGGTGCCGTGGACGACGCGTTTGTTAAAACCCTTACGCACCTGTTAAACACCGCCCCCGACCCCGAGCCGCCCTTTACGGGTAAGCTCAAACGCATCTGGTGGAAGGAAGCGGTGGTGTACCAAATCTACCCGCGCAGCTTTCAGGACTCGGACGGAGACGGCATCGGCGACCTTATGGGTGTTCTCTCGCGGCTGGACTACCTCAAGGAACTCGGGGTCGATGTGCTGTGGCTGTCGCCCATCTACGACTCGCCAAACGACGACAACGGTTATGATATTCGCGACTATAAAAAGATTATGCGCGAGTTTGGCACCATGCAGGACTTTGACCGCCTGTTGGACGAAACCCACAAACGGGGCATGCGGCTGATTATGGACCTTGTTATCAACCACACCTCGGACGAGCACGCATGGTTTACCGAGGCGTGTAAAAATCTCCGCTCACCATACCGCAACTACTACCACTGGAAGCGCTCTTCCGACGAAAACACCCCGCCAAACAATTGGACATCCCTGTTTAGTGGCAGCGCGTGGAACTACTACCCCGAGGCGGGGGAATGGGCGCTGCACCTGTTTTCAAAAAAGCAGATGGATCTGAATTGGGACAACCCCACCCTGCGGGAAGAAATATATGATATGGTCAACTGGTGGCTTTCTAAGGGCATTGACGGGTTTCGGCTGGATGTCATCAACTTTATCTCTAAAACCCCTTCACTGCCCGACGGCAGCAAGATACTGGGGGAGCTGTCCGGCTTTTGCGGGGTGGAGCACTACTTTCATGGCCCCCGCCTGCACGATTATTTAAAGGAGCTGCGGTGGAACACCTTCTCGAACTTTGATGTAATGACAGTGGGTGAAACCCCTATCATGGGCATGGAGATGGCAAGGCTGCTTACCGACGAGCGCCGCGCGGAGCTTGACGCGGTGTTTAACTTCGAACACCTCGAAACGCCGGGTAAAAAACGCTTTGATGATTACCGCTATGACCTGAACTACCTTAAGCAGTACTATATCGACTGGCAGCAAAATCTGGGCGACGCCTGCTGGCAGACCTTGTTTTACGATAACCACGATAATCCCCGCATGGTAAGCAAGGTTAACCCCGACCCAGAATACCGCGAAGCGGTGGCGAAATGCCTTGCCACCATCCAGCTTACGCTGCGAGGAACGCCCTATCTGTATCAGGGGCAGGAGCTTGGCATGGAAAACGCACGCTTTGCGTACATTGACGAGATTCAGGACGTAGAAAGCCGCAATCTGTATCACGAGCTGATGAAAAAGGGCAAAACAGCGGATGAGGCGATGGCGGTGATTCGCGCCGGTACGCGCGACCATGCCCGCACCCCCATGCAGTGGGACGATACCGAGCATGCAGGCTTTACTGCGGGCACGCCATGGCTCAAGCCAAACGAGAACTACACACAAATCAACGCCCGCAGCCAGTGCGCGGACGAGGGTTCTGTGTGGGGCTATTACAAAAGGCTGATTGCGTTGCGAAAGCAAAACCCCGCCCTTGTTTACGGCGAGTTTGTCCCCGTAAAAACAGGGCGCGACACCTTTTGCTATTACCGCGTCTTGGACGGGGTTCGCCTGTTTGTGGAGTGTAATCTCTCGCAGCACACACAAAAACGCAGATGGAGTACCGATGGCTTTACCCCACTTGTTGCGAGCGGTGGCACGCCCGCCGATGAACTGCGTCCCTACGAGGCGGTTGTGTACTGCTGCAAGTAATTTTAGGCAATAGGCTTTGCTTTTTTTGCCTTAAACGTGGTATAATAAATATGTGCCGCATTATGAAGCGGCTAGGTTGGCGGTCGCCCTGAAAACGGGCAGACCGCCGTGTCAATCCCCCACTACATTGAACTGGGCGAAAGGATGTTAATTGATGGCAGAGAAATTCTATCTTACCACGGCGATTACCTATACCTCGCGCAAGCCGCATATCGGCAACACCTACGAGATTGTACTCTCGGACGCGATTGTGCGGTTTAAGCGAATGCTGGGGTACGATACCTATTTCCTCACCGGTACCGACGAGCACGGGCAAAAGATAGAGGGCAACGCCGTGCAGAATAATATGACCCCCAAGGCGTATGTGGATAAGATTGCCGGCGAGGTCAAGGATATCTGGGATTTGATGAACTCCTCCTACGACCAGTTTATCCGCACTACTGATGAAAAGCACATTCAGTGCGTGCAAAAGATATTTAAAAAGCTCTACGATCAGGGCGATATCTATAAAAGCTCCTACGAGGGCAACTACTGTGTGGCGTGCGAGTCGTTTTTTACCGACACGCAGCTGACCGACGGCTGCTGCCCCGACTGCGCGGGACCCGTAAAGCTGACCAAAGAGGAAGCCTACTTCTTTAAAATGAGCAAGTATCAGGACCAGCTGATGCGGCACATTGAGGAAAACCCCGACTTCATCAGCCCGGAGTCGCGCAAGCGCGAGATGGTCAACAACTTCTTAAAGCCCGGTCTGCAGGACCTTTGTGTGTCGCGCACCTCGTTTAAATGGGGCGTGCCGGTGACGTTTGACGAGCGCCATGTGGTCTATGTGTGGATTGACGCGCTCTCCAACTATATCACCGCGCTGGACTACGACACCGAGACACCGGGCGCGCTGTATAAAAAGTACTGGCCGTGCGACGTACACGTCATCGGCAAGGATATCCTGCGTTTTCACACCATCTACTGGCCCATTATCCTAATGGCGCTGGGCGAGCCGCTGCCAAAGCAGGTGTTCGGTCACCCATGGCTTTTGTCGGGTGTGGACAAGATGAGCAAATCCAAGGGCAACGTGATGTATGCCGACGACCTGGTGCGCCATTTCGGCGTTGACGGGGTGCGCTACTACCTGCTTAGCGAGATGCCCTACGCAAACGACGGCACCATCACCTACCAGAACATCATCGCACGTTATAACTCCGACCTTGCCAACACCCTAGGCAACCTCGTTAACCGCACCGTGGCGATGCTTCACAAGTATTTTGGCGGCACGGTGGCAAAGCCCACATCACAGCCCGAGGCGTTGGACACCGAGCTTGCCGCGGCAGCCGAAAACGCCAAGCAGCGGTATACCGGGCTGATGAACGCATTTAAAACCGCCGACGCGCTGGATGCAGTGATGGATCTTGCGCGCCGCAGCAACAAATATATAGACGAAACCATGCCGTGGGCACTTGCCAAGGATGAGGATAAAAAAGAGCGGCTTGCCGCTGTGTTATACAATCTTGCCGAGACCATACGCTTTATTGCGGTGCTCACAGCACCCCTACTGCCCGAAACGGGTGCTGCAATCTTACAACAGCTCGGAAGCCCCGTGCAGGACTATGCGTCGCTTGCGTCGTTTGGCGCGGCGGGGCAGTACACGGTGGGCGAAGCGGTACCGCTGTTTGCGCGCATTGACGAGCCCAAAAAGCTCGCGGAGCTTGACGCGGAGGTCGCAGCAAAGGCGGTGCCCGAGCAGCCGAAGGCGAAAAAGGATGAGGGCATCCCCGGGGTAATTGCCATCGACGATTTTGCAAAGGTCTCATTGCGCATCGCACAGGTAACGGCGTGCGAGCCGGTAGAAAAGAGCGACAAGCTGCTAAAGCTTACACTGGATGACGGTACGGGTACCCGTCAGGTGGTGTCGGGCATTGCGCAGTGGTACAAGCCGGATGAACTTGTGGGTAAAAAGGTTATTGTTGTGGCTAATCTTAAGCCCGCAAAGCTGCGGGGCGTGGAATCAAACGGCATGATTCTTGCCGCCGATATCGCAGGGCGCGCAAATGTCGTTTTTGTGGACGACTCGGTGCCCAACGGCTCGGTGGTACGGTAGCGGTCACAGTATAGTTTGCACAAAGAGCCAAGGCTAACGACGCGTAGTAACATAGCGTCGCGGCTTTGGCTCACAACGGTTATATATTCTCAACAAACTTCAAAACGAACCCGTTTTGAACCGCACGAAAAACCGTGCGGCGCCCACAAATGTGGGCGGTTTGTGGAGACTATAGTCAATAAACACGCCATCAGGCGTGCGGCAGGAACATGCCGCTTGAAAACAGGGACTGTTTTCAAGCTTATTGACTATACATGAAAGGAAATAGAATGAACAATATCTTTGATTCCCACGCACATTATGACGACGAGCGATTTGATGAGGACAGAGAATCGTTAATCCCCTCTCTTACGGCGGGTGGGGTTCGCGCAGTTATCAATGCGGGGGCGGATATGAAAACAAGCCGCATCGGGCTTACCTATGCAAAGCAGTACGATTTTTTCTATTGCGCGGTGGGTATTCATCCCCAAGCTGCGGCCGAATACTCGACCAAGGATTTAGAGGAGCTTGCTGCCCTTTGCCGCGAGCCGAAGGTGATTGCCATCGGCGAGATTGGGCTTGACTACCACTACGAGGAGCCCGACCGCGAGGTGCAAAAGGCGGCGTTTGCAGCGCAGCTTTCGCTTGCAAGGCAGCTGGAAAAGCCCGTGATTATACACAACCGTGAAGCGACCGCCGATATCATAGGTTATCTAAAGAAGTATCGTCCAAAGGGTGTGGTGCACTGCTATTCAGGCAGCGCCGAGACGGCAAAGGAGCTGCTGAGCATGGGGCTGTATTTGGGGTTTACCGGGGTGGTTACCTTTCAAAACGCAAGGCATGTGGCAGAGGCGGTAGCCGCAACCCCGCTTAACCGGCTGCTGCTGGAAACCGACTGCCCGTATATGGCGCCCGTCCCAAACCGGGGTAAACGCTGCGACAGCCGCATGATTGCGTTTACCGCCGAACGCGTAGCCGAGATAAAGGGCATCCCTGTGCAGGAGCTGGTAGATATCGCTACCGAGAACACCTGCCGGCTGTTTGGCATTACGTTGGATGACTAAACACGACTGTTTGCCATAGCAGGTTGGTGTGCCGCAATTGCATAAAAAGGAGTGAGAACCGTATGTACATTTTGTTGGCGCTGTTGGTGGTGGGTGTGGGGGTGTTCCAATGGGTAGCCCCGGGCGTTTGGTATGATTTTACCCAGTCGTGGAAGAACGACAGTGCAAGCGAACCGTCCGACTTTTATATAAAGTACACACGCATTGGTGGTGCGGCGTTTGCGTTGATTGGCATTGTATGTTTTGTTTTGCTAATTGTTCTTTAAGCGTAGCAAACTAATTAAATAAAGCGTCCGTAAAGGCGGTTGCCTGTACGGACGCTTTTTGATTATCAGTAATGCTGCGCGGTTCTACTTAAATGTGCCAAATGCCTGTACAGCGTAGGCTACCTGCCCCTTGCCGGTTACATAGCCGTAATAGACACCGATGCCCACATGGGTGTAAACATCCCGCACCATATTCTGATAGTGCCCGGGGCTGTTGGTCCACAGCTCCATGAAGTAGGAGGCGCTCGGTGACATGCCGGTGGTTTTGGCAAGGTTTTCGCCCAGATAGGTGTAGCCGCTTAAGGGTACCTCTACCTTAAACACACTGTCCCAGCTGCCGCCGTCGGGGCGGGTATGGGCAAAGTAGTTGTAGTCATACATCTCCTTGGCGCGAATGCGTGCGCCCGCCGCGAGAGAGGAGCTCTTTTTCAGCTCATTAAGCCCCTGAGAAGCACGCAGCTCGTTAAGCTGCTTTAGAATAGCGTCCTCCACACTCGAATAGAAGCTGGTGTCAGAGGATTTGCTGGGGTCGTCGCTCAGGCGGGGACCGTAGTCGATCTCGGTGCCGCTGCTCTGCTTGGAAGAACTTGCGGCGGAGCTGGAAGCCTTGGAGCTTGTGGCATTTGAACTTGCCGCTGCGGAGCTGGCTGCTTTCGAGCTTGCAGCAGCCGAGCTTGCCGCCTTAGAGCTTGCGGCACTGGAGCTCTGGGGCGTTGAACTGGCAGCCTTGGAGGAGGCAGCCGAGGAAGCCGCTTTGGAGGATGCGGTCGAGGAGCCTTGCTCGGGTACGGCATCCTTTGCGGGAGTAGAGCCGGAAGCAGTTGTGCTGCTGTCGATCTCTGATTCTGCACTATTCGGTTCAGAAGTCGCTTCGTTCACTGCCGAATCGCCGCTTGATGTGTTTTCGGATGCGGAACTACTCAATGATGCAGAGACAGCCGCGCCGTCATTGGCGCAGGAAAACAACAAAAGTGTGGCGGATAGAAGCAGGCACAAGACGACAACAAGGCGTTTTGATTTCATTCGCATTGGGTATCATCCTTTCCTGTATACAATATGTTTGCTGCGTATTACAAGGTCTTGTCCTCATGGCGTCGGTTGGTCGGCAGGCAAGGGGTGGGGGTGGTGCCGAATCGGTCAAGCGACGCCTTTGGATTAAGAACATTGTATCATAGTTTACATAAAAGCTCAAAATAATTTGCTTCCATCCGCAGTTTACCTATACAAATACCCTTTGTTTTACTTTTATTCAACGATTATTGGCAGTGTTTCGCTGTTTTACAAATAGATTGTTTTTTTTACCTGATAATTTTGGTATAATAACCACAGAAACATACAACTGGGGCAGTTCGGCGGTTGCGTATCTTTAAGCAAGGGGAGGACATGCTGTGTTTGATCAACTGGTATTACACAACAGAAGTTATCGCGGCTTTGTTGAGGGCTACCCCGTTACCCGTGAAGACCTGTTTGCCTTGGTGGGGCTTGCACGGCTTACCCCCTCTGCGGGCAACATCCAACCGCTAAAGTACTTTTTAAGCTGCCAGCAGCAGACGATGGAGCTAATCTACCCGTTGCTAAGGTGGTCGGACGGCGAGCACGGCAAGCGGGAAGAAAAAGGCAAGCCCAGTGCGTACATCTGCATGTTTGTGGATGTGAACCTTGTACCCACCATGTCTGCCGCGTATGTGGACGCGGGCATTGCGGCGCAAACCATTCTGCTGGGCGCGTGCGAAAAAGGGCTTGGCGGGTGCATTGTAACAGGCTTTGACCGCGCAAGGCTGAAGCGTGCGCTGATGATCACCATCGGCGCGTACGAGCCGCTTATGGTTATTGCGCTGGGCAAGCCGTATGAGGATATTACGCTTGAGGAATCGGGCTACGAAACCGGCTGCTACCGCGACGAGGAGGGCATACGCCACGTACCCAAGCGTCAGCTGACCGACATTATTATCGGTATGTAATAAATGGATTTGTTACGATAAAGGAAGGATGATACCATGTCTCAGTTCGTTCCAGAGATTCAGGGAACCCTTCGCAAGTTTATGTTAAGCGTCCCGGAAGAGATTCACGAGGCAAGCGGCATTCGCATTTTTGGCAAGCGCATCCGCTCAATCGTCTTTACCACCGACATCTGTATTATCCGCAACGTCAACGCCGACGCGGTGATTGCGGTTTATCCGTTTACGCCGCAGCCCATTATCACACAGGCGGTTATGCTGGCGGCTGATATTCCGGTATTCTGCGGTGTGGGCGGCGGGCTAACCCAGGGGACCCGCGTGCTGAACCTTGCCCTTCACGCCGAGTTTCAGGGAGCCATCGGCGTGGTGCTTAACGCGCCTACCTCTAACCGCGTGCTGAAAAAGGTGTTCGAACGCATTGACATCCCCGCCGTTATTACCGTAGTAAACGAAAACGACGATATTGCCGCCCGCCTGGACGCGGGAGCCGCCATACTAAACGTATCCGCCGCGTCAAAAACCCCCGAAATCGTGGCGAAGATTCGCGCGGAGTTTCCGCTGGTGCCCATCATCGCGACGGGCGGTCCCAACAGCGAGAGCATTAAGCGCACGATAGCCGCCGGCGCCAACGCCATAACCTGGACCCCGCCCACCAACGGCGAGATATTTACAAAGGTGATGGATGAGTACCGCTTAGGGAAGCCGCACCCGTGACGGGTATGTGGTTATACAATCTACACAGTCAAAAAGCAAAAGTGCTGTAAAAGTTGTGCTAAGCTACAATGTTGCACAGGTAATGTATTTTTATGCATTAAAACCTTGCAAATAGCGGTTTATAATGTATAATTATAAAATATCGAATGGATTCATACCCTTTATTCACAGCAAGATTAAACCCGTCAAGAGTCGTATTATTATTAAAGTGAGGTTTTAAATATGCAGAAGTTTAACAAGGTTGTTCTCGCCTACTCGGGAGGGCTCGATACCTCCATCATTATTCCGTGGCTAAAGGAAAACTACGGCTGCGAGGTAATCGCCGTTGCTGCGGATGTGGGACAGGGTAAGGAGCTAACGGGTCTTAACGAAAAAGCGATTAAGACGGGTGCCTCCAAGCTGTACATCGAGGATTTGACCGACGAGTTTGTCAATGAATATATCTTCGAGACCCTGAAGGCGGGGGCGGTGTACGAAAACAAGTACCTACTGGGAACCTCCTTTGCACGCCCCATCATCGCCAAGCGCATTGTTGAGATTGCCTTAAAAGAGGGCGCGGACGCCATTGCACACGGCTGCACCGGCAAGGGCAACGATCAGGTTCGCTTCGAGCTTGCCATCAAGGCGTTTGCTCCCAACATGCCTATTATCGCCCCGTGGAGAACATGGGAGCTTAAGAGCCGTGAGGACGAGATTGATTACGCCGAGGCGCGCAACGTACCCATTGCCATTACAAGAGAAACCAATTACTCTAAGGATATGAACATCTGGCACCTTTCGCACGAGGGTCTTGATCTGGAGGACCCCGCCAACGAGCCGAACTACGACAAGATTCTTGAGCTGGGCGTTTCGCCCGAAAAGGCGCCCGATAAGCCCACCTATGTGACTGTCGGCTTTGAACAAGGCATTCCGGTCAGCGTAGACGGCAAAAAGCTTTCGGGCACAGATGTGATAAAAACACTCAATAAGCTCGGTGGCGAAAACGGCATCGGCATTGTGGATATGGTGGAAAATCGCCTAGTGGGCATGAAGAGCCGCGGCGTGTACGAAACCCCCGGCGGCACCATCCTGTACCACGCGCACGAGGTGCTTGAGAGCATCTGCTTAGACCGTGACACCCAGCACTACAAGCAGCAGGTCGCCATCAAGTTCTCCGAGCTTGTGTACAACGGCCAGTGGTACACCCCCCTGCGTGAGGCGCTGAGCGCGTTTGTAAACACCACTCAGCAGTCCGTTACGGGCGAGGTGAAGATGAAGCTGTACAAGGGCAACATCATCGACGCGGGCGTCACTAGCCCCTACTCACTGTACAGCGAGGACATCGCCACCTTCGGCGAGGACGAGGTATACAACCAAAACGATTCCGCGGGCTTTATTAACCTGTTTGGTCTGCCCATTAAGGTAAAGGCGCTTCTGGACGAGAAGAAGTAAGCACACGAATGAAGCACAGAGAATAGGCGACAATACGGTGCGGCAAGGGCGGACTATAACCGCCCGCCGCGCTCACTGTTTTTTGTGACGTACAAAAAACAGTGAATACAACGAGTAAGGGGACTATGTGATATGAAGCTGTGGGCGGGACGCTTTTCCAAAGAGGTGGATGCCACGGTCAACGACTTTAACTCCTCCATTTCGTTTGACAGCCGGATGGCGCGGGAGGATATTATGGGCAGCATTGCCCATGCCGCCATGCTCGGCGAGACGGGGATAATCGAAAAGGGTGAGTCTCAGCGCCTGTGCGACGGGCTTGCACAGCTGTTGCAGGACCTAGAGTCCGGCACGCTTGCCATCGATTATACCGCGGAGGATATCCATACCTTTATCGAGGCGGAGCTCACCGCGCGGCTGGGGGATGCGGGCAAGCGACTGCATACCGCGCGCAGCCGCAACGACCAGGTTGCACTCGACTTAAGGCTGCACCTCAAGCATGAGATTACGGAGATAAAAGACCTTGCGGTTTGTTTGATAGACGCTGTGTTGCTGCAGGCAGCGCAGCACACCGAGACGGTGATGTGCGGCTACACCCACCTGCAGCGTGCCCAGCCCATTACGCTTGCGCACCATCTAATGGCGTATGTGCAGATGCTGCTGCGCGACCTTGACCGCATGGACCACGCTTATGCGCAGTGCGATGTCATGCCGCTTGGCAGCGGGGCGCTTGCGGGCACTACCTACCCCATCGACCGTGAGCTTGTGGCTCAAACGCTGGGCTTTTCGCAGGTGTCGCGCAACTCGCTGGACGGGGTATCCGACCGCGATTTTTGCATCGAGCTTGCATCGGCACTTTCGATTATGATGATGCACCTGTCCCGCTTTAGCGAGGAGATTATTCTGTGGTGCTCGTGGGAGTTTAAGTATATTGAGCTGGACGACGCATATGCAACCGGTTCGAGCATCATGCCGCAGAAAAAGAACCCCGATGTCGCGGAGCTGGTGCGCGGCAAAACGGGGCGGGTGTACGGAGACTTGATGACCCTGCTTTCGATGATGAAATCGCTGCCCATTGCGTACAATAAGGATATGCAGGAGGACAAAGAGGCGATTTTTGACGCGGTGGATACCGCAAAGCTATGCTTAAAGACCTTTGCACCCATGATAGCCACCATGCGGGTACTGCCCGAAAACATGCGCGCGGCGGCGGCAAAGGGCTTTATCAACGCCACCGACTGCGCGGACTACCTGACCAAAAAGGGTATGCCGTTCCGCGACGCATACAAGGCGGTGGGCAGCCTTGTGGCATACTGCATCGCAAACGACCATACACTGGAAGGTCTTTCGCTGAGCGAGTACAAATCAGTGAGCGAACTGTTTGAAGAGGACATCTACGACGCGGTTAGCCTGCTTACCTGCGTGCAGGAACGCAACGTCATCGGCGGTCCCGCCCCCGAGCAGGTTAAGGCGGAGATTGCGCGTGCAGAGCAAGCACGAAACGTGTACCGCACATAAAAAGGGGATAATGATATGACAGCTGCTGCAACGGTCAAGGACTATATTGAGGAGTTCGTTGAGATTAACGGCATCCGGCAGTACTTTTTGCATGTACCGTCCGAAGGCAAGCCGATAATCCTCCATCTGCACGGCGGTCCCGGGCAGTCTCAGGCGCATTTTGCCTACTGCACAAGGGCGCAGCGGGATTATTGTACGTTTGTTTTCTACGACCAGCGCGGTGCGGGCAAAACCCAGCAGCGGAGTAAGACACCTGTGAGTGAGATCACTCTGGATAATCTTATCGAAGACCTGCGGCAGACCATTGTGTATGTGAAGGAGCGGTACCAAACCGATGAGGTGGTGCTGCTCGGGCACTCTTGGGGTTCGGTGCTCGGAACAAGCTATATTCTACGGTATCCAAACGACGTCAAGGGCTACATCGGCGTGGGGCAGGTCGTAAACATGCAAAAAGGCGAGCGGCTTGGCTACGAGAAGCTAAAAGAGACCGTAGAGAATAAAGGCAACCGGCGTGATATCAAAAGGGTAGAAGGTCTTTCTGGCTATTTTACAGATATTGGTCTCAAGGACTTTATGCGGCAGATAGGACAGATTCGCTCCCTGCAAGGGAAGTACGACCTGGCGGCTAAAACTCCGCGCACGCTTAAGACGGTGCTCAAAAGTCCAATCTTTCGCGCCGGAGATATTGCGTCCTTCCTCACAGCGTTTCAGGTTAACAAAAATCTATTTGACGGATTACTGGGCTACGATATCCTATCGGTTAAAGATTACCAAACCCCCGTATGCTATGTGCTGGGCGAGAAAGACTGGCTCGTGCCAAGCGTGCTTGCGGCGGAGTATTTTGAGACGATAGACGCCCCTGTTAAGCAGTTGCACTGGGTAAAAAATGCGGGGCATCTGACCGACCTAGACAATCCTCAGGGCTTTCATGAGGCAGTCAGCGCGTGTATGCAAGCCCTGTGTACCTGTGTATCACAACAAACAAGTGGATAACTTAACAGAAAAAATCCTTTAGTAATTGACAAAAGGGCTGTCACAGAACAGCTCCCCCCACGGCACCGGACGCCGGAAAGGAAGGGTAATGACCATGACGAAAAAGGTATTTATCGACGGCAGAGAGGGCACGACCGGCTTGCAGATTGTAGAACGCATTGGGGCAAGAGACGATCTTACCCTGCTTGCCATTGACGAGGATAAACGCAAGGACGTTTCTGAGCGAAAGCGCCTGATTAACGAAGCGGACGTGGTGTTTTTGTGCCTGCCCGACGACGCGGCAAGAGAGTCGGTGTCGCTTGTGGAGAACGAAAATACCATCGTCATTGACGCATCCACAGCCCACCGCACGCAGCAGGGCTGGGCATACGGCCTGCCGGAGCTGGGCAGCACATTCCGAAAAGCCATTCAAACCGGCAAGCGCATTGCCGTGCCCGGCTGTTACCCCACCGGTTTTGTTTCGATCGTACACCCATTGACCGACCTGAGTATCATTTCGGAGGATTATCCCATCACGGCATTTGGTATCTCGGGCTACAGCGGCGGCGGCAAAAATCTGATTGCCGAGTACGAGCAGCCCGTTCGCCACGAGAAGTACGATAGCCCCAGGCAGTATGCCTTAGCGCTGTCGCACAAGCACGTGCCCGAGATGCATAAGTATTCGGGGCTTATGACCGCTCCGCTGTTTAACCCAGTGGTATGCAATTATTATAAGGGCATGACCGTCAGTGTGCCGCTGTACACCTGCCTGCTGTATGCAAGACTTACACCGAAGGAGCTTGCATCCCAGTATGCGGCGTATTACGAAGGGCAGCCGTTTATCTCGGTGAAGTGTTATGACGAACTACCCGAGCCGGTGATATACACAAACACCCTTGCGGGCACGAACAGGCTTGAGATTATTGTGTGCGGCAACGACGAGTACCTTACCGTCGTCGCACGGCTGGATAATCTGGGCAAGGGTGCGTCGGGCGCCGCGGTGCAGTGCATGAACATTGCGCTAGGGCTTGACGAAACCACCGGTCTGATATAATGTGTTGCAAACCCAGTTAAAGAAAGGGCGGAAAAAAGGGATGGAGAGTAAGGTCTTTTCACAGGTAGAGGGCGGCGTAACCGCCGCCAAGGAGTTTTACGCAAACGGGGTATATTGCGGCATCAAACAGGCGATGAAGGCGGGTGCTACGGTTTCTGCTTCGTCTGTCGGGGCGAATGAACCAATAGAGGAACCGGCAATTTCCCCCAAGCGGGACGTGGGTGCCATCTTCAGCACGCTACCTTGTGCGGCGGCGGCGGTTTACACCAAGAACAAGGTCAAGGCGGCGCCGATTCTTGTAACGCAGGCGCATTTAGCCGACAATAAAGCGCGCGCAGTTATCGTAAACAGCGGCAACGCAAACGCCTGCAACGCGGATGGCTTGACGGTGGCAAACGAGATGTGCGCGCTGCTTGCGGGTGCGCTCTCCATTAGCACCGACGAGGTGATTGTGGCTTCTACCGGCGTTATCGGTGTGCCTCTACCCGTTGAGGTAATCGGCATGGGCGTTGACCATCTGTGCGCGGGGTTGTGCGCCGAGGGCGGTGCCCTTGCGGCAGAAGCGATTATGACGACCGATACCTTTGCAAAGCAGGCGGCGGTGACATTTGAGCTCGACGGCGTTGCCTGTACCCTTGGCGGCATGGCAAAGGGCTCGGGTATGATTCACCCGAATATGGCGACGATGCTCGGGTTTTTGACCACCGATTGCGACATTGCCCCCGAGCTGCTGCAGCAGGCGCTGAGCGCCTGTGTGGACGATACCATTAACATGGTCAGCGTGGACGGCGATACCTCCACCAACGATATGGCGTGCATCCTTGCAAACGGCGCGGCAGGCAACAAGAGAATTAACGAGCAGGGCGCATCATATGATGTGTTTTGCGCGGCGCTCCTTAGTGTGACCACCTCCCTTGCCAGAATGCTGGCGAAGGACGGCGAGGGCGCCACCAAGCTGGTGGAATGCACCGTAACGGGCGCACCCACCAAGCAAGCCGCAAGGGCTGCGGCGAAGAGCGTAATCGGCTCTAGCCTGTTCAAGGCGGCGATGTTTGGCAGGGACGCAAACTGGGGGCGCATCCTGTGCGCGCTGGGCTATGCGGACGCGGAGTTTGCCGTTGACAAAACGGACGTTACCCTGCAAAGCGCTTCGGGCAGCGTAATGGTCTGCGCAGGCGGGTCGGGGGTAAACTTCTCGGAGGAAGAGGCCACCTCTGTGCTGGGGGAAAGTGAGATAACCATTCTGGTGGACCTGCACGACGGCGATAGTTCCGCCACCGCTTGGGGCTGTGACCTCACCTACGATTATGTAAGGATTAACGGCGACTACCGAACCTGATAGCCAGGCTGTAATGCGTTTGGCGTCCTTATCCATACAGAAAAGGAATGGTCAGAATAATGAAGATTTCAAACAGCGATAAGGCGCGTGTGCTGATTGAGGCGCTGCCCTATCTGCAAAAGTATTATAACAAGGTGGTCGTCATCAAATACGGCGGCAACGCCATGGTAAACGACGAGCTCAAGCAGGCGGTGATGAGCGATATTGTTCTGCTCTCGCTGGTGGGCGTAAAGATTGTGCTGGTGCACGGCGGCGGCCCCGAGATTACCGAGATGCTCGGCAAAATTGGCAAGGAGTCGCGCTTTGTGGGCGGGCTGCGCTACACCGACGAGGAAACGGCGGACATCGTGCAGATGGTGCTGGCAGGGCGCATCAACAAGGATTTGGTCAGCCTTTTAACCAGCCACAAGGGTAGGGCAATGGGGCTGTGCGGTATAGACGGCAATATGCTTACGGCAAAGAAGCTGGTAGCCGAGGAGGATCTCGGCTATGTAGGCGAGATTGAGAACGTGGACGTTAAGCCGATTCTTGACACGCTTGCAAACGGCTACATACCCGTTATCGCCACCGTGGCGTGCGATAGCTACGGTCAGGTGTACAACGTCAACGCCGATACGGCGGCGGCGCGCATCGCGGCGGCACTCGGCGCGGAAAACCTCGTGCTGATGACAGACATCCGCGGGCTGCTGCGCGACAAGGACGACGAAAGCTCGCTGATTCCCGTAGTCAACGTCAGTGAGGTGCCGCATCTGGTTCGTCAGGGCATCATCTCGGGCGGCATGATACCCAAGGTAGAGTGCTGTGTGGAGGCGGTGCGCCGAGGTGTGCGCAAGACGTTTATCATCGACGGGCGAATCCCGCATTCCATTTTAATCGAGATGTTCTCCAACGAGGGCATCGGCACCATGTTTATCTAGTGTTTACCTTATAATTTTAAAGGGGGAGAGCGCAGTGCAAACAGCGACCGATAGGGCTGGTACAATCATCTCAGAAGCAAAAAGCTGCCTGATAGGCAGCTACAACAACACAAACCCGGTGGTGATACAAACGGGTGATAACGCCCGATGCACCGGAGCAAACGGTGAGGGGTACATCGACTTCACCAGTGGCATCGGCGTGAACGCGCTGGGCTTCTGTGACGCCGAGTGGGCACAGGCGGTAGCCAAGCAGGCTGCTACGCTCAATCACACATCGAACCTCTATTACACCGAGCCATGCATCCGGCTTGCAAAGCGACTTGCCGAGCTGACGGGTCTTGCAAAGACCTTTTTTGCAAACTCGGGTGCCGAGGCAAACGAAGGGTTGATTAAGCTTGCGCGCAAGAGAAGCTTTGATAAATACGGAGAGGGCAGAAGCCGTATTATCACCCTGCAAAACTCGTTCCACGGCAGAACGGTTACCACCCTTTCCGCCACGGGGCAGGACGCATTTCACAACTACTTCTTTCCGTTTACCGAGGGCTTCTCATTCGCCGAGGCAAACAACATAGACAGTGTAAAGGCACTGTGGGGCGACGATGTATGCGGCGTACTCATAGAGGTGGTGCAGGGCGAAGGCGGCATCATCGGGCTGGATAAGCAGTTTGTCAAGGGCGTAGCGGCACTGTGCAAAGAGCGGGACGCGGCGTTTTTAATCGACGAGGTCCAGACCGGAATCGGGCGCACCGGCAGCTTTTTTGCTTATGAGCAGTTTGACGTTACCCCCGATGCGATATCCTTTGCAAAGGGCATCGGCGGCGGGCTTCCGCTGGCGGGTTTTATCGCGGGCGTACAGTACGCCGAGGTGCTTACAGCGGGTACGCATGGCACGACGTTTGGCGGCAATCCCATTGTGTGCGCAGGGGCTTTGACAGTCGTCAAAAGGGTATCCGATCCCGCATTTCTTGCCGAGGTACGCGCGAAAGGCGAGTATATCAGGGGACGGCTGCTTTCCATGCCACATGTCACCGAGATATCGGGGCTGGGGCTGATGATTGGCATCTCGCTGTCCTGCGAGGCTTCGGCAGCCGACCTTGCGCGGGCGTGCGCCGACAACGGGCTGCTGATTCTTACAGCAAAGGCGAAGCTGCGCATGCTGCCTCCGCTTACCATCCCCTACGAGGACATCGACAGTGGGCTTGCTATCCTTGAAAGTGTGCTACAAAGCGCGATGTAACGGATAAAATGTTCCACGATGCAGTGGATAAAACAATATGAGTAAAGGGCGGGGATAACCGATGAAACACTTACTGAAGATGGCGGACCTTACCGGCGAGGAGATTATAGAGCTGTTAAACCTTGCCGACCAGCTTAAATACGAGCAGAAGCACGATATTACCCATCATCGTTTGGCGGGCAAGACGCTGGGCATGATATTTCAAAAGGCGTCCACCCGCACACGCGTGTCGTTTGAGGTGGGGATGTACCAGCTGGGCGGTCAGGCACTATTCTTAAACGCAAACGACCTGCAGATCGGGCGCGGCGAGCCGGTGGAGGACACCGCCCGCGTGCTCTCTCGCTACCTGGACGGCATCATGATAAGAACCTACAAGCAGCAGGAGGCGGAATCGCTGGCGCAGCACGGCAGCATCCCCGTTATCAATGGGCTGACCGATTACGCCCACCCCTGCCAGGTGCTGGCCGACCTGATGACCGTGCGCGAGTATAAGGGCGTACTCAAGGGGCTTAAGCTGTGCTATATCGGCGACGGCAACAACATGGCAAACTCGCTGATTGTGGGTGCGCTCAAGTGCGGCATGACGGTCTCTGCCGCTACTCCCAAGGGCTACGAGCCTGCCGTAACGGTGCTCGACTACGCAAACACCACCGGGGCGTTTACCCTAACAACAGACCCCGCCGAGGCGGCGAAGGATGCGGATGTGGTCATTACCGACGTGTGGGCGTCTATGGGGCAGGAGCAGGAGGCGGTGCGCCGCCGTCAGGAGTTCAAGGGTTTTATGGTGGACACCGAGCTGATGAACCACGCAAAGCCCGACGCACTGGTATTGCACTGCCTGCCCGCACATAAGGGCGAGGAGATTGCCGCCGATGTGTTCGAACAACACGCGGGCGAGATCTTTGAGGAAGCCGAGAACCGCCTGCACGCACAAAAGGCCGTGCTGGTAAAGCTGATGGGTAAGTAGTATCTAGGCAATGATAATACAAGACCGCGCGGGACTATCCCGTGCGGTCTTTTGGTATTCATTACATATGTTTTCGTTCATACCCTACCAAAATTGTGTTATAATAAACGCAATGGGCAGTCTTAAAAAAGTAAATGAAGCAGTAGAAAGCGAGGGACAACAATGAACAGTATCAAAGACACCTACACACTACACAACGGGGTAACAATGCCCTGCGTCGGGTTTGGCACATGGCAGCTTGCCGAGGGCGACCAAGCCTATAACGCGGTGCGTGGGGCCATTGAGTGCGGCTACCGTCACATCGATACCGCCGCCGCCTACCAAAACGAGGCGAGCGTGGGCAAGGCCGTGCGCGAAAGCGGGGTTGACCGCAGCGAGCTGTTTGTAACCACCAAGCTGTGGAACAGCGACCACGGCTATGAAGCCACCCTGCGCGCGTTTGATCAAAGCATGAACAGGCTGGGGCTGGACTACGTAGACCTGTATCTCATCCACTGGCCGGTTCCGGTTGGGCACAAGCACGACTATAAAGAGCTTAATAGCGGCTCATGGAAGGCGTTTGAGGAGCTTTACCGCGCGGGGCGCATCAAGGCCATCGGCGTGAGCAACTTCTTAATTCATCACCTTAACGAGCTGATGGAAACCTGCGAAATTAAGCCGATGGTAAACCAGATAGAGCTGCACCCCGAGTACACGCAGGAGGAGCTTGCCCAGTTTTGCAAGAACAACAACATCCTAATCCAGGCATGGAGCCCGCTAATGCAGGGGCGCATCTTTAAGCTGCCGCTTCTGCGTGAGCTTAGTGAAAAGTACGGTAAGTCGGTCTCGCAGGTGGCGTTGCGCTGGTATATCCAAAAGGGGGTTGTACCGCTGCCCAAGGCGTCGGGCATCGAGCACATCCGGCAAAACGGAGACCTGTTTGGTTTTAGCCTTTCGGATGAGGATGTGGCTCGGATTGACGGGCTGGGTAACTCGGGCAGAATCGGCTCTGACCCCGATAACATTAATTTTTAGAGCATTTACAATATTGTGGTTGACATTGGAAATTAGGATGCTATACTAATATTGAACAATTGTTCAATATTTATTTGGGGGCATTCTGATGACAAAACGTACGGCAATCATCGGCGCAGGTCTTGCGGGGCTCAGTGCCGGCATCTATCTGCAGCAAGGTGGGGTTCAAACCGAGGTTTTCGAGATATCCGGTCAGCCGGGCGGTATGTGTACCGCGTGGGAGCGAAAGGGCTACTGGTTTGACGGCTGCATCAACTGGATGGTGGGCACGAGAGAGGACAACGGCTTTTATAAGCTGTACCTAGAGACCGGCGCGCTTTTACCCGAAACCGAGATCTACAACGCACCCTTTATCCGCGTCGAGGTTGCCGGCGAAATGCTTGATATTCCAATGCAGGCGGATGCGTTTGAGACGTTTTTGCTCGGGCTTTCGCCCGAGGACGAAAAGCCGATTAAGGCTTTTTGCCGCATGGTAAGTAAGATGTCAAAAACCAGTATGCCAACGGGCATGATCAGTAACGTATCGGACCTGCTGAGGATGGTAAAGACAGGTCCCGCATTTATGTCTCTGGCAGGTCCCACCATGAGAGTAATGGTCGGGGATTACGTTACGCGGTTTGAAAGCCAAACGGTGCGTGATGTCTTATGTAACCTAATGCCACCGGACTTTTCTTTGTTTGCGCTGATTATGATGCTCGGTACACGCATGGGCGGCGACGCGGGCTACCCAATTGGCGGCGCGCGGGATGTGATAAAGCGCATGACCGACAAGTACCTTTCACTCGGCGGCACGCTGCATCTTTCCACTCGGGTCAATCGGATTGAGGTGAAAGACGGCAGGGCGGTAGCGGTGCATGCAAACGATGTACGCTATCCGGCAGACGCGGTGATTGCCGCCTGCGATATGTACGATACCATCTACCGCATGCTCGACGGGCAGTACCACCACCCGCAGCTAGAGGCAATGCTGCGGGAGGCGCCGTTGTTTGACCCGCTTTGCATTGTGTCGTTTGGATTAAACAAGAAGCTCGGTCTTCCTTACTCGGTAAACTACTCCTGTAAGGATGAAATCTCCTGCGCAGGCGAAAGGGGAACACCCGACTATCAGGACGTGTTCGGCATTTCTATCAACGCGTTTGAGTTTGACCCCACCGCGGCACCGGACGGTCACAGCAGCGTAATGCTGCTGATGGGCGCCCCCCTTGACTACTGGCAGAACCTGCGCAACACCGATATCACAGCATACCGCGCGCGCAAAGCGCAGCTTGCCGACGAAGCGGTACAGGCAATGGAGCGACGGGTACCCGGTTTTGCGGATGCCGTAGCGGTTGTTGATGTCGCGACCCCCGCAACCTATGTGCGGTATGCCAACCTGTACAAAGCCTCGTGGGAGGGCTTTGCACCGACCGCAAAGACGGTAGGAATGCAGATAAAACCCACCATTGACGGGGTAAACGGGCTGGTTCTTGCCGGTCAGTGGGTTACCGTGGGCGGCGGTATCTGTACGGCAGTCGCTTCGGGGCACAGTGCGGCGATGAATACGCTGAAATACCTGCGCTAACACAGAAAGGGAAGGGTATGGACAAACGAGAGCAGCATAGGCAGATGCGCACGATGCAGATTATGGAATGCGCGATGGATCTGTTCATTACCCGCGGGTATGCGGCAACCGGAATCCGGGATATCGCTGCACGTCTTTCAATAAGCACCGGGCTGTTTTTTAACTACTTTGAGAGCAAGGAAAAGGTTTACGAGGAGCTTATCCTGGTAGGGGTAAACTCACCTCGTGAATTGTTTGATCATTGCCTGAGCGCGTCGTCGCCCATAGACGTATTTTCTGCGATAGCAAAACAGATTTTCGACGCGCTGCGCGAAAGTTCGTTTACGGCTAAGATGTTTATCCTTATGGTGCAAACGATGAATTCGGACGATGCGCCCGAATCGGTAAAGCGGTTGGTCGGCGGCTTTGACATGGTAACGCCGATTATCGAAGTAATAAAGAAGGGGCAGCAGGCAGGGCAGATTCGGGAGGGCAACCCCTACGCGATTGCCGTTGCCTTCTGGGGTGCGATTCAGGGCATAGCGGAGTATGCGGCGTTAACCCCGTCAATGCCGCTGCCCGAGCCGGAATGGATTGTACAGATGCTAAAACCCCAATCCAACACACAACGATAGAGCAAAGGAAGTAAACGTTTATGAAGGCATTAATAACAGGGGCAAGCTCAGGGATTGGGCGGGATATGGCGCGTGTGCTTTCGGGGATGGGATATGACCTGATTTTAACCGCCCGCAGGGAGGATCGCTTGCTGGAGCTGAAAAAGGAACTGCCATGCAGCGTTACGGTACTGCCGTTTGACCTGACAAAAGCACAGGACTGCCACAGCCTGTATGAGCGGGTAAGGGGAGAACGCATCGATGTTCTCATCAACAACGCGGGCTACGGAATGTTTGGCGCCTTTGATGAGAGCGACCTTGAGCGCGAGCTTGAGATGATAGACGTTAACATCCGCGCGGTGCATATCTTAACCAAGCTGTTTTTACGGGGTTTTGTTAAGGCAAACCGGGGCTACATCCTCAACGTGGCATCCTCGGCTGCGTTTTTGCCGGGGCCGCTTATGGCGACTTATTATGCGACAAAAGCTTATGTTCTGCGCCTGACGCAGGCGATCAGCGAGGAGCTGCGCCGCAAGGGGAGCGCTGTCTCGGTCAGCGTGCTCTGCCCGGGGCCTGTTCGCACCGAGTTTGACAGCACCGCGGGGGTGGATTTTAGCCTAAAAGGGCTTTCCAGCGAATATGTGGCAAGGTACGGCATCAAGCAGATGTTTGCGAAAAAGCTTGTTATCATTCCGGGCGACCAGATGAAGGCGATTCGCTTCTTCTCACGGTTTGTATCCGATCGTCTGTTGCTGCGTATCGCGTACGGTCAGCAGCACAGAAAGCGCGGCGGTAAACCCGCAAAAAGCACAAGTCGTTCGGGAACGGTTGCGCAATAAGCTTCGCTGTATTGACACCCCGCTAAAAACACGTTACAATAACGGTAGGCAAGGGCGCCATGGATTGGTGCCCTTGCCTTTTTTGTTTTTCCGATTTCACTACTGGCAATTGGCTATACTGAACATATATCGAATAGATATATGTCGCTGTTTTATGTCATCACCGTTACAGGAGGAATCCCCTATGCTGCAAGAGGTAGTCTCAATCGGGCTTCCGGTTGACGAACGCATTGTAATAAAGAAGAATCGGCTGGCTTCGCCGGACAAAGCAAAGCGAGAGAAACGCGTTTGCATTGTTACCGGTACCCACGGCGACGAGCTGGACGGCCAGTACGTGTGTTACGAGCTGATACGGCGCATTAATGAAAATCCGCATATGCTCACCGGCACGGTGGATATCTACCCATGTCTGAACCCCCTTGGGATGGATTGCATCAGCCGCGGTATTCCGATGTTTGACCTTGACTTAAACAGCATCTTTCCGGGGTCGGATACGGGGGCAAGTGCCGAGTTTATTGCGGCGATGATTACCGAGGATATGATGGGTGCCGACCTGTGTGTAGACATCCATTCAAGCAATATTTATTTGCGCGAGCTGATGCAGGTGCGCGTGAGCGATGAAAGCGCTGCGAAGCTAATGCCCTATGCCAGACTGCTGAATGCCGACCTTGTTTGGGTGTACCGTTCGCTGACAGTTTTGCAGGCGACGCTTGCTTACAGTCTTAACACCGCTGGTGTGCCCACCCTTGCGGTAGAGATGGGCGTTGGCATGCGTATAGACACCGCGTATGGAAACCGGCTTGTGGACGGTATATTCGCGCTGTTACACACACTGGGGTTGTGGAGCGCACCGCCCACCCTCCTCAACGAGCCGATGCTCTCTACCGATTACAAGGTTTCGTTTGTAAGTGCCTCCGCCTCCGGCGTGTTTTTGCCCCGCGATGTGCACGGAAAAACCGTACAGAAGGACGAGGTGCTGGGCGAGATTGTGAACCCCGCGCTGGGGAGGGTGGAGCAGGTGGTGACCGCTCCGGGCAAGGGCATTGTATTTTCCTTGCGCGAATACCCCGTGGTGTACAAAGGCTCGCTGATGGCAAGGGTACTGGAGGGGTAAGCCGTACCGCTTGTCAAAGAAACAGCCCCAAAGAAGTGTATTTCCATAGAAAGGCTTGGACGCAACAATGAAAAATGAGATAATCTACTCGCTGCAAGCCCCCTACCGGGGCGAGTTTCATATACACGGCTACCGGTTCGGGGGCGACGAACCAACCGCCTGTATCGTGGGGGCGATTCGCGGCAACGAGGTTCAGCAGCTGTATATGTGCTCGCAGCTCATCGCCACGTTGCGCCGGTTAGAGGAAAAGGGCGCCATTGCCGCGGGGAAGGAGATATTGGTCATCCCCTCGGTCAACAGCTTCTCGATGAACATCGGCAAGCGGTTTTGGGCGGTGGATAATTCCGACATCAACCGCATGTTTCCGGGCAACGAGCGGGGCGAAGTCACCCAGCGCATTGCGGCTGCGGTGTTTGCGCAAACGCAACTGTACCGCTATGGGGTTCAGTTTGCGTCGTTTTATATGCCGGGCGACTTTATTCCCCATGTGCGGATGATGGAAACCGGCTTTCAAACCACCAGCTTAGCGGCGCTGTTTGGTCTGCCCTATGTGGTGGTTCGCAAACCAAGCCCGGTGGATACCTCCACCCTCAACTACAACCTGCAAAAGTGGAAGGTAAACGCCTTTTCGGTATACACCAACCAGACCGAAGCGATTGACGAACGCTCCGCAGCACTGGGGGTGGGGGCCGTGCTGCGCTTTTTGGTGCGTATGGGCATTGTCAAGTACTCCAGCCACGGCGGGTATCTGTCCAGTGTAGTGCAGGAGGAGGAGTTGGTTTCCGTTAAAACCACTGCGGGTGGAATTTTTCGCCGCCTGAAATCCCCCAACGACGAGGTGGGCTTTGGCGAGGCGGTGGCAGAGATTCTGCATCCGTACGAAGGCACCGTGCTGGCAAGGGTGCTTGCGCCCACCGACGGCATCGTGTTTTTTACCAACAACCAGCCGCTGGTACTCGAAAACACCGTGGTGTGTAAAATCATCCGCCGTTTGCATGTTTAAGCAAAGCATATCTTTTTCAAACAGTAACATAAGTGCGCCTCTTAAATAAAGAGTGCGCGCTTATTTTTTGTATAGAAAGATTTATTAGAAAAAAGGATTGACATTCAAATTGTATTACTGTATTATTGTATTAAGTTCTTAGTACAGTAATACAAAAGGAGGATGGGAGATTGACGTGGGAACTGAAAAACGACCGACCGATTTTTAAGCAGCTTGTGGAGCATATCCAGCTGATGATTGTGTCGGGCGCGTATAAGCCGGGCGATAAGTTGCCGTCTGTGCGCGATCTGGCAGCTGAAGCGGCGGTAAACCCCAACACCATGCAAAAGGCGCTGGCAGACCTTGAGCAGAGCGGGCTTGTTTTTGCACAGCGCACCAGCGGGCGCTATATTACGGAGGATGAGGGTATGATAACGGGACTGAAAACCGAGCTTGCCACACAGCTGATTGCTGAGTTTTTAGAGCGGATGGGGCAGATTGGCTTGAGCAAAGACCAAACAATTGAGTTAATGACAAAAACAGGGGAGGAGAACGGACGATGAACGAAACCATCTTTGAGTGCAGAAATCTTTCAAAGTCCTATTCCGGCAAGGCTGCGCTTTCCGGCGTAAGTGTTACCGTGAATCGCGGACGCATCGTCGGTTTGCTGGGACCCAACGGAAGCGGAAAAAGCACGCTAATTAAGATTGCCAACGGGCTGTTAACCCCCACGGCGGGCGACGTGCTGATTGCAGGCGAAAAACCGGGCGTACAGACCAAACGCATCGTGTCTTATCTGCCCGAGCGCACCTATCTATGTGACTGGATGCGCGTCAGCGACATGATCGCATTTTTTGCGGATTTTTATGATAACTTTAACACCCAAAAGGCGTACGACATGCTGGGCAAGCTTGGCATCGGCGCGCAGGACAGACTTAAAACAATGTCCAAGGGTACGCGCGAGAAGGTGCAGCTCATCCTTGTTATGAGCCGCGAGGCGGACCTGTACCTGCTTGACGAGCCGATCGGCGGCGTCGACCCGGCGGCCCGGGATTATATCCTGAACACCATCTTGACAAACTACAACGAAAATGCGACGGTAATCCTCTCCACCCACCTGATTTCAGACATTGAGCAGGTGCTTGACGACGTAATATTCCTATCCGGCGGCACAGTTCGGCTTACAGGCAGCGTGGATGAGATTCGCGACCGTCACGGAAAATCGGTAGACGCACTGTTTCGGGAGGTGTTCAAATGTTAGGAAAATTGCTTAAGTACGAGTGGAAGGCAACCGCACGCATCTTTGTACCGTTTTATCTGGCGGTAGTGGTTTTCGCACTAATTAACCGTATCTTTATCTCATTAAACGTTTCAGAGGGCTGGATGGCGTTTGTGGCAGGTCTTTCAGGCGCCACATATGCGCTTGCAATTGTTGCGACACTGGCGCTAACCCTGTTTATCATCATTCAGCGTTTTTATAAAAATCTGTTGGGCGACGAAGGGTATTTGATGTTTACCCTGCCGGTAAAGACATGGCAGAACATCACCGCAAAGCTGCTGATCGCCGCCGCGTGGCAGCTGATTAGTGCGCTTGTTGTAATCGGTTCTGTGCTACTTATGGTTGCACAGCCGAGCACAATGGCAGAAATACGCAAAGCACTTGCGGATGCCGTCATGGAGTTTGCGAAAATTAACCTAAGCTTAGGGGCTACGACGGCGTGGTTTGTCGCGGCAATTGTGGTCTCGCTGTTTACGGGAATCCTGTTTTTATACGCATCCATCTCCATCGGTCAGTTGTTCTCGCGCCACAAGCTGGTTGCCTCGTTCGGCGCATTCCTTGTGCTTAACACGGTTTCTCAGATTATCACCAGCCTGCTTGTAGGCGTGCTGTATCTTGCCATGCCCCACGCATTTGTGGATAATGCAGTACCCCCCGCAGAGTTTTTTACGGGTTTGCTTGCCGGCATAACCGTGCTCAATCTCATCATGGGTGCGGCGTACTACATTGTCAGTGAGCGCATTCTAACAAAGCGCCTAAACCTCGAATAGGCGTTGTTGCCGACCAGTTACAAATTAAAAACCCGTCCGCATTGCTGCGGGCGGGTTTTGCTTAGGATAAAGAGCATTCTCAGTTCGCGGCGGTGTCCCCCTCCACGACCTCGGGGGTAGGGACGGCGGGGTTAGCGGTTTGTTGCTTTTCAAAGGCGGTAAAGTATGCGGTGCTAAGCATTAACGGCGCAAGACAAAGCAGCGCAATCCGCTCAATGTACCAGATGGGTTCCAGCGTGTAAAAGGCGTTGGCACTAGCGGCAATTAGCATACCCAGCGTGGCAGGTACCAGTAAAGCGACCCCCACAACGGAGCTCAGGAACAGCCAGCGCGCGCCGGTTTTGCTAAACAAACCGGCAACGGCAAACGCAAAGTACATAAAATAAATGCATAACGCAACAAGGCTAAGCAGTAAAAGCAGATTCTCACTGATGGTAAGCACGGTGCTGGTACGCCGGAACTCGTTTAGCAAACGAATGACAACCCAAACAAGCGGTACGAGCGGCAGGAATTTATGACGAATCTCCCGCTTGCCCACGGTAAGCACCCCGAAATATAAAAGAACCAGAGCTGCGGCAAACCCAAGCAACGCCTCCGATGCGGTGACCAGCTTGATTGTTCTGCCGTCCATAATGCCTGCCAGCATAAAGGCGCTGGCAAATAGGTTGGTACCGCCCGCCAGCAGCAACCCTACTCCGGTCAGTCGGCTGTTTAAAAAGGAGGTGCGAGCCTGGGCGATGGTCTTATCAAAAAAGCTTGTAAGCGCAGCAAGCACAAAAAACACCGCAAGCCCGCCGTATAGCAGATACACCGACCCGTCAATATCGGTAAAAAAGCCTGTGGAAACGTTAATAATCCAAAGATACTGCCAAACCCGTACTGCCGTGAACACCGCGGCGGCAACAACCGCAAGCGCACATATCGTTTTTCGCTTCAAAAATTATCACTCCATCTATGTGGCATTCTTGCGATATTATAGCACACCCCGGTGGAAAATACAAACAAAAGAACCGCCCGAAATAAGGACGGTTCTTGTCAAATCAATAATAATGTACGCGAATAATCAGCGCTCGGTAATGGGCACATACTGACGCCCGCGCTCAATTGCCTTGTATGCGGGGCGAATAATGCGCGAGCAGGTGGTCAGCTCCTCGATGCGGTGTGCGCTCCAGCCGCCCATGCGCGCAACGGCAAACATGGGGGTAAACAGCTCGGGCGGTATACGCAGCATCTTGTACACAAGCCCCGAATAAAAGTCTACGTTTGCGCTAAGCACCTTGCCATCGCCCTTGAACTCGTAAAAAACCTCAGGCGCCAGACGCTCAATCAGCTCCATCAGGCGAAACTCCGGCTCATACTCCCCGCCCGAAGAAAGCTCGTGTGCTCTTTCTTTAAGGATAACCGCGCGCGGGTCGCTTTTGGAATAGATGGCGTGACCGATTCCATAGATAAGCCCCGAACCGTCGCCTGCCTGCTTATTAATAATCTTGCGCAAAAAGTCGGCAACCTCGCCTTCGCTTTCCCAGTTGCGTACGCCGGACTTGATGTGATCAAGCATCTCCATCACCTTGGCGTTTGCGCCGCCGTGCTTGGGGCCCTTTAGCGAGCCGATGGCACCGGAGATGGCGGAGTATGTATCGGTACCGGACGACGAAAGGACGCGGCACACAAACGAGGAGTTGTTACCGCCGCCGTGCTCGGCGTGCAGAATCAACATCAGGTCAAGAAGCTTTGCTTCTTCGGCGGTAAACTCGCGGTCGGCGCGGATGGTGGACAGAATGTTTTCGGCACAGCTGTGCTCGGCAATGGAAGGGTGAAGCACCATGCTTTCGCCGTCAAAGGCACGGCGTTTAACTTGATATGCGTTAACCATAATGGAGGGCAGACGCGCAATCAGCTCAATGCACTGACGCATGACATTTTCAAGGGAGGTATCGTCCGCACGCTCGTCAAAGCTGTAAAGTGCCTGCACGGCGCGCGAGAGCATATTCATAATATCGGCGGAGGGGGCGTTTATTATAACGTCGTTTGCAAAACGGGTGGGCAGCTCGCGGAACAAGCAGAGCGTCTGCTTAAAATACGCAAGCTGGTCTTGGGTGGGTAAACTGCCAAATAAAAGCAGCCAGACCGTCTCTTCATAACCAAAACGGTTTTCGCAGTGGCAGCCGTCGATAATCTCGCGGATATTAATTCCACGGTAGATCAGCTCGCCGTCAATCGGTACGCGCTCACCTTCGCTCAAAACATAACCGTGAACGTTACAGATATGGGTGATGCCCGCAACAACACCGGTACCGTCCTGGTTGCGCAGGCCGCGCTTGACGTTAAATTTGTCGTAAAGGGCAGGGTCAATCTTGTTATACTTGGTGTACTCCTCGCATAAGATTCTAATGGCTTTTGCCTGCTCCTCCCCGATGTTGTAGAGAGTGCTTTGGTTGTATTGCATTCCTTTCGTCCCTCCCGTAAGAATTGTGATGATTCTGGGCTATACTGCATTGCAACTTGAGTTGCATAAAACTGCATAAACTTATTATGCTACCATGCTAAATCAAGTGCTGACGCAACAGCGAGGTGAAGTCT
The DNA here is from genome assembly GCA_023460535.1 of Bacillota bacterium. Lineage (GTDB taxonomy): Bacteria > Bacillota > Clostridia > Oscillospirales > Ruminococcaceae > Acetanaerobacterium. The sequence continues at coordinate 252,743 of JAEWPV010000016.1, forward strand.
TTCGCGCGAAATTATCCCTGTAAATGATGATAAAATGCTGATGTTATCAAGGCGAGAGTGCACTAACCCAGTATCATCATTTTACATGATGGGCAACACCTTGTCAATATAATAACGATGAAAAAATGAAGCGAACCATGTGCATTCCGTCATTTCGACACAAGTAGTGAAAACCCGAGGAAAGGAGAGGGACAAGATTGAAGGAAAGTATCGTCTTAGCGCTTTTACTGCTGCTTGCGCTGGTACTCATACCGCTTATCGCAATGGGAGGTGAAAACGTCGGGCTGCTTAATCCGTTTGACACCGCGGCAGACCGCTCTGATAAGGGCAAAACACAGAGCACACCCTCCTCGCAGGCAGAGCTGGTACAGGACAACCTCGACCCCAACGAGGACGCGCGGCAAGCACTCGACGATCTGATTGCCGAGTATGGGGAGCAGGGGGCGGCAAACCAGCCTGAGGGATTGACAGACTTTCGCATTAAAAATGTGTCTACGGGTAAGGTGGAGACGGTATCCGCCAGAGACTACGTAATCGGAGCGGTGGCAAGCGAGATGCCCGCCTCGTTTAGTATAGAGGCATTAAAGGCGCAGGCGGTCGCCGCGCACACCTATGCACTGCGTAAAAAGCTCGACGTCGCCAATGCGGCGAACCCGTCAGCAGATGGCGCGGATTTTGAAGCTGACCCGTCCAATTACAAGGGGTATATGACCGAGGAGCTGGCGCGCGTGTGGTTTGGGGACAACTTTGACGTATACTGGAGCCGCATAGCCGGCGCGTGTGACGAGGTGCTGGGCAAGGTTCTGGTGTACCAAAGCGAGCCGATTATCGCGGCATACCACTCGATGTCCGCCGGGCTGACCGAGAGCGCCGAGACGGTGTGGCTCACAGGTGTGCCCTACCTTGTACCGGTAGAGAGCGCGGGGGATGTGCTTGCACGCAGCTTTGAGGTGGAAACCGATGTGACTACCGACGAGGTAAAAGGGCTGTTGGTGGCAAGGTACCCCGACATCAAGCTGCCCACCGATAAGACAAAGTGGTTTGCAGAAAAAAACCGCAGCCAATCGGGTACCATCACCGAGCTGATGGCGGGAGATGTGACCATGACGGGGCAGGAGGCACGCGAGATGTTCTCCCTGCGTTCGGCAAACTTTACGGTGCAGTATTCAAACGGTAAGTTCACTTTTACCACCCTGGGCTACGGGCATGGCGTGGGTCTTAGCCAGTACGGCGCCGACTATATGGCAAGACAGGGTGCCACATACGACGAGATATTGGCCCATTACTACACCGGCGCGGTGTTGGCGGACCTCAGTGAGGTTCGGTTTGGCGCGGCGGAGCAATAGGTAAAAAACAGGGAGCGTCCCGCAACGGACGCTCCCAAACCATGTTATGTGAGATTAAGCTGCCGCCCACCTGCTTTTGGACGGGCGCGCTGCCTGTTCGCCTTTATACATGCGCAGGATACGGGTGGTGTTGAGTACCGCTATCAGCGTGACGCCCACGTCGGCAAAAACGGCGTGCCACATCGCCCCAAGCCCCACAACGCCAAGCACAAGCACCGCCGCTTTCACGGCAAGTGCGAACACAATATTAAACACAATCACCCGCATTGCCCGGCGGGAAAGACGGATAGCGGCGGGCAGGGAGGTGAGGTTCTCGCTTACCAGCACAGCGTCTGCCGCGTCGATGGCGGCGTCCGAGCCAAGCCCCATCGCAATGCCCACGTCGGCGGCGGCCAGCACAGGCGCGTCGTTAATGCCGTCACCCACAAAGGCGACTGTCTTGCTGCGTTGTTTTTCCTCCATCAGTGCATCTACCTTACCCGATGGCATTAGGGAGGCGTGGTAGCCGTCCGCTCCGCTCGCCTTGGTTACCAGCTGCGCGGCGCGCTCGCTGTCTCCGGTCAGAATGGATACTCGCCCCACCCCCGCTTCGCGCAGGGCGGCAATTGCAGTCGCCGCGTCGGGGCGCAGGGTATCCGCTATCTCGATGTAGCCAAGGAGGGTGCCGTTTTCCGCCACATACACGGCGGCGGGGGGGATGCCGTCCAACGAGATGCCGTTCACGCGCATCAGGCGCTCGGAGCCGCACAACAGCTCGCCCGCAAGGTGCTGCGCACGAATGCCCATACCCGCCTGTTCCTCAAACGACAATACACTGCCGCTCGGTACCGGCGCGCCGTAATGCTCCACCACCGCTTTGGCGACAGGGTGGTTTGAGAACACCTCGCAGATGGTGGCAAGGCGTAAGAGCTCTTCCTCACTCGAATCCGAGACACTGACGACGTTAGAAACCCGCAGCTTGCCGCTGGTGAGTGTTCCGGTTTTATCAAACACCACGGCATCACAGCGCGAAAGCGCTTCTAGGTATCGCCCGCCCTTGACCAGCACGCCAAGTCGGGATACCGAACCGATGCCCGCAAAGAAACCGAGCGGCACGGCAATGACCAGCGCGCAGGGACAAGCAGCGACCAAGAAGATCAACGAGCGGTACAGCCATGTGGAGAATTCGCCCAGGTTAAGCAGCGGCGGAAACACCGCAATGATTACCGCAAGTACGATAACGGCGGGGGTATAGTACCGCGCAAAACGGGTAATCAGCCGCTCGGTTTTGCCCTTTTTGGCAAGCGAGCCTTCCACCAGCTCGATAATGCGGCTGGCGGTAGAGGTCTTAAAGTCTCCCGTGGTCTTACAGGTAAGCAGCCCTGCGCCGTTGACCGTGCCCGAAAGCACACGCTCGCCGGGGGATACCGCCACCGGTACGCTCTCGCCGGTGATGACCGAGTGATCCATATCTGAGCTGCCCGAAACAACCACCGCGTCTAACGGCACGCGCTCGCCGGGCTTAATGAGGATAATCGAGCCGATGGGTACGTCTTTGGCGGCAAGCGTTTTTGCCTCTCCCACCGCGTCCACTACATTCGCCACATCGGGGCGAATGGAGGTCAGGCGCGTAATGCTCTTTTTCGAGCGTGCGACCGCAAGCTCTTCCAGATAAGTACCGGCACGAAACAACAGCGTAACCATCGCCGCCTCGGGGAACTCGCCCAGCGCACACGCGGCAATGACGGCAATCATCATCAGCAGTTCTTCTTCTATATCAAGCCGAAACAGCTTTTTAACGCCCTCAATAAAGATGGGGTACCCCGACGCCGCGATTGCGGCAAGCTGCAAAAGGGTGCCGGCAAGCGTGGGAAGTATGGGCAGAAACGACAGCCCAAACAGCACTGCCGAAGACACCAGCAGCAACAGGTGATAATCCAAACGCCGCTTGTTTTTGTGCCCCTCATCGGTCTGCCTGTCATTTTCCGGGACGGACTGCTCGTAGTCGGTACCGCCCGCCAGCATCTCTGCCGCGGCCTTTGTGGTGGAAAACTGTACTTCGTTACCCTGACGGTCGGTTACCGTAACCCCAATCACCGCCACGCCCTTTTCGGCGGCGTGTATAATCTGCTCCGCCAGCACGGGGGTGTCGGCGGAAGCGTCTTCGCCCATTGTAAAGCGCAGCTCGTTGGTGGTAAAGCTCAGCATAGTGTCGCTTACCTGCTGTAGCGAACCCACGCGCTGTTCTATCTTTTGTGCACAGCTTGCGCAGTGCAACCCCTGCATCCGCAGCTTAATCGTCTTCATGTTGATGCTCCTCCCTGATATGCTCAAGCCCCGTGAGCAGGATACGGCTGACATGCTCGTCATCAAGCGAGTAAAAGATGGACTTACCGTCGCGCCGAGTTTTTACAAGGTTAGCAGCGCGAAGGATGCGCAGCTGATGTGACACCGCGGATTGCCCCATGCTAAGAATATAAGCAATATCGCAAACACACAGCTCACGGCTATTCAGTAAAAAGATAATCTTTAAGCGGGTGGAATCGCCGTATACCTTAAAGGAATCGGTCAGCCTGCTCAGCTCCGCGGGTTTTGGAATATACTGTGTAAAATCATCTGGAGTCAGGTTGTCGGAAAGGATGTTAATAATCTGCTCGTCGCAGGCATCCTGCCCGTCGCACTGTGCAGGGGCGGGGGGTAAATCGAATGAATGGTGCTTACAGCTGCACTGCCCGGCTTCATGTGCAGGCTGCAAATCGTTTGAATGAGGCATAGCAAACCCTCCTGTTCACATTAACGTATGAACAACTATTCATATGTTTTTCTATAACCGTATAATACACCCATTAAGTATAGTTGTCAATGTATTTTTTGAATAGCTGATTTAATTTAATTATGTCAGAATAAAAGCTCGAGTTAATGGCTTTTATGAAGCTTTATCGTACACAGTATAAGCAAATTTGGTATCATACCGGCTGTTTATTTTACCATCATACGCCCTGTTGTATTTTTATGCCACAAGTTGGTGATAGCCGTCGGTTTTGCGTGTGTTTCAAGCGGTTTTAAAGCAATAACATCTTGCTTTTTCGAGCGTTTGTGTTACAATAAAACCATCCGAAAAGGAGGTGTTTGTTGTATGGCATATTTTATTTCTGAAGAGTGCATCAGCTGCGGCGCATGTGAGGCGGAGTGCCCTGTATCGGCGATTTCTGCCGGGGATTCCATCTACGTCATCGACGAGGCTACCTGCATCGATTGCGGCGCTTGCGCCGGTGTTTGCCCCGTAGAGGCTCCTCAGCCCAAGGCATAATGCCAAAAGGGGTTAACCTTTAAGCAAAAGCTGTTTCATACATATCTTGAAACATGCCGTTATAAAGCGGGTGCCGTTATGGGCATCCGCTTTATTCTTTTTGCGTATTGTGTTAAAATAGTTATTATTTATTTAGCCCTACGAGGGCTGCCCTGCGCTATGCTACGAAATAAACGGAGTATTCCGTCGCAAAGGAAACCGTGATATACCCATGGATAACAGGATTACGAGCTACCCGGTAGAACAGCTTTCGCACGGCACAAAGCTATATGTAAGCGACGCACACAAATTTGGTACCGACGCGTTTTTGCTTGCCGGGTTTACTGCGCCCCGCCGTAAGGATGTTTGCTGCGATCTCGGCTCGGGCTGCGGCATCATCCCGTTTATCTGGTGTGATGTGTACAAGCCAAAGCGCATTGCGGCAGTGGAGCTGCAGGAGCAAGGCGCGCTGTTGATGCACCGCTCGGTTGCTTTAAACGGGCTAGACGGTATTGTCACCCCCCTGCAGGCCGATTTACGGGAGCTAAGCGGCGTATTGGAAGCGGGTGTGTTTGATGTGGTAAGCTGTAACCCACCCTATAAAGCGGCACAGACGGGCATACTAAGCGAGACACAGAGCGACCGCATCGCGCGGCACGAAACCATGTGTACGGCTTACGATGTGGCAAAAGCCGCCTCGCAGCTGCTGCGGTTTGGCGGCAGGCTGTGTGTGTGCCAGCGCCCCGAGCGCCTGTGCGACGTGCTTGAGGCAATGCGGCAAAATGGGATAGAGCCAAAACGCCTGCGATTTGTGCACCAGCGTCCCGATACCGCGCCGTGGCTGGTTTTGGCGGAGGGGAAAAAGGGCGCAAAGCCGTTTTTGCAGGTGGAACAGCCGTTTCTTATCGAGGGCGAGGGCGGATTTTCGCGCGAGCTGCTCGACCTGTACGGCAAAGAGGATAACCTGCCCCCGCGTTAACGGGCGCAAACATCATATTCAATAAAGGTAGGGTCATTGCATGAAGCTGTATGTCGTCGGCACGCCAATCGGGAACCTGGGAGACCTGTCTCCCCGCGCCGTACAGGTGCTGCAATCGGTGGATTTCATCGCCGCCGAGGATACCCGCGTGACCCTGAAGCTGCTCAATCACTTTGGCATAAAAAAACCAATGGTAAGCTATTATGAGCACAACCTGCGCGAACGAGGGGAGCTTATCATATCACGCATCCTGGGCGGGGAACAATGCGCGATTGTCACCGATGCGGGCATGCCCTGCATCAGCGACCCGGGTGAGGATCTGGTTCGTCTATGCAGAGCACGCGGAGTGCCCATCGAGGTGGTGCCGGGACCCAGCGCTGCCATTTCGGCCCTCGCAGTTTCAGGGCTTACCACCTCTCGGTTTTCGTTCGAGGGCTTTTTAAGCACCGCAAAAAAGGCGCGTGCCGAGCACTTAGACGAAGTAAAGGACAACCCCCGTACACTAATCTTTTACGAAGCGCCCCATAAGCTTATATCTACGCTGGAGGATATGCTGCGTGTTTTTGGCGACCGCCGCATCTCGCTGGCGCGGGAGCTTACCAAGCTGCACGAGGAGGTTTTGTGCTCAACCCTTTCGCAGGCTGTGGCATATTATAAACAAACCGCGCCCCGGGGGGAGTTTGTGCTGATTGTAGAAGGCGCGCCCAAAAAAGAAGTGGAGCGGGTCAGTATTCAAGAGGCGGCGCAGCTTGCCACGGAACTTGCGGCACAGGGGCTTTCGCTCAGCGAGGCGGCAAAGCAGGCGGCGGCTAAAACCGGACACCGCAAAAGCGAAATATACAGTCTCGTGTCCAAATCGTAAGGGAACATTGTAGTATTGTCTCTTTTTTCATGCGGAGAAATATGGTATAGTTAATTCAATTAATGTAAATATTATCGGCGGCTCAAAAGATATGGCACCTATGGCGGCTTACAGTCCGATTGATTCTATTAAAATGGTATCCGCGCTGTAACCGCTGTTTGGGCGTGTGGAGGGAATACAATGGGATATGGGTTTGGAACATTCGATATCATGTTCAGCATTATACCGTTTTTTGTTATAATCATGTTTATAGCCGTATTTGCACTGTTTGCGGTAACTATCGCAAAAGGTGTAAAGCAAAAAAGCTTTAACCGTTCTCAACCGCGCCTAACCGTACGTGCCAGGGTGGTATCCAAGCGCACCGATGTGCGCGGTCACGGTAGTAGCCACCACCATACGGGGGATGTCGTGCATTCAACGGGTGGTATGACGCATACCACCTACTACGCAACCTTTGAGGTGGAGAGTGGCGACCGGATGGAGCTTATAATCCCGCAGAACGAGATCGGCTACCTTGTAGAGGGTGACGCGGGCAGCTTAACCTTTCAGGGAACCGACTATCTGGGGTTTGCTCGAGGGTAGGGCTTGGCTTAAACTGCAGCATTGCGCAAAATAATAATAGATAGAACATTGCAAAAGCATGGAGGAAGTACAATGAATAAGGTTCCGTTTGTGTCCTTTGAGCAGCTTAAGGAGATTACCGCGCAGTATCCCACCCCGTTTCACCTGTACGACGAAGCGGGTATTAGAAAAACCGCCCGCGACCTGTACAAGGCGTTTTCGTGGAACAAAGGCTTTAAAGAGTACTTTGCGGTAAAGGCAACCCCAAACCCCGAGATTCTGCGTATTCTGCGTGAGGAGGGTTGCGGTGCCGATTGTTCGTCCTACACCGAGCTTATGCTGTCCGACGCCGTGGGCTTTGAGGGCGACGAGATCATGTTCTCCTCCAACGTCACCCCGCGCGAGGACTATGCGCTGGCGGCGCGACTTGGGGTAACCATTAACCTCGACGACATCACCCACATCGAGTTTTTGGAGGAGATTGCGGGTATACCCGAGACCATCAGCCTGCGCTACAACCCGGGTGGAGATTTTTCTTTGGGCAACGAGATTATGGACACCCCCGGAGACGCAAAATACGGACTGACCCGTCCACAGATGGCCGAGGCGATGAAAAAGCTGATGCAAAAGGGCGCGAAACGCTTTGGCATCCATGCCTTTTTGGCAAGCAACACCGTCAGCAACGCCTATTACCCACACCTTGCCCGCATTCTGTTTCAAACCGCTGTGGAGCTTGCGCGCGAAACGGGCGCGGAGATTTCGTTTATCAACCTGTCGGGCGGCGTGGGCATCGCGTACCGTCCGGGACAGGAGGCCAACGACATCTATGCCATCGGCGAAGGCGTCAGGGATGCGTTTGAAGAGGTGCTCGTCCCCGCCGGCATGGGGGAGGTTCGCATCTTTACCGAGCTTGGGCGGTTTATGTTGGCTCCTCACGGCGCGCTGATTGCCACTGTCATCCACCAAAAGCACATCTATAAGGAGTATGTGGGGTTGGATGCGTGTGCCGCAAACCTCATGCGCCCCGCGATTTACGGCGCGTATCACCACATCACCGTCATGGGCAAGGAGGACGCGCCTTGCGATTTTAAGTACGACGTAACCGGCGGCCTTTGCGAGAACAACGACAAGTTTGCCATTGACCGCATGCTGCCCGAGATTGCAATCGGCGATGTGTTATATCTGCACGATACCGGCGCGCACGGCTTTGCAATGGGCTACAACTATAACGGCAAGCTCCGCTCCGCCGAGGTACTGCTGAAGGAAGACGGCACGACCAAGCTGATTCGCCGTGCCGAAACCCCGTTTGACTACTTTGCGACTTTGGACTTTTTGGGACTGTTTGATGACGCACAGGCAGGCAAAAAAGGCTTTGTGTTTGAGGATGCTCAGACTGCCGCAAGCAAGTAATTCGCTATACTTTGCCCTGACGCGACCGCGTCAGGGCATTTTTGCGTTCATATTCCCGGCAGTTCGGACAACAATAGTTTTAGCCGTGAGAGCGAATCGTTTCTGTGGGGGAGTTCTATTGTGGAGTATTTTTTGGATATCGGGGTCACGATTGTGCGATCGGTCGGTTCCATTGTGTTTTTGTTTTTGCTTACAAAAATCATGGGGGCAAAGCAAATCTCTCAGCTTACGTTCTTTGATTATATCATCGGCATCTCCATCGGCTCGATTGTAGGCATCCTCGCGGTGGACCGCGACATTCACTACATTCACCCGCTTGTCAGCATGACAGCCTACGCGCTGACCGATGTGCTAATCTCGGTTATCGCCCGCAAATCAATCAAGGCGCGGCGAATTTTTGACGGAACCCCCACGGTCGTAATCTACGACGGTAAAATCATCAGGCAAAACATGAAAAAGATGCACTACGACATCAACGAGCTGTTATCGATGTGCCGCATAAAGGGCTATTACAATGTCGCCGATATCTATTGCGCCATTCTCGAGACAAACGGCGATCTATCGGTACTGCCACGCAGTGAAAAACGCCCCGTTCAGCCCAACGACCTCAACCTTGCCCCCGCGCAGGAGAGTATGGTTGCCAATGTGATAATTGATGGAAAAGTAATGGCTAACAACCTCAAAGGCATTGGCAGAAACGAACAGTGGCTGATGAAAAAGCTAAAGGAGCAGGGGTACGGCGATGCCCGTGCGGTTTTGCTTGCCACCTGTGACGGGGACGGTGCCGTCTCGGTCTACCGCATGAACGAGACCCCGCCGCGCGGAAGGGTTCTGGACTAACCGTATGGGTTTTACTTTTGCGCTTTGCAGTGCTATAATATTGTTTGCTGTTTTGCATATGAAATAAGAAACAGAAAGCACAAAAAGGCAACTCTGCAAAGGGGGACATAGTAAGGTGTCGGTACAGATAGTAAGGGCATATCTCGACCGCTTTGGTCGCGGCGGGGATGTGCTGGAATTTGAGATTTCCAGCGCCACGGTGGCACTGGCGGCCGAGGCAGCGGGGGTAATACCCGCCCGCATAGCAAAAACTCTGTCGTTTTCAAAGGACGACGGCTGCATCCTGGTGGTTGCGGCAGGGGATGCCAGAATAGACAACGGGCGGTTCAAGGCGCAGTTTGGCTTAAAGGCGCGTATGCTCGCACCCGAGGATGCGCTGCGGCTGACAGGTCACGCGGTAGGCGGTGTCTGCCCGTTTGCCATAGATAACGAACGGGTCGAGGTTTATCTTGATGTTTCGCTTCGGCGTTTTCACACGGTGTTCCCAGCGGCGGGCAGCTCAAATTCTGCCATCGAGCTAACCTGCGACGAGCTGGAGCAGTATTCCGGCTGCAGGGCGTGGGTAGATGTGTGTAAGGACTGGCAGGAAGACGTACAGGCATAAAAAATCACCCCCACTAACGGTTCGGATGTGAACCTCGTTAGCGGGGGTGATTTATTTGTGATGGTTAAGCCAGTTCGTGGCGCGTGCGGTACTCGGCGAGCAGCAGGTCTACCATCCGTCCGTAGCTCTGCGTTCCGTCCGATTGGCTGTTGGCCTTTAGGTATACGTTGTTAACCGAAGCGGATACCTGGCTGACAGCGCCTTCGTGCTGCTGCCAGAACCGGCTGGATGCTGCAAAGTCGGCCTTTATCGTATCATCCAGACCTTCATAAATGTCATGGTACCGTTCGCTGTTTTGCTTGCGCAGCCAGCTCATTGAAAAAGACAGTGCGTGCAGCGTGCCCGAGTAGTTAAAATAGGAGTTATCCGAGCTTCTGCATGCAAGGTAGGCAATAAAGTTTGCCTCATCCTCCCGCATAAAGCCCCGTTGATGGGCAAGCTCATGGCACATGGTAGCGGGCAGACTAAAGTCGGGTATCTGAGTGTTATAGGTTGCCTCAAAGGTATAGGGGATATATACCCCAGAGATGTGCGCGTAGGAGAGTAAGGACGAAAACGCGGCAGGCTTAGGTACCGAATAAAGCCCGCGCATAAACGGGTACTCCTTAGACATATTCTTCATTGCGTTTACGGCGGCGGTAGCGGTTTCAAACTCACTGGTAGTCAAGACGGTTGTACCGTCCTGACCCACCGATACCAGCTTAACCTGGGCGTTTGCGGCGGTCGCCAGCTCTTGGCACAACGCCTCCAGCTCGGCGGCGGAAGAGTCGCGCACCGTAAGCCCAGCCGTGTCGGAAAACGGCAGACGGTGGTAATTCAGCCCGCACAGCAATACAAATCCGGCATACAAAAGCCCGGCGATGACGAGAATATTGACGGCATATGTATAAAGGGTATAAACCCGTCTGTCCTTGTCCTTTATTGCGGCACGAACCGTACGTGCCGAGTATAAAATAAAGGATAAAATGCCAACAACAATCGCAAGCTCGGCAAGAGATACAAAAAACAGTCCGGCAAGAGAGGTGAGCGCGGGCACGATAATTGAGTAAAGCCCCTGCGAATAATATTGTTCTGTCAGTTCCGGGTTTCTTGCTGCAAGAAGCAATGCAACAAAGGAAAACGGAACCAGTAGCAGCAGGTATAACCGCCTTAATCCATATCGCGGCATAGGCATCCCCCTCGTTTTATGAAGATAGAGTACTTCATAGAAAACTTCAGTAACAACGTCATTACTCCTATTTTACTCTATCCGGGGCATAAAAAGCTAGTGCAAATATTACAAAATGAAACGTGCATCTTGTGGTCAGGCTAACCGAAACGGTCCAGCATTGCCGTACGCAGGATTGCGGGCAGGCGGCACAACGCCAGAACAAAGGAAAACACAACAGCGATAAGCCCGGCTGCCGCACTGTGCACGATGCTGATAGGGGAAAATACCAGCCACCCATCCATGCCCAAAGGCAGGACGCACCCCACAAACAGCAATATCGTAATAAAAAATGCGGCGTTATAGAAGGGGCTGGATAATAACCCGAGAGATACCGCCGAGGCGGCTCTGCTGCGGCAGGAGGCGGCAAGCGCGCACTGACTAAGCAGCAGAACAAAAAAGGCCATTGCGCACCCCGTCTCGTGCGAGGGCGGCATGAGATCGGTTATAAACAGCTTCGCCCCCACAAGGTACGCTCCTACAACAAACAGGGCGGCGAGCAGTCCCTTTAGCGCCGCAAAAAGGTAAGACGACGGCGTAAGCGCATACTGTGGTTGAGAGCCGCGACGGTCGCGTCTCTGCTGCTCGGTGCCCAGTGCCGTCGCAAAGCACAACGAAACGAACAGATTAACAAGCAGCACCTGCGCAAGCGTAATCAGTACGGGAACACCCAGCACAAGGGCGCAGGCGGATGAAAACAGTAACGAAAAGCAGGAGGCAAGCACATAACGCGCCGATTGCCAAAGGTTTTCCTTAACCAAAAGGCTCTCGAGAATGGCGTCTAGTATTGTGGGGAACCGGTTGTCGGTTACCAGCATATCGCACACCGATTTAAGCCCCTCGCCCGCGCATTCCCGCATACAGCAGCCCACATCCGCCGCCTTAAGCGCGGGCAGCTCACGCATCCCGCTGCCTACGGCAAGTACGGTGTGCCCCTTGTTCTTCCATGCGCGGATGACCCGCGCCTTGTCCTGCTCGCTGATGCGTGAATAAACAACCAAACTGTCCGACACAGCAGCTATCTCGCTGTCGGTAAACTGCATCAAAGCGTCGCCCGATATCGCCTGCTTGTCGTCGGTAAGCAGGTTTAAAGAACGCGCGACCGCGCACGCCGTCATCACATCGTCCTCGGTCATGATAATGGGGCGAATCCCCGCTGCCTGACAGGCCAGCACGGTTTTTGCGGCGTCGGGGCGAAGCGGGTCGGAAAGCCCGATCATTCCCGCAAACGTCAGCCCGCACTCCAGCTCTTCGGGCACAAGCGAGTCAGGCAACGCATCAAGCTGCTTGTACGCAATGGCAACCACCCGCAGCTGCTGCTTGCATAGCTGGTCGTATACAATCCTTGCCTGCCCCAGCGAGCCGTTTGTACACATCGGCAGCAGGATGTGGGGGCTGCCCTTTACAATCGCTACCGGGGCTCCTTCAATCATAGTAACAGTGGTCATCCGCATGCGCTCGGTGGTAAATGGAATCTCCCCCATACGGGGATACTCCCGGCACAGCTCTTCGGGGCTCATGCCGTTGCGCATGGCGGCATCGAGTACCGCGGTCTCCGCCGGGCTGCCCCCGCGTCGTTCCTCGCCATCCTCGAAGGAGATCATCGCGTTGGAGCACAGCGCGCACAGCTTGAGCAAAGCAAGGGCGTTGCCGGTAAGACGCGCACAAAATGGGGTGGTCACGCCGTGCGCCCACAGCGTTTCTACCGTCAGCTGGTTCTGTGTGAATATCCCGTCCTTCTCGGTGCAGAGTATTGAAACCTTGGAGAGGGTCTCCAGCGTACCCGTTCGCTTGATGACGGCGTGGCGCAGGGCAAGACGACGCTCGCCCATGCGAATCACGGCAGTCTCGGCGGCGGTAAGCGGAATCAGCGTCAGCGAGCACGCCATCGCGGCGATGAGGTCTCGAAGCTCGCCAAAGGGGGTATGGCTTACCGCAGAATACACGGCAACAGCCACAATGCACAATAAAGCGGTGCCAATCATCACCGCCCCGGTACGTTCAAAAAAGATGCCCTTTTGTGTACAGGACTGGCGCTCGCCGTACATTGAGGCAATCAACCTACCAAGCTCGGTTTGCATCCCTGTTGCGGTTACCACGGCACGCCCGCTGCCGGCAACCACATCGCAGCCCATATGTACCATGTTGATGCGGTCGGCGGTTGGGGTTTTTTCTGGCAACAGCACATCCGCGCGCTTTAACCCGGGCATCGTGCGCCCAGTAAGAACCGATTCGTCGCAGCGCAACCCGTTGCATTCCACCAAACGCGCATCGGCGGAGATGCGATCGCCAACGCGAAGAAGAATCATATCTCCCGGCACAAGCTGCGACGCATCCACTCGGCTGGTCACCCCACCGCGTATTACCTCGGCGGTGGGCACCGCCAAATCGTCAAACCGCTTGAGCGAACGGTCGGCGCGATACGCCAAAAACGCGCGTAAAAACACACTGCAAAGCGAAAAGATTGCCGCAAGCAAAGAAAAGGTCCAGTGCAGCCTACCCATGCACGCAAGCACAAACGAAAACAACAGCACCAGCAGCGCATTAACGCTTAAAAAGCTCATCAGCGCCTTGAGGACATATTGCGGGTAGGTAAGACGGCAGGGTGAGGACAGTACGTTTTCCCCGTGCTTTTGCCGAAGTATCGTGCAGCGATAATCCACAAGACCGCTGCGTTCACCGGTTCCGTAGGTTTTGCACAGCTGCCGCGTGTCCACACTATGCCAGTTCATCGCGTTCCTCCCCACCCTCGCAGATGCTCATACAATGTGCATCGCGAGTCGTGCAATAATCTGTAATTTTTTATAGGCGCAAGTTTACATGCGGGGGAAAATAATATATAATATGAAAAGCGTTTCATACAGATATTCGTAAGGATTTCTACCATTTAGTATATCTTGCCGGTGGCATGATTGCAAGTAAAGGTTAATACACGGTTATCTTGTCGTGCGGTGTCGTATCAGCCCCGTTTTGGAACAAGGTAATGGGCAGTATTCTCGTGGTGTGCGGCAAACGCATGCCCACTACATTATGATAAATTGGAGAACAACGCGATGGATGTTAACAAGCTGTACGAGCATTGGAGCGCGCAGGAGCTGTCCGACCCCGACCTTGCGGCAGAGCTGCGCGAAATAAGCGGCAGCCCGGCGGAGATCACCGACCGTTTTTACCGCGAGCTTGCGTTTGGCACGGGCGGTATTCGCGGCGTGCTGGGTGCGGGAACCAACCGACTAAACGTTTATGTGGTGGGACGCGCCACACAGGGTATTGCAAACTGGCTTTGCGCTAGGTATCAAAACGCGTCGGTAGCCATCGCCTACGACTCCCGGAACAAGAGTGAGCTGTTTGCGCGCCACGCGGCAAGTGTGCTTGCGGCAAACGGGGTAAAGGCATATCTTTACCCCGAACTTGCACCCACCCCCATGCTGTCGTTTGCGGTGCGTAAGCTCGGTTGTCAGGCGGGCATTATGGTTACGGCATCCCACAACCCCGCAAAATACAACGGCTTTAAGGTATATGACGAAACGGGCTGTCAAATCGGCCCAGAGATAGCCGACGTGGTGCTGGAGGAGATTGGCAAGGTAGAATACTTTACAGGCGTGAAAACCGTCGGGTTTGAACAGGCGGTCTCGGACGGTACGGTAGTGCTTATCGGGCAGGATGTCTACGAGGATTTTTACCGCTGTGTGCTTGCGCAGCAGCTCAACCCCGGTTTGTGTAAAGACGCGGGCTTTAAGCTGGTGTTTACACCGCTTAACGGCGCGGGCAACAAGCCGGTGCGCGAGGTGCTCTGCCGCATCGGGATTACTGATATATCGGTTGTGCCGGAACAGGAAAACCCGGACGGAGACTTTACCACCTGCCCATACCCAAACCCTGAGATGCGCGAGGCGCTGACGCTGGGGCTTACCTTAAGCGAACGCATCGGAGCGGATATGCTGTTGGCGACCGACCCCGACTGCGACCGTGTGGGCATCGCCGTAAAGGGCGAGAACGGCATGGAGCTGCTTACCGGCAACGAGGTAGGCGCGCTGCTGCTTGAGTATATCTGCAAAATCCGCACGGAGAACGGCACAATGCCCCAAAACCCCGTGGCGGTGAAGTCGATTGTCAGCACCGAGCTTGCCGCAGCCATAGCAGGGAAGTACGGCGTGGAGCTGCGTGACGTGCTTACCGGTTTTAAGTTTATCGGCGAGCAGATAGCGCTGCTGGAGCAGGCGGGTCAACCCGAGCGCTTTATCTTCGGCTTTGAGGAGAGCTACGGCTACCTTGCGGGCACCTATGTGCGCGATAAGGACGCGGTGGTGGCGTCTATGCTCATCTGCGAGATGGCGGCTTATTATAAAACAAAGGGCAAAACCCTTCTTGACGTGCGCAGCGAGCTGTACGATACCTACGGTCGTTATGTTAATTTTATACAGAATTTTGAGTTTGAGGGCAAAAGCGGCATGGAGCGCATGAACGAGATTATGGATACCCTGCGCCGCAACCCGCCCCGGGAGATTGACGGAAATAGGGTTGTTCGCATTGCCGATTACGAAAAGAGCATCGACTATGATGTTGCGGCAGGTATCGAGCAGGAGATATTTCTGCCAAAATCCAACGTAATTTCACTCTTTCTTGCCGACGGCAGCTCGTTTGTGGTGCGCCCCTCGGGCACCGAGCCGAAGATTAAGGTGTATCACACCAATATCGGCACGACGTTTGAACAAGCGAGACAGCGCAGCACGGCGCAACAAAAAACAGTCACCGCCATGCTGGGGCTGTAAGATGATGATAAACTGCGGGAGAAGCATGAGATTGTCGTCTTACATCCAATTTGTGTCGTCTTACATCCAATTTGGTACTTGATTTTTTGTCGTGTTTGTGATAACATCTAATTTGCTATGTTGGGAACGGATACACCGCGCTTCGCGGCTGTGTTTGACCGATAGGCGCAGAGCAGAGGTTGCTTCGCCTTCTGCTGCAAGATGCGCGTGCTCCTTGAATGAGCGCAAGGTGCTGCGGAGCGGATGGGAGGGTTTATTGTGAAGAACGGCATTCATCCTGAGTATAAGGCCACCACGATTACCTGTGCATGCGGCAACGTCATTGACACAGCATCGACCAAAGAGAATATTCGTGTGGAAATCTGCTCAAAGTGTCATCCCTTTTTTACCGGCAAACAGAAGCTGATTGATTCGGGCGGACGCGTTGATCGCTTCAATAAGCGTTTTGGTCGCGACGGTAAATAGTGCCACGGTGCACGCTGCTAGGGCTTTGGCTTTGGCATTGAGACGTATTGCTTAGGCGGTGTTTTTTGACACCGCCTAATTTGCTTACGTATTTTACGGAAGATGAACGCAACAGTTTATGCGCAGACGGGTGGGTGCTTATGCAGTATAAAACAATCCGCGCTGCGGCAAAGGATGAGTTTACAGAGCAGCGATCCCGGTTTATCGGGCGAATTGCACCGGTTACGACGGAGGACGAGGCAACCGCCTTTCTCGCCGGAGTGAAGGCGCAGGAGCGCGACGCTCGTCACAACGTGTTTGCCTATGTGCTGCAAAACGGTGTTCGCCGCTGCTCGGACGACGGCGAGCCTTCGGGTACCGGCGGTGTTCCGTCACTGGAGGTTTTGGTGCGCGAGGGGCTTTGCGACGTCGCCGTGGTTATTACCCGCTACTTTGGTGGGATACTGCTGGGCGCGGGTGGGCTGGTACGGGCGTACTCCCACGCCGCCAAACTTGCGGTGGATGCCGCAGACGCAGTTATAATTAGCGAGTGCCGGGTGCTACGCCTTGAGATGGCGTACCCGTTTTACGGCGGGGTGCAGCGGGTTTTGCCGCGCTACAACGCCCGCGTGCAGGATAGTGACTTTGGCGCTGCGGTACGGCTGAATGTACTGATTCGTGCCGAGCGGGCGCAGGCGTTTACCGACGAGATTATCGAGCTTGGTGCAGGAAGTATCCCGGTTACCGAGCATTCGGTCTGCTTTACCGAGCTGGAATAAAGATTTTTCGAAAAATCATACTTTATTTTGAAAAATTTAAAGGATTTCCGGCGTTTATTCAGTATAATAGAATAAAGACATTTATCTGCGGCACAAGCCGTACTACACAAGTGCATGGATACGGGGTGAAACGATGACGATTCGCGAGCAAACCGAGCTGTTTGAGATGCAAACGCTCTCGCCGCTTGCTGCCAAGGCGTGTCGCTCGCGCGGGCGACAACGAAGCGAAGCGCACTGTGAGCTGCGCACCGAATATCAGCGCGACCGCGACCGCATCCTGCACTGCAACGCGTTTCGCCGCCTGATGCAAAAGACACAGATGCTGCTAAGCCCCGAGGGTGACCACTACCGCACCAGGCTAACCCACACGCTGGAGGTTTCGCAGATTGCCCGTACCATAGCACGGGGGCTTCGCTTAAACGAGGATCTGACCGAGGCTGTCGCGCTGGGGCACGACCTGGGGCACACACCGTTTGGACACGCGGGAGAACGCGCCTTAAACGAAGTGTGCGGCTCAGGCTACCGCCACTACGAGCAGAGCGTGCGTGTGGTGGAACGGCTGGAAAAGGACGGCGAAGGGCTAAACCTTACATATGAGGTGCGCAACGGCATTGCGTGCCACACCACCGGGCATAACGCCGACACCTTAGAGGGACAGGCGGTTCGCGTGGCGGATAAGATTGCCTACCTTAACCACGATATCGACGATGCGATTCGTGCAGGAATCCTCAGCGAGGAGAACATCCCGTGGCAGGTACACGCAACACTTGGCGACAGCAAAACCCAGCGCATTACAACACTGGTGCGTTCGGTCATAAGCGCAAGCCACGACCGCATTGAGATGGACGAAAAAACGACAGAAGCATTTGCGCTGCTGCGCAGGTATATGTTCGACACCGTTTACATCGACCCGGTGGCAAAGGGCGAGGAGCATAAGGCGGAACATCTGGTAAAAGCGTTGTTTACCTACTTTATGAAAAACCCCGACCGCCTGCCCGATAATTACAGGCGAATTTTGGAGGCGGACGGGCAGGAACGTGCGGTGTGCGACTATATTTCGGGTATGAGTGATCGGTACGCTACGGCTGTTTACAACGATATATTTATACCAAAACCGTGGAAAACGGCGCTGTATGACTAAAGCGGTGTGCAAAAAGGAATAATTATACCGTGTACGAACATTCTATGTATTATATTTGCAGGGGAAAAACCATTGCAACGATGCGTTTTTTGCTCTACTCTGGGCTTTGCTAATTAAAAAAGTGTTCGTGTGCGTACCCTTTTTAAGGTCATACGCCCAATGTAGGCGCGACGGCGGCGTTTTGCCCGCCGCGATAGCAAGTGGCAAGAAACAGGCGCGACAGGAGAGGGTGAGACGCAGTGGCAATATCCGAGCGGTTTTTGGAAGAGCTAAAGTACAAATCCGATGTGGTGCAGACGATATCCTCCTACGTCACCCTAAAGCGGGCTGGGCGAAACCTTGTTGGGCTGTGCCCCTTTCACAGCGAAAAGTCGCCGTCATTTACCGTGTATCCGGACAACCAGTCGTTTTACTGCTTTGGCTGCGGCGCGGGTGGCGATATCATCACCTTTATTAAGCGCATAGAGAATTTGGAATATATCGAGGCGGTTAAACTGCTTGCCGACAGGGCGGGCATGCACCTGCCCACCGACGATCAGGACGAGCGGGTTTTACGCCTGCGAAGCAAGGTTCTTGAAATTAACCGCGAGGCCGCGCGCTTTTATTATCACATGCTCACCGCAGAGCAGGGTAAACAGGCGCTGGCTTACCTGCGAGGGCGTGGGCTTGCAGACGCGACCATCACCCGCTTTGGGCTGGGTTATGCGCGCGAAAGCTGGGATGACCTTCTGCGGCATATGACGGCGAAGGGCTACAGCGACGAAGAGCTGCTTGCCGCAAACCTGTGCGGGCGCAGTAAAAACGGGCTGTACGACCAGTTTAGAAACCGTGTCATCTTTCCTATTATCGACCTGCGCGGCAATGTAATTGCCTTTGGTGGGCGCGATTTAGGCGAGCGAGGTCCCAAATACCTCAATTCATCCGACACGCCGGTGTTCAGCAAAAGCCGTACGCTGTACGCGCTGAACATCGCCAAGGCCACGAAAGAAAAGCGCATGATATTGGCGGAGGGGTATATGGACGTCGTCGCCATTCATCAAGCCGGCTTTGACAACGCCGTGGCGTCGCTGGGCACGGCGCTAACCGCCGAGCACGCGCGGCTAATCTCTAGCTATGTGGGCGAGGTGGTTATTGCCTACGACTCGGACGAGGCGGGGCAGAAGGCTACAAAGCGCGCCATCAGCGTACTGGAGCCCACCGGAATGCACATCAAGGTGCTGAAGATGGAGGGCGCCAAGGACCCGGACGAATTCATTAAGAAGTTTGGCTCGTCACGGTTTCGCATGCTGCTCGACGGTTCGTCCAACGCCACAGAGTACGAGCTGACCAAGGCAAAGACACGGTACGATACCGATACCGCCGACGGCAGGGTAAGCTACCTCAAGGAAGCGTGCGAGGTGCTTTCACAGATCAAAAGCCCCGTCGAGCGCGAGGTGTACGCATCCCGCTTGGCGCAGGAGCTCGGCGTACAACGGCAGGCCATCGACGAGCAGATCAAGGGCATTCTTGAAAGACGAAGGCGGTCGCAGGATAAAAAGCAGCGCCGCGACGTGCGCGTGATGAGCGCCGTGCAAAGCGGCATCGATACGATAAACCCCCAGCGGCAGGCAAACCTAAAGGCGGCCATCGCCGAAGAGAGCCTGATTGCGATGCTGATGAAGCATCCCGATTATCTTGAACTAATCGACAAGACCGTTACCGCGAGCAGCTTTGTCACCGACTTTAACCGCTTGGTGTTTGAGCGTGTGACCGACTGCATCCGCCAGACGGGGCAATGCAGCCTGACTGCCTTGTCCGCACAGTTTACCGATGCGCAGATATCCCGCATCGCGTGGATTTTGGCGCAATCCTCCATAAAGAACTTCACCCGGGAGGATGCACAGCAAAACGCCCAAGCATTGTTGCGCTGCAAGGCAGAAAAAACTCCCGAGCAGGTGGCACAGCTTGCAGGAGCGGAGCTTGAGGAGTTTGTAAAGAGCCTTAACGCAAAAAAAGGCTGACATTGCTCGTTTAAATACAACAGAACAACCAACGAATCAGGGAATGTGTAAATAAGGGCCGCCGTAAGCGGCAGAATGGATGAAGCTATGAGTACGCAAGACAAGAAGAACCTGCTCAGCGACCTAATCGAGCAGGGAAAAACAAAGGGGAAGCTCACGACCAAAGAGATTAACGACGTGCTGGAGGAGCTTGACTTTGACGTCGACCAGGTAGACAAGCTTTACGATGTGCTTGAGAGCAACAACGTAGAGATTGTCGAGGATTTTGCAAGCACTCTGGATTTTAATATCGATGTGCAGGACGAAAACCTCGAATACGCGCTTGCCTCCGAGGGCATTAATATCGACGACCCCGTTAAGGTATACCTAAAGGAAATCGGTCGGGTGCCGCTGCTTACCCCGGAGGAGGAGATTGAGCTCGCCACACGCATGGGGCACGGCGACGACTACGCCCGCAAGCGCTTAAGTGAAGCAAACCTGCGTCTTGTTGTTAGCATCGCAAAGCGTTACGTCGGCAGAGGCATGCAGTTTCTTGACCTGATTCAGGAGGGCAACCTGGGCTTGATTAAGGCGGTGGAGAAGTTTGACCATACCAAGGGCTTTAAGTTTTCCACCTACGCCACCTGGTGGATTCGTCAGGCGATTACCCGTGCCATCGCCGATCAGGCGAGAACCATCCGCATTCCCGTTCATATGGTCGAGACCATCAATAAGGTGAAAAAGGTAACCAGCCAGCTGCTGCATAAAAACGGTCACGAACCCACGGCGGAGGAGATTGCCTCCGAGCTTGATATGCCCGCCGACAAGGTGCGCGAGATTATGCGCGTGGCGCAGGAGCCCGTCTCGCTCGAGACCCCCATCGGCGAGGAGGAGGACAGCCACCTCGGCGACTTTATTCCCGACGAGGACGCCCCGGCACCCGCCGAAGCGGCATCCCACACCCTGCTAAAGGAGCAACTTGGCGACGTGCTGCAAACCCTTACCCCCCGTGAGGAGAAGGTGTTAAAGCTGCGCTTTGGTCTGGAGGACGGACGCTCCCGCACGCTGGAAGAGGTGGGTAAGGAGTTTAACGTCACCCGCGAGCGTATCCGTCAGATTGAGGCGAAGGCACTGCGCAAGCTACGCCACCCCAGCCGCAGCAAAAAGCTGAAGGATTTTCTGGATTAGGTTTTGTTGACAGAACCGGCTTCCCTCGTTATAATAAAAATTATAGTAAAATAGTATACTACTACTTTGTGGAAAAAGGAGAGAACACGCATGCATATGACACTTGAGGCCGATTACGCCGTACGCATCGTACACTGCCTGGTAAAAGACGGCGGGCGGATGGATGCAAAGCGAATCTCCGAACAGTCCTGCGTTACCCTCCGTTTTGCGCTTAAAATTCTGCGCAAGTTGGTCGCCGGCGGCATTATCAAGTCCTTTAAGGGCACGCAGGGAGGGTACGAGCTTGCAAAGCTGCCAGGGCAGATATCACTGCGCGACGTGATCGAGACGGTGGAGGGGCGTTATGCCATCAGCCGCTGCGAGTGCGGCGAATACGAGTGCGCCCATATGCCGGACGGATGCTGCCCGTACCATTCCATCTACGCAAAGATTTCCGAGGAAGTCAGAGAAAAGCTCGATAAAGTCAAGTTTGATTCCCCTACGCTGTAACCAAAACGCGGCATTTGTGCCAACACCACAAAGCAGCATGGGTTAACAGTGTCATACATATACTGTTTTTAGCATGGTTTTATAAATACATGGCCTGATTTTCATGCCATGTATTTTTGCTATGGGCAATGGTTAGCGGTATAAAAAGAGTAGTGGAAATAGAGGCGATGCATGTTGACAGAGCTGTTGTTAAGGCTTTTCATTAAGGAGACACCGGGTCGAACCGAACAGGCGATGCGGCGGCGTTATGGTACGCTCAGCGGGGTAGTGGGTATCTGCACAAACATTGCGTTGGTTGCGGGCAAGCTTGCTGTCGGGCTTGTTTCGGGAAGTATCTCGATTATAGCCGATGCCGTCAACAACCTTTCGGACGCTGCGTCATCCATCGTTACCTTGGTGGGGTTCCGCATGGCGGCAAAGCCGGCCGACCGGGAGCACCCCTTCGGTCACGCGCGGTTTGAGTACCTGTCGGGGCTTGTGGTGTCCATCATGATCCTGCTTATCGGCGTGGAGCTGCTTAAATCGTCGGTGGATAAAATCATCCACCCCGAGCCGATTAACGCGTCGCTGATTACGGTTATTGTGCTTTTGCTTAGCGCCCTGCTTAAACTGTGGCAGGGCAGCTTTTACCGCACGGTGGGCAAGCGCATCTCATCCGCGGCGCTGATGGCTTCTGCGACCGACAGCATGAGCGATGTCGTTTCCACTACTGCGGTGCTTTTTTCCACCGCAATTGCATGGCAGACCGGGCTGCAGCTTGACGCTTATATGGGGCTTGCGGTGGCGGTTTTTATCCTGTACTCCGGCATTAAAATGATCAAAGAAACGCTTAGTCCAATCCTTGGGGAGGCACCGGACGAAGCGCTGGTGCTGGAGATTGAGCAGCGGATCAAGGGTTACGACGGGGTAATCGGTATGCACGACCTGATGGTGCACAATTACGGCCCCGGCAACAGCTTTGCGTCGGCGCATGTTGAGGTGGATGCGAAGGCGGATATTCTGAAAAGCCATGACCTAATTGACAACATCGAGCGGGAGATCAGCCGTGAGCTTGGCATTCAGCTGGTCATTCATCACGACCCGGTGGTCACCGACGACCCCGAGCTAAACGAGCTGATGGCGTATGTGACCGGCGTAGTCGTAGGCATTGACCCGTCGCTGAACCTGCACGACTTTCGCATCGTGCGCGGGCCCACCCACACAAACCTCATCTTTGATGTGGTGGTACCCTGCGGCTGGGCTACCCCCCACGCCGAGCTTGCCGACGCAATTGCGGCGCAAATTAAGCGGCGGGATCCGACTTTGTATGCGGTTATCACAATAGACAGCAGCTACATCTCAAAAAACCTACCCGCACGGTAATATAAGCAAATTAGCTTATATTACCGCGGGCGTGTAATAAATAGTTACGTTATGAAGCTGGTTATAAAAAAGGTCTACCTTATCAGAAACAGGCGGAGATAACTCCCCGCCTGTTCTTTATGTCTCCGGCTACTCCTGTGGCTCAAGCCGGCGTTCCTTGCGGTAAGCAAGGGGGCTTAGTCCTTTTAATCTGCGAAAAACGCGTGAAAAGTACAACGGGTCTTCAAAGCCGACCGAGCCCGCAACCTCACTGACGGAAAGCGGGGAGGACAGCAGCGCACATGCCTTTGCAACGCGAAACCGCGCCACATATTCGTTGGGAGAAAGCGACATATGCTTAACGAACACCCGGTACAGGTGGCTGCGACTAATACCTACATGCGCGGCGATGTCGTCCACCGTAATATGCCCGGCGTAGTTGCGTTCTATGTACCGCAGCGCAAGCTCGGCGTAGGAATACGCCACCTCCGCCTCTTGGGGCGGCTTTTTTGCGTATTCAATCAGATAAGCGAGGAGCAGATATAGGTTCCCGCACATTCGAGCCTCTTGGTGGGCGGTACCCCCCTGTGCGTTCACAATACACATAAGCAGACTGCGCATCTGTTCTTGGTCAGAAAAGTGAACAACCGGGCTTTGAGGAGAAAAGGCGGTTAAGCGCAGAAGATGCTGAGAATCGCTGCCGTGAAAACCCACCCACAGGTATTCCCATGGGTTTTTGTCGCTTGCGGTATAACAAGCCAGTAGGTCTGGCGTGATTAAAAAGGCATCCCCCGCGCAAACCCGGTGCTGTTTGCCGTTTATCATCAGTACGCCGCAACCCGATACCACGTAGTGAATGAGATAATGGTCCCGTACCCCGGGTCCCCAGGTATAGGAGGGCGCGCACCGTTGATGACCAGTATTGTACACCGCAAGCCCCAGTCCTTCGCGCAGACGGGTTTGAAAGGATTGTTTAAATTCGGTTTGTTCGGTCACCCAAGACACCCCCAATTAATGCGTTAATCTGATATTCACCCTGCTTTAGGCAATACTTTTACTGCCTCTTTTTTCATTATACGGTGATATAATCGAAAACACAATATTGGTTTAAGGGATTGGCAAACGCAAAAAGGCTTAAAGTTATAGGCTGCAAAAGGGTTGCAAAAGAGAGAATTCACCGATTGTTAAATAATTATTTATTTTGCGTTGTGTTTTTTCTAAAAATATTATATAATAATTCTGATTTCGGTTATTTTCGAAGCTGTTAAAAACCTGTAAGTTACTGTATGTTTTTGCTTACACTACCCCGTTTTTTGTTCCTTTCGGGCAGAACCCGTGAAATATAAATGGTTAAGGAGATAGGGCATGGAAAAATTTGAATTTGCACTCACTGTAGTGCTGGTCGGAGTAACGATCGTATTTTTGGCGCTCTTGGGGCTCACGCTGATTTTCATTCTGTACGGAAAGCTTCTCGGCGGAGTGAAAAGGGATGACAAGGGTTCCCCCTCTAAGGGCGTAAAAGTGCAAAACAACGCGCCCGCGCCCGTTGTGGAGCAGGGTATCGGTGACGACGTAATCGCCGCAATCTCAGCCGCGGTAGCCTATATGTTGGGTGGCAGTTCCTCGGGGTTTTCCGTTCGCTCGGTTAAGCGTGCCGCACAGCCGCGCAAAGAATGGCGTATGGCGGGCATACTGCAGAACACACGCCCCTTTTAAAGTATACGAACTAAAAAACAGAAAACATTGTTTTGCAGCCATTCTGCAAGCAGGTTTTTACAACCTTGAAAGGATGACCTAACATGTTTCAATCTTTTATTCAAACAATTCAAGATATTTTATTGGCATCTGGGTTTGTAGCCATAACATGGCAAAGCGCGCTGATGTTGTTGGTCTCGTTTGTACTTATTTATCTTGCGATTGTGAAGCAATTCGAGCCATTGCTACTTCTACCCATCGCGTTTGGTATGCTACTGGCAAACCTTCCCCTTGCCGGTCTTGACATCAAGACCGCAGAGGAGCTGGCAAACGGAGCCTCGCGTGGGCTGCTTGACTACCTGTATATGGGCGTTAAGCTTGGCATCTATCCGCCACTCATCTTCCTTGGCATCGGCTGTATGACCGACTTTGGTCCCCTGATTGCAAACCCCAAGAGCTTTTTGCTGGGTGCCGCCGCTCAGGTTGGTATCTTTTTCACCTTCTTTGGTGCCATCGCGATGAACTTTACCCCTGCCGAGGCGGGCTCCATCGGCATCATCGGCGGCGCGGATGGTCCTACCGCCATCTGGCTTACCTCCAAGCTTGCGCCTCATCTGCTCGGCTCCATTGCGGTTGCCGCGTATTCGTATATGGCGCTGGTGCCCATTATCCAGCCGCCTATCATGAGATTACTTACCACCAAGAAGGAGCGCGCCGTGGTAATGGAGCAGCTTCGCCCGGTTTCTAAGCTTGAAAAGGTGGTATTCCCAATCCTCGTTACCGTTGTGGTTGCCCTGTTGCTGCCCGATGCGGCTCCACTGGTGGGCATGCTGATGTTCGGCAACCTGCTTAAGGAAAGCGGTGTGGTTTCGCGCTTGGTGGATACTGCGCAGAATGCAATGATGAATATCATAACCATCTTCCTTGGTATTTCCGTGGGTGCTACCACCAAAGCATCTACGTTCCTGTCCCCCGAAACCCTAAAGATTATCGTGCTCGGTTTGGTTGCTTTCTGCATCGGCACAGCCGGCGGCGTGCTGCTTGGCAAGCTGATGTATGTCGTCACCAAGGGCAAGGTAAACCCCCTTATCGGTTCTGCCGGCGTTTCGGCGGTTCCCATGGCTGCCCGTGTTTCCCAGAAGGTCGGGCAGGAGACAAACCCCTCGAACTTCCTGCTCATGCACGCAATGGGTCCCAATGTCGCGGGCGTTATTGGCTCGGCGGTTGCGGCCGGCGTACTGCTCAACATCCTCAAATAGTTTAAGCTAACTTAAATATTGGGCGGCTGACGGCGACGTCAGCCGCCCTTTAACGTGCGCAAAAGGGTGTGGGAAACACGGCGCGGATGTGTTACAATAAGGAAGATCATTACAGAGCTAAAGGGGGCGACGCGATGCTCAGATTAGTATTGGGGCGTTCGGGCAGCGGCAAAACACACCGCATCCGCGCGCTGATTTCACAGGCGGCAGAGCAGGGCTACGACAAAATATACCTGCTTGTGCCCGAGCAGTTTTCGTTTGAGAGCGAGCGCGCATTGTATCATGAACTGGGCGCACAAAAAAGCTTAACTGTAGAGGTGTTAAGCTTTACACGCCTGGCTAACCTTGTGTTTCGCGCATACGGCGGGCTGAGTAAGCATTATGTGGACGACTGTGCACGCCGCATGCTCATGAGCGTTGCCCTAAGCGAGCTGCAGGACCACTTAACCGTGTATAAACGCCACCACGCAGCGCCCGCATTTGTAAAGAATATGCTAACCGTCATCACCGAGTTTAAAAACGCGGCGGTCACGCCGCACCTGCTACAGCAGGCGGGCAGAAACGCGCAGAGCGAGGCGCTTCGGGCTAAGACCGATGAGCTTGCATTGATATACAACGCGTACGAGGCATTACTTGCCCGCGGCTATGCTGACCCCCTAGACGACCTGCCCGCCGCAAACCGCCTGCTCGAGCAGCACAATCTGTTTGCAGGTGCCGCTTTTTTTGTGGATGAGTTCAAGGGCTTTACGGCGGTGGAGCTGCAGACGCTATCCTACGTGATACGCGGTGCGCGTGATTGTACGGTAGCCCTGTGCGCCGACTCACTGTCAGATAACGAGCAGGGCATGGGGCTGTTCTCGCCGGTTATTTCAGTGGCGAACACCCTGGTGCGCATCGCAAAAGAGCAGGGGGTTGCGGTGGCATCCCCTGAACGGCTTACCTCGCCGCAGCGCTTTCAAACCGAGGCATTGTGCGCGGTGGAACACGGGTTGTTTAATTTTACCCCGCAGCCCGCAGCCTGCCCCGCGGATGGAGTTCGGGTGTATTCCGCGCAGGGACCGTACGAAGAGCTTGAGCTTGTCGCCGCAGAGATAACGCGGCTTGTACAGCAAGAACAACTGCGTTACCGCGACGTGGTGGTAATCGCTAGGGACATCGCTTCGTACCAAACAGCGCTGGAATCGGTGTTTCCTCGCTATGGTATCCCGTATTTCTTTGACCTGACCCAGACCATTGAGCGCGCACCGGTAATTGCCTGTGCACTGTATGCCGCGGAGTGCGCCGCCACCAATCTGAATACCGACAGCCTGCTTGCCCTGCTGAAAACTGGGCTTTCGGGGCTTGCACCAATTGATATCGCAGACCTTGAAAACTATGCCTACGTCTGGGATATCCGAGGCGGTGTATGGCGTACGGAGTTTACGAAAAACCCGCGCGGCTTTGCCGACGAGCTGACCGACGCCGACAAGCGCCGCCTAGCCAACCTGAACACGCTGCGTCAAACGGTCATTCCACCCCTTGCTGCGTTTGCAGATGCGGTGCGGGAGGCAAACGGTGGGCAGTTTGCCCGCGCCCTGTACCGCTATCTGCTTGAAAGCGGCGCACAAGGGGCGGTTACCCGTCAGATTGAACTCGCGCGGCAGCAGGGTTGCCACAACGACGCACAGGAACACGCGCGGGTTTGGGATACCCTGATGGGCATCCTCGACAGCTTTGCGGCGGTTTTGGGCGCGCAGGGCATGACGGCGCGCCGCGCGCTGGAGCTGCTGCGCCTTGCGGCAAACGCGTATGATATGGGTAGCATCCCGCAGACGCTTGACCAGGTGCTGGTCGGCAGCGCGGAGCGCATCCGCGCCGCATCCCCCAAGGCGGTGTTTGTCATCGGCGCGGTCGAAGGGGTGTTTCCGCTCAATCCGCAGGGCGGGGGACTGCTTAGCGACAGCGAGCGCGAGGCGCTGATAGAGCAGGGTCTGCAACTCTCCGGCACGCGGGAGAGACGCGCGGTGGAAGAACGCTTTATTGCATATAAGGCGCTTACCTGCGGCAGCCAAACGCTTACCGTAAGCTACCCGCGACAGGGTGTAAAGGGGGACGCTTTTTATCCTTCGGTCATCGTGCGCAGACTTACGCAGCTTTTTGAAGGCTTACCGGTGCGGGACGCGGCAAGCCTTGGCGAAGAAGCGTACATCGTAAACGACACCACGGTGCTGTCGGCGGCAGCGCGGCATGGCGCAAAGGAAACCCCCTTTACAGCCGCCCTGCATGAACTGATTGCCGACCAAAAGCGAAGCGATGCGCTGTGCACCGGTAAAACACCGTTTGCGATAGGGGACGAGAAGGTGGCCCGAGCGTTGTTTGGCGAGGAGCTTGTGCTATCGCCCACCGGGCTAGAGACCTTTTACCGATGCCGGTTTTCCTACTTTCTGCGCTATGGCATCCGCCTAAAAAAACGCGAGAAGGCAAGGCTCTCGCCGCTGGAGGCGGGTTCGCTGATTCATTATGCGCTGCAGCAGCTTCTTGCGCAGCACAGCGTCGCGCAGTTAAATGACATGACCGCCGCCGTCCGCCGCAAGTTGATTCACGCCCTGCTGACCGACTACCTGAACACCCACATGGGCGGAAAAGAGGACAAGCCAGCGCGGTTTGCCTACCTGTTCGGGCGTCTCGCCTCCACGGTGGAACGACTGATTGGGCAGCTGATTGCAGAGCTTATGCACAGCGAGTTTGTGCCCGACGCGTTTGAGCTACCCATTAAGAAGGGCGAAGAGGTGGAGCCGGTTGCGCTAGTTACGCCCACGGGTGCGCGCGTGATGGTGCAAGGGCAGGTGGATCGCGTGGATGTGATGACCAAGAACGGCAAACGCTACATCCGTGTGGTGGACTACAAGTCGGGGGCGAAGACGTTTCACCTGTCCGACGTGTATTACGGGCTGAATATGCAGATGCTGCTGTACCTGTTTACGCTAAGCGCAAGCGAACGCTACCAAAACAGCATCGCCGCCGGTGTGCTGTATATGCCGGCACAAAACCCCATTGCAGACGTGCTGCGCGACACCGACGAGCGGGAGCTTAAGCAAAAGCAGACCGAGCAGCTGCGCATGAATGGTCTTTTGATAGATGACCCCGAGGTGCTGCTGGGGATGGAGAAGGAAGGGCGGGGCGTGTTTATCCCCGCAAAGGTAGTAAAAACTACCGCCGCCGACGGCACCGAGCAGTACGAGGTGGATAAACGCTCCAAGGTCGCCAGCCTAGAGAACATGGGCAGGCTGCACCGGCATATCAACCGGCTGGTGGAGGATATGGCGGGTGCGCTGCACGGGGGCGACATTGACGCCGTGCCGGTGTTGGGGGCCGATTACACCCCATGCAGCTACTGCGAGTTTTCTCACGTCTGCGGTCACGAGGACGGCGACGCGGTAACGGAGATACAAAGTATTCCAAGCCAGGAACTGTTTGCACGGATGGAGGTGGAGACACATGGCACGCAACTGGACACCGGAGCAGCAAAACGCAATTACAGCGCGTGGCGGTAGTCTGCTGGTTTCGGCGGCCGCGGGCAGCGGCAAGACGGCGGTGCTTGTCGAGCGCGTCATACGGCGCATCGAAGACCCTGTGAACCCTGTGCGCGCCGACCGTCTGGTGGTCGCCACCTTTTCAAACGCGGCGGCGGCAGAAATCCGCGAGCGGGTGGAGGCTGCGCTGGAGGAGCGGCTAGCGCAACGCCCCGACGACCTGGGGCTGCGCCGCCAGCAGATGCTGCTTGCCAAGGCGCATATCGGTACCATTCACGCGTTCTGCCTTGATTTAATCCGCACGAACTTTCAGGCGCTCGCCGTGCCCTGTGATTGCTCCATCGGAGACGAGAACGAGCTGGCACAGCTAAGGTTCGACGCGTGCGAGGAGGTTATCGAGGAGGCATACGCCGCAGGGGAGAAACCGTTTTTTGAGTTGGTTGAGCTTGTAAGCGGCTCGCGGGATGACCGCGCCCTTGCCCAGACGATTGACCGTTTGCACGGGTTTGTGCGCTCCCACCCGTTCCCCGAGGATTGGCTCGCCGAAACCCTTGCTCAGTACGACCACGAGCGAGCCGTACATAAAACAGCATGGGGCGCGCTGATTCTGTCATACGCCGCGCAGGCGCTTTGCCATGCCGTGCGCTCGCTTACGTGGGCGGTGGACGCCATTGCGGCGGATGAAAAGCTGGCTAAGGCATACCTTGGTGCGTTTACCGAGGACAAAGACGGCGCCAAAAAACTGTTGGCTCTTGCACAAAGCGAGGATTGGGACGGGCTGTACGGTGCGCTGCGCGGTTGTGAGTTTGCGCGCCTCGGCGCGCTGCGCGGCTTTGAAGACGCGGCATTCAAGGAGAGGCTTTTGGCTGTGCGCAAGGGTTATAAGGACACCGTGGCAGCTCTGCGCGACCGCCAGTTTTGCGCAACGGCGGCACAGCATCACGACGATA
Source organism: Bacillota bacterium (assembly GCA_023460535.1). Taxonomy (GTDB): domain Bacteria; phylum Bacillota; class Clostridia; order Oscillospirales; family Ruminococcaceae; genus Acetanaerobacterium. Next base: position 283,366 of record JAEWPV010000016.1, read on the forward strand.
TGCTCGACCTGTACCCAAAGGTCGGCGTGCTGTTTGAGCTTGTTCGCCGGTTTTCCGTACGCTATGAGGAGAAAAAGCGCGAACGTGCCCTGCTTGATTTTTCCGACCTCGAGCAGCTCGCCCTTCGTTTGCTGGTGGAAAAATGCGACGGCAAGGCACAGCCGTCCTCTTTGGCACGCGTCGTTGCCGAAAACATAGAAGAGATTTACATCGACGAATATCAGGATGTAAATGAGGCGCAGGACGAGATATTCGGCGCAATTTCTAACCAGCGCAGAAACCTGTTTATGGTGGGCGATGTCAAGCAGAGCATCTATCGCTTTCGCCACGCAAGCCCCGAGCTGTTTTTGCGGTATAAGGACGAGTTCTCCGGCTACGATGGTGTGACCTATCCCGCACGGATTACGCTCGGGCGCAATTTTCGCAGCCGCAAGGGCGTGACCGACGCCGTCAACTTCCTTTTCCATCAAATTATGAGCCGCGAGGCGGGCGAAATTGATTACAGCGGCGACGAGCTGCTGATACCCGTCGCGCAGTACCCCCAGGCAGACGGTGCCCAGGCGCATCTGCATCTGCTCGATTTGTCCGAAGCAGCGGATGACCTGACCGCGGCACAGCTGGAGGCGCGCCATATTGGGCGTGTCATACAGGAGCTGGTGGCGCAGGGACTTATGGTTACCGACAAGGGGGAGCAGCGCCCAGCTTCGTATGGCGATTTTGCCATATTGCTGCGATCGGTAAAGGATCGCGCGCCGGTGTATGCCAAGGAGCTTGCCGCAATGGGTGTCCCCGTTATGGGGGATGTGGGCGGTGATGCGCTTAAGGCGCGGGAGGTTGCGGTGCTTATCTCGCTGCTGCGGATTGTGGACAATCCGCTGTCCGACATCGACCTTGCCGCCGTGCTGCTTTCGCCCATGTTCGGGTTCACCGCCACCGAGCTTTCCCGTATTCGGCTTTGCGCCCCGCGTGAGCCGTTGTATCTTGCGGTGTCCCGGTACGGGGAGCAGGACGAAAAAACGCGGCAGTGCCTTGCGGTGCTTTCCCGACTGCGCACCGATTCGGTCACCCTTTCGGTGGATCGGTTAATCGAACGCGCCTATCAGCTGACCGATTACGACCTGCGGGTACGCGCAATGCCAAACGGCGCGAAGCGGATGGCAAACCTGCGCCTCTTGTGCGAATACGCCCATGCCCGCGAGCAAGCGGGCTACGGTGGGTTGTCCGGCTTTGTAGGGTACCTGTCCCGCATGGCGGAGCAGGGGCAGACACTGGGGGAAGCTCCCGCGTTTTACGACACCGACGACACGGTAAAAATCATGAGCATCCATAAGTCAAAGGGTCTGGAGTACCCCGTCTGCTTTGTGGCGGACTGCGCAAAGCAGTTTAACCGCAGGGATGCGTCGCAGCAAAGCCTGTTGCACCCACGTCTCGGCTTTTCGTGCAAACGGCGAGAGACCGCGGCGTTAAAGCAGTATACCACCGTGCCGCACGAGGCGCTCAAGCTAGCCATCTTAAAAGGCTCGGTCGCAGAGGAGATGCGGGTGCTATATGTAGCGCTCACCCGCGCAAAGGAGCATCTGTACATCACGTGTGCGGAAAAAAATCCCGAGAAAAAGCTTTCGCGGCTTGGGGTGACCATTACAACAAACGAAACGGTGGACCCGTTTGCCGCAATGAGTGCGGCAAGCTTTTCGGACTGGGTGCTCACCGCAGCGCTGCGAAGACCCGAGGCGGGGCAGCTGCGCGAGCTTGCGGGGCTGGATAACAGCGTCACACTTTCGGCTACGGGGGAGGACGCATGGCAGATGGCGTTAATAAGACCCGATGGCGGCCAGGTGGTGCAAACGCAGGAGCAAGACGACGAACCGATTATTGCGTGTGCCCCCGACCCGGAGCTGCTGCAGCGGCTTAAGGAAAAACTTACGTATCGCTACCCTTACTCCCGCAGCGTGGAGATACCAACCAAGCTTGCGGTGTCCGATCTTGCAAAGCAGTCGGGTACGGTGCTGCTTTCCACCCCCTCGTTTGCGCAGTCGGAGGGGTTGACCCCTGCACAGAAGGGCAACGCGCTGCACAAATTTATGCAGTTTGCGGATTATGAAAACGCGAAAAAAGACCCGGCCGCCGAGCTTGCACGGATGCGGCAGCTCTGCTTTTTAACCGCCGAGGAGACCGAGGCGGTGGACCGCTCGGCACTCGCGACGTTCTTTGGCAGTGCCCTTGCGCAGCGGATGTTTGCGTCGCCCCGCGTGCTGCGCGAGCTAAAGTTTGTTTCGGCGCTTGACGCCGGGGAGTTTTCGGGCGACGAAGCAGCCGCAAAAGCGCAGGAGGACAGCATCATGATACAGGGCGTTGCGGACTGCGTGTTTTACGAGGACGACGCACTGGTAATCGTGGATTACAAGACCGATCGGGTCAAGGATGCAAAGCAGCTGGCAGAGCGCTATGCCGCGCAGCTGCACTATTATAGGCGCGCGCTCGAGCGCAGCCTCGCACGTCCTGTCAAGCAATGCATCCTGTATTCGTTTGCGCTAGATAGCGAGATTGAAGTGTAGCTTGTTCGGCGTATACTGAGCGTAATCGACAAGGTTCAATATACAACAAAGCCCAAGGCCTCAATGCGTTCGATGATGTCCTCCCGCGCAAGGTCGGCGCCAATGATGCTTAAGCTGTGCCGAAAGGCGTTTACGGTTACGCATTCCACACCGGGCATGGTGCACACCGCGTCGCGCAGCGCGGCCTCGTCATGCGGATTGTGAATTTCGTCGATGGTTAAGACGATGTTATTTTCTTCTGCCATACTACTGCTCCGTTTCTGCCGTTATAACGGCGAGACAGGGTGAATGTTCATACCAGTAGTAGTTTGCTTGCGCGATATTACAAAATTCGCGCCAATTATTGCTTGCAGGTAAAACTAGTGCTAAAAAACCTGTGCCCGACTTAAGCAAATAGAAATATAGCTAATATACTACTTGACAAGTAGAGCGGATGTTGCTAATATTATATGGAAAACAAAGCAGAACCACAGCCGTTCTCACCCGTACGCTTGTTTGCGTTACGGCGTTCAATATTTTCTCATCGCCGGTATAGCGGCGTTGTGCGGTATTGTTGCGCGGATGGCTTTGCTGTCCGCGCTTTGTGTTTACTTAAGTAATTTTGAAAAAGAGCTTTGGAGGTGCTTTACTATCAGCAAAAAGGATATGCTTATCAACGAGGACATTCGCGACAAAGAGGTGCGTGTGGTGGGAAATGACGGCTCCCAGTTGGGCATCATGACCTCGCGTGACGCGCTTAAGCTTGCGTTGGAACAAAATCTTGACTTAGTTAAGATTGCTCCTCAGGCTACGCCGCCCGTGTGCCGTATTATGGATTACGGCAAGTTTCGCTTTGAACAAGCCAAACGTGAAAAAGACGCGCGCAAAAATCAAAAGATTGTGGATATCAAAGAGGTGCGCCTTTCACTGAATATCGACACACATGACTTTAACACCAAGCTCAACCACGCCATCCGCTTTTTACAGGACGGCGATAAGGTAAAGGCGTCCATCCGCTTCCGTGGGCGCGAGATGGCACATTCCAGCATGGGGCTTGAGACGATGAAGCGGTTTGCCGAAGCCTGTTCCGAGGTGGGCAACGTTGAAAAGCAGCCAAAGCTTGAAGGGCGCAGCATGCTTATGTTCATTGCGCCCAAACCCACAGCCAGCAACAAGTAATTTTTAAGGAGGAACCCCCGATATGCCTAAGATAAAAACACACTCCGGTGCAAAAAAGCGTTTTAGCCTGACCAAGAACGGAAAGGTAAAGCGCGCACACGCTTTTAAGCGCCACATCCTCACCAAAAAGAACACCAAGCGCAAGAGAAGTCTGCGTTCTGCCGCGTATGCCGATAAAACCAACGTAGCACAGATTAAGCTTCTCATCCCCTATAAGTAATAAACGGTATCAAAGCATTCGGCATCCATTACGTTAAAAACAACCATAACGGAGGTAAATAGAACATGGCTCGTGTTAAGGGCGCAATGATGACGCGCAAAAGAAGAAAGAAGATATTAAAGCTTGCCAAGGGCTACTATGGCAGCAAGGGCAGGCTGTTTAAAACCGCGAAACAGGCCGTGATGAAGTCCGGTCAGTACGCATATATCGGTCGTAAGCAAAAAAAGCGCAGCTTTCGTCAGCTGTGGATTGCCCGTATCTCGGCTGCAACCAGAGCAAACGGCATGAACTACTCTACGTTCATGAACGGATTAAATAAAGCTGGTATTACCTTAAACCGCAAAATGCTTTCGGAGCTTGCAGTATCGGACGCCGAGGCGTTTACCGCGCTGACCGAAAAGGCAAAGGCTGCTCTGTAATCGATTTTAAGAAATTGCGCCCGTGTCTTGTCTGACCGGGCGTATTTTTTCAGGCACAGCGGGGAGGATAACATTTCCAAACCACGATTTATCCGGAAGGAGGCGGTCTTTGCAATGATAATCACCAGTGTGGAAAACCCCGTGGTAAAGCTTGCTGCAAAGCTTGCCGCGTCCAAAAAGGAGCGCACCCAGCAGGGTTTGTTTGTGATAGAGGGGCTGCGCCTGTGTCTGGACGCGTTGCAAAGCGGCGTGCTGTGCCGGTATGTTTTTTTAACTGCAGACACCTATGCAAGGCACTATAACAGTCTTAAACCCGCCCTTTCATCCTACACAAAGGTGTACGAGGTGTCCGATAGCGTGTTTGCAAAGATGAGCGATACCAAAACCCCACAGGGCGTGCTTTGTGTCTGCGAGCTGGTAGACCATCGCCGTGCGGTTGCGGATATTGATACAAGCGGGTACTACATTGGGCTTGAACGGATTCAAGACCCCGGAAATCTCGGCACAATCATCCGCACCGCAGAGGCCGTGGGGCTTTCGGGCATTGTACTGGGTGAGGACTGCTGCGATATCTACAGCCCAAAGGTGATTCGCGCCACGATGGGCGGCGTGTTTCGACTGCCCGTTTTTGTGGGCGACGACACGGCAGCCGTCTGTAAAAAGCTTGGCGAGATGGGCATCGCCACCTATGCCGCCGTGCCCGATTATAACGCTTGCCCCGTCACACAGGCCGGCTTTTTACCCGGGTGCATTGTGTTTATCGGCAACGAGGGGCAGGGGCTTTCAACCGAGCTGATTCGCGCATGCAATACGCGCCTAACCATCCCCATGGCGGGTCGCGCCGAATCGTTGAATGCGGCAATGGCAGCGGGTATTATCATGTGGGAGATGGTTCGTCCGCAATCGGGAGGTGACGCACCGTGACCGCATATTACATCTGGCTTGCGGGCTGCCTTGGCAGAGGAGCTGCCGCTGCGTACAACCTGCTGCGAGAGTACCAAAACCCCCGCGCGTGTTATCAGGCACTGGCTCATAATCCGGCAAGCTGGAACACGTTTTCACCCGAGCAGCGCAAACGCCTGGACGCGTTTACTTTGGACGACGCGCACCGGGTGATGGAGTCGTGCGCCAAAAAAGGCATTGACATTTTAACAATAGATAACGTATCATATCCCGAGAGGCTTAAAAACATCTACGCCCCGCCGGTTGTGCTGTATTCAAGGGGAAAACTGCCCGATTTTGAGCGGCTGATTGCCGTTGCAATTGTGGGCAGCCGCCGTACGAGCGATTACGGTGCGGCCGCAGCAACAAGGTTGGGGTACGACCTTGCTGCCGCGGGAGCGGTGGTGGTAAGCGGCATGGCGCTTGGTATCGACGCGCGCGCGCATCGCGGTGCGCTGGACGCCGGCGGCATAACGGCAGCGGTTCTGGGCTGCGGCGCGGATATTGCCTATCCCCCCGAAAACGAGTCACTGATGCTTGACATTGAGCAAAACGGTGTGATACTTACCGAATACCCACCCGGAGAAAAGCCGGTTGGCAAGCACTTTCCCGCGCGCAACCGCATCATCGCGGGTTTGTGCAACGGGGTTGTGGTGGTGGAAGCCCCACAAAAAAGCGGTGCCCTGATTACCGCAACCCTTGCGCTCGAGCAGGGCAGAGACATCTTTGCCGTGCCCGGCAGTATCTTCAGCGAGGCAGGGGAAGGAACCCTGCGGCTGTTGCGCGACGGCGCAATCCCCGTCGGCAGCGCATATGATATCTTGATTGAATACGAAGGCATGTACGCGGACAAGTTAATGCTAAACCGCGTCCCCAGGCGATATTACGATATCGCACCCAAAAAGGCAGAGGCAGCCTCAGCCACAAGGCAAAAACCTGCGGTGCCTGCCCCACAACTTCCAACAGCCCGTCCGTCCCCGCGCAAAGAAGCGTTGCCGGAGCATCTGAGCCGGCAGGCTGCAGCGGTGTATCAAGCACTGGAAAAGAACCGTCGCCATGTGGACGAGATTGCGCAGCGCACCGGGTTAACAATGCCCGAGGTGCTCGCGGCACTCACCGAGCTGGAGCTTGAGGAGCTTGCGCACGCGCATCCCGGCAGGCAGTACTCTGCGTAGAAACTTCCTTTTACAATGAACACCCTTCTTCTTGCGCGGTTTTCTCGCCGGAGTTTCATATATAGCAACAGACAGGTTGCCGGGTGAATAACCCGTTAGAGTTTGGTTTCATGTCTTTTTGGCATGAAAACAGAAAGGCATGGTATTACATGGCAAAATCAAATCTCGTCATCGTGGAGTCGCCTGCTAAGGCAAAAACAATAAAGAAGTACTTAGGCAGCGGCTACGAGGTCGTCGCCTCAATGGGGCATATTCGCGACCTGCCCAAAAGCAAGCTCGGCGTGGATGTCGACAATCATTTCGTTCCCCAATATGTGGAGATCAAGGGCAAGGAAGACCTGATTAAGACACTGAAAAAGGATGCAAAAAACAGCGAAACCGTCTACCTTGCAACCGACCCCGACCGCGAGGGGGAAGCGATTTCGTGGCACCTTGCGCATCTGCTTAAGCTTGATGTAGAAAGCGCAAACCGCGTAACCTTTAATGAGATTACAAAGACCGGTGTGCAGGCGGGCATGCAGTCGCCCCGGCGCATTGATATCGACCTTGTGAACGCGCAACAGGCAAGGCGCATCCTGGACCGTGTGGTGGGCTATAAGCTCAGCCCCTTTTTGTGGCGCAAGGTGCGTAGGGGTCTATCCGCAGGACGGGTACAGTCGGTGGCGGTTCGCCTGATTGTAGACCGCGAGGAGGAGATTCGCCGGTTTGTTAGCGAGGAATACTGGACGATTGACGCAAAGCTTTCGGGCAAGGGCTCGCGCAAGATATTTCCGGCAAAGTTCCACGGCAAGGACAAAAAAATAGAGATTAAGAGCAAGGAGCAGGCGGATGCCATCCTTGCCGAGATAGAGGGCTGCGACTTTACGGTTGGAACTGTTAAAAAGGGTGTGCGCAAAAAGTCCCCCGCGCCGCCGTTTACCACCTCCACCATGCAGCAGGAGGCCTCGCGCAAGCTGGGCTTTCAGGCGCGCCGTACCATGAAGGCGGCGCAGGAGTTGTACGAGGGTGTTGACGTGCAGGGCTACGGTGCCGTGGGTCTGATTACCTATATGAGAACCGACTCGCTTCGCATCTCGCAGGAGGCGCAGGACGAAGCGGCAGGCTACATCACCGAGCGTTACGGCAAGCAATACCTGCCGTCCTCCGCCCGGGTATATAAGTCAAAGAACAACTCGCAGGACGCGCACGAGGCGATTCGCCCCACCATGCCGGCTCTTTCGCCCGAGAAGGTTAAAGACAGCCTGACCAGTGACCAGTATAAGCTGTACCGTCTGGTGTGGGAGCGGTTTATCGCAAGCCAGATGGCAACCGCGCTGCTCGACACCGTGTCTGCCGACATCCTTGCGGCAGATTATGTGTTTAAGGCGTCCGGCTTTTCTGTTAAGTTTGACGGCTTTACCGTACTGTACGAGGAGGGTAAGGACGAGGAAACCGAGGACAGCGCCATGCTGCCCCCGCTCGAACAGGGCGAGGTACTTAAGCTACGCGCCCTTGACCCAAACCAGCATTTTACCCAGCCGCCGCCCCGCTACACCGAGGCGTCGCTGATTAAGGCGCTTGAGGAGAACGGCATCGGCCGCCCCAGCACCTATTCTCCTACCATCACCACCGTGATTCAGCGCGGCTATGTAGAGCGCGACGCAAAGGCGTTAAAGCCCACCGCACTGGGCGAGGTAACCACCAACCTGATGAAGGATCACTTTAAAAAGATTGTGGACGCCGAGTTTACCGCTTCGATGGAAAAGAGTCTTGACCTTGTGGAAACGGGCGAAAAGCAGTGGGAGAGCATTCTTGAGGAGTTTTACGGCGACTTTTCTCAAACGCTGGAGAACGCCGAAAAATCCTTAGACGGCACCCGTATCAAGGTGCCGGATGAGGAAACCGACGTGGTGTGCGAGCTTTGCGGGCGCAACTTGGTCATAAAGACCGGTCGCTTTGGCAAGTTCCTTGCCTGCCCGGGCTTCCCCGACTGTAAGAACACCAAGCGGATTGTGCAGGAAACCGGCGGCTTTTGCCCGCTGTGCAAGGGAAGAATCCTAAGCAAGAAAAGCAAGAAGGGCAAGCAGTACTTTGGCTGTGAGCACAACCCCAAATGCCCCTATATGTCTTGGGATATGCCCACGGGCGAGACCTGCCCCACCTGCGGGGCGTCGCTGCTGAAGAAGACGGGCAAGGCGGGCAAGATTTACTGCGCGAACGAGAGCTGCACCTTTGAAAAGCCGCTCGAGCGCAAAACCGAGGAATAAGCACGCGCCACGGGGCGAACAGATATAAAGGAAGGGGAAAAGCCGCATGACAGTAGCAGTAATCGGCGCGGGGCTCGCGGGGTGCGAGGCCGCATACCGGTTAGCAAACCAGGGGCTTTTTGTCCGCCTTTACGAGATGAAGCCGCAAAAGCGTTCCCCCGCGCACAAGCTGGATACCTTTGCCGAGCTTGTTTGCTCAAACTCACTTAAGGCACAGCGCACCGCGTCTGCGGCGGGGCTGTTAAAACAAGAGATGCGCCTGTTTTCATCTTTGACTATGGAAGCGGCGGATGCCTGCCGCGTGGAGGCGGGCGGTGCGCTTGCGGTTGACCGCGAGCGCTTTTCCGCATTTATCACACAGCGCATTAATGCCCACCCGCGCATCGAGGTGCTGCACGAGGAGATTACAAAAATCCCCGACGAGGGGATGGTGATAGTGGCGACGGGTCCTTTGACCTCCGACGCGCTTGCAGCCGACATTAAAGCAAAGTGCGGGCACGAAACGCTCAGCTTTTACGACGCGGCGGCGCCCATCATAACCGCCGACTCGATTGATAGAGACAAGGTGTTTTTCGCCGCCCGCTATAACCGCGGTGAGGCGGATTACATCAACTGCCCGTTTGATAAAGAGGGCTACGAACAGTTCTGGCAGGCGTTGTGCGACGCCGAAAGTGCCGAGCTGCACGAGTTTGAAAAAGACTTCTTTCGTGTGTACGAGGGCTGTATGCCCATCGAGGTGATGGCGCGGCGCGGTAAGGACACCGTGCGCTACGGTCCCATGCGCCCCGTTGGTCTGCGCGACCCCAAGACGGGGCATCGCCCGTGGGCGGCGGTACAGCTAAGAAAGGAAAACGCGGACGGCTCGCTGTATAATCTGGTAGGCTTTCAAACCAACCTGAAGTTTGGGGAGCAAAAGCGTGTTTTTTCAATGATACCCGGGCTTGAGAATGCGGAGTTTGCGCGCTATGGCGTAATGCACCGCAATACATTTTTGGATAGCCCCCGTTTGCTGGATGCGCATTGTCGCTTAAAGACCGACCCGCGCGTGTTGTTCGCGGGGCAGATGACGGGTGTGGAAGGATATATCGAGTCGGCCGCGTCGGGCATCTGGGCGGGACTGACGGCGGCGCGGATGGCAGAGGGAAAGCCGCTCGCCACACCCCCTGCCGACACCATGCTTGGCGCTTTGCTGCGTTACATCAGCGACCCTTCGGTGACCGAGTTTCAGCCCATGGGCTGCAACATGGGGCTTTTGCCGCCGCTGCCCGAGCCGGTGCGCGGCAAGCCGCAGCGCTATGAGGCGCTCGCGATTCGCGCCCTTGATGCAATGGCGGGTTTTATGTCGGCGCTGTAATTTCTGATTGGCGGTATGAAGGAAGGCTTATTATGTTGGTGGCTGCATTGCTTATGGATACCTCGTTAGGGGAAGTGGAGCACAATCTTCTTGCGGCGAAACGGTTAGTAACCGCCGCCGCAAAACAGGGTGCCGAGCTGATTGTACTGCCGGAGTTCTTTAACTCCTGTATGGGCTTTGACCCCAAGATGCTTTCCGTTGCGCATTGGGACGAGCACACCTTAAACACGATGACAGAATTGTCGCAAGAGTTGAGTGTGGTCGTATGCGGGTCATTTTTGTCTTTTAGCGGATGCGATGTGAAAAATCGCTTTGCTATGGTTTTTCCTGACCGACAAACGTTTTTTCATTGCAAGGACATTCCTACGCAGTTTGAAAACTGTTATTATATAAATGGTGACGAGAACAACATCCTTCACACGCCGCTTGGAGACATCGGCGTTGCGCTGTGTTGGGAGATGCTTCGTTACGATACGGCACGGCGGCTTGCCAACAACGTAGATTTTATCGTGGCGGGCTCCTGCTGGTGGGATTTGCCGGAGGATGCGCCCCCAGATAGCGACCGGCTCCGACACTACAACCGTACGCTGGCATTAAACACCCCCTGCGACTTTGCACAACTGGTAGGTGTGCCGCTCATCCATGCCGCTCACTGTTCAAAGATTGTGGCGTATCACTTTCCCGATACGAGCCACCTTGAATGCCGGCAAATGGTTGGAGCCGCACAAATCTGCGATGCAGACGGCAATGCTGTTGCAAGGCGCAGTTTTACCGAGGGTGAAGGGTTTGTGTTGCACAACATCAGCTCAGGAAAGAACAGGCGCGTCACCATGCAGGATGATAAATACTGGATTGCCGACCTGCCGGAGGTTTATACAAAGGCATGGGAGCGCAACAATGCGCTGGGTCGAATATATTATCAAACGGTAGCTGCACCTTGTTACCACAAACAAAGAGCAAAGGAGAGCGCAACATGAAGATTATCGTAGACGGCTTTGGCGGAGACAACGCGCCGGCAGAGGTACTAAAGGGCTGTGCGCAGGCGGTAAAGGAGTACGGCGTGTCGCTGATTGTAACGGGCGACGAGCAAAAGCTCACTGACTGCGCAAGAAAAAACGACATCCCGCTTGACGGCATAGCGTTTGCTCATGCGTCGCAGGTTATCACCATGGAGGACGAGCCCACCGACGTCATCAAGGCGAAGGCGGATTGTTCGATGGCAGTAGGGCTTAAGCTGCTGCGCGAGGGAAAAGGCGACGCGTTTGTCAGTGCGGGCAATACGGGCGCACTGGTGGTCGGCTCTTCTACCCTTGCGGGGCGCATCAAGGGCATTAAGCGTGCGGCGCTCGCCCCCATGCTGCCCACAACCAAAACGCCCTATATGCTGATGGATTCGGGCGCAAACCTTGACTGCCGCCCCGAGATGCTCGTGCAGTTTGGCATCATGGGCTCGGTATATATGAACAAGATTATGGGTGTTCCGTCGCCGCGCGTGGGTGTCGTGAATGTGGGCACCGAGGCGAGCAAGGGCACCGAGCTTGAGATTGAGGCAAACCGCCTGTTCGCCCATGCCCCCGTCAACTGCATCGGCAACGTCGAGGCGCGCGAGATTCCGCTTGGCGGCTGCGACGTGGCGGTGACCGACGGCTTTACCGGCAACGTAATCCTAAAGCTGACCGAAGGGCTTGCCAAGGGGTTTTCGGGCACGCTCAAAGGCATGCTGCTTAAAAACGGCGTGACGAAGATTGCCGCACTCCTGCTCAAAGGCGGTATCGCCGAGTTCCGTAAATCGATGGATTATACCGAGTACGGCGGTGCGCCCTTAATGGGTATAGCCCGCCCCGTCATCAAGGCGCACGGCAGCTCGGACGCGAAGGCGTTTAAGAATGCCATCCGTCAGGCTAAGCTATTTGGCGAGCAGAACGTTATCGGCGAGATTGAGTCTGCCCTAGCGTCGCTCAAGCAAAGCCTTACCGCACAGGGCGAGCAGAGCGCAGATAGCGCGGAGTAAAACCGCTATCTGTGCGTGCAGGTAATTTTGGCGGGCTGCGTTGCAAGCCCGATATCAGATCTTACAGCGGGTGTGTGCCTGCGAAAGACCGGAAAGGCGTGTGAGCGCAGATGAAGGAATTCATGGATGTAATCGGATACCGGTTTACGAAGGATGAGCTGCTGAAAACAGCGCTCACCCACTCTTCCTATGCTAACGAGGTAAAGAAGGGTACGCCGTATAATGAACGGCTGGAGTTTTTAGGCGACTCGGTGCTGTCCATTGTGGTAAGCGACTACCTCTTTTTGCATTTTAAGCACCTGCCCGAAGGGGAGCTTACCAAGCTGCGCGCTTCGCTTGTGTGTGAGCGCACCCTGTGTGAGTTTGCCCGCAGCATCGAGCTTGGTAAATACATGCTGTTTGGCAGAGGTGAGGATGCGTCGGGCGGTAGGGAACGTCCGTCCATCCTGTCCGATGCGTTTGAGGCGGTGATTGCTGCCATCTATCTGGATGGAGGCATTGAGGCTGCTCGGGAATTTGTGCTTCGCTTTATCAAAAAACAGCTGGAGAGCAAGCGTACCTCCCCATTCAAGGACTACAAGACCGCGTTGCAGGAGATTATACAACAGAATAAAGAGGAGACCGTCAACTACTGTTTGGTGGAGGAAAGCGGTCCCGACCACGATAAGCGGTTTACCGTTGAGGTGCGCCTGAACAGCAACGTCATCGGCAGGGGTACGGGGCGCAGCAAAAAAGACGCGGAGCAGCATGCGGCTAAAGAGGCGCTTGCCTTAATGGGGCGATGAGCCACGCAAACGTCGCGCTGTTTGTACCCCATGTCGGCTGTCCCCACCGCTGTGTGTTCTGTGACCAGTGTGCCATTTCGGGCAGCGATACGCGCCTGACGCCCGAGGATGTGAGAAAGGCGTGTGTGACCGCACGGCAAAGTCTAGGCGAGCGGGTTAAGACCACCGAGATCGCCTTTTTTGGTGGCAGCTTTACCGCCATAGACCGTGCGTATATGCTATCGCTGTTAACCGAGGCATACGCCTGTGTTACGCAGATGGGCTTTATGGGCATCCGCTGTTCCACCCGCCCCGACGCGGTTAATGACGAGGTGCTTTTGCTGCTGAAACGGTACGGCGTTACCGCCGTAGAGCTGGGAGCGCAGAGTATGGACGATGAGGTGCTGCGCAAAAACGAGCGCGGGCATACGGCGGGTGACGTCCTGCGCGCGTCACAACTGATTCGCAGGCATGGTCTTTCGTTGGGTCTGCAGATGATGACGGGGCTGTATGGCGACAGCCGCGAAAAGACGCTTTACACCGCACGGTTATTTTGTGAGATACGACCGGACACGGTACGCATCTACCCCACCCTTGTGATGGAGGGCACGGCGCTTGCGCGGCTTTACCGTGACGGGCGTTACAGCCCGCTACCCCTTGACGAAGCGGTGGAGCAGTGCGCGCAGTGTCTCGTTTTGTTCGAGGCGCATGACGTTAGGGTCATACGCGTAGGGCTGCACGCAACCGCCGAGCTGCAAAAGAACTTGGTAGCGGGACCCTTTCACCCCGCGTTCCGGGAGCTGTGCGAGTCGCGTATTCTGCTCGACCGCATTAAGAGCGGGATTGACGAGCAATCCATTCCCCCTGGAGACATTTCGGTTAAAATTCACCCTAAAAACCTTTCTAAGCTATTGGGGCAACGTAAAATAAATGTGGAAATCCTTTCTGGTATGCACTATAATTTAACTGTAACCACCGACGAGTCGCTTGCCCTTACCGCGCTAGTGATAGCGCCCGGGCGGTGACGACCGCATTACCACTTGCAAAAAGGATGTGTGGCATTGTTACTCAAATTCCTTGAAATACAAGGCTTCAAGTCGTTCCCCGACAAAACGCGTCTTGCGTTCGGTGACGGAATTACCGCTGTTGTGGGACCAAACGGAAGCGGCAAAAGCAATATCAGCGACGCGGTGCGCTGGGTTATGGGCGAGCAGTCCACCAAAACGCTGCGTGGCAACCGGATGGAGGATATCATCTTCGGAGGAACCAAGCTGCGCGGTCCCGTGGGGTTTGCACAGGTAACACTGACGGTGGACAACTCCTCGCGCTCCCTGCCGCTGGAGACGGACGAAGTTACCATCGCCCGCAAGCTGTACCGGTCGGGCGAAAGCGAGTACCGCATTAACGGCAACTCCGTTCGTCTGCGCGACATCTACGAGCTGTTTATGGATACCGGTCTCGGCAGAGACGGCTATTCGATTATCGGGCAGGGGCGCATCGCCGAGATTGTGGGCGCAAAAAGCGGCGAGCGCCGCGAGATTTTTGAAGAGGCGTCGGGCATCTCGAAATACCGCTACCGCAAGAACGAGGCGGAGCGAAAGCTCGACCAGACGCAGGAAAACCTTGTGCGACTTCTGGATATCCTGACCGAGCTGGAGGACAGGGTAGAGCCCCTGCGCGTCCAGTCCGAAAAGGCACAGGCGTTTTTGGTATTGTCCGATGAGAAGAAGCAACTGGAGGTTTCGCTGTACATCCGCTCGCTGGAAAAGGCGCGCGAAGCCCTGCGAGAGCAGGAAAACCGCGTGATGGTATGCAAAACCGCGTGCGACGAGGTGGATGAGGAGCTGGCCGCCATGGAGGCGGATATCAACGAGATTTTCGCGCGTTCGCAGCAGTGCGCGGTGCAGATGGAGCAAAAGCGCACCCAGCGCGGCGGTTTGGACGAGGAGCTGACACGGCTTGAAGCACAGATTGCGGTGCTGCGCAACGACGTACACCATAAAACCGAAGGCATCGAGCGTGTACGCCGCGAAATAGAGGCTAACAGCCTTGCAGTCAGCGACATCGCGCAGCAAATAGAGGAGCGCATGGCGCTGCACGCCGAAAAATGCGCACAAATTGAGGAATTAAAAACCCGTTGTGCCGAACGGGAGCACTCGCTGGAGGAATTTCTAAGCGACAGCGCCCGCCAGAGCGAAAGCATGGAAGAGGTCAACCGCCGTATGGCGCAGCTGGGCGCCGCCATATCTCAAAGCAAGGTAGGCGAGCTTTCGGCCCTTTCGGCGCTGGAGGAGCTTTCGCAGCGGCGCACTCGCTTAAGCGAGCAGCTTGAGACTAAGCGTCAAGACTGCGTGCAAAGCGAAACAGAACGTGCCGAAGCCGCCGCGTTTGTGGCGGAGCTGGATGAAAAAATAGAGACCGAAGCAAACACCGTCAAAGGCTACGCCTTTAAACTGGAAAAACGCAAGGAAAAGCTGGAGCAGAGCGCCAAAGAGGTGTCTGCCCTAGACCTGCGCATCAAGGAAAAAAACCAAAACGCCCGCCTGCTGGAGGAACTCGAACGCAGCATGGAGGGCTTTGCGCACAGCGTAAAAGCCGTAATGCGTATGGCAAGCCACGGCACGCTGCGCGGCGTGTTGGGACCGGTGTCCAGCTTAATCGAGGTGCCCCAGCAGGTTACAACTGCCATTGAGACGGCGCTGTCCTTCTCGCTGCAAAATATCGTGGTGGAGGACGAGGCGGCCGCCAAACGTGCCATTGCGCAGCTGAAAAATGAAAACGCCGGGCGGGCAACCTTTCTGCCCGTATCCACTATCAAGGGCACGGCGTTGGACGAACGCCCCTTAAAGGGTCAGGCGGGCTATATCGGTGTCGCGAGTGCGTTGGTGTCCTTTGATTCACGCTACGAGGGCATTGTGCAGTCGCTGCTTGGCAGAATTGCCGTGTGCGACACCCTGGACAACGCGGTTAGTATAGCAAAGGCAAACGCCTACCGTTTTCGCGTGGTTACGCTGGATGGTCAGGTGGTTAACGCAGGCGGCTCCCTTACGGGCGGCTCGGCGGCAAAGAGTGCGGGCTTGCTCAGCCGGCGCGGGGATATCGCGCGCTTGCATGAACAGGCCGCTGGCTTACAGGCAAAGCTTGCCGAGGCAAACGTCGCGCACAACGCGCTAAAAACCGAGATAGCGGGCATAGAGGCGGACTACCTGGCCGCCAAAAGCGCGCTGGAGACTATGCAGGAGGATCGCCAAAAGGCACAGCTGCAGCGCTCGCTGTGCGAGCGCAATATCCAGGAGCTTACCCGCAGCATAACCGAGGCGACAACCGAGCTTACCCATGCAAGCGAGCGCGAGCGGGAGCTTACCGTCGAGCTGGAAGCGGCGCGCAGCACGCTGGTGCAAAGCACCGCACAGATGACCGAGCTTGAGGAGCAGATGGGGCAGACCGCTCAGAAAAAGGACGAGCTGCGCGAAAAACGCCACGCGCTGACCGACGAAATTTCCGAGCTGAAGATGAACGTGTTGTCGCTGACCAAGGAGGCGGAAGGGCTTGCGCAGTCGGCGCAGGAGCTTGCGCAGCGCAGGGAGAACGAGAGTGGCAAGAGCCGTTCGCTGCTGGTCGAGATCGAGACCCTCGAGGCAGAGATAGCGGGAATAAACGTAAGCACGCAGGAGATACTTTCTTCCAAGGAGGAACTGGCCGACCGCTCCGCCGCGATTGAGCAGGAGATTGCGGCACTGGCAGCACAGCGCATGCAGCTGGAGAAAGAGGCAAACGAGCGCCGCGGTGCCGAACGCGGGATTCTATCCCGCCGCGAGGAGATCAGCAAAGAGATGGCACGGCTCGAGGAGCGAAAGCTCTCGGCGCAAAGCGAATACGACTCGGTTATTACAAAGCTGTGGGATGAGTACGAGCTGACCAAGACCGAGGCGGCGGCTATTGCGCAGGAGATTCCCAGCATACCAGCCGCGCAGCGCGCGTTAAACGAGATTAAGAACAAAATCAAGGCACTCGGTTCGGTGAACGTGGGTGCGATTGAAGAATACAAAGAGGTGTCCGAACGCTATCGCTTCTTAAAGGAGCAGATCGAGGACGTGACCAAATCCCGCGACGAGCTGCTGCGGATGATCAGCGAACTGACCGCCAAGATGCGCGAGATATTCACCGAAAGCTTTGTGGAGATAAACCGCAACTTCGGCGAGGTGTTTGTAGAGCTGTTTGGCGGAGGCAGCGCGCAGCTGAAGCTGTCCGACGAAGGGGATGTGCTCGAGAGCGGCATCGAAATCTACGTGGAGCCGCCGGGCAAGATTATTAAAAACCTGTCCGCACTTTCGGGTGGCGAGCAGGCGTTTGTGGCAATTGCCATCTACTTTGCCATCCTCAAGGTGCGCCCCGCGCCGTTTTGCCTGCTGGACGAGATTGAAGCGGCGCTTGACGACGTAAACGTAACGAAGTATGCCCAGTACCTGCACCGGCTGTGTGACAAAACCCAGTTCATCACCATTACCCACCGCCGCGGCACCATGGAGGAGGCGGACGTGCTGTATGGTGTTACCATGCAGGAGGAGGGAATCAGCAAGCTGTTGCAGCTTAAGGTCACCGAGCTGGAGGACAAGCTGGGCTTAAAGAATACATAGGCAATACCGATACAAACGGAAAGGCACAGGGGAACAGATGGGATTGTTTGAAAAGCTTGCGGGGGGCTTAAAAAAGACCCGCGATTCCATGGCAAAAACGATGGATGCGATGTTTAAGTCGTTTACAAAAATAGACGAGGAGCTGTTAGAGGAGCTCGAGGAGATTCTCATTATGTCCGACGTTGGTGCAAAAACCGCCGGGGATATCTGCGAGCGGCTCAGGCAGCGAGTAAAGGAACAGGGCATTACCGACCCTGGGCTGATTATGGGAGAGCTGCAGTCGCTGATTACGGATATGCTGCGCGGCGACACCAAACTGCGTATGAACACCAAGCCTTCGGTCGTTTTGGTCATCGGGGTAAACGGGGTGGGCAAAACCACCACCATCGGCAAGCTTTCGGCGAACCTCAGGGCACAGGGCAAGACGGTACTGCTGGGTGCGGCAGATACCTTCCGTGCGGCGGCAATTGACCAGTTAGCCGTGTGGGCCGAGCGTGCGGATGTTCCGCTTATCCGCCACAGCGAGGGCAGTGACCCCGCCGCCGTGGTGTTTGATGCGGTCTCGGCGGCTAAGTCGCGGGGCGTGGATGTGGTGATCTGCGATACGGCGGGGCGCCTGCACAACAAGAAGAATCTGATGGACGAGCTATCGAAGATTGCGCGCATCATCGGGCGTGAAGCGCCAAACAGTGACGTAGAGGTGCTGCTGGTGCTCGACGCGACCACCGGGCAAAACGCCCTGAACCAGGCGCGCGAGTTTAAGGACGCGGCGGGCATTACCGGTATTGTGCTGACAAAGCTGGATGGCACGGCGCGTGGCGGCGTTGTCATCGGCATCTGCAACGAGCTGGGTGTACCCGTCAAATACGTGGGCGTGGGAGAGCAGATTGACGACCTGCAGCCGTTTGACCCGGACGCATTTGCAAAGGCGTTGTTCGGCGAGCGCGCGTAAAGATGGCATATGGGAGTGGGAATAATTATGAATAAACTCGTATTTGCCTCTTCCAATAAGGGCAAGATGAAAGAGATGAAACAGCTTTTAGAGCCACAGGGCATAGCGGTGCTTACACTGGCCGACATCGGCTTTGACGCCGAGATTGCGGAAACGGGGCTGACCTTTGAGGAAAACGCGCGCATCAAGGCATCGGCTGTCTGCCGGTTTTCCGGCTTGTCCGCCGTGTCGGACGACAGCGGCATCTGCATCGACGCGCTGGACGGCGCCCCCGGGGTGCTATCCGCCCGTTATCTGGGCGAGGATACGCCCTATGCGGTAAAAAACCGCTTGGTGCTCGAGCAGCTTGCGCAGGTTGCGGAGGATAAACGCACCGCGCGTTATGAATGTTGCGTCTGCTGTGTGTTCCCCGACGGCAGCGAGATTGTGACCCATGGCACCTGCGAAGGGGTGCTGGCGCACGAGCCAAAAGGCGAAAACGGCTTTGGCTATGACCCAATTTTCATGGTGGGCGATAAAACAATGGCGCAGCTTACCGACGAAGAGAAAAACCGCATCAGTCACCGCGCAAAGGCGGTAGCCGCATTTGTACAGGAACTTAAAAATAGACTTGGCAGCCCGAAAAGCTAACGTTGTAAAGAACAGAAAGGCATGGATAAACAATGCTTACAAGCAAGGAACGCGCAAGCCTCAGAGCGCTTGCAAACCCCATAGAGACAATATTGCAGATTGGCAAGCACGAGATTTCCGACGCCTTGGTTACGCAGGTTGAGGACGCGCTGACAGCACGGGAGCTGATAAAGCTGCGGGTGCTGGAAACGGCGCCCTACACCGCGCGCGAGGCGGCAGAGCTTTTGGCACAGCGCACAAACAGTGAGGTAGTTCAGGTTATAGGTACCCGCTTTGTATTGTTTCGCAGAAACCGTAAAAAGCCTATCATCACCTACTAGGGTAAATGCGTAAACCCCATAGCTTCAGCGGAGGGAGACGGGTCGTTATGCAGCGAATCGGATTGTTTGGAGGAACCTTCAACCCCATTCACATGGGGCACCTGCGCCTGGCAGGTGCGTTTGTGCAGGCACTTAGCCTGGACCGGCTGATTGTCATCCCCGACTATATGCCTCCCCACAAGGATGCGCCGGATTTAGCAAGCGCGGCGGACCGCTACAACATGTGCCGCCTTGCCGCTGCCTCAATCCCCAATGCCGAGGTCAGCGATTTTGAACTTCGCAGGCAGACCAAAAGCTATACGGTGCACACCCTGCAGCATTTCAGTGCGCTTTATCCGGATGCAGAGCTGTTTTTTATCATGGGCTCTGATATGTTTGTAACGCTCGAGAGCTGGTACGATACAAAGACGCTGTTTTCGCTTGCCACCATGTGTGCCGGCGCACGCACGCACGGAGAGTACGAGCGGCTTATAGAGTACGCAGCTGCGCTGAATAAAAAGGGCGTGACAACCTGTGTGGTGGATATTGAGCCATACGCGGCATCCTCTACCGATATTCGCGAGGGCTTACGGCAGGTGGGTAGCGCAAAGCACCAGGCACTGCCACCGCCGGTATGCCGCTACATAGACACCGTTCGCCCCTACGGCGGCGAACGGGAGGATGTGCTTTTTTATAAAAAGGAGATAGCCGCCCGATTAAGCGAGGCGCGGTACGAGCATTCGGTCTGTGTCGCGAAGGAGGCGGCAACGCTTTCCATCCTGTTCGGCGCGGATGAAAGCAAGGCGTATATCGCCGGTCTAATCCACGATATTGCCAAGGAGATACCGCAGGACGAGCAGTTGCAAATGCTCAAAAAGTCTGGTATAATTTTGGACGGTGTCGAGCAGAAAACCCCAAAGCTCTGGCATGCGATTCTGGGCGCGCAGCTGGTGCGCTCGCTTGGTATAAATGACGAGCAAATAATAAATGCTATAAGATACCATACTACGGCCCGCGAGGGTATTACTTTGTTGGAACAGGTTGTCTATCTTGCGGACTGGATTTCGTTTGAACGCAGTTTTCAGGCGGCACGAACCATTCGCGAGCGGATTGCTTTTGGCCTAGACAGCGCAACACTCTGTGCACTCTCCGTTTCCATAGCGGGGCTTGCCAAGAAAGAGTCCTCTCTCCACATCGATACGGTAAAGGCGTACAACAGTTTTCTCCCCGCGGAACAATAAATGAAGTGACCGAACATACGGTTCGGCGCCCTGTGCGGGAGGATTCGGTTTTGAAAAATAGAAAGATTATTTCGTTTTCCATCGCGTTTGTGGTTACATTGTTGTTTTTAAGCGGCGGCTACTACCTTTTAAATACAAGCTTTTTGCAGCAAAAACCCACCGGTGACGCAAACGGCGTTGTCACGCAGCCCGACGACACATTGGGCGAATCCTCCGCACCTCCCAAGGTGGATGAGGTAGTAAACTTTTTGCTGTGCGGATTGGATGAGAGCCAGACGCTCACCGATGTAATTATGGTGGCAAGTCTCGATACCGCGCAAAAAACCGTAAACGTGTTTCAAATTCCGCGGGACACCTATGTGGGTATCTCGCGTTACCCGACCGGCAAAATTAACGCCGTGTACGGCAATGCCAATAAGGGACAGACCCCCATTGGCGCGCTGATAGATGAAGTACAGTACACTTTTGAACTACACATAGACCACTACGCCACCGTGAACCTTCAAGGCCTCAGGCAGATTGTCGATTCGATGGGCGGCGTTACGGTAGATATTCCGCAGAACATCTATTTTACCAGCAGCAAGGTGCTAAAAAAAGGCGAACAGCTGCTAGACGGCCAAAAGGCCGAATGGTTTGTGCGCTACCGCGCGGGTTATGTGGACGGCGACATCGGACGCATGCGCGCGCAAGGGTTGTTTTTAAAGGCGTGTGCGCAAACGGCGCTTTCCATGTCCCGAACCAAGATGCTTACTGTGTTAACCCAAAACTATACGAGCATTACCACCGACCTCACTTTGGCGCAGGTGATGGAATATTATAGTATGGTTAAAGAGATTGATATCGACTCCGTGGAGTTCTATCTACCCGAGGGTAGCGGGGTAACCCACCAGAGCTACTCGGTATATGCGCTGAACAAGCAAAAAACAGCCGACCTGCTAAACGAGCATTTTCGCCCTTACAGCGACGATGTTCCCGCCCAGGAGCTACCCATACTAAAGCCCGAATAAGAGGAGGAATGGCAGCTACATGACACCGCAACAAACAGCAAAACAAATTGTCGCCGTGCTCGATGAGAAAAAGGCGGTGGATATCACCGTACTGCGCGTGCACGACCTAACCGTGATTACCGACTACTTTGTCGTGGCATCCGGCACCAGCTCCACCCACGTCAAAAGCCTTGCGGACGAGGTGGAATTCAAGCTTAAGGAACAGGGCGTTACCCCCGCGTTTGTAGAGGGCTACGGCTCTGCGCAGTGGATTGCCCTTGACTACGGCAACGTAATCGTACATGTATTCTACCCCGAGTCCCGCAAATTCTACGAGTTGGAACGCCTGTGGGCGGACGCGGAAAAGATAGACACGCAAACCTTGCTTACGCAGGATTGACATAGTAGCGCGGGTTTCCTTTACAAACAAAGGATGCCCGTGCATATGCTTTTAGCGCGGACTTTTTGAAAGGAATGACCAAGAAACAATGAAGTACGAAAACTTTAAGGAAGTCGAGGCGAAGTGGCAGCATATTTGGGATGAAAAGAATGTGTTTGCCGCAAAGGCCGATTACACCCTGCCCAAATACTACGCACTGGTGGAGTTTCCATACCCGTCGGGTGCGGGGCTGCACGTCGGGCATCCGCGTTCATACACCGCGCTTGATATTGTGTCGCGCAAAAAGCGTTTGCAGGGCTTTAACGTGCTCTACCCCATGGGGTGGGACGCGTTTGGGTTGCCCACCGAGAACTACGCGATTAAAAACCACATCCACCCCGAGGTGGTTACAAGGGATAATATCGCCCGTTTTAAATCACAGCTAAAGGCGCTGGGGCTATCGTTTGACTGGAAGCGAGAAATAAACACCACCGACCCGGAATATTTCCGCTGGACACAGTGGATATTCTTGCAGCTTTTTAAGCGCGGTCTTGCCTATAAAAAGGAGATGGCGGTAAACTGGTGCACCGACTGCAAGGTGGTACTTGCCAACGAAGAGGTGGTAAACGGCACCTGCGAGCGCTGCCACGGCGAGGTGGTTCGGCGCGTAAAGAGCCAGTGGATGCTCAAGATTACCGAGTATGCACAGCGCCTACTGGATGATTTGGATACCGTGGATTATGTTGAGCGCGTAAAGGTCTCGCAGCGCAACTGGATTGGACGTTCCACCGGCGCGGAGGTGGACTTTAGCACGACAACCGGTGACGTGCTGCGTGTGTTCACCACCCGCCCCGACACGCTGTTCGGCGCGACCTACATGGTCGTTTCGCCCGAGCATGAGCTAATAGACAAATGGGCGCCGCTCATCACGAATATGGACGAGGTTGCCGCATATCGTCAGGAGGCAGCAAAGAAATCGGATTTTGACCGCACCGAGGTGGCAAAAGAGAAAACCGGTGTGCGCCTTGCGGGCGTTACGGCAATTAACCCTGTTAACGACGAAAATATTCCTATTTATATTGCCGACTATGTGCTTACCAGCTACGGCACCGGCGCGATTATGGCGGTGCCCGCGCACGATACCCGCGACTGGGAGTTTGCAAAGAAGTTTAACCTGCCCATCGTCGAGGTGGTACAGGGCGGCGACGTGCAAAACGAGGCGTTTACCGATTGCGATACCGGCGTGCTGGTGAACTCGGGCATTCTCGACGGGTTGAGTGTAGAGGACGCAAAGAAGAAGATTATCGAATGGCTTGACCAAAACAAGAAGGGCACGCCAAAGGTTAACTTCAAGCTGCGCGACTGGGTCTTCTCCCGTCAGCGGTATTGGGGCGAGCCGATTCCCATTGTCGTGTGCCCCAATTGCGGCTATGTTCCCCTGCCCGAAAGCGAGCTGCCCCTTCGCCTGCCGCAGATTGAGTCCTACGAGCAGACCGAAACGGGCGAATCGCCCTTAGCCAAAATAGACGAGTGGGTAAACACCACCTGCCCGCACTGCGGCGGTGCAGCCAAGCGCGAAACCGACACCATGCCCCAGTGGGCCGGCTCGTCTTGGTACTTCTTGCGCTACTGCGACCCGCACTTCGGCGCGGGGGTAGCCTCTAAAGAGGCATTAGAGTACTGGATGCCGGTAGACTGGTATAACGGCGGTATGGAGCATACCACGTTGCATCTGCTGTATTCGCGCTTTTGGCACAAGTTCTTATACGATATTGGCGTGGTATCTACCGCCGAACCGTATTCAAAGCGCACCAGCCATGGCATGATTTTGGGCGAGAACGGCGAAAAGATGAGTAAGTCCCGCGGCAACGTGGTTAACCCCGACGATATCATCGCGGAGTTTGGCGCCGATACCATGCGCCTGTATGAGATGTTCATCGGTGACTTTGAAAAGAGCGCGCCTTGGAACACCGCGTCCATCCGCGGATGCCGCCGCTTCCTAGATCGTGTATGGGATTTGCAGGATTGCGTTACCCCCGCAAAAGAATACCGCCCCGAGCTTGAAACGGTCTTTCACCAGACCATCAAAAAGGTTGGGGAGGATATCGAAGCGCTCAAGTTCAATACGGCCATTGCAGCAATGATGTCGTTGCTCAACGACATAGCGAAAACGGGCTCGGTCAACAGCGCCGAGTTTAAAACCTTCCTTGGTCTGCTTAACCCGTTTGCACCGCATATTACCGAGGAACTGTGGAGCATCTGCGGGTTTGAAGGCATGGTGGCGCATTCAAAATGGCCGCAGTATCTGCCCGAAAAATGCAGGGAAGATACGGTGGAGGTCGCGGTGCAGATTAACGGCAAGGTGCGCGAGCGCATGGTCATAGACCGCGAGGATTCGCAGCCTGACGTGCTTGCTCAGGCAAAACTGCTGCCGCGCATCTCCGAAAGCATCGAGGGCAAACAGCTTGTAAAAGAGTTGTATGTGCCTGGCAAGCTCGTGAATCTGGTCGTAAAATAAACGCTACAAGGCAAACCGGTGGGTCGCTCCGTCGGTTTGCCGATACTGGTTATAGCAAAGCGATATCCGTGGACGCATACGACGGGTTAACCACGGGGTACAACCTACATGGTGTTACCCAAAGGGTTGGATTGTCCGAAACACGATATCTTGTTCCCACTTTGGTTTTGACTGTGTATGGATAAAAACAGAAAAACCAAATTGAGGAAATTTGCACAAAAAGCATGCATCAATCGGATTGTAGCTATTGACAGAACAGCAGGCTACATTGTATAATTACACTTGTTACTAAAGATGTAAGGTCGGTTTTAGGTTCGGGCTTACGGTTTAGATTACCCTGCCGCGTGGCGGAGGGAGGGAATTTGAAATGGCTGAAATCCGTATTAAAGATAACGAAACTCTCGACAGCGCTCTAAGACGCTTTAAAAGGCAGTGCGCCAGAGCCGGCGTTTTGCAGGAGGTTCGCAAAAGAGAACATTACGAGAAACCATCCGTAAAGCGCAAGAAAAAGTCAGAGGCTGCGCGTAAACGCAAGTTTAAATAAGCTTGTGACGGTTGTTACCACCTGAAAAGACAAGCGGGCGCAAAGCCCGCTTTTTTCTTTTGATTTTTATTTTATTGTTGTAATTTGCGATTATCTTTCCTGCCTTTTTGCGTATATTATTTCATAGCAAATGATGCATATAACCCGTCAATGTGGGTCTTTTTCGCCTAACCGAGCGTATTTTATGTTATGTGAGCCACAAGGAAAGGCAATATATGAAAAAAAACACCATCCCAGACCTGATTACAGATAGAATATGGCAGATAGACGAGCAGGTGCTTCGCAGTTTGGGTGTGCGCGCGTTGATTGTGGATGTGGACAACACCTTGTCCTCCCACGGCTCGCCGCTGCCCGAAAAAGAGGTCGTGCCATGGCTAGCGCGCATGAACGAGCTTAAGGTGCCGGTGGTCATCCTGTCAAACAACACCAAAAAGCGCGTGGAGCCGTTTGCAAACAAGCTGGGGCTGCCCTTTGTACACTTTGCCGTTAAGCCGATGCGCGGCGGCTTTTTGCGCGCGCAGGCTCAGTTGTCTTGCCCCCCCGGAGAGATTGCGGTGGTGGGCGACCAGATTTTTACCGACATCGTGGGCGGAAACAAGATGGGGATGAAGACGGTTCTGGTGCTGCCGATACAGGACGACACCAACCTGTGGGTTCGCTTTAAGCGAGGCTTTGAAAAACGGTATATAGACCGCTATTATAACGATAAATCAAAACAGGGTTAATGCGCCAAGGTACGGCGTCGTAAAACCTGTAAGACATATTTTTAGGTGTGTGCTAATGCGGCGCACCCAAAAACAAAAGGGGTGACGAACATGGGCGTATACTTTGGTCCCGCCGGCAACTCGGATAGCTTTGCCGCCATGGGATACAAAAAGAGTACCGACATCCCCGGCTATGTGGTTAAAATGGGGCTGAATGCCTACGAGTACCAATGCGGACGAGGGGTAAAGATATCGGAGGATTCCGCAAAGGCGCTGGGTAAACAGGCGGCGGAGCACGGGGTTCAGCTTTCTTTGCACTCACCGTATTACATCTCGCTTTCCAGTGTAGAGGAGGAAAAACGTCTGGGTTCCATCCGGTATATTCTGCAAAGTGCGCACGCGGTGAACGCCATGGGCGGGGTGCGTGTGGTCGTACACTCGGGCTCGGCGTCCAAGATTTCGCGCGAACAGGCGCTGGAGTACGCAAAGGACACCCTAAAGCGCGCGGCACTGGCGCTGGACGAGCAGGGGTTATCCCACATTCGGCTTTGCCCCGAAACGATGGGAAAGATCAATCAACTCGGCACGCTGGAGGAGGTCATCGAGCTTTGTAAGGTGGATGAACGGTTTATCCCCTGTATCGACTTTGGGCACCTCAATGCCCGCACACTGGGCGGGCTTCGCTCCTTCTCGGACTACGAGGAGATTTTTACCAAGATCGAAAACGGTCTGGGGCTCTCGCGCTTGCGGGAGTTCCACTCCCATTTTTCAAAAATAGAGTACACCCAAAACGGAGGGGAAAAGCGCCACCTGACATTTGAGGACACCGTGTACGGCCCGGATTTCGAACCGGTGGCGGAGCTTATCGCAAAAAAGAACTGTGCGCCAACCATCATCTGCGAGTCGGACGGCACGCAGGCGGAGGACGCAAGGACGATGAGAGACATCTACGAAGCGGTTATCGAGCGGTAAATCAAACGGCAGTCGGTCTGCGTAGAATGAAAGGACGAAATGTATGAACACAAGGATACTGGTACTCAACGGTCCGAATCTCAACCTGACCGGCACCCGCAAGCCGGAGATCTACGGCAGCACAACCCTTGCAGAGATCAACGAGCAGATTGCGGCGCATGCGGCCACAAAGGGTCTTTCCTGCGACTTTTTTCAGAGCAACCACGAGGGTGCGATTATCGACCGCCTGCACGAGGCGCGGGGCGTATATCTCGGCGTGATTCTCAATGCGGGCGCATACACCCATTACAGCTATGCCATCCGCGATGCCATCGAGGCGGTGGAGCTGCCGGTGGTAGAGGTGCACATCTCAAACATCTTTGCGCGCGACGGGTTCCGCGCCCATTCGGTGCTCAGCGAGGTCTGTTGCGGTCACATCAGCGGGTTTGGCGCGCCTGTGTCCTACCTGTTGGCGGTGGACGCTCTGGCAAGGCTTAACGGGTAGACAACTTACTGCAAAGGAGCATACGCAACGTGTTAACCGAAAACAATAAGCTGAATACGCTTAAAAGCAATCTGCCAACCGGTATAGACGCCGCCGTGATTGTATCAAGCCCCAACCGCAGGTATTATCTTGGGTTTGATTCGCACGACGCAGGGCTTTTGTTTGTCACGCGCGAAGTCGCGTATTTCATCATTGACTTCCGCTACATTGAAACGGCGCGCGCCAAGGTGCAGGGTGCCGAGGTTTTGCTGCAGGAGGATATCTACGCTCAGGTGCGTGGGTTGTGCGACCGGCACAACGTAAAAACCGCCGCTGTAGAGACAAGCTACGTTACCCTGCGCGAGACGGAGCGAATCGGGCGCATGCTGCGTGAGGTGCAGTTAGTAGAAACAAACGAGCTTGACGATGCAATCCGCGCCCAGCGTGCGGTGAAGGACGCGCGTGAGATTGCAAGCTTAAAAGAGGCGCAGCGGCTGACCGACGAGACGTTTTCCTACATTCTGCCCCGTATTACAGCAGGGAAAACCGAGCGGGAGATTGCCCTTGATATGGAGTTTTTCATCCGCAGTCAGGGCGCGGAGGCGGCTTCGTTTGACTTTATTGTGGTCGCGGGTAAAAACAGCTCACTGCCGCATGGTGTACCGGGCAATACGCTTCTGCAACGGGGCGATTTTGTGACCATGGATTTTGGCGCAGTGGTGGACGGGTATCATTCTGATATGACCCGCACCGTAGCACTGGGGCAGGTTAACGACGAGCAGCGACGGGTGTACGATACGGTGCTCACAGCGCAAAAAGCGGTGCTTGCGCAGATTAAAGCGGGCGTAAACTGCGCCGCAATGGACAAAATAGCAAGAGATATCATCTATAGCGCGGGCTATGAGGGGTGCTTTGGACATGGGCTTGGGCACAGCGTGGGCATAGAGATTCACGAAAACCCCCGTTTTTCAATGATGAGTGACGAAAAAGCCCCAGCCGGCACGGTGATGACTGTCGAGCCGGGCATCTATCTGGCAGGACGGTTCGGCGTGCGAATCGAGGATTTTGGGGTGGTTACCGAGGATGGCTTTGATAATTTCACGAAAAGTTCAAAGGAGCTATTGCTTCTTTAAAGAAAATATGCCAAAAACCGCACAAAACGGCGAAAATGAAAAATAACACTTGAAAAGTTAAGTGTTATCAGATAAAATTAGAATGTTATAGATAAACGACCAATTACCCAGTGCTTGCAATGCGTTTTGTGACACTGAAATTGATGGAGGGTTACATTGTATGATTTCAGCAGGTGAGTTTAGAAACGGCGTTACCTTTGACATGGACGGCAACGTTGTACAAATTATCGAGTTTCAGCATGTGAAGCCCGGTAAAGGCGCCGCTTTTGTTCGCACAAAGATCAAAAACGTCATTACGGGTTCTGTGGTGGAAAAAACCTTTAGCCCCAACGAGAAGTACCCCACCGCGCATATTGAACGGCGCAGCATGCAGTACCTGTATAACGAGGGCGACCTATACTATTTTATGGATAACGAAACCTACGAGCAAACCCCCATCGGCGCGGGCACGCTCGGCGACAACTTTAAGTTTGTTAAAGAGAATACCGACGTTATGGTGCTTTCCTATAAAGGCAGTGTATTCGGCGTAGAGCCCCCTTTCTTTGCAGAGCTTAAGGTGGTACACACCGAGCCCGGCGTAAAGGGCGACACCGCCACAAACACGCTCAAGCCCGCAGTGCTTGAAACAGGCGCGGAGATTCGCGTGCCACTGTTTATTAACGAGGGCGAAATCATTCGTGTAGATACCCGTGTCGGCGAGTATATGGAAAGAGCGTAGTGCCAATACTGTAACTGGATGGAACAGAGAAACAAAAAAGGAGGCTGACGAAAATGACTGCGTTAGAACGTGTAGCGTATATCAAAGGCTTGATGGAAGGTCTGGGTATGGATAGCTCTACCAACGAGGGCAAGGTGCTTCATGCAATGCTTGAGGTACTTGACGATCTTGCAACCGATCTTGCTGATACACAGGACGAGCTCAGCGAGCTGTATGATCATGTGGATGCGATTGACGAAGACCTGGGTCTGCTCGAGGAAGATTTCTACGAGATGGAAGACGAGGACTGCGACGATGACTGTGACTGCGGTTGCGGATGCGACTGTGATGACGACGAGGATAGCCTGTACGAGGTTGTGTGCCCGAGCTGCGGAGATGCCATCTGCATCAACGAGGCGATGCTGGAAGAAGGCGTAATCGATTGCCCCGGCTGCGGCGAAAAGCTGGAGTTTGATTTTGACGATGATTGCTGCGAGGATGAAAACTGCGACTGCAACCATCAGGACTAATCATCGACCGCAATTCTATCGCTAATTCGCTTTGTTAATGTCCGTACAAAGTTGAGTGAAAGTATGATTTCATGGCTTTTACAAGGATTTTCGCAGACAGGATAAGTGAGTTAGGTATAACGTACGGATGGTACGATAACTCATGGTGTGAACAGACCAAACGGCGTACCGTTTGGTCTGTTTTGATTTAATCGGCAAAAGCCGGTTTGATACGATAGGTTTGTTGCCTGATAAGGGGGGCGCACGAATGGCAAAGCGGGTTCTAATCGGTATGAGCGGCGGGGTGGATAGCTCGGTTGCGGCACTTGTACTCAAGCAGCAGGGGTTTGAGGTGGTGGGCGCCACCTTTCGCCTGTTTCATGAAAGCGACCTAGGGGTGTGCGGGCAGTCAAGCTGCTGCTCGGCGGACGATGTAAACGACGCGCGCATGGTATGCGACAAAATCGGTATTGCACACTATGTGCTAAACTACAAGGAACTGTTTCGCGAAAAAATTGTTGATGCATTTGTGCAAAGCTACCTTTCGGGCGCAACCCCAAATCCCTGCATACTATGTAACCGCTACATCAAGTTCGAAGCGTTTTTGCAAAAGGCGCAGTCGATGGGCTTTGACTATATCGCAACCGGTCACTATGCCCGCATCCTGCGCGGGGAGCACAACGGGTATGCGCTTTTTCGCGCAGAAGCAAAGGGTAAGGATCAAAGCTATGTACTGTACCACCTGACACAGCACTCCCTTGCGCACATGCTAATGCCTTTGGGGGGCTACGACAAGCAGACGGTCAGGGAGATTGCACAGCACAACGACCTGCTCGTTGCCCATAAGCCCGACAGCCAGGATATCTGCTTTGTGCCGGACGGAGACTACGCCGCGTTTATCGCATCCTATACCGGAACACCCCCGCGGCAGGGAGACTTTGTGGACACCAAGGGCAACGTGCTGGGTAAACACAACGGGGTTGCGGGTTTTACCATCGGGCAGCGCAAGGGGCTGGGCATTAGCCTTGGTCGCTCCGCCTTTGTGGTGGATATTGACGCGAGCACGGGTACCGTTGTGCTGGGCGACGAGCAAGAGGTGTTTGCCTCCACCCTTGTGGCAAACGACATCAATATGATAGACGGGCTGCCGGTTACCGGGCCGTTTCGGTGTGCGGCAAAGATTCGCTATTCCCACAAGGAGGCGCCCGCTATGGTGACCCCGCTTGCAAACGGCAGGCTTAAGGTAGAGTTTGACGAGCCCCAACGCGCGATTACGCGCGGACAGGCTGTTGTATTCTACGACGGCGATCGGATCCTTGGCGGGGGAACGATCGCGCAGCTATAGCATCCAACAAAACCTCATGCTTCTTTAAGAAAAGAGCATGGGGTTTTATTGCGCTAACCGGTTATACTATGTTGTACAGCAAATTTGCAATCAGAGAAATCATAAAAAATCTATTGACAAAAGCGAATCCATCACATATACTAATAACATATTAAACATATATGAAATATAATTTTACATATGGAGGGAATCAATCATGTCGAAAATCTATAAAAGCCTAACCGAGCTAATCGGCAAAACCCCGCTGCTAGAGCTAACCAACTACGAAAAAAAGCATGCACTTTCTGCTGCCGTTGTGGCAAAGCTGGAGTACTTTAACCCGGCGGGCAGTGTGAAGGACCGCATCGCCAAGGCGATGATCGACGACGCCGAAGCCCGCGGGCTGCTTACCCCCGACTCTGTTATCATCGAGCCGACCAGCGGCAACACCGGTATCGGGCTTGCATCGGTGGCGGCAGCCCGGGGCTATCGCATTATCCTTACCATGCCCGAGACGATGAGCGTTGAGCGCCGCAATTTGCTAAAAGCGTACGGTGCCGAGCTGGTTCTTACCGAGGGCGCAAAGGGCATGAAGGGCGCGATTGCTAAGGCGGAAGAGCTTGCCACCGAGACCCCGAACGCGTTTACTCCCGGGCAGTTTGTAAACCCGGCAAACCCCGCCGTACACAAGGCAACAACCGGCCCGGAGATCTGGGAGGACACCGACGGCAAGGTGGATATCCTTGTAGCTGGCATCGGAACGGGCGGAACGATTACCGGCGCGGGCGAGTACCTAAAAAGCAAGAACCCCGATATTAAGGTTGTTGCGGTAGAACCGTTTGATTCCCCCGTGCTGTCTGAGGGCAAGGCGGGTCCGCATAAGATACAGGGAATCGGTGCGGGCTTTGTGCCGGACGTACTCAACACAGGTGTGTTCGATGAGGTTGTTAAGGTCAAGAACGAGGACGCGTTCCAGACCGGGCGCGAAATTTCCAAGGCGGAGGGCTTGCTGGTTGGCATCTCTTCCGGCGCGGCGTTGTGGGCGGCAACCGAGATTGCAAAGCGCCCCGAGAACGCGGGCAAGACTATTGTGGTCGTACTGCCCGACACCGGCGAGCGGTATCTTTCTACCGCGTTGTTTGCAGACCTGTAAGGTTCTTTTGGGTCTGCAAACCCCATATTTGCTATTTTCGTGATAGCTAATACTAATTATCGTCAGATATGTAGACGACGTTTCTTCGCAAAAGCGCACAAATCAGAGCTTTTATCGATTTTATTCGGACGATATTAAAGTTAATAGTGATAGTTCAAAAACAGAGCGGCGAGGTAAAAACCCGCCGCTCTGTTTTTTGTTTAGTCTAAGACCAGGTTTAGATAAGGGTGCTGCGCGTCAAGGGGCTTCTTTGCGTGCAGCATACCAAAAGGCTTGCGTTCAAGCGGCATAGGGAACCACTCAGGCAGTCTTGCCTCGACGCGGTTGCAGCCAAGGTCTGCGGCTAGACCGGATAACACGGGCAGAAGGTTCTGCTCGGTCAGCGTGGTTTCCTTTACAAACAGCGTGCCGCCCGCTGTGTAATACAGGACAAGAGAACGGATGCCGTTGTGTGTAGTCACCACGCACCGCCCACCCGAGAACGCGTTTTCTCGCAGGCGATATGCAATCGCCTGCTCGTCCCAGCACAGGGTTCCGTGCTGAGCGAAGTACTCGTTTCGCAGGGCCAGGTACTGCTGCGCGTCGGGCTCGGTGAACGAATAGCGACGGAGTGGTGGGAGAATCTGTGGTTGCTCTATGACCAGATGTTTATAATAAAACGCGGTATGGTACCCGTTTCGTTGATAGAAATCAAACAGCCCGGCACTTGACGGCACCAAAACCATGGCTTCGTCTCGTTGGTCGGCCAGGTCGTTGGCATGACGAATCAGCGCACTGCTCAGTCCCCGCCCCCGATGAGAGCGGCTTGTGGCAACCCCGTATACATACCGCGTCGCCCAAAGTCCGGCAGCGGTATGAATCGAGCAGGGCAGCAGCGTCATCATCGCAACGGGGCGCTTGTCCTCCACCCAAACAAGGGTGTTATCGGGCGTAAAAAGGTTGTTGTAAACAAAGTCGGTATACGCACGGCTGTCGCCGAACGCCTCTATCCATATTTCTTTCAGGGCGGCAATCATGCCGCTGTCGGCAAACCGTATCATAGTCTACTCCTTTACGAGCCTTGCCGTAAACTTCTCAAGCAAAATCTCGGGGCGGTAGGATAACTTGACTTTTCTTAATCCCTCGTCGCCCATATCCTCCTCGCGGTTAACATACGTAAACGACTGGCAGTTGTGAATTAAAAACTGCCGGTTAATCATCTGGTATGCGCCCTGAATGTCCGAAAACGCCTTTTCAATGTGAATGTTGTAGGTGTCTGACGATAACGGCTCGCCGATAGTAAACGCAACGACCTCGCCGTTTAAACGCAAAAGCCCGCCGGCGAACTTTAAATCAAAGAAGTGACCAAGCGCCGTGCGCACCGCGCACATCTCCTTTTTAAGCCCCGGGTCGTCGCCGCAGCCGTGCAGCTTGCACCACTTGTCGTTCATCGTTACACACTCACCAATATTTTGCTGGGTGATGTGCTCGTAAGCCCAATCGGGGTTATCCAAAAATCGCGAGATGTGGTTGCGCTTTGCGGCGTATTTCTTGCCGGTCAGGTTAACCAAATCGTCAACCTTGTAAATGTAATCAAACTGGTCGCGGTTTTCCGTAATATCAAAGCGGTCGGGGAACAACCGGTTCAGCTCGGCAACGTCGTCGCTAAGCAAACCACGCAGACGAAAGGAAACGCCCGCCTGCCTTGCGTCGGCAATCAGCGCTTCGATGACCGCTCCACGGTCTCCCGTACCCACAGGGCTAGTGTAAACGGCGCCCCCCTTCCAGGTGCTCTTTAAGCAGTAAAAGCCGTCAAATACAGCGAACTGAACGTTATTGGGCTTTGTCCAGATAAAATTGTTTGCAAAAGAATAGTCGCAGCTTTTCGAATCCGCCGCTCGCAGAATCGGCTCAATAACGCTGCGGTCGCTTAGTTCAATTGGTTTAAATGTTAGCATAAATTGTCCTTCTTCGTTTATTTGGGATGGCGGTATACCGCACAAATCGTTTGCAGGCAGGTTCGTTGTCTGTATAATGCCCGTCAATCACATAGTAGGGGCAGTCCTTATTAACAGAGTATGGTCAACACGCATCCAATTCAAACCACCCTATCGCGCTAGGGTAAACGCAAAGGCGGCATGATACCTGCCGCCTACTATTATACCATTTTTACACGAAAGACGACAAGCAGATGCCGTTAAGGGTTTCTGCGCGCAAAATCGGCGGCAAGATACAGGGAGCGAAACTCCGTGGGCGTACATCCCTTTTGCAGCTTAAACATGCGGATAAACGCGGACAGGCTGCCAAAGCCGGAACGAATGGCTACCTCGGTTACCGAGATGTTCGGTTCAATCAGCAGCTGCTCCGCATACATAATACGCCTGCGGTTAAGGTACTTGTAAAACGATACACCCGTAAACTGCTTAAACAGACGGGTAAAGTAAAACTTGCTAAAGCCCGCCAGTGCCGCGGCGTCTTCCAAGGTCATGTTCTCATCAAAATGCTGGTTGATGTAATCGCACACCGAGAGAAACTTGTCGATATAATCCTGATGCTTGGGCATCCTCTGTGCATGCTCGGGGGCAGGCTCGGTATACTGCCTGCTAACCAATACAATCAATTGTGTCAGCCAGGAGTAGATAAGTACCTCTTTCAGTGTGCCTTTGCCGTGGTGCTCCTCCAAAACGCGGTGCAGGATGTGCTTCGCCTCCGCGTGAATCTCCGACGTGCCTTGCGCGGAGAGGCAGATACCGGGGGCCATAAACGCTAATACGGAGTTAAACTCCTTCAGCTGGCTGAAGAAAGAAAAATCAACCTGAACAATCAGCCTGCGACCGGCTTGCGGTGCATACAGGCTGTGCAGTGTACCGGGCGAAATCAGCAGAATATCTCCGGTGTTTAGATCGAAAGGCACGCCTTCGCACACAACGCGATAGCCGCCGGATATGGGCATAATAATCTCTAGTGGGGTATGCCAGTGGTTTGGGTAGTCCTCATACTCGTCGTTCTCGTAAACAACAATTGAAGAACCCTCGGCAAAATCCACCGTTTCTCGAATGCCATGCAGGGACTTAATCATTTGGTTTCACCTCCGCTGCGGTACCGTGCACATTGCGCACAAAAGGGGCAAACGCCGCATTGCTTTAATGATATCACATTTTTGCTAAAATAAAAACCACCTATATAGAATATAAACTATAATTTTGTAAGAGTAATGAATAATAAGTAGATAATATATCTAAACAGAGTGTAAATTGTTTGTAAATCATCAAAGGCAACATTGCGAAAAGATAGCAACAATTAATAGTATCAAAGCAACTATTCGAAAGAAAGTGCTCGTGCACACTGCTATAATTACAGTGTAGGATGGCATGAAGAATAGTCATAAACTACATGGCATTTCACTTTTACTAACAGAAAAAATGGTATTAGACCTGCAATAATGGGCTTACTATTAAAAAGACGAAGGATGTGGCGATATGGGCACAGTTCAAAACCCCATACTTAAGGGCTTTTACCCCGACCCTTCGGTTTGCAGTGTGGGGGAGGATTTCTATATCGTTACCTCCACCTTTGCGTACTTTCCCGGTATTCCCGTTTTTCACACGCGGGATTTTTGCCATATCCGTCAGATTGGCAACGTGTTAACCACAGACAGTCAGCTGCCGCTCGACGGCGTGGGCTGCTCACACGGGCTGTTTGCGCCCACCATCCGTTACCACAACGGCACCTTCTACGTGGTGTGTACGAACATCTCAAGGGGTGGAAACTTTATCGTTACGGCGACCGATCCCGCGGGACCCTGGTCGGAGCCGCATTGGCTTGAGGGCGCGGACGGCATTGACCCCAGCCTGTTCTTTGATGACGACGGCACCTGCTATTATGTGGGTACACGCGGGGATTCTATAAACGAGCGGTATTACGGAGACAATGAGCTTTACGTCGTGCGTGTGGATCTTGACCGGTTTTGCTTTGTAGGCGAACCCACGCCGGTGTGGAAGGGTGCGCTTCGCGACAGCGTTTGGCCCGAAGCACCGCATTTATATAAAATTGACGGGATGTACTACCTAATGATTGCCGAAGGCGGCACCTCGGACGATCACTCGGTTACCATAGCCCGCAGCGAGACGCTGCTTGGTCCCTATACGGGGTACAAAAAGAACCCGGTTTTAACCCACCGCCATCTGGGCAGGGACTACCCGGTGAAGAATGTCGGTCACGGCGATCTGGTTCAGGCGGCCGATGGCAGCTGGTACATGCTAATGCTTGCATCAAGACCCTGCGAGGGCAGCTCGAATCTGGGGCGCGAAACCTTTTTTGCAAAGGTGCAGTGGGAGGACGGCTGGCCGGTGGTAAACCCCGGGGAGGGTAAGCTGACCGCCCTAACCCAGACGACGCTTGCGGATTATCCGCTTGAGCCGGTTTTTGGGCACTATGCGTTTGACCGCATGACGTGGCAGACACTGGACCCGAGAATCCTGTTTTTGCGCAACCCATACAGGGAGAATTACACGTTTTGCAGCGAAGGGGTGCGCCTTGCACTATCACCCGTCACCCTTTGTGACTTGGACAGCCCTACGTTTTTGTGCGTACGACAGACATCGTTTAACTTCGCGACCGAGACAAACGTAACGTTTTCGCCCGCCTTACCCGGCGAGTTTGCGGGGCTAGCGCTTGTGCAGAATGACCGCTTCCACATCCGGCTGGAATACGGACTGACCGATACGGGGCACGTACTGCGCGTCGTTGTGTGTGAGGACGGGCAGGAGACGGTGGTTAAGGAATCCGCCGTACAAGCCGAGGAGTTGGCGCTTAAGCTTGTTCAGCACGGTCAGAGCCTTACGTTTTACTACAAAACCGGGCAGGACACCGATTGCACAGCCCCCTACATGAAACTGGATTGCGCCGTAAACGCGCATCGAATGAGCACCGAGCACGCGGGCGGCTTTGTGGGATGCACCGTAGGCGTATACGCAACCTCAAACGGAATCAGCTCGCAAAACAGTGCGCTGTTTGAATATTTGGAGTATCAGGATTTATAGCATATTATGAAGGTATTACCGGCTAAGCGGATAGAATTTATAGAAAGAGAGAACACGCAAGATGAGACAAGAATTTGCTAAACGCGCGCAGGCACTTGTAGAACAGATGACGCTCGAAGAAGCGGCGTCCCAGCTGCGCTATGACGCGCCCGCAATCCCTCGCCTTGGCATCCCCGAATACAATTGGTGGAGCGAGGCGTTGCATGGTGTTGCCCGTGCGGGTACCGCCACGGTATTTCCGCAGGCAATCGCACTTGCTTCGATGTTTGATCCGGAGTTTTTAAAAGAGATTGCGGATGTAGTTGCTACCGAGGCGCGCGCCAAGTACAATATGCAGTCCGCCCTGGGCGACCGCGACATCTACAAGGGGCTGACCATCTGGTCGCCCAACATCAACCTGTTCCGTGACCCGCATTGGGGCAGAGGGCAGGAGACCTTGGGCGAAGACCCGTTTTTGACCAAGACCCTCGGCGTTGCGTACATTAAAGGGCTGCAGGGCGACGACAAGTATTTAAAGACCGCAGCGTGTGCAAAGCACTATGCGGTACACTCCGGCCCCGAGGAGCTTCGCCACGGCTTTGACGCGGTGGCGGGTCCCAAGGATATGGAGGAGACCTACCTGCCCGCTTTTGAGGCGGCGGTTAAAGAAGGCAACGTGGAGTCGGTGATGGGCGCGTATAACCGTGTTAACGGCGAGCCCTGCTGCGGCAGTAAGACCCTGCTGGTGGATATTCTGCGCGAAAAATGGGGCTTTGAGGGGCACGTCGTGTCCGACTGCTGGGCAATTAAGGACTTTCACGAAAGCCATGGGGTTACCGCAACAGCAGTGGAATCGGCGGCGCTAGCCATCAACAACGGCT
Source organism: Bacillota bacterium (assembly GCA_023460535.1). Classification (GTDB taxonomy): domain Bacteria; phylum Bacillota; class Clostridia; order Oscillospirales; family Ruminococcaceae; genus Acetanaerobacterium. The sequence continues at coordinate 321,232 of JAEWPV010000016.1, forward strand.
GCGACCTGAACTGCGGCAACACCTACCTGAATATGCTTCTCGCCTGTCAGGAGGGGTTGGTCAGCGAAGAGACCATCCGCGAGAGCTGTGTGCGCCTGTTCACAACCCGGATGATGCTTGGTTTGTTTGACAATGACTGCAAATATGATAAAATTGGATTTGAAGAAAATGACACCGAAGCAAACCGCATGCTCGCGGCAGAGGCCGCGCGGCTTTCGGCGGTGCTGCTTAAAAACGACGGCATCCTGCCGCTGGAGCGCGCAACCTGCCGCCGCATCGCGGTAATTGGACCCACCGCGAACTCGCGTACGGTGCTGGAGGGCAACTACTGTGGCACCGCGTCGGAATATATCACCAATTTAGAGGGCATCCGCGAGGCTGCGGGCGAGGATATCCGCATCTTCCATTCGGTTGGCTGCCATCTGTTTAAGGACCGCGTGGAGCCGCTTGCAATGCCAAACGACCGCATCAGCGAGGCTAAGGGCTGTGCAGCCGCAAGTGATGTAGTGGTTTTGTGCCTTGGATTGGACGCTACGTTAGAGGGCGAGCAGGGCGACACCGGCAACAGCTATGCATCGGGCGATAAGCCCGATCTGTTCCTGCCCGAGCCGCAGCGCATTCTTCTTAACGAGGTGCTGTCTGTAGGCAAGCCCGTGGTGCTCGTATTAAACACCGGCAGTGCGATGGATATCGGCGATGCGGCAGACCGCTGCGCTGCGGTATTGCAGTGCTGGTACAGTGGTGCGCAGGGCGGTCGCGCGCTTGCGGACATCCTGTTCGGCGAGTGCAGCCCTTCGGGAAAGCTGCCGGTTACCTTCCACCGCGACGGCACCACTCCCGATTTTACCGACTACAGCATGCACGGCAGAACCTACCGCTATCTTGACACCGAGCCGCTCTATCCGTTTGGATACGGCCTTTCGTACACCACCTACGGCTACCGTGACCTGAAGCTGGAAGCGGTTAACAAGGGGCAGCCGCTGCGCGGAGAGGTTACCGTCATTAACGAGGGGGACCGCGACGGTGCCGAAATTGTGGAGTTTTTTATTAAGAATCACGTCGCGCAAAACGCGCAGGACGCGCGCAATGCATCGGTAAGTGACCGCTTGGGTGAGCAGCCGCACCACGCACTGTGCGGTATGCAAAGGGTGTTCCTCAGAGGAGGAGAAAGCAAAACCGTCCGATTTGAGATACCCGCAAGCAGCTTTGAGACAGTTTTAACCGACGGACAGCGAGTAACCATGTGCGGTAGCTACACCTTGTTTGCGGGGGGCAGCCAGCCCGACGCCCGCAGCGAACAGCTCACCGGTACCAAGCCCTTGAGCGTATCCATATCCATAGACTAATTTTGAGTTTTCGCATCGTGTAAGAGGGGGTACCATATGAGCTGGCAGGCGTGTTATCCCGAAGGCAAAAAAAGGGCGCTTACCTTCAGCTACGATGACGGACAGGTTCACGACCGCCGCCTGGTGGAGCTGTTTAACCACTATGGTTTGAAGGCGACCTTCCACCTGAACTCCGGCACACTCAACCGGGAGGGCTTTGTGACGGCTGCCGAGCTGCCGAAGCTGTATGAGGGGCATGAGATTGCATGCCACGGCGTTGGTCATCTGTATCTCACACATCTATCTGCCGAGCAGTTGATTGCCGAGCTGTGGGAGGATCGCCGCAGCCTAGAGCAAATCACCGGCAAACCGGTTACGGGGCTTTCCTACGCGTTTGGTGTGTACTCCGACGCGGTGGTCAACGCTGTGAAGACACTGGGCTTTGAGTACTCCCGTACCGTAAACAGCTCGGACTCCTTTCTTGCCGAAGATGATTTTTTGCGGTGGCGACCCACCTGCCACCACCATGACGCCGCAGCCGCAGCCGAGCGGTTTTGCACCCCGCAGGACTACGAGCGCATGCAGCTGTTCTATATCTGGGGCCACAGCTTTGAGTTTGCAAGTGAAAACAACTGGGACGCAATGGAGCGGTTGTGTAAGCGGTTAAGCAACCAAAGTGACGTGTGGTATGCCACAAATATAGAGATAAAACGATACCTGTGCGCCGTACGCTCCGTCATTTCGGATGCGGACAATACAACTATCTATAACCCCACCGCACAGACGGTATGGATTAAAACGGGCGATGCGCTAGCAAAGCTTCTGCCCGGAGAAACGATACCCCTGTAGCATTTCATAAAACAAACCGATTGTCAGGCTATTGCTGCTTTACAATACAAAAATAAAATAGAAAAAGGAGCGATTATATCATGAGCGAAATATTTAAAGGTCTACCCGTCGTAAAGTACGAAGGCCCTAAGAGTGCCAATCCCCTTTCATTTAAGTACTATGATCCCAACCGCATTGTATTAGGTAAGCCGATGAAGGAGCACCTGCCCTTTGCAATGGCATGGTGGCACAACATGTGCGCAACCGGCTCCGACATGTTCGGCGCAGGCACCGCAGATAAGCTGTTCGGCGCAAGCGAAGCCCGCACCATGGAGCACGCCAAGGCAAAGGTAGACGCAGGCTTTGAGTTTATGGAGAAGCTGGGTATCGAGTACTTCTGCTTCCACGATACCGACCTTGTTCCCGAGGCGGACACCATCGAGGAGACCAACAAGCGTTTGGATGAGATTGCCGATTATCTGGAAGAGAAGATGAAGAAGACCGGCAAAAAGCTTCTGTGGGGCACTGCGAACATGTTCTCGAACCCCCGCTTCATGAACGGTGCAGGCAGCACAAACTCTGCCGACGTGTTCTGCTTTGCCGCGGCGCAGGTGAAAAAAGCGTTGGATTTGACCGTTCGTCTGGGCGGTACCGGCTACGTGTTCTGGGGTGGCAGAGAGGGCTACGAGACCCTGCTGAACACCGACATGAAGTTTGAGCTTGAAAACATTGCAAAGCTCATGCGTATGGCGGTTGACTACGGTCGTAAGATCGGCTTTAAGGGCGATTTCTTCATCGAGCCCAAGCCGAAGGAGCCCATGAAGCACCAGTATGATTTCGACGCCGCAACCGCAATTGGTTTCCTGCGTCAGCACGGTCTTGATAAAGACTTTAAGATGAACATCGAAGCAAACCACGCTACCCTTGCGGGGCACACCTTCCAGCACGACCTGCGCGTCAGCGCCATCAACGGCATGCTGGGCAGCGTAGACGCAAACCAGGGCGACCTGCTGCTGGGTTGGGACACCGACCAGTTCCCCTCCAACATCTACGACACTACCCTGTGCATGTACGAAATTCTCAAGGCGGGCGGCTTAACCAACGGCGGACTGAACTTCGACTCGAAGAACCGTCGTCCCAGCTACACGCAGGAGGACATGTTCCTCGGCTTTATCCTCGGTATGGATTCGTTTGCGCTGGGTCTGTTGTGCGCTGCGGCATTGATCGAAGACGGCAGACTGGATGCGTTTGTTAAGGAGCGCTATGCAAGCTACGAGACCGGCGTAGGCAAGAAGATTCGCGACGGCGAAACCACCCTGGAAGAGCTTGCGGCAATTGCCGAGAAGATGGGCGCCCCCGCGCTGCCCGGCTCCGGCAAGCAGGAGTATCTGGAGAGCGTTGTAAACAGCGTACTGTTTGGTATAGCATAATAAAAAGGAGTGAGCGCCGATATGAAATACCTGTTGGGTATTGATCTGGGGACCTCCGGCACCAAAACGGTGCTGTTTTCCGTCGACGGCGAGGTAAAGGCATCCGCCGTGGTAGAGTACCCGCTTTACCAGCCGCAAAACGGCTGGGCAGAGCAGGCACCCGAGGATTGGTGGAACGCCGCCGTGCAGACCACCCGCAAAGTGCTTTCCCAAAGCGGGGTGGATGCGCGTGACATCGCGGGCATCGGCATCTCCGGGCAGATGCACGGGCTTGTTATGCTCGACGAAAAGGGCGAGGTACTTCGTAAAAGTATCATCTGGTGCGACGGCCGCACCGGGGAAGAATGCCGTGAGATTACGCAGGCGGTGGGCGCAAAGCGCCTGATAGAGATTACCGCCAACCCTGCGCTCACAGGCTTTACCGCTTCTAAAATTCTGTGGGTAAAAAAGAACGAGCCCGAGCTGTACGCTCGGTGCGCGCACATCCTGTTACCCAAAGACTATGTTCGCTATATGCTGACCGGCGACTTTGCCACCGAGGTCAGCGACGCTTCCGGCATGCAGCTGCTTGATGTACCCAAGCGCGAGTGGTCAGACGAGGTGCTCGGTGCACTGGGTATTGACAAGGCTCTGTTGGGTAAGATGTACGAAAGCTGCGAGGTTGTCGGCACGGTGACGGAGCAGGCGGCAGCCCTTACGGGGCTTAGCGCAGGCACACCCGTTGTGGGCGGTGCGGGCGACAACGCCGCGGCGGCCGTTGGCACCGGCGTGGTGCAGACCGGTAAGGCGTTTACTACCATCGGCACCAGCGGCGTTATCTTTGCACATGCGGATGAAGTCACCATCGACCCCGCAGGCAGAGTGCACACCTTCTGCTCGGCGGTACCGGGCGCATGGACCGTGATGAGCTGTACCCTTGCCGCCGGTCTTTCGCTGCAGTGGTTTAGAAACAACTTTTGTGCCGAAGAGGTTTCGGTCGCTTCCCGCATGGAGGTAGACCCGTATTATCTGATGGATATCGAGACCGAAAAGGCGCCTATTGGCGCCAATCGACTGGTTTATCTGCCCTATTTGATGGGTGAACGCAGCCCGCTGCTTGACGAAAACGCGCGCGGCGCGTTTGTGGGGCTTAGCGCGATGCACACCAAACGCGACATGCTACGCGCCATCATGGAGGGTGTTATGTACTCCCAGCGGCAGTGCCTTGACGTACTGCGCGGCATGGGCGTTGTATCGAGTGAGATGCTTGCCGTTGGCGGCGGAGGCACCAGTAAGGTGTGGCGCCAGATGATGGCGGATATCTATTCGCTACCGGTTACCACCGTGCAAAACCGCGAGGGTCCGGCTCTTGGCGCAGCCATATTGGCGGGCGTGGGAGCGGGGATATACAAAAGCGTGCCCGACGCGTGCGCTGCGATTATCCGCACCAACCCGTCCCAGCAGCCCATTGCAGAAAACAGCGGAAAATACGAGCCAATCTATGAGCTGTTCTGCTCACTGTACCCCGCGCTTAAGGACGGCTACGCAAAGCTGGCTAAGCTGTAACCACAGCGCAGCCTTAGCGTATCAATCGCTTGCTTCTTCAGCTTGATTTGCTGTTTTTCTCATAATACAGACACGCCGCACCTGCTAATAACGGGTGCGGCGTGTCTGTATTTAGTGCTACGAATCTACAAAAATGACCGATACCGGGCAGCTTTCCTGCGCTTCTACCGCCTGTTCCTCCGCCTCGGCGGGCACATCCGCCCTGTAAACCTCCGCAACCCCGTCATCCGCCATCCGAAATACATCGGGGCAGATGGATGGGCACAGACCGCAGGAGATGCAGCCGTCTCTATCCAGCGATGCCTTCAATTTGGTTCACCCTCTTTCAATGGTTTGGCTGGTCGCCTACCAGTCGCTTTTCTCCGGTAAGCTCCTGAATGGGCTTAATATTCTGCGTTACCTCCAGTACACCCAAATACTCTCCGTCCTCATTGCGAACCGCAAAATAGCGAATGAGCACAAACTGCTTGCCCATGTTAATCCAAAAGTCCTCATGGTCCTTTTTGCCGGACTTAAAGTCGTTTACAATCTGCTCGACAATATGCACACTGGCGGGCGGGTGGCAGTTCGACACATTGCGCCCGATGACCGATTTCGTGCGGGCAAAGATGCGTTCCTTTCCTTCGGAGAAGTACTTAACCGTGTCGTTTTTGTCTACAAAGGTAATATCAAACGGCAGGGTGTTGAGCATATAGATCAGCTCGTCGGTGCGAATAGCACCGGTGGGCATCGCAATCACCCCGGGAACGTCGGGCGGTGTGGGTTGCACCGCAACCTTTTGCTGCGGCACCGGCATCCAAACGGGTACGCGGTCAAGCAGGTAGCCAATCTCAATGCTCTCATCGGCAATCCTCTTCCATTCATCCTGTGTTAGAGTTTCAAGAAGCATAGGCAGAAGGATGTGCTCTTCTTTAAAGATCATTTCCCGAACCCGATCAACCAGCACCTGCACCGTTTCCGCGAGCTGCGGTGCGGGTCTGTCCAGCAAAGCGGATACCTCTTTAAGCTGTGCGCGAATTTCGTCATCCACACCCCACATCACCTTAGGGGGTGCCGTAATGCCGTACTTCTCCATATAGGGGAACAGCAGGTTTTCCTTTCTGGAATAATGCAGGGTAATCTTTGAAAGCTGCTGCATGCCGTCTTTTACCTTTTGCAGGGCATCTTCATTGGGTAGCGCGGCTAGGTAGGGGGAGATCAACGTATCGATTAACTGCTCAATTTGCCGGTTTTCCCGCTTAAGGATATTGGCGGGGTGGCCGGGTATCTCGCTTTCGTCGGCAGGGCGGTGAATATCCTCAATCGAGCCCTTGAATACGGCAGCGTGTACGTCGCACAGACGCTGAACCTCCGATACGGGAAGACCCTCGGTTATCAGGGCTTGTTCCGCCTCGGAAATCTCGGTGGCGGAAACCCCCTCAAACGCATCTGAAAACATCTGCTTAACCTCGTCTACGCTTTTTCCCTTATGCAGCTCGGAAATAACCTGTTTGATAACCTCCTTGCGGTATGCACGGTTGTTGATCTGTTCACTCATTTTGTTCGCCCTCCTTATTATTGTCATTGGAACACAATTTTATCGGCATAAATCAGTTATAGTGTTATCCGATAACCTCTGTTTATCAATGCAGTCTGTATTGTTTGCATATCAATTCGCTTTGCCGCCGCGCCCTTTGGTATGGTCATAAACCGCCCTGCCGTTTGCAGCATACCGGGCAGACGGATATCCCGAAAGCCGACCTCGGCAAGGATGTCGATCAGTTCCGGATCTTGGCTGCAAAGCTCGTAAACGGTTTTTGTTAAATCAATACTTTTGTGCATAGTTCACACCATCCTTTTCACAATCCGTTATGCAGTAAGCCTTGTGTCATAACCGCGCAACAGAATGTTGTTTTCCAGGTGGATGTGCTGGTGCAGGTCGTTTTCCAGCTCAAGCAGCATCTCATATGCCTTTTTGTAGCTGGGGCACGCATCTTGGGGAACAAGATAATCGCTTGTTTCGTCTCGAAGCTGTGCCAAAAGCTGACCGGCGGCTTCGTGCTCGGAGATGATTTCGGCAGAAAGAGCAGCAATTTCAATCCGGTTGCCGGGTTCATCACCAAAAGCGGGGAACAGCAGCGCTTCTTCCTTAAGCAAATGCTGCTCGATGTCTCCCTTTAGTCGACCAAACGTGCTGTATACGGCAAACAACTCCTTGTGGTTTTTGCCGTGGGCGCGAAGCACCGTGTATAAAAGTTCAGATATTTTAGGCAGTGCGCCCCGCAGATAGATGTGGTGCGTATCCTCAATGTAGGTGGAAAGCACGGTAGGCTCCATTTCCGTAAACCGGTGCCCCATACCTTTGTAGCCGCTGCTTCTAAGCTGCCAAACCTTTTCAAGGCTGTCGCAAAGCGCTGTCTGATCGATACCCTGCTGCTTTACCACCTCCTGTAAAAGGCGGTTTCCTCCGCAGCAATAATCAATGCCAAACGAGTCAAATACCGTCGCCGCTTCAGGCAGCTGTGCAACCACCGCGCCTACCGTCCATGTTCCGTCCATAAAGCTCATGTTTTGTTCCTCCCTTTCTTGTTATGGCCTTATCATATCAAGCGGGAGAGATATTTTCTGTGATTTAAATCAAAAGATGCGAGTCGCATTGCAATAAAGCCCCTGAAGGGGGTTATAATCAAAACAAGTCATATATTTAAAGGCTTTGTAATCATACGTCTGAATCATTCAGGCTTAGGCTTGTCCGCACAATCGCTTTAATGCCTGTTTATCCGTTATAACAATTTCTTTGTTGTTAACCGAGGAGATAATGCCGTCGTTTTCGAGCTGGCTGAGCTTTCTGCTCATGGTTTCCCGCGCAATACCCATATAGTTTGCCATCCCCTCGCGGCTTAGCGGCAGCTGCACATGCCCGCTTTGCGCATGACCGTACCGCTCGCTGTATTCCAACAGCATGCCTGCAATTCTTGCGTCCACATTGCGTATCCCCATACTTTGGAATGCGTTTTCCATCCGAGCAATACGCAGACCAAGTTCGGCGATAACCTTAATTGCTATGCCGGGGTAAGCGTACAGCAGTTTGTTAAACTGCGCTTTTGTAAGCGTACAGGTCTTTACCGGCTCCAGTGCCTCTACCGAGTATCCGGCGGTTTGGCTGTTTAGTAAAAACTGTTCCCCGAAAAAGTCCCCTTCCGAAAACACGTACAAGATTTGTTCTCTTCCGTCGGGTGTGTATTTAAACGCCTTAACACTGCCTTGGTTCAAGATTGTAATCGAATCGATCATATCCCCTTCCGTCAAAAGGCGCTCTCCCTTTGCGTAATCCTCATGCCCGATAAGGGGTACAATACGCAGCAGGTTTTCGTGGTCAAGCCCCGAAAAGATGGGCACCTTGTGTATGCAAAGGTTGTTTTTACAGTGTGTGCAAGCGTGCGTGTCGTGCATAATGGCAGCCTCCTGTTGTAGAGTAGATGCAGTGACATCAATATATTTACAGCATAGCACGCAAGCGGGTTTTATTTCAATAGCGGTAACCCTAGCTATCGTTATGGATTGATGTGCATTTGGTATAAATGGGTTTACGATTACCAACGAATGTTTGTATATAGTAAGGACGCATCTTTATTCTTGGTGCGGATTTGTGTATAATCTCAGTAACAAAGCAAAGTCGCTTGCCTCTCGCAACAAACACGGCAGTCCATGAAGGGAGAATACGTACCAATGAACCTGAATTATAGTACAGTATCCAATAAAAATGCGTGGAATAAGGCGCAGATAGAGGTGCCCGTCTACGATCCCAAAGCGGTGGCGCAGGCGACGCGTAGCAACCCTGTGTGGGTGCACTTTGGCGCGGGGAACATCTTTCGTGGCTATATTGCCGCATTGCAGGATAAGCTGCTGACCGACGGCGCAGCCAACATCGGAATTGTTGCGGTGGAAACGTTTGACCCGGAAATAATCGACAGGATTTATACACCCTACGACAACCTGACGCTGCTCGTTACCCTTCGCGCCGACGGCAAAAGCGACAAGCGCATCATCGCAAGTGTTGCACAGGGATACGTTGCCGAAAAGGATTTTGTAATTTTGCAAGATATTTTCCGCGCTCAGAGTTTGCAGATGGTCAGCTTTACGATTACCGAAAAGGGCTATGCGTTGCATGATATGGCTGGCAACCTGCTTTCCGCCGTATCTGCGGATGTTACCGGCGGTCCCGACCGGCCCGCTCATGTGATTGGGGTTCTCACCTCTCTGCTCTATACCCGTTACCAAAACGGCGGCGCGCCAATCGCGCTGGTTAGTATGGATAATTGCAGTCACAACGGGCAAAAGCTAAAAGAAGCGGTTACAGGGATTGCGTCCCTGTGGGAAAAAGCCGGGCTTGTGGACGCCGGGTTTACAGCATACCTTGGTGATGGGGCGCGCGTTTCGTTTCCGTGGAGTATGATTGACAAGATTACCCCCCGCCCCGCACCTGAGATTGCCGAGGAGCTCAGAGCGCTTGGTATCGAGAACATGCAGCCCATCGTCACAGCCAAGGGCACACACATTGCCCCGTTTGTCAACGCTGAGGTATCGCAATACCTTGTAGTCGAGGACGACTTCCCCGCGGGCAGACCGCCCCTGGAGCGTGCGGGCGTTTACTTTACCGACCGCGATACGGTAAACCGGGTGGAACGCATGAAGGTGTGTACCTGCCTTAACCCCCTGCATACGGCGCTTGCCGTGTTTGGCTGTCTTTTGGGGTACACGAAAATATCCGACGAGATGGGAGACGCGCAGCTGTGCGCTTTGGTTAAGCGCGTCGGTACCATTGAAGGAATGCCGGTTGTAACCGACCCCGGCATCATCGCCCCCCACGCGTTTTTGGATGAAGTGCTTAACGAGCGCTTGCCCAACCCCTTTATTCCCGACACCCCGCAGCGCATCGCCTGCGATACCAGCCAAAAGATACCCATCCGCTTTGGCGAAACCATAAAAGCATATCTGGCGACGCCCGAGCTTGACACAAAAAATCTGGTGGGAATATCGCTGGTGCTGGCTGGGTGGTTGCGTTATCTGCTTAGCGTAGATGACGCGCTTGACCCCATGCAGGTAAGCGCAGACCCATTGCTCGAGCAGATGCAAGCAGCGCTAAACGGCATCAAAGCCGATGACCCACTGAGCGTGGGCAACACGCTGGAGCCGGTTCTTCGTAACGCGGCACTATTTGGTGTTAATCTGTACGATGCCGGCTTGGCTCAGACCGTAAAAGAGATGTTTTTATCTATGCTGCAGGGCAAGGGTGCTGTGCGGCGTACCCTTAAGGAATATTTAGACTAAACGATTGATTGGCTAAGGAAAGGACAGGGTTTGCAATATGAAGATGACATTCCGTTGGTTTGGCGAAAAACAGGATCCCGTGCCGCTTTCGTATATCCGACAGATACCGTGTATTGACGGTGTGGTAACAACCCTTATGGATAGACAGCCGGGCGAGGTATGGCCGCTTGAGGCGGTTAAGGAGCTGCACCGTCAGGTCACCGCGGCGGGGCTAAAAACCGAAGTAATCGAAAGCGTGAATATCCACGAGGATATTAAGCTGGGCGCGGCGGGACGCGACGAGAAGATTGAGGCGTATATCCAAACAATGAAGCACCTTGCCACCATCGGCATTAAGGTAATCTGCTACAACTTCATGCCGGTGCTGGACTGGGCACGCAGCCACCTGTACTACGACCTTGCCGACGGGTCACAGACGATGTATTTCAGCCGTGATTTTATCCTCTCCACCACCCCGCAGGAGCTGGCTAATCGCTATGCGCAGCAGTGCGGGGGAATTGCGATGCCCGGTTGGGAGCCGGAACGCATGGAGCGGGTCAGCGAGATTATCAAGCAGTACGACGGCGTTACACAAGAGCAGTATTGGGAAAACGTACGCTATTTTATCGACGCGATTATCCCGTGGGCCGAGCAGCTTGATATCAAGATGGCGATTCATCCGGACGATCCGCCGTGGCCCATTTTTGGGTTGCCGCGCTTAATCAACAGCAGGGATAACATCAAGCGCTTTTTGGACCTGAACCCCAGCCCCTATCACGGTATTACCCTGTGCACCGGTTCGCTCGGCGCAGACCCGGCAAACGACGTGCCTGAAATTGTTAGGGAGTTTGCCCCCCGCATCCACTTTGCCCATATCCGCAACCTGCGTCACTTGGATAACGGGGACTTTTACGAATCGGCGCATCCGTCGGCGTGTGGCTCGTTTGATATGGTTGCCATCATGAAAGCGTTTTATGACGCGGGCTTTGAGGGATATGTTCGCCCCGACCACGGGCGCATGGTGTGGGATGAAAAGGGAAGACCCGGCTATGGCCTGTACGACCGTGCCATGGGCGTGACCTACCTTACCGGCATATGGGAGACGCTTTCGAAAAATGCAACCATTTGATGGCCGTTGCAGCAAAACAATCTAATTGAAACAACACCATAATACGATATCCTCCAGCGATATTCCGCCGACCTAAACGGGGGCGGCGGCACCACATGCGCAAAGCCGCTACGCCCCCAAAAGGCGCAGCGGCTTTGTCCGTTTTTCATCGTGAATAATCCGGTTGTTTAGCGGTTTGGAACAATCCTAAGGAGTCACTTGCCGGAACGGATTACCTTGGAGGGCGGAACACCGCGGCTTTCCTTAAAGACCTTGCTAAAATAAAAGATGTCCGAAAACCCGCACGCGGCAGAAACCTCACTGACGTTATACTCGCCGCTGTGCAGCATATCCTCAGCGCGGTTCAGCCGGATGGAGGTCAGGTATTGGCGAAACGACATCCCGGTCTCCTGCTGAAAGAAGTAACCGAAGTACACGGCGCTCAGGCCCGTTAGATCCGCCATGTTTTGTACGGTCAGCGGCTCATAATAGTGGTCGATCATATAACGCAGCACCCGCTTGATGCGATGATCCACCGTGCTGGTGTCGTTTTTGTAGACAATAATCTGAAAATAACGCTGCAAAATCATCAGCAAAAGGGCGCGTACCTTCATGGTGTAACCGGGGTCACGTAAAAGCCAAGCGGCATTTAGCTCGCGGTACATCGAGATGATGTCCTGATGCAGCCCAACATGAGAATGCACCGGAAAGGGAAGGGTGGTCTCCTGCCCGTTTTTTAAGAACACGGTGCCGTTAATGCTGTACAGCTCCATCAAATCATCAGGGCATACCGAGGCGTATCGCGTGCTTCCCATAGGTGCGCAGATCAGGTCGCCCGGCGATACGGTGTAGGTGTTGGAGTTGATGGTGTACTCCCCTTTACCCTTTACAATATAGGCGATGTCCACAAAATCAATTACACTGGACTCAATGCTCCAGGTAGGTGTACACCGGCGGTGGATATAGTAGTTGACATCCATCAAAATATCGTCATACGAAGCGTCCATTGTTAACGATCAATCCTTTCCCATAAAGATATCATGCGCTTTGCGGGTATGTGCAAATATGCTCCCAAAGCAGGATAGGAGAATAAGCGAATGAACACAAGCATACTAAATGGGTTTATCACAGCGAACCTAGAGAATGACCTCGGTGTTTACGGCGTTCACCTGTACAGAGAGGGCAAACAAGACATCGAGCACCGCTTTCGCAGTAACGAGCGGGTGCATCTGTTTTCCGGTTCCAAGGCGTTTACCTCCTTGGCAATTGGTATAGCGGCGGATGAAAAACGGCTTACGCTGCGCGATAAGGCTCTTGACTTCTTTCCCGAGTACCGCGACATCGCGCAGCCGGGCAGCGAGGCGATTACCGTCACCGACCTATTGCAGATGAGAGCGGGACACGACGCCTCCCTGTTCTCAACCCTAGAGGAGACGCACGAGCGACGGCTTGATTGGGCGGAGCATTTTTTCTCCACTCCGATGGATTATCCGGCAGGGGAGAGTTTTTATTACGATAACGGCTGCAGTTATCTGCTTTCGAGAATTATCGAAAAGGTAAGCGGCGATACACTACGTGATTTTTTGATGCCGCGCCTGTTTATACCGCTTGATATCTTTAACCCCCAATGGCATTCCTGCCCACGCGGGCACAATCTCGGTGCGGTGGGGTTGTATCTTAATACTCAGGAGTTCGCACGGCTTGGCATCCTGTTGCTTCATAACGGTCGCTGGGACGATAAGCAGATTGCTTCGGAGCGGTATGTCGCCCAAGCGCTAACTGATACCGTTGCGGTGCGCGGTTTTCCGGACACCGAGACGCAGCAGGGCTATGGCTACCAGCTGTGGCGTTGTACGTTGCCAAACACCTTCCGCGCAGACGGCAAGTACGGACAGTACAGTATCGTGCTCAAAGACTACGAAGCGGTTGTTACGGTTACCGCGCACAATGAACGCTGTGCGTTTGATATCCTGCGCGCGGTCTATAGCGAAATCGTACCCGGATTGTGACGCAAACTACACTGTTTTACCAGTATCTTAATAATACATAAAAATATCCTTCTGTGCAAGTATTGCGCGGTAGAGAGAAAAATGCTGAGTTTTTCTACGAATAAGTGTAGTGTTTATACAACTGTTGGAGAAAAAAACAGCATTATTCTTAAGCAATCAGAACAACTGTTGAAATACAATGAGCAAAGAACATACCAAGACGACCATAATAATTACAAATATTCTATGCTTTTTTTATGTCTATTCCCAAAATACCATGGTATAATCAACTCAAATTAGAGAAGATTAGCATAGTGTTTTGTGCATGTTCCATAATAATACTAAACCTTACGAAAAATGCAGGAATTAATGATGATAAATGAACCGCAGTACCGCGAATACAACGCATGGCTTCAGCCGCAATCCCACCGATTGGGTCATACGCTTCGCCTTATTGCTTTACCCGAAATAACCGACACAGCAAAGCAGGAGTGCATTGCTGGAATGCAGCGATTGTTCGGCGATGATGTTTGGCAGGAGAACGCCCCGTATACTGTTTGCCTGATACTTAACAGCGAATTGCCCGATGAGGGCTACCGCATATGCACAGGCACAGATCGCGTTCTGATTGAGGGTGCCGACGAGAACGGTATTTTATATGGCGTATTTGCATTTTTACGTGCAATGGCACAGGGCAAGCGCATAGGACAGGTTTCAGAGCAGTCCAGTCCGGCGGTATCGCGCAGGGTGATAAACCATTGGGACAACGCAGACGGTAGCATCGAGCGCGGCTATGCGGGAAAATCCTTCTTTTTTAAAAACGGCAGGCTCGGCTACATCCCCGAACGCATTCGGGATTATGCCAGACTGCTTGCCTCAATCGGGATTAATACAATAACAATCAATAACGTCAATGTGTCCGCCGACAGTGCGATGCTCCTTGATACGAGCCAGCTCCCCAAACTGGCAGCGCTTGCGGATATCTTTCGCTTGTATGGCATTCGACTTGCGCTTTCGGTTTCTTTTGACAGTCCGGTGCTTGTGGGAGGGCTGCATACGGCAGACCCACTCAACAAAGAGGTAGCAGATTGGTGGACCGACAAGACAAATGAGATTTACCGGTACATCCCGGATTTATCCGGCTTTCTTGTCAAGGCGGACTCTGAATTTCAGAGCGGACCCGCCGCCCACGGACGCCTGCAATCGGACGGTGCAAACCTGTTTGCGCGTGCCCTTGCCCCCCACGGCGGCGTTGTGTATTGGCGGTGCTTCATCTATAACTGTCAACAGGATTGGCGTGACGCCGAGACCGACCGCCCCAAGGCGGCCTATGAACTGTTTAAACCGCTTGACGGCGCATTTGACAAAAATGTCATTCTTCAAATCAAAAACGGTCCGAGCGACTTTCAGGTGCGCGAGCCAAACTCGCCGCTGTTTGGGGCTTTAGACCATACACGCACGGCACTGGAGCTGCAGATTTCGCAGGAGTACACCGGTCAGCAGATTGATTTATACAACCTTGCCGTTCATTGGCAGGAGGTTTTCTCCTTCCCGGTAGACAGCACAAGGGTGTTGCGTGACCTGATCGGAAACAAGGTGGATACCGTCTCGGCCGTAACCAATGTGGGTGACGACCAAAATTGGACGGGACACACACTGGCGCAGGCGAACCTCTATGCGTTCGGACGTCTGGCATGGAATCCGGCACTAACCGCACAGGAGATTACCGACGAGTGGGTTGGGCTTACATTCGGCGCTTATCCCGAGTCGACTACGCTGCTCACACAAATTATGATGCAGTCCCGCGCGGTTTACGAAAAGTATACCACGCCGCTGGGGCTGGGGTGGATGGTAAATATTCACCATCACTACGGTCCAAGCCCCGAAGGGTATGAGTACATGAAATGGGGAACCTATCATCGTGCAAACCACGTTGCCATAGGCGTAGACAGAACCTCAGCAGGCACGGGCTTTGCCTGTCAGTACCACCCGTACCTCGCCGCCCGGTTTGATGATGTAACAACCTGCCCGCAGGAGCTGCTTTTGTTTTTTCACCGACTACGGTACGATTTTGTTTTACAAAACGGAAAGACCCTGCTTCAGTACATCTACGATTCTCATTTCGAAGGGGCAGCGGATGTCGAAGAGTTTCTCGCGACATGGGATTCACTGAAAGAAAAGCTGCCGGAGCAAACCTATCAGTCGGTAAGAAAACGGTTTGTGAGTCAGCTGGAGAACGCCAAAGAATGGCGGGACGTTGTAAACACCTACTTCTTCCGCAAGACTGGGATTCCCGATGAACGAGGCAGAAAAATATATCCATAGGGGGTAACGATATGAAAGCGAAAACGCGAATAAGCGCTGGCGCAGCAGTTGCACCAAACCTAAAAAAAGCAAAAGCAATCTATTATCTTAAGCAATCGTGGATGCTGTACCTGATGCTTCTCCTGCCCATGGCTTTTTTTGTAGTGTTTCGGTATGTGCCCATGACCAATATCGTCATGGCATTTAAGGACTACAATCTGTTTAAAGGGGTATGGGAATCTCCCTGGGTTGGTCTGAAATGGTTTGAACAGACCCTTCAGTCGCGCGATTTTTACAACGCGCTACGCAACACGTTCGTGCTCAATACGTTGGATCTGGTTGTCAGCTTCCCCGCGGCGATTATGCTGGCGCTTCTGCTCAATGAGCTTGCGTTTAAGCGATACAAACGTGTTACACAGACTATCGCGTATCTTCCGCACTTTTTGTCGTGGATAATCATCAGCGGTATGGCCAAGCAGCTGCTTGCCTCACAAACCGGTGTTGTGAACATGGCGCTTACCGGCTTAGGCATCGGACCGGTTGACTTTTTGACAAACAACACATTATGGGTTGGCACTTATGTATTCTTCGGGTTGTGGAAGGATATCGGATGGAATACCATCATCTTTCTTGCGGCCATTACCGGTATCAACGCCGAGCTGTACGAGGCGGCGGAGGTGGACGGTGCGGGACGTTTGCGCAAAATCTGGAACGTCACACTCCCGGGTATCCGTTCTACCATTGTGGTGCTTTTGATTATGAACCTCGGACGCATTTTGGGAATTGAGCTGGATCGCCCCTACGCGATGGGCAACGATTTGGTGCGATCGGTGGCCGATGTGCTCAGTACGCTTGTTTACCGCGTCGGTATTCGTTCGTTCCAGTTCTCTTACACCGCGGCAATCGGTTTGTTCCAGTCCATTGTCTGTGTCATATTCTTATCGGTGGCTAATTTCTTGGCCAAACGCTTCGGAGAACGAGGCATCTGGTAACATGGCAACAGGAGCTGCTTCATTGACGCAACGTTTCTGAAAATTTATAACCGAGGAGGAATACGATGGCTCAGACCAAAGGGGCAAAGGATATCGATTCCGGAAGCCGTATCGTAAAAACCAGAGCGACCAAGATAGTGGATTGGATTATCGCTGTCCTTTGTTTTTTCATTATTCTGGCATGTTTATTGCCGTTCCTGAACATTATCGCGCGATCCCTGAGCTCGCCGAATGCAATTATAAATCGACAGGTCTCCTTCTGGCCGGTGGATTTCTCGCTGGATTCTTACATCTACGTGTTTAAGGACGCCGCGTTTTCCCGCTCGATGATCTGGACGGCGATTCTGACGCTGATTTCCACAGCGGTTTCGATGATTATGACTATCCTTTGTGCGTACCCCTTGACCTATGATTGGCTCAAAGGCAGGCGCGTCATCAGCACGCTGATTATTTTAACCATGTATTTCAGTGCGGGTACCATCCCGAACTACATCCTGATGAAGGACCTGAATCTGCTCAACAATCCGTTGGTGCTGATTATTCCCAACTGTATCTCAGTTTTCAACGTAATTATTCTGCGCAGCTTTTTCTTTGGCATCCCCTTAAGCCTACGAGAATCTGCGGAGCTAGACGGGGCGAACCCCTTTACTGTTTTGATGCATGTGTATCTTCCCTTATCCACCTCGGTGCTTGCTACGCTTGCGCTGTTTTACGCGGTGGGCCGTTGGAACGGATTTTCCGACGCGCTGCTGTATATGACCGACCCCAAGTTCGCCCCCATTCAGCTTAAGCTGTTTCAAATTATCAACAACCTGTCGGCTATAGAGATCTCGCAGGTAGAGGGCGTCGCGGGGGGTGCGCCCACGGCAAGTGAAGGCTTAAAAGCGGCAAGCGTTATGTTTGCCACGGTACCCATCGTAATGGTTTATCCGTTTGCGCAGAGATATTTTATCTCCGGTGTTACGGTGGGTGCGGTAAAGGGATAAGCCTGATTATCATTGTTACCCTTGCATACAAGGTCGTATGCTTCAACGAATAGAATGGAGGATTATTTATGAAAAAAGGTATTTCCTTGTTTCTGGCCTGCATGATGGTTATTGGTCTGTTGGCCGCTTGTACACCTGCTGCGCCCCAACCGGCGCCTTCTTCGGCTCCTGCTTCTGAGGCACCTTCCGACGCGAAGCCCGAGTACACCGAGATTACGGTCGAGATCTTTGACCGCGGTACAGACGGCGGAAGAAGCGACCCCACAAACAACTTCTATACCGATTGGATTAAGCAGAAGATTCTTGAGGAAGAAAACATCGGCGTTACCTTTGTTCCTGTTTCCCGTTGGGAAGAGATGGAGCAGCTCACAAACCTCATGGCATCGGGCACAGCTCCCGACATCTGCGTAACCTACAGCGCCGACCTGATTACCACCTACCGTGAGATGGGCGGTCTGGTTGACCTTGCACCTTACATCAACGAGTATCTTCCTGTGCTCGATGAGTTCCTGGGTGAAGACGAGGCCGTTCCCGGCAAGAGACTGATTGCCCGTCAGACCACAGAGACTGGACAGATCTTCTCTATCCCCGCTCGCCGCGTTAACACCGCAGCGGTCAGCACCTTTGTTCGTCAGGACTGGCTGGACAAACTGAACATGGCTGCCCCCACAACCCGCGAGGAATTCTACAACATGCTTAAGGAATTCAAGGCAAAGGATCCCGGCGGCGTTGGCAACAATATCATCCCCTTCATCATCGGCTCCAGAGACGTTCGCTGGCGTGCACGTACCCTGATCGAGTCGTTCATAGACCCGAGCGTAAGCGAGCAGGATCGCTGGATCAACAACGTTGTTGAGCGTGACTTCCTTGTACCCGGCTACAAAGAGGGCGTTCGCTACCTGAACAAGCTGTACAACGAAGGCTTGACCGACACCGAGTTTGCCCTGCATACCGACGATGTAAACAGCGACAACCTCATCAAGAGCGGCGTGGTTGGCGCGTTTATCCACAACTGGGATCAGCCCTACCGTCCGAACCCCGGCCTGCAGAATGACCTTCAGGCAAACGTACCCGGCGCTACCTATGTAAGCGTTGATTGCTTCGAGAACGCTGCCGGTAAGTACACGAAGGGCGCATATGAGCCCGCCGGTCTGAACTTCTTTATCCCCACTACCAGTAAGAATGTCGAGGCTGCTCTGCGTTATGTTAACTGGCTCTCGAAATTTGAGAACCGTTACTTCCTGCAGGTTGGCGAAGAAGGCGTTACCCACGATCTCGTGGACGGTATACCGGTGGTTAAGCCTGCAGAAGGCGCAAAAATCATGAACTCCGGTAATAACCTGGACTACACCATCATGATTAATGGCGTTGACACCGGCGACGATGCCAACAACGTTAAGGCTACTGCTCTTTCTTATGGCGTAGACCCCGCGTTGGTTCTCAAGGCGTATGAGGATTCTATGAGAGACGCGAGGCCCCTGCTCGTCGTTCCCGGTCTTACCCTGACCGCGGCGGCTCCCGTTAGCCAGACATTGGTTGACAAGGGCTGGACCCTGCTTGCAGAAGCAGTAACCGCGAAGCCTGACCAGTTCGACGCGAAATGGGATGCCGGCATTGCCGATTGGCTTGCTTCCGGCGCTCAGGCAGTAGTTGACGAGCGTGCTTCCAAAGTTAAATAATCAACCCAACCCATAGCAACTATCAAATCGTTTTGGAGGAGGTTTGCAGTCAATCGGTTGCAAGCCTCCTCTATTTTTTAAAACGCGCCCGAGAAAAACTGTATGATGCAAACGCCCATTTTAGCTGGGATTGTATGCACACTCGAACAACACACAACGGCATGGCAAACAAAGCACTGGCTGCAAACGCACAGTGGCTTCTTATCTTCGGCATACAGCGCCGAAACCGAATTTGCACAGACCGCTGCGTGCAGCGTTGGAAAAGATAGATTCATACCCAATATTTTTGAGGTGATAAATATGATAAGAGTAGCAATCGTCGGAGTAGGTAACATCTCCCGTCTGCATTTTGAAGGCTTTTTGACATTCCCTGAGCGGTGCAAGATTGTGGCGTTGGCGGATATTGTACCCGAGCGCGCCACCGACGCAAAAAAGCGCTTAAAGCTGACGGACGCACGGACGTTCTCGTCCCATACCGAGATGCTCGAGCAGATGGCGGACGAGATTGACCTCGTAAGCATCTGCACCCCGCCTTACTGCCACGCGCAGATATCCATCGATAGCTTAAACGCAGGCTGCAACGTGGTGGTAGAAAAGCCGATGGCGGCAAGCTTAGAGGAATGCGACGCGATGCTCGCGGCCGAAAAGGCAAGCGGCAAAATTCTATCGGTTATCGCACAGAACCGCTTTCGTGAGCCGATACAGGCGTTAAAGCATATCCTAAACGCGGGGCTAATCGGCAACGTGCTGCACGCTCAGGTGGATTCGCACTGGTGGCGTGGTCACAGCTACTACGACCTGTGGTGGCGCGGACGCTGGGACAAGGAAGGCGGCGGCTGCACCCTAAACCACGCGGTACACCACATCGATATGCTGATGTGGATGATGAACCTGCCCGATAAGGTAACCGCCATCCTTTCAAACGCCGCGCACGATAACTCTGAGGTGGAGGACATCTCGATTGCCGTTTTGCAGTACCCCAAGGGTGTGCTGGCACAGATAACCAGCTCGGTTATTCACCACGGCGAGGAGCAGCAGGTAATCTTTCAGGGCGAAAAGGCAAGGGTTTCCGCACCGTGGAAGGTGGCGGCGTCCCAGTCGCAGCCCAACGGCTTCCCCGTGCCCAACGAGAAGCTGGAGCAGGAGCTGAACGAATTTGTAAGCAAGCTGCCCGAGCTGCCCTACACCGGGCATACGGGACAGATTGAAAACGTGCTTGCGGCAATCGAAACAGGCACACGCCCCGCTATCGGCGGCGAAGACGGACGCAAGACCATCGAGATGATTACATCCATCTTCAAATCGGGCAGCTTGGGGTGCACCGTAGAGCTGCCGCTGAAAAAGGACGACCCGTTCTATACAGTACAAGGCATACTAAAAAGCACGCCGCGCTTTTTTGAAAAGAGCACATCGCTTAACGACCTGGGCGGCGACATCACCGTGGGCAGCGATTACAAGATGAAGCTGTAACGAATAACGATACAAAGAGGTGTAATGCATTGAACACATCTGACGGTATGAACTATGCACCCGTGGGTAAAGCAAGCCCCGTTGTAAAGCCGGGCGAGTTCGTATTTGCCGCCGTGGGGCTGGACCACGGGCACATCTATGGCATGTGCAACGGGCTGGTAGAGGCAGGCGGTACACTCAAATGGGTGTACGACCCCGACCCCGCTAAGGCGGAAAGCTTTAAAAAGCAGTATCCTCAAGTTACAATCGCGCGCAGCGAGGACGAGGTGTTGCTCGACCCCGAGGTGCTTCTCGTGGCGGGAGCCTGCGTAACCAGCGAGCGCTGTGCACTCGGCTTGCGCGTAATGGCGGCGGGCAAGGACTACTTTACCGACAAAGCGCCCCTGACCACACTCGACCAGCTGGCGGCAGCCAAAGAGCTGTGCGCCAAAACGGGTAAAAAGTACGCGGTGTACTACTCCGAGCGCCTGCACTGCGAAACCGCAATCTTTGCGGGTCAGCTGATAGAGGAGGGCGCCATCGGTCGGGTTTTGCAGGTCATCGGCATGGGTCCCCACCGCGTGGGCAACCCCGCAAACCGCCCCGACTGGTTCTTTAAAAAGGAGAAGTACGGCGGCATCCTGTGCGACATCGGCAGCCACCAGATTGAGCAGATACTGTTCTACACCGGCGCGAAGGATGCAAGCATCGTCCGCAGCCAGATAGCAAACTACAACCACCCCGACTACCCCGAGCTTGACGACTTCGGCGACGCGTCGCTGGTAACCGACAACGGTTCCACTGGCTACTTCCGCGTGGACTGGTTTACCCCCGACGGCCTGCAGATGTGGGGCGACGGGCGCAGCTTTATTCTGGGCACCGAGGGCTATATTGAGCAGCGCAAGTATATGAACATCGGCGTGCCGGACAGCCCCGCCCACCTGTTTTTAGCAAACGGCAAGGGCGAAAAGCACTTCCACGTGCACGGGCAGGTCGGCTTCCCCTACTTCGGGGCGCTGGTGCTCGACTGCCTGAACCGCACCGAGAACGCCATGACCCAAGAGCACGCCTTTAAGGCGGCAGAGCTGTGCGTAAAGGCGCAGCTGCAGGCAGTGGAGCTGACGGGACGTACGGTATAGGCGATACTCGTTTTTATTTGATTATTTCATTGGTGATATAACAGGCAACCCGAACCCAACTCGTTTTTACGGTGGGTTCGGGTTGTTTGCGTGTGTGGGGGAGTGGGTGTTATTTGAGATTTGATATATGAGATATGGGATACAGAAGTGTTAGTTTATTAATTCAATTGTTTTTCATAAATATACTTTATGTGATTGATTATTACATTATTTACAGATAATATACATACATGCTAATATAGGAATATAAAAGCAATTGATGAAGGAGAATAAAGTATGAGTTTATTGGATGTGAAAATAAGTAAAATTAAGGGAATTTCAAATGGTACTATTAGTTTGCCCATTGATAATGGAGTATTTCTAATCGTAGGAAGCAACGGCAGTGGCAAAAGTACCATTATGTCTTGCTTAGCTCAGTTAATTTCTAGACATAATTTAGGGCTTCTTCGCAAAGAGGATTATACAACCGATTCGTTCGTGAGTTTTGAAATGGATAATTTACAAGACACTTGGACATGTACTGAAGCTGGCTTTTGGAAAGCACAATCTTTTCCTCATACTATGAAGTTTAATGGTATGTATGAGGGTAGCTTGTTTTATGGCGCGCGTTTTGAAGACTCAAAGAATGTAGATGACTTAATTGTTGAGAACAAGATTGAAGAAGGATATATCGTTGATGCTGATGAATACATTATTGAGCATCTGGGGTTAATTCTTCATAATAACAAGACACATTATACGCAACTTAAACGTATTAGAAACAAGCAAATTGCTAAGGACGTTTTCAAATTAAAAAATACTCCCTATTTTTGCATGTCTAATGAGAAATTGATAAGTCAATATCGCATGAGTTCAGGGGAGTGTCTGCTGATTTCACTGCTCCACTTTGTCTACAACTCAATTATTAGGCGCTCATTGCCAACAAACGAGCCTATTCTGATGTTGATTGATGAAATAGAGTTAGCATTACACCCTGTTGCGATTTCGAATTTAATAGATCTGCTGAACTCATTGACCGAAACGTATCGTAACCTGACCGTTATTTTAACATCGCACGCACCAGAGGTTATTCGCAAAGTAAAGCCTGAAAATACATTTAAGTTAGAACTCCCTGGAGACGATGGACAAAGTTTTTCCATTGTAACACCATGTTATCCGAGCTATTCAATAAGAGATGTTTATACACATGACGGGTTTGACTTTCTTTTATTAGTCGAGGATGAATTAGCAAAGCTTATTGTGAAAAATGCTATTGAAACATTGAATCTTGACAGCAGTAGGCTTGTAAATGTTACCCCAGTAGGTGGATGGACTAATGTTCTTAAGTTGCACCATGAAATTGTATATAATAATATTTTGGGGGTTGGCAAAACGGTAATTAGTATTTTAGACGGGGATATAATTGGACAACTTTCACCTGAGCAACAACTAATGGCACCAATGTTTTTGCCTGTTAGTAGCTTGGAAAAATTCCTTCGACTAACTTTGGTTGAAAAATTGAACAACAAAATTAAGAAAAGCATTAATGATAGATTTTTTTCATTAAGCTCAATAGACAGATTAATAAAAGCTTATCTTGACGAGGAATCAACTTTAAGAATAAAAAATACTGCTTCCTACAGGGAGGATAAAAACGGTAAACGCTTGTATAACAAAATAAGGGGACATTTACGCGAACGACGCATTTCTGATGAAATGTTTGTTAATGGTATTTATGAAATAATTCAAAAGGAGATTGATTTTTCTGGTTTTCATGGTGAATTAAGTAAACGTCTACAATGATTTGCATCCTACATTCCTGTATATAAAAAGAGAAATAGTTAATACATATCAGCTTCATCCGTGCATTTTGTTGTCTACAAACCCACCCCAGATACCCAAAAAAGGTTACTGAGGTTACCCCTCTTTATTAACCGCATCCCCACACCCCCCCCCGAAAATTCCACCCCCATAACCCCGCAGAAATATGGTATAATAACTACAAATATCTGCACTAACCCTTTCACACTCCCCATTCAAAAAACAACGCAAAACCAAACGGAGGGCAAACCATGAAACAGTTCGATTTGGTGGTAGTCGGCAGCGGCGCGGGGCTGATGGTGCTTGAAGCCGCGCTAAACCAAGGGCTTCGCTGCGCCATTATTGAAAAATCTAAGTTCGGGGGCACCTGCCTAACCAAAGGGTGCATCCCCTCCAAAATGCTCGTGTACCCCGCGGATTTGATTCGCGAGCTGCAGTCGTCCCGGCGCGTGGGCATACAAACCGCCCCGCCGCAGGTAGACTGGCAGACCATCTCGCGCCGCATGTGGGAGCAGATAGACCTGCACAAGAAGATTGAACATAATCTCGGGCACATCCCGAACCTGACGGTGTACAAGGGCACGGGCGCGTTTACGGGCACACATAGCATGACCGTGCACTATGCCGACGGTTTGCCCGATGAGCAGTTAACCGCCGAGCGGTTTGTAATAGCAGCCGGCGCGCGCACCATGGTGCCGCAGATAGCAGGGCTGGAGGACGCGGGCTACGTCACCTCCGAGCGCTTTTTCGGCGATAAATTCCCCACTGCGCCCTACAAAAGCCTTGCCATCATCGGCGGGGGAACCATCAGCGCGGAGTTTGCGCACATCTTCTCGGCGTTCGGCACAAAGGTCACCATCATCGAGTACGCGGATGAGCTAATCGCCAAGGAGGAAGCCGAGGTCAGGGCATTTGTGACGGCGCAGTTTGTCAAACACGGCATCGAGGTACTCACAGGCAGTACGGTGGTGTCGGCATCCGCACAGGGCGGGGCAAAGCGCCTTACCGTGCAAAACCGCCGCACAGGCACGCAAAGCACCGTCGAGTGCGAGGAGATTTTCGTCGCCGCGGGCATCCGCTCCAACGCCGATTTGCTTGCGCCTGAGCAAGCGGGCATCGCGCTGGACGACAAGGGCTGGATAATCACAAACGAGTATTTGGAGACCTCGCAACAGCACATCTGGGCACTGGGCGACATCAACGGCAAATATCAGCTGCGCCACAAGGCAAACTACGAGGCGCAAATTCTAACGCAAAACCTGTTTGGCGACGAAAAGAAGGCGGTAAGCTACGACGTGGTGCCATGGGCAATCTTTACGCACCCGCAGGTCGCCCACGTGGGCATGACCGAAGCACAGGTGAAGGCACTGGGTGTTCGCTACGCCGTTGCGATGAACCGTTACTCCGAGGTGGTGGGCGGCAGGTCGATGGGTTACAGCCGTCAGGACGACGACAACGGGTTTGTAAAGATGCTGGTGTGCGAGCAGAAAAAGATAATGGGCGTGCACATCGTCGGGCCAAATGCGGCGGTGTTGCTGCAGCCGTTTGTGTACCTGATGAACGCGGGGCACAAGTGTAATCAAAACCGCGCGGAGCTGCTTAACCCGCAGGAGATTGGCGGGCTGCGCATCATGTGCCCGCAGGTAGGCACCTATGTCCCGATCTTTGACTCGATGGTCATTCACCCGTCGCTGAGCGAGTTAACCGCGTGGGCACTGGAAAAGCTGGAGTGGAAGGACGGCGCGGTCTAGCCGGAATAAACATCATATAAAGCAAAGCCCATCCGATACGCGGTGTACCGGATGGGCTTATTTGTAAACAAACACGACCCCGACGGTCACACAAACAGCCGTGCCACCGTAGCAAAAACAAAGCACACCAAAATACCGATGGCGGTGGGCAGTAAAAACGCAAGCGCCGTCCACTTCAGGCTGCCCGTTTCCTTTTTAATCGTTATCAGCGTGGTAGAGCACGGCCAGTGCATCAGCGAAAACAGCATGGTGCTGATGGCGGTTACCCACGTCCAGCCGTTTGCCACAAACAGCTGCTTCATGCTGTCCAGACTATCAAGCTCAAGCAGGCTCCCCTGCGCCATATACGCCATGATGATAATCGGCAGCACAATTTCGTTGGCGGGAAGCCCCAGAATAAACGCAATCAGGATAACGCCGTCCAGCCCCAGCTGCCGTGCAAACGGGTCTAAGAACCCCGCGCAAAGGTTCAGTACACTGGTGCCGCCCACAAAGATGTTTGCCATCAGCCAGATGACAAGCCCCGCCGGTGCGGCGACCACCACCGCGCGCCCCAGCACAAACAGCGTGCGGTCAAGGATGGAGCGGATGATTACCTTGCCAATCTGCGGCTTGCGGTAGGGCGGCAGCTCCAACGTATAGGCAGAGGGCAGCCCCTTTAGCACCGTTTGAGAGAGCAGCTTTGTAACGGCAAACGTCAGAGCTATCCCAAGCCCCACCACGGCAGTGAGCAAAACGGCGGATAGCGCGGAAGAAAAGACGCCGCTCTGCGCCCCGATAAAGAACATGGTCAGCAGCGCAATCAGGGTGGGGAAGCGCCCGTTGCAGGGCACAAAGTTGTTGGTTAAAATCGCAAGCAGCCGCTCGCGCGGGGAGTCGATGATACGACAGCCGATTACGCCCGCCGCGTTGCAGCCAAAGCCCATACACATGGTAAGCGCCTGCTTGCCGCACGCGCTGCACCGCTTAAACGGCTTATCAAGGTTAAAGGCGATGCGCGGCAGGTAGCCGATGTCCTCAAGCAGCGTAAACAGCGGAAAAAAGATTGCCATGGGCGGCAGCATGACCGATACCACCCACGCCAGTACGTGGTACGCACCCAGCACAACAATACCGTGCAGCCAATCGGGCGCCTGCAGGGTAACAAACAGGTCGGTCAGCCTATCCTGCACCCAAAACAGTCCGTCGGCCAGCAGCTGGGACGGGTAGTTTGCCCCGGTAATGGTAAGCCAAAACACCAGTGCGAGCAACCCGAGCATGATGGGGTAACCCGCCCATTTACTGGTTAATACGCAGTCGATCTTGCGGTCAGAGGCATCGTATTCCTTTGATTGAAACGCAACTACATCAAGGCATAGCTCCTCGGCGGTAAGCACCAGCCCCGCCACCACACGGTCCTTTAACACCGCGGCGCCGATGCCCTGTGCCGCCAGCTGCTGCTGCGCCTGCTCGACGGCACAACGCAGCGGCTCGTGTTGCAGCAAATCCTGCCCGAGATACGTTTTGACCTCCTGCAGCAGCGTGGGGTCTTGGTCCAGCAACCGCAGGCTCAGCCATCGGCTGTTTATCTTTGTGCCGACAAGCTCCCGCACCACAGGCTCCACAACCGCCACCGCGTCTTCTATGGGCTTTGAGTAACGCACCTGCAACGGGTTACAGCTTAGCTTGTTGTCTATAACGGCGTCCAGCGTACGCGTCAGCTCCAAAAGAGTCTTTTTCTTTCGTGCCACTACCCCAACAACAGGCACGCCAAGGCGTTGCGATAGGGCGGGCAGGTCGATGGTTATGTTCTTTCGTTTGGCCTCATCCATCAGATTGACGCACACAATAACTGTTTTTGCTATCTCCATTGCCTGTAACACAAGGTTTAGATTGCGCTCTAAGCAGGTCGCGTCGCACACCACAATTACGGCATCCGGCTCGCCAAAGCAGATGAAGTTGCGGGCAACCTCCTCCTCGGCGGAGTGCGCCATCAGCGAATAGGTACCGGGGATATCCACCATTACATAGGTGTGATTGCGCGTTAGGCAATACCCTTGCGCGTTTGTCACGGTTTTGCCCGGCCAGTTGCCGGTATGTTGGTTCATACCTGTTAAGCTGTTAAACACCGTGCTTTTGCCGACGTTCGGGTTGCCTGCAATCGCAATTACAAGGTCATCCGCAGACTGTTTTTTAATCACAAGCCCCGAGTCCACGGCTTTGATGCCCACGGCACTGTTTGTAAGACCCATCGCACGAATCCTCCTTAACAGGTACCCACCAAGATGTCGTTACAATCCTCCGAACGGATGGCAATAACGGCGCCGCGTATTAAGAATGCGCAGGGGTCGCCGCCCGGGCTTCGTCCAAGGCATTTGACCTCGGTGTTCTCGATTAAACCAATGTCAAGCAGGCGGCGGCGCATGCTGCCGGTGGCACGAAGCTCTTTCACGTAGGCACGCTCCCCCGGCTTTATTTTGCTTAAACACTCCAGTTGGCTCATAATAAACGCTCCTTTAAAATAGACTTAGTTTAGGGCAACATTTTTGCCTAGTGCATCATATTCGGCTACCCCGCAAATGTGTTACGGCAAAAAACAAAGAGGTGTTATGGATGAGCGATCCTAAGGAGTTCTATACCCTAAAGGGATATCAAGCTCAAGAAGCAGGGGATATGACGGCAGCCATGGAGGATTATCTTGAGATGATCTGCCGGCTGCTTAAGCAAAGCGCCGTCGTCCGGATTGGGGAGCTTGCCGCAAAGCTCAATGTCAGCCCGCCGTCTGTCTCAAAGATGATAACGCATCTTAATGCCACGGGCTATATCCATGCCCAAAAATACGGCTACATCGTACTAACCGAAAAGGGAAGAAAAGCCGGAGATTACCTGCTTTACCGTCACGCTGTACTACAGCGGTTTTTGTGTGTACTC
Organism: Bacillota bacterium; assembly: GCA_023460535.1. GTDB lineage: Bacteria > Bacillota > Clostridia > Oscillospirales > Ruminococcaceae > Acetanaerobacterium. The sequence goes on from JAEWPV010000016.1 coordinate 349,755, forward strand.
AACCAATCCGATAACGAGCTGGAGCAGGTGGAAAAAATAGAGCATTTTCTTAACAAGCAAACCATAGAAAACCTAAACGCCCTTACAAAACGCCTGGAAACGGAAGGGAAAGGAAAGGGCAAAGTATAACCAGACGCGTAGAAGCTCACCACCAAAGAAAATGCCCCGCCTTGCAGATGCTGCAAGGCGGGGCATTTTCTGTATGGGGTGGCGTTTATCAAACCGATAAAGACAGCGCACTATTTGCTGCTGTAAGTAGTAATTTGAAGCGTTTCTCCCGTTTGCAACGATACATTCTGGGACAAAACCTTACCAGTGGTATAACTCAATTCCTCCAGCGAAATGGGGGGACAGTCTGTCAGATCCGTAATGGGCGCTATATATAGTCCGCTGTACACCCATGTCCGATTGGGGACGAAGGTAAAGTATCTCACGTTATCAAAAACGCCGTGATAGGTTTTTGTTTCTGAGGAGGACATATCCTGACCGAACACGAGCTGGTCGTTCTCGTCAAAGAATGCTTGCGTTACAAGGCTGTCATCTCGCTTGTTTTTACCCGTAAGATTCTCTGCAACAATCATGCTGGACCCGGATACGGATGCCATTTTTGCCTCCTCCGCATTCGGGTAGATAATCTTTACCTGGCTGCTGATTAACCCAAACTCGTCATACGAATCTAAAACAACAAACTGAGCCGATATTGTTTTATTTTCCTCCGGACCATAAACCCAATAGCCCATCCGCTGATACCAATGCGTAATGTATTGCTTAACGTTTGGCATCTCCACCACCGTTATCTTGTAATTATCCGACACGGGGGCAAAATAGTCCTTGTCTCCGGCGTTTTCCGGCACAAAGTCGGGCATCGAAACAACGGGGATGGTTTCTTCGGATGCAACGTCCGCACAGTAACCCTTCTCGTATATCTGCTCGTAGCTGCTTGCCTTATAGCATTCATACCCCTCAATCAGCTGACGGATGTTTTTGTGGCATATCTTAATTGAAAATTCGTTATCCGTGTAAACAGTGTTGCCGATATTATTATCCCCTTCATAGTCTCCCAGAGCGGTGAAGAGGTTTAGTCTGCTTTCCCTATGGTGCTCGTCAATAATGGTATACTCATAAAGCCCGGCGAATGCTTCGCCCGATTTCCCCTCAGTGTCATTAACCCGACCGGTTATCTGAAGCCCCGGGCTGTTTTCGTCCTGCTCCTGATAAAAATCTATCGTAACGCCCGCCGCCCCCTGCAAAAACTGCTCGGCTTGTTTGTCGGCGATTCGAAGAATAACCACATCGTCACCGCGAAAGACAATCTGCGTTTTGCTACTTTGACCTGTTTCATGAATACAATCCGCGAGGTTGCCCTGGGCAAGCAGGGCGTGCTCATAACCATCCGTGAAGCTGATTAAATCGACTTCATACGTGTCACAATCCTTCAGCATGTCACAGATGCCCGCCTTTTGGACCGTCCAGCTAACGGTGTTGCCCTCGATCTGCTGGGGGAAGTCGTCACCTTGCACCCACCATGCGGGCTGTTCCGTTTCAAAATTGCCTTCGGGGTACAGCTGCCAGTTTAAAGCATCTGCGTCCAACCGGTAAAGCAGCTGGTCGTTTGAGATAAACCGAATGTTAATACTGTTGTTTAGCTGATAATTGCCGTCGCCCGTAGATTGTGCGGATAGCTTGCCGACGCTATCATCGGTAAGGGTAATCACGGCTTCGTTACTGCCATTTAAGTCAATGCGCAGCGTTTGATTTGATTGAACGGATTCAAACTCTCCGTCGGACAGCAGGATATCCGTAACCTGATAATCCTTGGTGTATTTATAATCATAATCAACAATGATGCTGACACGCAGGGTCTGAAACCGCATCAAATCAATGTCTAAATTATGTGTGGATACGACAACGCTGTTATCTGCGGTATCGTATGAATAGGTCGCATTTTTCCCTGCCGCATCGGGCAGATGCGACTCGCAATCGGCAATCACCTCGCCGTTTTCATTGCAATACAAACGAATCTTGTATAAAGGGTCGTCATCCGCTTGGTCAAAAGACAGAAGCAAAGCGGCATACTCGTTCGGGTGTGTTTTTACGACATCGGCGTATATCGCATACGCTTCGCCGGTAATGGTACAGGTAACGTCATTGTTTGCCTGAACAAAGGTTACATTCTGCTTCTTCTGTGTAAACGCCGCACCCGCAATCTCCGTAATCTTGCCGCAAGCGGGCAGCATTGCAAGCAGCAGAATCGCCACAAGAATTAGCGCAATCAACTTTTTCATAAATCTATATTCCTCCCATTCCCGCGCCTCGGTGCCGCAATAGGCACAAATCGCCAAGAAAAACAGCTGTGCGTCCACAGCCGTAATCTGTTGCGTGACTAGTCTTTAATCAAATTGGGTTCCATCCGGTATACATAATCGTTGACAACGGCGTAGCGTCCCTTCTAAGAATAAGTTGGATCGCAAACAGATACACGGTAAAGGCTATCGTAACGCTGCAAAATGACTATAAGCAAATTCAACCTTGCTATTATACCATATTTTTATATATTTCACATCAAAAATTTTACTTACCATAATTGCTCGCCTTAACAATGAGACAAATCAAAACACAAAAGCAGTACGAGTTATCTAGCTCGTACTGCTTATCAAATGCAAATGCGCCATGAAACTAAGATTTATCCCTATCGGTTATCGGAAAACAGGGTGACTGACTGGTGCATATAAACGCTCAGGGCAAGCCCCAGCGCCAGATAGATTGACAAAATGGAAGAACCGCCTCGGGAAAAGAAGGGCAACGTAATGCCGATAACGGGCAAAAGCTTTAGGCACATGCCCACGTTAATAACGGTCTGACCCGCAATCATCGCAAAGATACCCACACAGATGCTCTGTCCCAGCAGGTCCTTGCAGGAGCGAGAGATAAACAATATCTTTGCGGCTACGCCAAAGATTAAGCACAGGGCGGCGACGGTGCCGATAAGCCCGAACGACTCGCCGATGAATGCAAAGATAAAGTCGTTTTGAATCTCATCCACAAACCGATGCGAATCAGAGAACAGACCAATGCCCGACAATCTGCCAGAGCCAAGCGTAATCAGACCGGCGTTTTGCTGCCACTCTACGCCCAGCGGGTCGATGCCGGGGGTCAGTATGGCATGAAACCGCATCTTTTGGTCTTCGGTCAGTACATAAAACCAGGCAAGGGGAACCGCCGCGACAGCCAGCACACCTGCCGCTAATAGGTACCGAAACGAAAGTCCTGCCGTAAACAGCATCGCGGCAAAGATGAAGATAAACACCGCCGCCATGCCGTCATCCCCCTGAAGGTGGATAATCAGAACGGGAGCGGCGCCGTGCAGGCAAAGCGCAAGCAGGGTAAGCGGTTGATTTAGATTGTCCTTTACCTTATCCAGATGGTAAGCAAACGACAGGATAAACGAGATTTTTAAGAACTCGGAGGGCTGAAGGCTTGCGCCAAAGGGCAGCGCAATCCAGTTTACGTTATCGCCGCCCGCGCCGGCACGCCCGTAGCCAATCACAAAGGTTGCCATTACCAGCGCATAGGCAAGCGGCACATGAATTTTCCACAGCTTACCAAGCACCCTGTAATCAATCAACGACAGAATAACAGCACATACAATGCCGAAGGCGGTACCCGCAATCTGCACATACAGTCCGCGCATGCCGCTTAAAAATGCGTCAAATACACCCGCGAGAATCAGCATGCCGTAGCCGGTTGTCAGTAAGGCTAAAAGAATTAACAGCTTGTCCGTTGATTTGATGTAATTGAGTATGGCAGCGCCAATGCTCTTCATCTCATTCACCATCCGTCGGTACGCAGATTTCATGCCCAATGCCGCACCGTATGATATGTCGTATTCGGTGAAAGCGGGAAGGCTTGCCCCGAATGGATATACGCAAAATGCTACTAGGGCTATTATATAGTAAATCTACAGATATAGCAATCAACTTAAATACAAGCGTTATTTTTTGGATAGCTCGGTGCTGCGTTTTAATTGACATAGATAGAGGCTGATGCCGCATATGTTTCGTGCAATTTGGTGCGTTTATTGTTTTCAATTTGTCCATAATATAAAGAGTGGATTTGTTGAATAAACGGGTGCGGTATGCTATAATTTGTACGAACCGCTGTAAATTTCACGGCTCGTGTAACAGTAAATTATGCTTTTTTAAGCTTGTTGCGCTTGTCTTAAACTATTGTTGCACTAAAAACGGTAAGGGTTGGGTTATGTAATGGACATTTTCATGGAATACCTTGTAAAAAAAAGATCGACTGCTGTTACCACACTGCTCAAGGTCGCAATCGCACTACTGGGCGGTACGCTGATGGTTTTACTCTTTTTTCTTTCGTTTGGGCTTGGCAGTCTTTCAATGATAGCCGTGGCAGCCGTTGCGGGTGTGGGATATGGCGGATGGTACCTGTTAACCAGCTTTAACATCGAATACGAGTATTCCTTTACAAACGGCGAGATGGATATCGATAAAATTATCGCCCAACGCAAGCGCAAGCGCCTGATTACAGTGGTCTGCCGCGAGATAGAGTCGATTGGAAAATACAATGCAGCAGCCCATGCGCACACCGAGTTTAAAACCAAAATTTTCGCGTGCGCGGATGAAAAGGACACCGAGAACACCTGGTACCTCGTATATAAAAGTGTGAACTTTGGCAAAACGTTGGTGGTGTTTACCCCACCCGAGAAGATGATCACCGCCATGAAACCGTTTTTGCCCAGATTAGTGCAAAATGATTTACACCGGAACGGACTTATGTAGCATTACCCGAATTGAAAACAGCATGAGAAACCCTCGTTTTATGACGAGGGTATTTTCGCGTGAGGAGATATTGCTGTTCCAGAGCAGGGGCATGAAGCCCCAGACCGTCGCCGCAAACTGGGCGGCAAAAGAGGCATTTAGCAAGGCGATGGGCACGGGTCTGAGGGGCTTTACGCTGAACGAGATAGCCGTGCTGCGCGACAGCCTTGGCGCACCCTTTTTTAAGCTGTCGGGTAGGGCGCTTGCGGCTGCACAGAACAACAACCTGCAGTTTTCGGTCAGCTTAAGCCATACGGCCGAGCTGGCGCTTGCGTTTGTAATCGCCTTTGACGCAACGGTACCCTACCCCCACGTTCAAGATATGCCCAGCCTGCCTCGGGCGGATATAAACAGAGGAACCTTGTGTTAGCGATATTAGATGCGGCGTTGAGCCTAATATATTCTGCGTTTTAATGCGGTTTTTAGTATCTGTCCCCGAACGTTATTCCAATAGGAGGCATGCTTTATGAGGATACTCACCACTGAGCAGATGCGCGCCGCGGAACGCGCTTCGCTGTCGCACGGGCTTACCTTTCTGCGGCTGATGGAGAACGCCGGGACGGGTGCGTATCGGATTATAGCCGGGCGCGAAGGCGCGCTGTTCGGCAAACGTTGCGTGGTGCTGTGTGGCGTCGGCAACAACGGCGGCGACGGCTTTGTGGTGGCACGACGGTTTGCGCGGGACGGTGCCGTGGTCTCCTGTGTCCTGGCAGGGGGCGAGCCCCGTTCGGACGAGGCAAGGGAGATGCTTCGTCTGCTGCACGGAGAACCGGTTAGCATTCTGCGGCTGGAGGAGAGCCGCCCTTCCGTCAACCTTCTGCTGATGGAAGCAGATCTCATTATCGATGCGATGTTCGGTACGGGCTTTCATGGCGTGCTGCCGGACGGCTGCGGCTTTTTGGCGGAGATGTCGGGGTTAGCCAAAGCACGCGTGTATTCGCTTGATATTCCCAGCGGCATGAACGCAGACAGTGGCGGTATAGAGGGCAGATGCTTTAATGCCGACTGCACCATTGCGTTTGGCTGCCTTAAGCCCGCGCACATAGAGCCTTCCGCTGCCCCGATGCTGGGGGAGGTGGCGGTATGCGATATCGGTATATCCGACGACGTGTACGGCGCGGTGGGCAGTAAAACCCACCTAATCGACGGGCGTATGGTTCGGCAGCTGCTGCGTCCGCGCACCGACGACTCATATAAAGGCACGTTTGGCAGACTGCTTGTCGTAGCGGGCAGCCTAGGCATGACGGGCGCGGCCGTGCTGTGTGCGCGCGCCGCGTCATACAGCGGAGCAGGGCTTGTGTATGTTGCGGCACCCAAACAGACGGTCCCCATCCTGGCGGGGCATTTGATTGAGCAGGTGATGCTGCCCATGCCCGAGAACGGCGAAGGGGTTCTGGGCGATGAAGCCGCGGTACCGCTTGCCAAGGCAGTCAAGGGCAAAACGGCGTGCGTGGCGGGCTGCGGCTTACGAAACACCGCCGGTACGCGCATGGCGGTGCTGTCGCTTCTTTCTAATGCCGAATGCCCCATTGTTTTGGACGCAGATGGTATAAATGCCCTTAACGGTGACATAGATATAGTAAGACAGGCAGCCTATGGCGTGGTGCTAACCCCGCATTACGGCGAGTTTGCGCGCCTTGTAAACAAGCAAACCACCTTCATCGAACAAAACCGCGCGGCACTGGCGGCGGAGTATGCGCAGGCACACGGCGTTACGCTGGTGCTCAAGGGCGCATATACCGTGGTCGCATTGCCCGACGGTAGCGTGTATCTGCTCAACTGCCCGAACTCCGGGCTAGCCAAGGGCGGCAGCGGCGACCTGCTGGCGGGTTTGATTGGCGGACTGCTTGCGCAGGGGCATACCACCAAAGAGGCGGCGGTGTGCGGCGTATACCTGCACGCACGGGCTGCACAGCTTACCGCTGGGCGGCTGTGTAAAACCACCATGCAGCCAAGCGACGTGCTTGGCGACCTGCATCTCGTGTTTAGGGAGTTGGCATAACGCGAAGCAGTGAGCTTGGGTGCGGGGAACAATGCGGCTACAATGCCGTCAAACAGGACTGCTGTTGCAATAGGAGGGAAAAACCGTGAAAAAGATGCTTGTATATGTCGTGCTGGTTATGCTGCTTGCATTAACTGCATGCTCCTCCTCAAAACCCGACCCCAAAACGGCGACAGAAAACCTATCCTCGGCTTCGTATAATACCCGCGCGGTGGTGCGGTATCAGGATATTAAGGCGGACGTTGAGGTGATAAAGGAGGAGCAGCGTTGCGTGGTGACTTTCGCAAGCCCCGAAACACTCAAAGACCTGTCGTTTGATTACACCGGCGACCTTGTTACGGTAAACTACGGTAAGCTGAGCTTTTCGGTCAACCCCGATTCGGTTCCTGGCAAGGCGCTCTCGTCCCTGCTCATCTCGTCACTGAACGCTTCCCTTGCCGAGCGCGGCGTGAGTATAGAGGATACCGGTAAGGCGATAAAGATAGTCGGGCAGACCGACGGCACCCAGTTTGAGCTGATTCTGGACCGCCAAAATGGTAACGCGCTCTCGCTTGCCATTCCGGAGGATGAACTGAGCATGGAGTTTTATAATTTCAGCTTTTTAGGCTGATGCTACTCGCAATACCCAACAGCCCTGTGAACGAAACATATTCGTTCGCAGGGCGTTGCAGTTTTATAACCAAATCGGTCAACTTTAAAAGCGGACAAACATATACTGGGGTAAAAGGAGTGTTTGCCGATGAATATGAATGTCCGTTACCCCTATGAGCTGCTGCCGCTGCCGTATGCGTACGACGCGCTGGAGCCTTACATCGACCAAGAAACCATGCGCCTACACCACGATAAGCACCTGCGCACCTATGTGGATAACCTAAACAAGGCGCTTGCGGATTATCCGTCCCTTCAGGGTGTTCCGCTTACCGCTTTGCTCGCGCGCTGGGAGACCCTACCCGAGCAGATACGCGAATCGGTGCGCAACAACGGCGGCGGAGTGTATAACCACGACCTGTTTTTCTCTATCATGGCACCCGCTCAGGGGCAAAAGCCGCAGGGGGCATTGCTGCAGGCCATAAACCGCAGCTTCGGCTCGTATGAGCGTTGGATGGAACGGTTTAAAGCTGCCGCGCTCGGGCGGTTCGGTTCGGGGTGGGCGTGGCTGGTGGTCTGCCACGGCGGCTGGCTTACCATTGCAACCACCGCCAATCAGGATGTGCCGTTTTCGTCGGGGGTATTTCCTATCCTGCTGCTTGACGTGTGGGAGCACGCCTACTACCTCAAATATCAAAACCGACGCGCAGAGTACATCGACAACTGGTTTTCTGTTGTCAACTGGCAGGAGGTGACAAGACGGTACGAAGCGTGTATTAAACCAAATTAACATTGTAATTCACGATAAGAACGGAGCAGGTTGACAATCGGACCATTGTGAGATAGTCTTACGGTAACGGATTGCTATTAGAAGGGAAGAAAAAGAATGGAGCTTCAATACGAGCCAAACCGCATCTATCTAAACGACGACACAGGGCATCTTGTTGCCGAGGTAACCTTTCCCGATGTGTCCGGATACGTGGTTAACATCAACCATACCTTTGTGCACGACAGCCTGCGCGGGCAGGGCGTAGCCGCCCGGCTGCTTCAAGCGGCGGCAGACACCCTGCGCGCCGGGAACAAGAAGGCGCAGCTGACCTGCTCTTATGCGGTAAGATGGTTTGAGAAAAACCCTGATTACGCGGACATAGTGGTTTCTGAATAGGCCATTAATAAACAGCACCCTTACGTCTATACCGTAAGCACCCTTACGTCTTTTACGTAAGGGTGTATTTGTTTTACTCTTCTGTTATAGCACACATTAATGCGAATGCGGAATAATGTCGGAGGGTTACGTAAAATCCCCCCAAAAGGCTGAAACCGATGACTAAATGTGGTATGATATGAGTATAAATAGTAGAAATAATTGGTTTTTTGTCTTATAAGGCGCAGTAGAATGGCCGCGATGAAACACTCATTAGATAAGAGTACTTTTCCATTTGAGGAGGACGTAAGATGGCAAAGCGACTGGTAAGACTTTTGGCGGGGATTCTGGCAACAGGCATACTGCTGTCCTTCGGGACGGTATTTGCAGATACCGCTTCTTCGCAAAAAACGCTGGGCGGCAAAGAGCTGCGCGGCGTGTTTGTCGATTCACTAAACAATAAAGATTTTCCATCCGCGCCCGGGCTGAGTGAATCGGAACTAAAAAAGGAACTGGACGGGATGATAACCTTTGCGGCGCAAAACAAGCTAAACGCCGTATTCTTCAAGGTGTGTGCCTCAGGCGACGCGCTTTATCACTCCAAGGTGTTTCCCGTTTCGTATTATCTTACCGGCAAGCAGGGGGCAACCTTGACGTTTGACCCGCTGAGCTATCTGTGTGCCATCACCGCAAAGCAAGGTATTCGCGTGTTTGCGTGGATAGACCCCGTACGCGCAACGCTCGGCACGCCCGATTATGAAGACCTATCGGCGCTGGAAAAACATGTGGACAGAACGCAAGGGTACGTGCCGCCTCAGCTCTCCTCCGCTCGGGGGGATAACCTGCCACAAAACGCACTTGCCCCCAACAGTCCCGCCGCACAGCACCCCGAGTATCTGATTAATGGTGACGGCGGTGCCAAATACTACGACATTGCAAACCCCGCCGTCAGAACGTTGTTTGCGGACGCAGCAGCAGAGCTTGCGTCGGGCTACGCCATTGACGGCGTGCTGCTCGAGACCGATGTGTACCCCAAAAACCTCGACGACACAAAATCCTACACCAAATTCGGCGGCACAAGCTCAATTGACGAGTTTCGCCAAAACAACGTCACCGCGCTGGTAGACGAAGTATCAAAGCGCGTTGCCGCTACCAAGAAGTCGTTGTTTTTCGGCGTAGCCGCCACCAGCGACGCGTACACGTTGGATAACAGCTACGACACCGCCGGGTGGATTCAAAGCGGTATCATCGACTACATCATACCGCGCCTGTATACCGCCATCGGTTACGGCGCGGACGACTACAAAACCCGCATAGAGGGGTGGAAGGGTGCCACCTACGGTACACCGGTGCTGCTGATGCCCGCCATTAACAGCGCGGCACTGGGCGACAGCACCCAGAGCGGCGGCAGCTATATGGACCCCGCCGAGCTGATGTACCAGATTATGATGGCGCGCAGCTGTTACAGTGACGGTCATGTGTATAGCGACAGCACCTCGCTGATGAAAAACCCGCTTGACCTGTTCGACAGGCTGACACGGCTGTACCTTGACAGTACGTTGAGCGATCGAACCGGCTCGTTTGCCGTTAGCGGTAAGCTGGCGGTTACCCGCCCTGGCGGCAACATATCCATAAACACCTCCACCTACTTTTTGATGGGTACCTCTAACCCCAACCAGGATTTATACGTTAACGGTGAGCTGGTAACAAACCGTGCGCCGGGCGGCTCCTTCGGCGTGTTCCTGAATATCCCTGTGGGCAGCACTGCCGTGACGGTAACGCAGGGCGATAAGACCATAACACGCACCATCAAGCGCGCCTCGGCAAGCACCGACGTAAGCAAGATTACAAAGATAACCCAAAGCTCCATGTTGCCGTCCTCAATGGGCGTGGTCAACAGCGGCCAAAGCTACGAGGTAAAGTGCATTGCGCCCTCCGGCGGTGTTGTAACCGCAAAAATCGGCGACAGCGTATGTACGTTAAAGCAGGTGGCTGCCACTGCCGAAAACGGCGTACCCGCAACCTATAAGGGCACACTCTCGGTAAGCGGCGGGTACGCCGAAAACCGCACCACCAACCTTGGCAAGGTGACCTATACCCTGCAGTACGCAGGCAATACCACAAGCTTTACCTCTACGGGGGATCTGTTCTATATAGGCGCCAACACCACCGCCTCGGTCCGTGTACTCGATGATATTACCCTGATTTACAAAACCGCCGATGCCGCGGACTCGATGACCAATCTGCGCAAGAATACCACCGACTACATACTGGACGAGACCGACACCATGTTTAAGCTGTCGATGGGCGGGTATGTTAAGAAATCTGCCGTCACCATGGTGGAGGGTGAAACGGTCGCGGCGCCGCAGCTAAAGGGAATAACGCTGGAAAAGGATAACGACGGCGAAGGCTATGTGCTAAAGGGCGGGGCGGGTATTCCGTTTGTGTTCTCCCGCTCGGGCAGCGAGGTAAGCGTGTCGTTGTATAACCTAAAGGGGCTAACCGGTATCGATGTTTCTCAGAGCGGGCTGTTCTCCTCCTGTACCGTTAGCGGACAAACCGCCACCTTTACCGTTAAAAGCAGCGCGTCCTTATGGGGCTACAGTCTAAGCTACCGCGGTAACGATGCGGTGCTGTACTTTAAAAAGGCACCGGTAAAAGCGGGGGGAGCAAGTAAACCGCTCGAGGGCATAACCGTAGTGCTCGACCCCGGACACGGCGGCGTCGACCCCGGCGCACTGGGTCCCGTGGGTGATAAAGGCGCGATGGAAAAGCACCTGACCCTTGCCGTTGCACAAAAGGCGCGAACCACCCTGCAAGAGCTTGGCGCCCAGGTGTACCTAACCCGCCAAAGCGACAACGGCGTAACGCAGGCGGATCGGGCGGGTTTGGGTGAACGGGTAAAGGCGGACTTCTTTGTGTCGGTGCATTTTAACAGCACGGCAGAGTCGGCAAACTCCAGCAAATCCACCGGTGTGGAGGTTTACTACTATACGTCGGCATCCTCTTCGCTTGCGAGCAACCTGCTTAACCAGCTTTCCAGCCAAACGGGACGCAAGGCGCGTGACGTATACCGTTCCACCTATGTGGTAACGCGCACCTACTACGCGCCCTCGGTGCTGTGTGAACTCGGCTTTCTTTCAAACCCCTCGGAGTACGAGCAGATGCTTTCCTCCGCCGACATCGACCGCGCCGCGAACGCATTGGCACAGGGTATATTAAACAGCCTATAAAAAATACGATAAAGTTTCGTTGTTCCTAACGGTACGGCATAAACCTGGCGGCGACAACATAATCTGACCTGAGGGCATGCCGCTCTCAGGTCATTGTTATGTTGTGAGAAGAAATGTAAAGCACGCTTGACATTGTGCACCGACAGTGATATGATGCAAATGGAAAGTTAACTTTACTTTTTTTTGAGGTGAGGCAATGAAAAACAGACTGGAGGAGCTGCGCAAGGAGCAGGGCATCCGGCAAGAGGAGCTTGCCGACCTATTGGGGGTTTCTCGGCAGACCATCTGCTCGCTGGAAACCGGGCGATATAACCCGTCGATTGTACTGGCATTTCGCATTGCAAGGTTTTTTGGCTTACGTATTGAACAGATATTTTTGTACGAGGAGAGTGACGGTAATGAAGAAAGCAATCGTGACATTTAGTGTTCTGCTGTTGGTGGGGCTGGGTTTAGTCGTTGTAGGTGGGTATTATAACAGCGAAGCGTACAAAACCATTTCGGGGGTTTGTCTCGGTCTTGGTGCGGGGCTTACGGGTATGAGCATTGCAAAGCTGATTTCCGCGCTCATTTTACAGCGCCATCCCGAGCAACTGCGCCGGCAGCAGATAGAAGAAACCGACGAGCGCAACGCGGCAATCCGCGATAAAGCGAAAGGTAAGGGCTTTGACGCAATGAGCATCATCTATGCCACGGCAATGCTTATCTGCGTGCTGCTTAACGCCGGCCTCGCCGTTATTTTGGTCATGGTGGGGGCGTATCTGACGGTTTATGCGGTTCAGCTTTACTACCTTTCAAAATACTCGGGCGAGATGTAGCGCACTAACATGGAAACCGGTTTGGAAAGAGCCAAAGGGCTTGACACCCTTTAGCCCAGCCTTTATAGTGGGTTAAGAGCCGTGTTGCGGCACAACACTGGAATGATAGAGGTGCACACAAGTGAGCGAACAGGCAGAACAAAACTTCCGAATAGAGCGGGACTCGATGGGTGAAATTGCCGTGCCGGCAGACCGGTATTGGGCGGCGCAAACCCAGCGCAGTTTGGAGAATTTTAAGATTGGCACCGAGAAGATGCCCACAGAGATTATCCGCGCGTTTGCGGTGCTGAAGAAGGCATGCGCGCTGGCAAATGAGCGGCTTGGTAAGCTGGACGGCGAGCGCGCTGGGCGAATTGCTCAGGTGTGCGACGAGATTCTTGCGGGAACGCATGACGACCATTTTCCGCTTGCCGTATGGCAGACGGGCAGCGGCACACAAACGAACATGAACGCGAACGAAGTGATAGCAAACCGGGCAAACGAGCTGTGCCAAACGCACCTTTTGCACCCGAATGATCATGTGAATATGTCCCAAAGCTCCAACGACACCTTTCCCACCGCCATGCACATTGCGGCGGTGCTCTCAATAAAGCGGCAGCTCTTGCCGGCGCTTGACCAGCTGGCGTCCACCCTGGAGCGGCTGGAAAACGAGAATGCGGATGTCGTCAAATCGGGGCGCACCCATCTGCAGGACGCGACCCCCATCACCTTTGGACAGGAGATTAGCGGCTGGCGTGCGATGCTTACCACGGCGCGCGAGATGATTGCCGTATCCCTGCCCCCATTGATGCAGCTGGCACTGGGCGGCACGGCGGTGGGCACGGGTCTGAATGCCCCCAAGGGCTTTGCCGAGGAGGTCGCGACGCAGATTGCGGCGTTAACCGGCGAGCCGTTTAAAACGGCACAAAACAAATTTCACTCCCTTACCGCAAAGGATGAGCTGGTGTTTGCCCATGGCGCATTAAAAGCGCTTGCCGCAAACCTGATGAAGATTGCAAACGACGTGCGGTGGCTTGCAAGCGGTCCGCGCTGCGGTCTGGGCGAGATACTTATTCCCGAAAACGAGCCGGGCAGCTCAATTATGCCGGGTAAGGTAAACCCCACCCAGTGCGAGGCGGTGACGATGGTCGCCGTACAGGTGATGGCAAACGACGTGGCGGTGGGGATGTCCGCTTCGCAGGGCAACTTTGAGCTGAATGTCTTTATGCCGGTGTGCATCTACAACTTTTTGCAGTCGGTTCGTTTACTGTGTGACGCCATGCACTCGTTTCACGACCATTGCGTGGTGGGCATTGTGGCAAACCGCGAGAAGATGGCACACAATCTGCACAACTCGCTGATGCTGGTGACGGCTCTTTCGCCCTACATCGGCTACGACAATGCCGCAAAGTGTGCAAAATACGCGCACGAGCATAATATCTCGCTGCGCGATTCGGCGGTTACGCTTGGTCTGTTAAGTGCCGAGCGGTTTGACGAGGTGTTTTGCCCCGAAGAGATGATCTAACCGTCCCACAACAGTCTATCAAACGAATCGAAAGGATGTCACATCGTATGGATATCAACAAGCAGTCACTAGACCTGCATCAGCAGCTGCGCGGCAAGATTGAGGTTATCTCCCGCGCCGCGATTAACACCCGCGAGGACCTTTCTTTGTTATACACCCCCGGTGTAGCCGAGCCCTGCCGCGCAATTGCAGCGGACTACGAAAAGTCGTTTGAGCTGACCAGGCGAGCGAATTTGGTCGCCGTTGTCACCGACGGCTCCGCCGTACTGGGTCTGGGGGACATTGGTCCTGCCGCAGGCATGCCGGTAATGGAGGGCAAATGCGCGCTGTTCAAGGAGTTTGGCGGGGTAGATGCGTTCCCCCTCTGCGTAGACACAAAGGATGTGGACAAGCTGGTAGAGACGATCTATCTCATTTCAAAAAGCTTCGGCGGCATCAACCTAGAGGATATTGCGGCGCCCCGCTGCTTTGAGGTGGAGCGCAGGCTAAAGGAACTGTGCGATATTCCGGTATTCCACGACGACCAGCACGGCACAGCCATAGTGGTTGCGGCAGCTTTAATCAATGCGATTAAGGTCACCGGCAAGGTGATGGGCAAGCTTAAAATCGTTATTAACGGTGCAGGTGCGGCGGGCATTGCCATCGGTAACCTGCTTATCTCGATGGGCTTTGGCAACGTGGTGCTGTGCGACATAAACGGTATTATCTGCGAGGGCGACGACAATCTCACCATTCCGCAGGCGGAGATTGCCAAGATATCCAATCTGCACAAGGAACGCGGAACACTTTCGGATGCGTTGCGCGGTGCGGATGCGTTTGTGGGGGTTTCCCGTCCGGGTCTGGTTACCGCCGAGATGGTGTCTGCCATGAACGGCGGCATCGTACTGGCTATGGCAAACCCCACACCCGAGATTATGCCCGACGAGGCGAAGCGCGGTGGCGCGCTGGTGGTGGGCACGGGTCGTTCCGACTTTCCAAACCAAATCAACAACGTGCTGGTGTTCCCCGGCATCTTTAAGGGCGCACTGGCCGTGCGCGCAAGGCGTATAACCGAAAGCATGAAGCAACGTGCCGCGTATGCAATCGCTGCGCTGGTATCACCCGAAGAGCTGAGCGCGGAGTATATTATTCCCAGCGCGCTGGATAAAAAGGTGGCCCAAGCGGTAGCAAAGGCGGTGGCGGACGACGCCGCCGAAACCGGAGAGGCACGTATAACGGATTAAGACGCTTTACAGTAAACAACGCCCTGACGACGAATGCACGTTATGCGTGCGCCGCTTCGGGGCGTTGTTGCTGTTTCATCAATGCTGTACGGCTACTGGTGACGTGCAATCCGGTTAATGCGTTCGGTGCAGATAATTAGAAGCAGCGCACATACCAGAAGGTAAGGGGCAAACGTCAAAAAGGTGGTGTGCTGCGCCAAAACGCCAAATAGCGGCGGCATGACCGTGCAGCCGATGTACGCAAACGCGAGCTGGAAGCTCATGATAACGCGTGCGTCCTGCTTGCCAAACCGCGCCGGGGTTTCGTGCAGCATGCAGGGGAAGATGGGCGCACAGCCAAGCCCAATTAACACAAAGCCCACCGCGTTTACCACCACGGGCACAGGAAGCAGCATCAGCGCAATACCGGTGAGGATGATCCCTTCTCCCAGACGAATTAGTGCGGTGTTGCGAAGTTTTATGGTCGCAAAGCCGGTGATAAAACGCCCGATTGTAATGCCAAGGAAGAAGTACGACACCCATTGTGCCGCCTGCGCGACGCTGACCCCTTTCGCAGAGGTCATAAAGCTTGCGCCCCATAGCCCCATGGTAGCTTCGGCGGCACAGTAAAACAAAAAGGAAAACAGCACCGATTTTACACCCTTAATCCGTAGCACATAGAACATGCCCTTATCGGCAACTGGTGGTGCGTCGGTATCCTGCTCCGGGGCAGCATCGCTCGATTTGGCGGCAACGCGCTGCCATAGCGGCAGGGAAAGCAAAAGAACGACGCATAAAACAAACTGAAGGGACGAAACGGTAAAAAAGCCGCTGCGCCAGCCTTGCCCTTGTATGCTGCGCGACATAATAGCGGGGCCAATCATGGCGCCAACGCCCCAAAAGCAATGCAGCCAGCTCATATGGCGCGACTTGTAGTGCTCCGCCACAAAGGCGTTAAGCCCCGCGTCCACACAGCCGCCACCCAACCCAAGCGGAACGCAGAAGACAAGGGCGAGGTAAAACGACGGAGCCTTTGATATGCCGAGCAGTGCGATTGCAGTCAGCAGCACGCTTGCAATCATCACCCTGCCCGTGCCAAAGCGTCGAATTACCCGCACGCTAAAAAAGCTGGACAGGATGGTAAATATAAAACCCGTAATAGATAAAATGCCCGCGTAGCTGTAAGGCACAGCATATCCCGGCTGCATGGCGGGCCACGACGCGCCGATCATCGAATCGGGTAAACCCAGACTGATAAAGGCAAGATAGATTAGTATGAGCAGCAGTATTGTCATAATAGACGTATAATCTCCTTACTGTCAAAGCTATCTGCCATTTTCAGCCGCGGACAGATGCCGATATTGAATTCGTTACTAATATAATTCATTGTGTGCCAATTGTCAAATACTGCGAAAGAAAAAGCGGCGGGAAAACCCGCCGCTATGAAAAAAGTAATAATCACCGTTTTGTTCCGGTTATTTGAAAGTTGTAGTTAACAATCTCGCTGGAATAGTCTGACCCGCCGGAAAACACAAGCGTTCCGTTTTCCCGCGAAAAGGTGAGCTTCACCGTTCCCCCCGCTACCTGCCCGTTGGGGGTCATGGTCATAACCTCCGAATCATACACGCCCGAATAGGTAACGTCGCTTGCGGCATACTCGTTTGACCCACCACTACTGCCGATTGTAATGAGGGCGGTGTTTGCTCCGGTCTTTTCAATTGTCAGCGTACCGGGGTACTTGCCGGTGTAATCGTAGTCGAGATAGTTGCCAAGATAGTCTTCCATTCCCTCGATTCCCTGCATCTGTTCCATCAGTCCGTCAAGGGCTGGCATATCAAAGCCGCCCACATCCGTTACGGTATCCCACGTGCCAACCAGTTCGTCAAGAGTAATGCCTTGCGGGGAGAGAATGACCGTAGTTTTGGGAATCTGCACCTCAAACGGCACCGAGAGAATCGGCTTATCCACCCCGGGGATATCTCCCGGCTCGTAAAGCTCTATCGTGTCGGGCGACCCGCATTGCAGGTGACCCAGCAGGGTAAAGAAGGTGGTGATGCTGCCGTCCTTGCCAAGCTTACCCGTCCAGTATCTTGCGTCGGCGTCGCCGGCAAGGGGTGCAAACCGTATGGTGTAGCCCGCGTAACGGGGCTTTTGCCCCTGTTCCAGCTTTTCTGTAATGGTAATGTCCACCCGTTGATTCAAAAACCGCTGTAGGCTGTCCAGCCGTTTGTTGTACTCGTCGTTAATCTGCTGTACCACGTAGTTGCGAAGAGAAGTGAACACGGGATAAAGCCGGTCAATCAGGTCGTGCTTGTAGTTTTTGGTCAGCAGCTCGATGTCGCTGGGGCTGGGCCACGACAGGTTTTTGTAGCCTGCTACGCCCGCAATTTCATCTAGGTTTGGGTAATCCCAAAACGCGTTGCAGTAGCTGTCGATTGCTTCGTCCATCAGTTCTTTTGCGCGGTTTGGGTCGTTTGGGTTTTGATTGTAGATATCAATAAATATCTGGCGCCACTGTTTTAGCGAACGTTTATTTTCGTTCTCATTGTAGTATCGATATACACGGTCAATGTTATCCAGCTTTGCCTGTACTGCCGCCTTACCAAAGCTGGTTAGCGAGTAGTCAATGACATAAACCCCAACAAAGGCAAGCTGCATCGCCGCCGTACCTGCCAAGCTAACGCCCGAGAAGATGATGTTCCTCGTTAAGTTTGTGGCGGTTTCTCGGTTCTCCTTACCGGTATAAAGATCGCTTGCCAACTGTACCACTGCAAGCGCAACCCCCGCATAGGTGGCAAGCTGGTTAAATTGCAGCCGCAGCTCCGAGCCGTATGCACCACCGAGGGTCGTGGTTGTCAGGTAAGCGGAAGAAAGCCCCGAAATGCCGTTTGTAATCTCCAGCCCCGCCTCAAAGGAGGAGGGACCCGGTGCGCCGGTTTGTGTATATTCCTCCAATATCGCCCTTGCCAATTCGGGCGGGATGGTCTGTGCGGTGCGGTACACATGGGTGATGTACGCCGCGCGTGTTTTCTCATTATCCACCTCAAACACGCCGTAGGTGGAAAGATGGGTGGTAAAGATGCGCACCACGTTGTTTTGCGCGTCCACCTCATACGGCACGCTCTCCCATTCGGCGGTCTGGTCGTTATAGTACCGTGCACCGACGCTGTCCGGTGCGTAACCGGACTTGTATGGAAGGGTAATGGTCACCACATCGTCAAACGTGCGCCTGCCCGACAGAGTAAAGTCATACGCGGTAACGCGCACCCCGTTCTCTTTATCCTCTTTAACCGGCAGGGCTTTGTACGAAACCTCCTGCTCGCCGTCGATGTTAAAGATGCCAAAATCAATCACTGCGCCGTCAAAGGATGCGGCGGGTTGCTCCTCGGTTACCTTGGCGGTTTGCGCTTTCACCTTGTAATCCTTTTCGGTCGGCATCAGCACGCCGTCTGCCGTCTGCGCAGCTACCATACCGGACTGAATTCCGGGGCTTAAAGCGGTAACCACCCATACCGACATAAGAACAATCGCAAGCCCACAGGCAACCGAGGTGACAACGATTGCCGTTTTTCCCTTCCTTGACCTCGCAGGTATAGGTATGGGCGGAGCGGGAGGGGCGACCGGGGCAGCGGGATGGGTACCGGGTAAAAGAGCATAACCGCAGGTACTGCAAAACGCCGTTGAACCGGTTTGCGGCGTGCCGCACCGAGAACACAAGGCCTTGCTCACCGGTGCGCCACAGCCGGCGCAAAAGCGCTCGGAGTCCTTTGTTTGGGTTCCGCAATGTTTACAAAACGCCACTGGTTTCACCTCATCCACGTGAATGTACCGCAACATTGGGTCTACACCGTGCATGGATGTAATCCAGCACAAAGGTGAGCTGCCCGGGCGGAACATATATTATATTTTGGGTTAAATCCGATGCGCGCAGCCGGATAATTCCACGTCTGCTCCAAACGGTAATGCTTCTGATATCCTTGTAACGGGTTCTCATCGTTTTGCGTGTGGCACTAAGCACATTCGCGCCAACCACCGTGGGGCTGCCTGCCGCAGCACCCGCCGCCATCCCCAACAAAGAAAGAAGCTGCTGCCTAGATTGATGCTTCTGTGTCAGGATGTGGTCGATTGCATCCTCGCTCATCTCAAACAGAATCACACACTTTGCCCCCATCACGGGCACATACACCACGTAATAGCCGAGTATGGTCAGCCCCGTAACAATAGCCGCAAGCAGAAGATACAAACGTACGATCGCACCGATGCTTTGGAGAAACATTCCATCAACCGCCTGCATAACCGACAAAGCAAAGATCGGCACAAATGCCGAGAACAGCATAATCTGCCATACCGTAAGCGGAATGCGAAGGTCGGTATACAGGTTTATCTCCGAAATCCATCGGTAAACTCCGTTGTGCGGAACTAAATTTTTCGTCAAACCGTCTGATTTGCTCATATGGGCTACTCCTTAAGCATGTTCATTACAACCTTTGCCTGATACGTTTCATCACCAAAGTACGCTTCCCCCGAACCGTACAGTGTCCCGTTTTGCGGCGCAATCGGCATAAAAAAGTATACCGGCTGCTCATATGGCAGCACCATCGACAGTCCGCCCTGTTCAAATGTAGCGGTCAGCGTTTCGGCTTCTCCTTCAAAATGCGAGGGATCCACCGGAGCGCCTTCCTCTCTGCCTTCCAAGGGATGAAGGATAAGGTTTACCGTGGTATCGTCTACCGGCATCACCTCAATGCGCATTTTCACCCACACCACCTCGGCTTGCTGTGCGGTAGTCACATCATACAGCATCATCTCGCTCTGCCACCATCCTGCCAAATCAGCAGCGGTTGGATTTGTGATTATGCTGCTTTGGGGCAGGTCTTCAGCCTTTGGAATATCCTGCTGCATAACCGGCGTACGATTAAGCGCGCTGTTATCCGCTTTTGGCTGCTCCTTATTTCTTAGCCCGATAATCAGTACAATCAGTAGGATTGCTAACACTATTACCGTGCCGCCGATTATTGCGGCTAGTATAATGGGGGTGTTGTTTTTTTGCCCTGCCGGTGCCGCATACGCGGGTGCAGGGCGATAACTCGGCGGAGCGTAAACGGGTACAGGTTGCTGTTGCGGGGTATAGGTCGCCGGGGGTGGCGGGTTGGGCGGGGAAGCCGGACTCGGTGCGGTCTCGGTGGATGCGGTTGACAAATTTAGCACCTCTTTGCCGCAAACGCCGCAAAACCGTATAGTAGCATCAATTGGCCCTCCGCACTGTGAGCAGAAATGCCGCTGCATGGATGTTCCCCCTTTGCATGGATGACTCGGTGTTTATAGCGGTCGTCTCTGACCGCAGCTTACGCAGAAGTTGCCGTCGTTGTGGGTGCCGCAGCCGCACTGCCATCCCGGCATTACCGCGACAGGTGTAGCGGACACAGGCTGAGGGACGGAAGCAGGGTGCGGTGCGGGTACCGGCTGAGGAATCGGCGCGGGCACGGGCTGCGGGATGGGAGCAGGTACGGGTTGCGGCACAGGCGCAGGCATAGGCTGCGGAACCGGAGCCGGTGTTGGTTGCGGTGCGGGCTTTGGTTTTGGCGGGGTGGGGGTGCCCGTTGCAAGGTCAACAAGCTTAGAAACAAGCGGAATACCCGCATCCTTTCCTTTTACGACACGTACCAGTGCGAGAACGCAAGCGGCGATAAGCAGTATGTATAGCGCGGTTTGCAGTACAACCTGCGCCCCCGACGCAAACTCCAACAGGCGGTAAAACCTAAACCAGCCAATCACCCGGGTTAACGCGCCAAAGCCCCCGCTGATTACAAGGTCGATAAGGTAGTACGAAACACTCAGTATAAACGCATACAGGGTCTGGCGGTTAAGCCATTCGTCCTTTTCGGCAAGCAGGGCGTACGCCAAAACAAGTGCAACCAAGGTAGGCATCTTTAAAATTGCAAACGCCAACGCGGCGGCGGCTACAACGCCATGCGCCACCCCGTATTTTCCTTTTTTCATCATAATTTTTGTCCCCTTTCGATATTTTGGCCGAGTATAATAATGGGCCTGTCAACAGTGTATCACGGCAATCACGCGTGTTTTGCCTGAATGTGCCTAGTGTGCCCTAAATAAATCCCTGCTTATTGTTTGAAAACCGTATGTTAATCAGTCCGCCGCCCGCAACGGAGTACCGCAGTCGCTGGCCGAACAGACTTTGTAATACGCCCTTGATATTACCGTTTGAGTCGGTATAGCGGTGTGCAAACTTCAGCTTCGCCGCATTGGTATGAAGCGTAAGGGTTCCGCCTACACGGGTGTCGTCGGTGTTTGCACTGCTGTTATAGGTGTCAAACGACAGCTTGGTTACCTCCATGTAATACACGGCAAAATTCTCCGCCGCCTGACGCAGCACATCCTCTCGAGGCATGCTGTAATAACGCTCGCCATAGCTTGCCCACATGCTCATCATCGCAGCGCTGCCCTGAAAGAAGCCCTTGCCCTCCGCCTTAAGCTGCGCGCGTAGCCGCTCATTTTCAGCGTTTTGCAGCTCCTTTGTCAAGTAAGCAAACACGGCACAGTCCGGGTAAAAAATCAGATAACCTTGTTTTTGAAGCAAACCGTCCTTTTTGCCGGCGGATAGCACCATGTAAACCGGCGGAACAACCGCCTGCGAAGGCGGGGGTGCCTGTGGGGTAGATACGGGTTGAAATGTCGTCACCTGCTTGCCGCATTGGGGACAAAAGCGAACACCGCTCTCAAGCGCTGAGCCGCACGCGCTGCAAAAAGCCATATCCTTGTTCCTCCCTAGTATCGTGATTATATTGAGTCAACCTAAAGTGCTAGCTTGGTTTAAATAACATCTGCGAATCAAACGCAAGGCATAGGGTGCTCATAAGCATATCAATGCTGCAGGTATTGTCCAATCTGCCGACAAATACCTCTTCACTCGTGACAATTTCCAGCTCCCTTACTGCCGAGTAGAGTATAATGCTTCGCAGCCGTTCGTGCGGGATTCGGATTCGTTTTCCGTTTTCCTGCGGGTCAAGGTGTACCTGACTGCTACCAACCGAGATGAAGTATGGCTCCAAACGAAAAAACCCGGTGGTAAGCCAAAATCGAAAGCAAACCAGAGATTCCAATTCATCAGCATCCTTTGTTATAGTGTTTGGGAATTATTGGCGACAGACTGCGGTTTACTTGACTTATTCCTTGAGACATGCAACAATTTCAATGAGGTAAGGATAGAACCGTATATCACTATTGTATATTTGATGCAGATAAATACAATGCGTCATTCAGCTTTGTCATTGACAGTTGACTGTCAACGTTTGTTGACAACTTAATAGTAAAATGATACTATTTTACTGATAATTCCTAGTCTATGTTTAGAATCAACAGAATAAACAGCTATATTAGGGTGCCGCCGCCCCATAGACGGCTGCTTTTGCCATAAAGCAAAAGCGAAAGGACGATATATGGAATTTGGTAAGAAGCTTAGCGCGGTGATGGATGCGCTATCAATCTCAAACAGTCGCCTTGCAATGGCACTATCGGTTGATACCTCGTTAATTAGCCGCTGGCGCAACGGCTCCCGTGTTCCGGGCAAAAAAAGCGATCACGTCGCATCAATTGCGCGTTATCTTTGCTCCGTCGCAAAGATGGATTACCAGCGTGCTGCACTGTGCGAAACAATGGGGCTGCGCCACCATGGGCAGCCCCCCGAGGGTGCTGCATTGGTGCGGGAGGTCGCCCAATGGCTCAGTCACAAGGATAGTTCCGGAGCCGTGGACAGTTTTTTAAGCGAGCTAGCAATGTTTCGGGTAACTACCACCCCGCAGACCGCGGACATTGCGGCGCCGAACATGCCCGCATCCGAGAGACCCGATTACACTCCAGTGCAGGTGTTTTACGGTATACCGGGCAAACGCGAGGCGTGCCTTCGGTTTTTGCAGCACATCCTGGCGCACCCCACCCCCTGCAAAATACAGCTGTACAGTGATGAGGAGATGGATTGGATTTTTGAAGACCGTGTCTTTTATCAGCGTTTTATCGGGCTGATGGGCATGGTGATCAAAAAGGGCTGCGAGATTACCATTATTCATACCCTTAGCCGTGACATTGTCGAGATGCTCTCATCCATCGAGATGTGGATGCCGCTGTACATGACGGGAAGCATTGCCCCCTACTTCTACCCCAAGTACTACAAATCAATCTTTACCCGATCCATGTTTATTGGCACCGATGTGGTGGCGATGACATGCGAGACGGTAAACAGCGACGGTGGTGCCAACCTGTTAATTGCCGACACCGGAATGCTAAAAGAGCTGAAGCATCGCTTTGATTCTTTTTTGCATGTTTGCCGTCCGCTCATGCGCATTATTACCCCCCGTAACCTTCAACAATCACTCGAGATGCTCGATGAGTTTAATATGCAACCCGGCAATACAGTGTACCGCTCTCGGCGGTTATCTGCGTATACGATGCCACCCGAGCTATATAAACAGATTGCGGCGCGAGCAGAACTTTCACCCGGACAGCGCGAACAGCTGCTTCGTATGCAACAGATACAAGCCGAGCGTTTTGTGGCTGATATAGACCGTCATACGTCTACGGAATTTATCTGTCTTCCCGAAGCGGGGCAGATCGTGTCAGGGCAGATACCAGCGCCCTTCTTCGGTCTTTTGGGGGCGCCTGAAAACTACTATACCGCGTGGGAATACGCGCAGCACCTGCGGCATATTGTTCGATTAATTGAGACGAAGATGGGGTACAGCCTATATCTCATAGCAGATTGCGAACAAGAAATCTCGCTGCAATCCAAAGAAGATGTCGGCACGCTGGTAGTAAAAAGCAAGCAGCCAAACGCGATTTTTGCGTTTAACCAACCGCATATGTCGGCGGCGTTTTACAGGCACATTGAAGAGGAGCGGGAAAAGGTGCCCCGTAGCCAATACACGCGCCGCTATGTTGTAGAGACATTAAATACCTTAATCAAAAAGCTGGAGCAACACCGCGAATAAAAAGAAAGCATCCGCACAGGATTCCTGTACGGATGCTTTTTGTGTATGTTATTGGTGTAATATGTTCTCTTTTTAGCCCTTAGCCACGATCTCCATGGTATCACGCGCAATGGTCAGCTCCTCGTTGGTGGGAACAATCCAAACACGAACGCGCGCATCATCGGCGCTGATGTCCTGCTCTTTGCCGTTAAACTCCACGTTCTTATTGGCATTAAGCGAAATGCCTAAAAACTCCATATTCTCGCAAACCTCTCTGCGCAAATCCAAAGAGTTTTCGCCGATGCCGCCGGTGAACACAACTGCGTCCAGCCCGCCCATAGCAGCGGCATACGAGCCGATGTATTTCTTTATCTGGTAGCGAACCATGGTCAGTGCAAGCTGTGCACGCTTGTTGCCATTTAACGCTGCCGCGCGCATATCGCGGTCGTCGCTGGTCACGCCCGAGATGCCAAGGTAGCCCGATTGCTTGTTAAGCAGGTCGCTGAGCTGCTTGCCCGAAAGGTTTTCCTTCTCGGCAATAAAGGTGACGACCGAAGGATCCAGCGAGCCGGAGCGGGTGCCCATCAGGATACCGCCCAGCGGGGTGAACCCCATGCTGGTATCAACGGACTTACCGCCGTCTACCGCGGTAATGGAGGAACCGTTGCCGATGTGGCAGGTGATAATCTTAAGATCCTTGGGGTTCTTGCCCATCAGCTTAGCCAGTCGCGCGCTAACATAGCGGTGCGAGGTGCCATGAAAACCGTAGCGTCTGATGTGGTACTTTTCGTAATATTCATACGGTACGCCAAACATATATGCCTTCTCGGGCATGGTTTGGTGGAACGCGGTGTCAAACACCACAACCTGCGGGATCTTCTTGCCCAGCACCTTTTGGCAGGCGCGGATGGCTAGAACATGAGCGGGGTTGTGCAGTGGCGCAAGGTCGGAAATCTCCTCAATCGTGTCTACCACACTGTCGGTAACCAGTACCGATTCGGTAAAGCGCTCGGCACCCTGAACGATGCGGTGCCCCACAGCCGAAACATCCGTCATGTTTTCAATAACCTTGCCCTCGCCGCTGGTGAGAACCTCGGTCAGCTTCATAAATGCCTCTGAGTGAGTGGGGAAGTCAACCTGCTCGGCAATCACCCTGCCGTCGGCTGTTTTGTGGGTTATAAACCCGTCAACGCCTATCTTCTCGCAGTTACCCTTCGCGATTACCTGCTCATTTTCCATGTTAATGAGCTGATATTTCAGCGAGGAACTGCCCGCGTTGATTACCAGTACCTTCATTCTTTCTCCTCCAAAACTATATAGATTGCCATGTTTGCTTGAGAGGCATCCAAATACAAAAACCGTTAATAGGCTTTGGCATTTAGAAACGCCCGGTGAATGTAGTGGTAAGATGTGTTCTTCTTTACCGATTCAGAGGACAAACTGCTCGCAGCGGGCAAAACACGACCGCAGTACGTACCAAACTTACGTACACACGTTCAAACGAAAAAAAGCCCGCAGGCTTGACATGGCACCACCAATCTTTATATTATTACAACGGAAACTAAAATTCAAGTTATAATTAAAAAAACTCGGCTTTTTCTCAAAACTTACAGAGCATATGCGGCGGGAACTGCTTTAACATGAAATATATGGGGGGATAATGTGCAGATAGCCGGAATCATCGCAGAATACAACCCGTTTCACAACGGACACGCCTACCAAATTCGCACGGCACGCGCGATGGGTGCGACGCATATCGTCGCGGTTATGGGCGGCTCGTTTACCCAGCGCGGCGAGTGTGCGGCGGTAGATAAGTTTACCCGCGCCCGAGCTGCGCTGCTTGGCGGCGCAGACCTTATTATTGAGCTTCCGCTTCCGTATGCCGTTTCCTCAGCGGAGCGCTTTGCGTACGGGGGTGTCGCGCTGCTCGACGCGTTGGGGTGTGTGGACACCCTGGTGTTCGGCAGCGAATGCGGAGACACCAACCTGCTGACTGCCGCCGCGATGGCGGTGGACGCACCTGGGCTTGGCGACGCATTAAAGGATTACCTCAATCAGGGGCTTGTGTTCCCCAAGGCGCGCCAGCTAGCACTGGCCGACACGATGGGGCCTGCGGGCGCGGCGGTGCTGGAGCAGCCCAACAATATCCTCGGAATCGAGTATATTAAATGGCTGCTGCGCATTGGCAGTCCGATTGCCCCTGTCACCATCGCGCGTACGGGGGTTGGGCACGAAAGCGAGGATACGGCAGGGCAGATCGCGTCTGCTTCGCTAATCCGCAAGCGGATGCTGGGGGGAGACCGGTGGGGCGATTATGTTCCTCCACCTTCAGCGGCGTTGTATACCAAAGCGATGGCAAAGGGATATGCCCCCTGTTCGCTTGCAAGGCTCGAACGCGCTGTTCTTGCAAGGCTGCGCACCATAAGCAGAGCGGAGCTGATGACGCTACCCGACGTAACCGAAGGGCTGGAAGGACGTATAATTAAGGCGGCAAAAACAGCCGCCAGCCTTGAGGAGCTGTATCTTTTAATTAAGTCAAAGCGGTACACTCTTTCACGCATCCGCCGCATAGTTCTGTGTGCCTTTTTGGGCATATCGTCCGAGCTTCAGCTGCAAAGCCCGCCTTACCTTCGGGTTATCGGCTTTAACAGCCGCGGCAAAGAGATTCTTGCCCGCGCAAAGGAAACCGCTCGCCTTCCTGTTCTAACGGGTCTTGCGCGATGTGCGGAGGTGTCCGAACAGGCGGCGCGGCTTGCGGAGCTTGAGTCGGCGGCCACCGATGTTTTCGGGTTGTGCTCTGTGCAAATCCGTGCGTGCAGTCTTGACTTTACGGCAAAGCCTGTCATAATAGAATAGGCAAATATTCTCTTAAATCCTATCTATATTAACACGCCGCGGCAACAGCTGTTACGGCGAAAGGAGCATGACTATGCCTGTTAACGTTCAAAAGGTTCAGCATCCGGATTACGGCACCTGCATCTCACTTGACAATGGTGCGGCGGAGCTGCTTGTTACGGTGGACTACGGCCCCAGAATCCTTCATTTTACGCTGAGCGGCGAAAAGAATATGCTGCTTTATGATAAGAGCATCGGGCTGGGCGGCGATACCGAGGCATATGACCGCACCTTTTACCCGGGCGCAAGGTTCCATTTCCACGGCGGTCATCGCCTGTGGGTTAGCCCCGAGGCATTCCCCGACACCTCTTATCCCGATAACGACCCTGTAGATTACGAGATCAATGGCAATACCGTAACGCTTACCTGCAAGCCGCAGTGCCATAACAATGTGCAGTACTGTTTTGCAATCTCCATGGATGACACGGCACCCGCGGTAACCATTGTGCACAAGGTGACTAATGTAGCGGATAAGCCGAAAACCTTTGCCCCGTGGGGCATTACGGTGATGGATCGCGGCGGTCTTGAGATTATGCCGATGAACACCAAGGACACCGGGTTGCTCGCAAACCGCACCATCTCGGTTTGGCCGTACACCGATTTAAGCTGTGTGCGCTCCCACTTTACCGACCGGTACTTTACCCTGCGCCAAAACCCCGAGATAACCCGTGCCTTCAAGCTGGGCTTTGATAATGAGGCGGGCTGGGCGTGCTACGTAAACCACGGGCTTGTTTTTATCAAACGCTACAACCATGTTGTGGGGGGAAGCTACCCCGATAACGGCTGCTCCTACGAAACCTATACCAATAACAACATCCTTGAGATGGAGTCGTTGGGCGAGATTAAGGAATACGCCCCGGGTGAAACCGCAGAGCACACCGAGCACTGGGCGCTTTCTCGTGTAAGCAAGGAGCCAGACCCCAGGGATGAGGCGTCGATTGAGGCGTTTATTAAGGAATATATCGGCTGATTACAAACAAAAAGATACGGCTGCCGTAAGGACGCAAGCGCGACCAAGCGGCAGCCATTTTGTGTTATTTGGACGAGAAACGAATGCTAGGCACGGGACAACAGGCGGTTGCCAAGCTCGTTAAGGCGCTGGCAGGGACCATACGTGGTCTTGTATCCGATTTCGTTGATGTATAAAAACGGGTTGTAGGCACCGACGTTTAGCACCGTACCATCCTTGAGTGTCAGGGTAAACCGAACAAGCTGCCCCGCATAATTGCGCCCCTCGTCGCTCTTTTCGTAAACCTTAACCGAGTTAAGGATTTCAACCAGCTCGGCAAGCGCGGTCTGGTCGCGAAGCTCCATCTCCTGAGACGGAGGGACGGCATAAAGGGTTGCGCTTTGAACATCGCTTGCACTTAGCTTGGCAAACGGGGTTTCTCCATAGCTTAATCCAATCACAATAAGCAACGCCGAAAATGCGGCGGCTACACCTGCAAACAATGTTTTTTTCACTGCAATCACATCCTGTTATAATCTATCAATATAACGATATAGTATAAAAAAAGACTGCAGTTTACTGCACCAAGCTACAAAATTCTGTTATAGGTAGTTCGCTTTTTATGTTTAATCTAAATCGTGCAGCAGCTAAATAAGAAACGGCTGCGGAAAAATACACTTTTCCGCAGCCGAATTATTACATAAAGCCAAACAGTAGATTACTTTGTACCGAAGATGCGGTCGCCTGCGTCACCCAAACCGGGCACAATGTAGCCGTGGTCGTTGAGGTGGTCGTCCTGCGCCGCCGCGTATATCTGCACATCAGGGTGTGCTTTATGCAGCGCGTCAAGCCCTTCGGGGGCGGCGATGATGCACATAAACTTAATCAGAACAGCACCACGCTTTTTAATCATCGAAATCGCGTCTACTGCCGAGCCGCCTGTTGCAAGCATGGGGTCAAGAACGATAACCTCGCGCTCCTCAATATCGCCGGGCAGCTTGCAGTAATACTCTACGGGGTTTAAGGTCTCCGGGTCGCGGTACAAACCAATGTGACCGACCTTAGCGGCAGGCACCAAACGCAAAACGCCGTCTACCATGCCAAGTCCGGCGCGCAGAATGGGCACAAACGCAACCTTTCTGCCGGTAATCACCCGGGTTCTCGCAACTGCGACGGGGGTCTCTATCTCGACCTCCTTCAGGGGAAGATCTCTGGTCGCCTCGTAGCACATCAGCATCGCAATCTCCGAGACAAGCTCACGAAACTCCTTTGATCCGGTGGTTTTGTCCCGCAAAAGCGAAACCTTATGCTGTATCAGCGGGTGATCCATAATAAACGGGTTTTTTTGTTGCATAGCTAGCCATCCTTTCTGCATATCCTTTACGGCGCCGCAACGTCGCAAAGGACGCCGCGCTGTCGCATTGTTCGGTACTGTTACGTATGGTCGGCGCCCTGTTTTGCCAGTAGTTCGCGCTGTGCCTGAGGCAGGCGCAGGTAAGCGGGCGCAAGGGCTGCGGCGCTTTGTGTGTTGCCGGTTAACACCTGTTCCGCCGCCAGCGCACACACTGAGGAGGCGCGCTGAAAAACCAGATGCTCAGGAGCAAGACGAAGCCCCGCGATCTCACAACTTAACTTATTATAGCATAAAGACGCGCCGTCTCCAACCAAAAAAATCGGTTCAGCAAATTGTTGCAGTTGAGAAGCAAGCTCCGAAACGGCAAGCGCGCTGTCCTCGGTAATGCGAGAAAGCTTGCCCCCCTGCGCGCGGTACAACGCGGTATAAACCTGCTCGCACCGTGCGTCCATGGCGGCGCACACAATGCCCTCTACGCCGCGCAGGTTATACGCGAGCGCATGCAAAGTCGATACCGCCGCGCACGGCTTGCCAGAAGCCATCGCCATACCTTTCACCGCCGCAATCCCAATGCGCAGACCCGTAAACGATCCGGGTCCGCAGGCGACGGCAAACGCGTCAATCTGTTCAAGTGAAAGCTGCATATTCTCAAGCAACGACTGTACCATGGGCATCAGTGTTTGACTATGCGTCAGCTTTGTGTTAATAAAGAACTCGCCGAGCACACCCGTTTGGTCGCAGACGGCGACACTCGCCGCTCCTGCCGAGGTATCCAGCCCCAATATTGTCATAACACACCGCGCCCTTTCTTTATGCCGTAAGTGCCCCATTGAACACCGGTTATTGTGTGTAATAACCGTGCCGCTACTCTTTGCGCTCTATCACAAGCTCCCGCTCGGTATCCGAAACGGGGGTAAGCGTTACAATAACGCGCCTGTTCGGCAGGGCTGCTTGAATGTTTTCGCTCCACTCCACCGCAAGCACCGCGCCCGAATCAAGATAATCAAAAAAACCGGTGGAGTACAGGTCGTCCAGCGTTGTGACGCGGTACATATCAAAATGATAAAGGGGAATGCGACCCTCGTGCTCGTGTACCAGCGCAAACGTCGGGCTGGCAACCTCGCCCGTCACCCCAAGCCCCTTGGCAAGGCCGCGAACAAACGCGGTTTTACCCGCGCCCAACCCGCCGCGCAGCGCAACTACGTCGCCAGCACGCAGCGTACCGGCCAGCTCGCAGGCTATCTGCTCGGTTTGTTCGGGGCTGTGAGAAATCAGTCTTTGCACGAGGTAAGCCACATCCTTATGCGTTAAAATAGTCCGGTTATGGTTCCGTTGTCATCCACGTCAATCGAGCACGCCGCGGGGTTTTTGGGCAGCCCCGGCATGGTCATGATATCACCTGTCAGCACCACGACAAAGCCGGCACCCGCCGAAAGGCGGACATCCCGCACGGTGATCTCAAAATCGGTGGGTCGGCACAGCCGCTTGGGATCGTCGGAAAGTGAGTACTGCGTTTTTGCAATGCATACGCGCAGGTGACCCTTGCCAAGCGCCTCAATCTCGCGAATCGCCTTTTCGGCGGCGGAGGTGTACAGCACATTTTTTGCGCCGTAAATGGTCGTGGCAACACACGCAATCTTATCCTTGACCGAAAGCGTCTCGTCATACAAGGGGCGGAAATCCGACGGCTTTTCGCACACCGCGCACACCTTTTTCGCAAGCTCCACAGCGCCTGCGCCGCCCTTTGCAAACACCTCAGAGAGCGCAAAATCCGCGCCCATCTCGGTGCAGGCGTCCTGAATCAGCGCAAGCTCCGCGTCGGTGTCCGAAGCAAAGCGGTTAATGGCGACCAATACCGGTACGCCGTATTTCTTCATGTTTTCAATATGCGCGCGCAGGTTGTCAAGCCCGTTTGCAAGTGCCGCGACATTTTCAAGCGTTGTTTCGTTCTTAGGCACACCGCCGTTGTATTTGAGCGCCCTTGCGGTCGCAACAATTACAATGGCCGAGGGCGCAAGCCCTGCGGTGGGGCATTTGATATCCAAGAACTTCTCTGCGCCAAGGTCGGAGCCGAAGCCCGCCTCGGTAATGCAGTAATCCCCCAGTTTTAAGGCAAGACGGGTGGCGCGAATGGAGTTACAGCCGTGCGCAATGTTCGCAAACGGACCGCCGTGCACCAGCGCGGGCGTGTTTTCCAACGTCTGCACCAGGTTGGGTTTAATGGCTTCCTTTAGC
The DNA here is from genome assembly GCA_023460535.1 of Bacillota bacterium. Taxonomy (GTDB): domain Bacteria; phylum Bacillota; class Clostridia; order Oscillospirales; family Ruminococcaceae; genus Acetanaerobacterium. The sequence continues at coordinate 381,498 of JAEWPV010000016.1, forward strand.
AATGCCGCCATAGAGCCGGCCGCCTGCAGCTCCTTACAGTACACCGGTGCACCGTCATAGCGGTACGCAACAAGGATATCTCCCAAACGGCGCTTGAGGTCCGCAAAGTCGGAGGACAGGCATAGGATAGCCATCACCTCGCTCGCCACGGTGATGATAAAGCCGTCCTCGCGCGGCACACCGTTCGGCTTACCGCCAAGCCCTATCACGGTATTTCGCAGTGCGCGATCGTTCATATCCATGGCACGCTTAAACAGAATGCGGCGTGGGTCAATCCCCAGCGCGTTACCCTGATGGATGTGGTTATCCAGCACCGCACACAGCAGGTTGTTCGCGGCGGTAATGGCGTGCATATCCCCGGTAAAGTGCAGGTTAATATCCTCCATGGGAACCACCTGCGCGTAGCCGCCGCCCGCGGCGCCGCCCTTAACGCCAAACACCGGACCAAGCGACGGCTCGCGCAGGGCGATCACCGCGTTCTTACCAATCCGGTTCATACCCTGTCCAAGCCCCACGGTGGTGGTGGTTTTACCCTCTCCCGCAGGGGTGGGGTTAATGGCGGTTACAAGGATAAGCTTACCGTCCTTTTTATCCCGCAGCCGTTCGTACACATCGTCCTCTATCTTTGCCTTGTAGCGCCCGTAGGGAATCAGCTCCTCCTCGCCGATACCGAGGTTTTTCGCGATTTCGGTAATGGGGCGCATGGTACAGCCCTGTGCAATTTCAATATCCGTCAACATACGGGGCACCTCCAAAAAATCAGTGTCATAGCTTTTAGTTCTCGCTCGTTTGCCGCGCGTTTATCCGTTAATCAAGGGGCTAGGATAATCCTTAGTACAGCGGCTCATACCAAAATATTATATCACACATTTATCTTGCCGAAAAGCACCGAATCTCGTTTGGACAAACCGTTTGGATTACGGAATTCTAGTTTTCAGCAAACGGAGAACCAATGGATGCTGACGGTGTCTATCCGTTGCGCATAAGGTGGAAAAAAGGGGAAGCAAACAGTATTTACGCGTTCTGTTGTTTTTATAGTAGTTGTTCCTATTAAAATATGCTATAATGTCGGCAGATACCGCATCCCTTTTTTTGAGGGGGATGTCTCGCTATGGAACAGACGGAGGGGTTTGTAACGATATGCCAAAGGATTTACATACGCTTATGGAGTCGGTAAGCCAATGCACCGATTGCGCACTGTGCAAAACACGCCAAAACGTAGTGTTCGGTGTTGGCGCCCCCGATGCGGAGGTGCTGTTTATCGGCGAAGCGCCCGGCGCGGAGGAGGACAAGCAGGGCATGCCCTTTGTAGGTCGTTCCGGGAAGCTGCTCGACACTCTGCTTGCGTCCGTCGAGTTGTACCGCGATCAAAACATCTACATCGCAAACATCATTAAGTGCCGCCCGCCCGAAAACCGCGACCCGCTTCCCGAAGAACAACAGGCGTGTGCGGTGCATCTCAAACGCCAGATCGAGCTGATAAACCCGAAGATTATTGTGTGTGTGGGACGCATAGCAGCAAAACGGTTTATCAACGAGGATTTCAAGGTAACGGCTCAGCACGGTCAGTGGTTTGAGCGCGACGGGCGTTTTATTATGGGCACATTGCACCCCGCAGCGCTACTGCGAAACGCATCGCTTAAGCCCGCAGCTTTTGAAGACGCGCTTATTCTGCGCAGTAAAATTAGGGAGATCTGCACACATACTTATCGGTAAGAACAAACCGGCAGTAAGATTTACAAAAATTTCTTGACGTGATATAGTATTGACGCAGGGATTGTCCGAATGAATCCATCCGCCTGTACACCTCGTTTTATGAATGCAACTTAATATAACGGTAGAACTCATCGGCACTGTGCTTTTCCATATTACTATTGTGGGGAAATGTACACACCACACTCCCCGCAAACCTAAAAGGAGCCTGTTCATGAGCAAAGTAAACGTTGTTGCGGTAATACCCGCATACAACCCGGACGAAAAATTACTAAACACCATTTCGCATCTTGTACAGAGTGGATTTTCTGAGATTGTCGTTGTAAACGATGGCAGCGCCCCAAGCAGCGAGCATGTGTTTACTGAAGCACAGAACCGTTTTGGCTGCATGGTACTTACCCACGCGGTAAACCAAGGCTACGGACGTGCCTTGAAAACTGCGTTTAACTACGTTTTGCTCCATTACCCCGAGCATGTGGGCGCGGTAACGCTTGATGCTGACGGACAGCATGCCGCCGCCGACACCCTGCGCTGTGCGCGGGAGCTGGAGCAACACCCGGAGTGTCTGATACTGGGCTGCCGTGATTTTGGCGGAACCCACGTTCCGTGGAAAAGCCGCGCCGGAAACGTAATAACCCGCAATGTGTTTCGCTTTTTATGCGGAATTAAGGTCTCGGATACACAAACCGGGCTTCGCGCCTATTCTAGAGAGCTGATTCGGCACCTGATTGGCGCCAGCGGGGAGCGGTACGAGTTTTGCTCCAGCGTGCTGATTGAAACGAAAAAACGTGATATTCCCATTCGCGAGGTTAAGATAGAAACCATATATATTGACGGCAACAGCTCGTCCCATTTTCGCGCACTGCGCGACTCTGCGCGAATCTACGGGCTAATTATACTGTTTTTACTCTCTTCCATCGCTTCGTTTTTAGTTGATATCGTTTTATTTAGCATTATTTTGTCGTTAACCAAGGAGCTATCGCTTGCGTACAACACGCTGATTGCCACCTATCTCGCGCGCATCGGGTCGGCTGTGTTTAATTATCAGGTAAACCGCAACCTTGTATTTTGCAAGGGGCAAAAGCACTCCTTAATTCGATATGGCTTTGTGTGCGTCTTACAAACAACCGCATCCTTCCTTGGCGTTTTCTGGTTAACCAAGCTGCTGGGCATCAGCGCTATTCCGGTAAAGGTGTTTGTGGACATGCTGTTGTTCGTCATCAGCTTTCAAATCCAGCGGGAATGGGTTTTTCGCCGCCGTTCGCGGGCAAAATAATCCTGCCGGTTACTACACGCCATTTTTGCAATGAAATACATGCAACCGAATCGCCCAATCCGCTAAACGGAATTGGGCATTGTGCTTTGAGAAGAGGTTAAGAAGATGCAAAAGGCAGACAAGGCAGTGAGAACACAGCGGATGGTATACCTGGACATAATCCGTATTGTCGCTATCTTTTCGGTCATTGTCATCCATGTTACCGCGTGCGAATGGAGCGTACTGCCTGTTTCGTCGGTTCGTTGGCAGATGTTAAACCTGTTTAACGCCGCAAACCGCTGGTGCATCGCAGGCTTTGTGTTGATGAGCGGACGCGCTTTCTTAGACCTGACAAAGTCGATGCCCTTCGCCGACCTTTTAAAAAAGAACGTTTTAAGGATGTTGTTTTCGCTTTTGTTTTGGGCAACGGCGTACCATCTGTACGAAACCGCGCTAATAAAGGGCTCTATTTCGGTGGGCGACCTTTTGGGCGGTGTCACCGCAGTATTTACCCTAAGTGCCAGGCGGCACCTTTGGTTTTTGTACATGATGATAGGGCTTTATCTGTTAACGCCCCCTTTACGCAAGCTGGTTGCGCGGTTCTCGGTGCGGGTGCTTACTATAGCCAGCATTGTATTGCTGCTTGTATCGGGCATTTCTCCGTTTTTCCTCAGTGGTCTGCCGAGCTACACGTATATGCAGTATGTGATGCAGGTGCCCGGCTTTATCGGGTTGTTCGTTCTGGGCTATTGCCTGGAGCAGATGGATTTTTCCGCGCGCACGCTTCGCGTTTTATGCGGCGCGGGGATACTCGGCGCGGTGATTACGATTGCCGGAACCTCCCTGTTGTCTCTGTACACCGGCACAGCGACACAGCTTTTGTACACAAACACCGTCCCCAATGTGGTGATAACCGCGGTGGGGTTGCTTGCCTTTGGCAGAAAGCGTCTGTATACGCTAAGCTTTGGCACGATATGGGATAAGCGCATCTCGCGGTTTTCTTCGCTGACCTACGGAATCTATCTCATCCACGACTTTTTTGTTATCGCGCTAGAACAAGGGCTTGGCGGCGTGACGCCCGCACTCTTGCCACAGCCTGTTTCGGTGGTTGCTTTTTCGGGCTGTATTTTTCTGTTCTGCGTTCCTGTTGTGTATTTATTACGCAAAATACCTGTTATAAACCAATATATTGCGTAAGTCTTTCTAGCTATTCTGTTTGAAAAACAGGATGTAATATGGTAAAATAAATCAGACTGATTTCTACTTCATGCAACCGCATGCCTGTTTTTTCTACAGGTTAAGTCGGGTGTGCATAAACGCTGCGTACATTATCTTCCTTGCACGATAGGTAACAGGCGGGGCAGTTAGGACAGGACGGCTATGATTTTTTTACCTACCAATCAGCTGGTTCCGGGAATGGTCATCTCGCGTGATATCCGGCTGTATAATTACGAGGATTTCACCACCGTGTTGCTAAAGCGGGGCGAAGCGCTTACCGAAGGCTACATCAAACGCCTAGTGGCGTGCGGGTTCGCGGGCGCCTACGTCAACGACGGTGTGAATGATGATGTTGTAATTGAAGGCGGAATTAACGAAGAGCTTAAGATGAAGGCTGTTGCAAGCATCAAGCAGCTCTACATCAACTTCAAGGGACAAAGTGATGCGGTTGTATTACGGCAAATCGACTCCATCGGCACCATCACCGAGAATCTGATTGAGGATATTTCGCGCAACAGCCAATTCATGACCAATATCATCGACCTGAAGATGTATGACGACTATACCTATCACCATTCGCTAAGTGTGGCGGTGCTTGCCATCGCTATGGGGCTTACCATCGGGTACAACACCAACAAGCTGTATGAGCTGGGGCTGTGCGCCATGCTGCACGACATTGGAAAGCTGGATGTTCCGCTTGAAATTTTGAACAAGCCCGGCCGTTTGACACAGCAGGAGTATGCGATTGTAAAGCTACATCCCCTGTATGCCGCGAACTATTTTAAAGGCAAAAAGATTATCCCTACCGCAACCTACGACGGTATCCTGAGTCATCACGAACGATATGACGGAACCGGATACCCGTTTGGCATTGCGGGCAGTGATATTCCCGACTTTGCGCGCATTCTCTCAATCGCCGATGTTTACGATGCGCTTACCTCCAACCGCCCCTACCGCCGCCCAAATCTGCCCAGCGAGGCAATCGAATACATAATGGGCGGTGTGGGTACGCTGTTTGACGAAGAGTATGTGCGCGTGTTTTTACGAAAAGTCGCCCCTTACCCCGTAGGCACCTGTGTGAGGTTAAGCAACGGCATCATCGGTGTTGTGACCAAAAATCACGAATCACATCCGTTGCGCCCCTCTGTGCGCAACGTCGAAGACGAAGCCATAACCTACAACCTGCTGGACGACCCTGCCTTGCGCAGTGTGGTGGTCACCGGTCTTGGCTACTAACCGACCTGCTAAAAACAACGATATTCCATTAATATATTATAAGGTGGATGGCAGACTATGAAAAAGATAATAGCAATTACCAACCAGAAGGGCGGCGTAGGAAAAACCACTACCAGCTCTGCTTTGGCGGGAGGGCTGAAGCTGTTGGGACACAAGGTTCTTGCCATCGACCTCGACCCGCAGGGTAACCTTAGCTTTAGCGTAGGCGCGGAAACGGAAGAAAGCCCGACCATATACGACGTGTTTAAGGGGCAGGTTTCCTTTCGCGATGCGATTCAGGAGACCAAAACCTGCGACATTCTTCCCTCAAACATCCTGTTAAGTGGCGCCGAGCTGGAGTTTAACCGCCCCGGGCGCGAGCATATCCTAAAAGAAGCGATGGGGGATATTGCAGACGACTACGACTACATCATTATTGATACACCGCCTGCGCTTAGTATTTTAACGGTAAACGCCTATACCGTCTCAACCAGCATTATCATTCCGATGGTGCCCGAAATCCTAAGCCTGCAGGGGATATCGCAGTTAAAGGAGACCATAGATACGGTGCGCAAATACTATAACAGCAATCTTACGATAGACGGCATTCTTCTTACCAAGTATAACAACAGAACCAACCTCACGCGCGATGTGGAGGATCTGGCAAAGGTGGTTGCGCGGCAGCTGAATACCATCGTGTTCAAGGCAAAGATCAGAACCAGCGTAGCGGTAGCGGAGGCTCCTGCCCACTGCGAGAGCGTTATGACCTATGCCCCCAAGGCGACCGCCGCCCGTGACTACAGTATGCTAATTACCGAGCTGTTAAAGCGGGGTGGTGCCAATGCCTAGAAAAAGCAGCAAAACCGCTCATGTGCTTAATCTTTTAACGACGGGAAGCGCAAACGACGAGCCCACCGCGGATACCGAGCAGCAGGAGGAGGATATCTCGGTGGCAAAGCTGGTTCAAAAACAGCCTGTCACCAAGAAATCTCAGCAACGAAAGAGTACCGCGGCTAAAGCCGAGCCCCAAGCGGCAGCCCCGCAGCCTGCCGAAACAGGGTCAACTCCTGCGGAGCAGACGCTTTCGTTTACCGCCCAGCCCGACCCGGAGCCGGTACCGACCGTCGAACCACCGATTGTGCCGGAGCCGGCAGCATTACCTGAGCCAGCCGTACAAACGGCGCAGCCTAGCACTTCTCCCAATCCGACACCTCCTTCGACAATACCCAATAACGACGACGTGTACGAGCTGGTTAACGTTGCAGAGCTTGCGATTAAGGAGAAGGTTTCGTCGGTAATCGAGCGAATGAACCTGTGCAAATGCGTTAAATGCAGGCAGGATGTCATTGCGTTTGCTTTAAACCATCTGCCGGCGCGTTACCTGCCACAAAGCCGCGCAGGCAGCATAGACATCGACCGTTATCTGGCGGAGTACGGGCGCGAGGTTACCGCGGCACTTGTAAAATCCTGCATCAAGGTAAAGGCAAACCCTAGGCATTAATCAAGTTAAAAGGCTGTAAGCGTACAAATTCGTTACGCGTACAGCCTTTTCTTTGCAGTTTGCTCAGATAAACAGCGACATATCCGATTCCTCGGCGTTTGCAAGCATCGCGGCAGCACCACCCAGCTTGACGCCTTCCATCAGTTCCTCAGGCTTAATGCCCATTACATCCATACTCATTGAACAGGCGACAAGCTCTACGCCGTTTTGCAGCGAAGCCTGAATCAAGTCCTCTAAGCTGTCGATGTTTTTGTTGTTCATTACGCGGCGAATCATCTTTGCACCCATCCCGCCCATGTTCATTTTGGATAAAGACAGTCGTTTCGCACCGCGTGGCATCATTATACCAAACATCCGACTCATAAAGTCCTTATTCACCTTCACCTTTTCAGGGCGCCGCAGGATATTTAGACCCCAGAACGTAAAGAACATCGACACCTTGCGCCCCATGGAGGCGGCGGCATTGGCAATAATAAACGAGGCAATCGCCTTATCAAGGTCGCCGGAGAAGACAATGATGTTCTTGTTGTCGCCCTTAAGGTCGGCGGTACCGCAAACGCGCGAACCGCCTTTTTTGACGAGAGCGGTATACACGCCCTTTTCGCCGGACACACCGCCAAAGCTGTTGCCTGTTCGGCGGCACCACGCCTCAACATCCGAAGAGAATGCGGGGTCGGTGGTTTTTATCTCAATGATATCCCCGTCCTGCGCGGTTTTTACAGCATCGGCGAGTTTCATCACGGGTCCCGGGCACTGCAGCCCGCAGGCGTTCACCAAGACGGTAGGTGCCGGGGTGGGCAGCATCGTTTCGCTGTTCATCATCACGCCTGCGGTCGGGGTGGTGGGTTTGCCATACACGCTGTTATACAGGCGGTATCCGCCCGAGAGATTAAAGCAGTTAAACCCCTGCTGGCTTAAAATGCGGCAGGCGTAGTAGCCGCGCAGACCCACCTGGCAGGTTACGTATACCGGCTTTGCCACGTCAAGCTCGCCAATGCGGTCTCTTAACTCGTCAAGCGGAATATTCACAAAGCCGTCTGTGTGACCGTTGCGGTATTCTTCTTTTGTTCGCACGTCCAGCAGCGTGACGTCAGGCTCCTTTTGCAAACGCTCCACATCGTGCCAGTGAAACAGCTTTACGCGTCCTTGCATTACATTTTGGACGACAAAGCCGGCCATGTTTACCGGGTCCTTTGCCGAAGAAAACGGCGGCGCATAGGCAAGCTCAAGCTCGGTCAGGTCGTTGACGGTAAGCCCCGCACGCATGGCGGTAGCAATGACGTCAATGCGTTTATCCACCCCGTCGTAGCCTACAATCTGCGCGCCAAGAATGCGCCCCGAACCGTTTTCGTAAGTCAGCTTCACGGACATGTTCACCGCTCCGGGGTAGTAGGAGGCGTGCGACGCGGAATAGGTGTAGCTTTTTTCATAATCAAGCCCCAGCTGTTTGGCGCGCTGCTCGGTAATTCCGGTGGTCCCCACCGTTAGGTCAAAGCACTTCAGGATACCCGTGCCCTGTGTGCCCCTATAGACGCTCCCTATTCCCGCTATGTTGTCGGCCGCAATGCGTCCCTGCTTGTTCGCGGGCCCCGCAAGCGGAATGTAGCCCGCTTGCCCAGTGACAAGGTCAGAAATCTCCACCGCGTCGCCCACGGCGTAGATATCGGGGTTTGAGGTCTGCATGTGCTCATTGACGAGAATGGCGCCTCGGGCATTAACCGAAAGTCCCGCCGCCTTTGCAATCCCGCTTTCGGGGCTTACACCCACAGACAGCACCGCCATGTCGGCATAGAGCTCGCCGTCGTTTAAGGATATCTTTAGCGTTTTGCCCGCATCGGCAATGGCGGTTACGCCCTTGCCGAGCATCAGGGTTACACCCTTTTCCCGCAAGTGATTGTGCACATCGCACGCCATCTCGTAATCAAGGGGGGCAATCACATGGTCGGCATACTCCACAATGGTAACCTTTACCCCCGCATGGGTCAGGTTTTCCGCCATCTCTACGCCAATATAGCCGCCGCCAACAACCACGGCGGTTTTCGGCTTATGGGTATCGATATAGTCCTTTATACGGTAGGTGTCGGGGATATTGCGCAGGGTAAACACCTTGTCGCCGCTTGCGCCCTCAAACGGTGGACGAATCGGCTCGGCGCCAGGGGACAAAACAAGCTTATCGTAGGCTTCGGTGTACGGTTGCCCTGTTTTAAGATTTTTAACGGTAACATATTTACCGATCACATCAATCCCCGTAACCTCGTTTTGCACCCGGACATCCACCCGAAAGCGGGCGCGAAAGCTCTCGGGCGTTTGCAGGGTAAGTGCGGAACGCTCGGTAATCTCCCCGCCGATGTAATATGGCAGACCGCAGTTGGCAAACGAGATATACTCCCCCCGTTCAAACAGAATAATTTCCGCCTGTTCATCCAATCTACGTAGGCGCGCCGCCGCCGACGCGCCGCCCGCCACCCCGCCTACAACCAGAACCTTACTCATGAAAATCATCGCCCTTTCTGTTTCGCCCACAAACGGCACAAAAATAGATATACCTATTTTACGTAAAAAGTTATGCAATCACCGTGATAAAATCACAAAGATTTATAATTTGTGTGTACTTTGCGCTTATTTAGTGTTATATTAACATTTGTATAATATGGAACAACAAGGGGTGCCTATTATGGAACAGTTTTGCGAAGCATTGCTGCTGTTGGAACAGCAATTGGGGTGTGATGTACAGATAGCGCTAGCCACGGCGCGGGGCAGCCATCCCAGCGTGCGCATTGTGGACGGTTATTACAAGGACGGCGTAGTCTACGTGATTACGCACACCACCACGCACAAGATGCAGGAGGCGTTAGTCAACCCGTATGTTTCAATCTGCAAGGATTTATTCTGTGCGTGTGGCACCGCAGAAAACCTCGGCAGCCCCATTAAGCCGGAAAACCATGCCTTGACCAAAGAACTTAAAGAGGTGTTTTGCGCCTTTTACGACCGCCACGTCAACGAAAATGATCCCGGAACCTGTATATTAAAGATTACCCTTCATCAGGCAGTCGCATTCAGCAACGACACAAAATACGTCATAGACTTTGTGTCAAAGTCGGCGGTGGCAAGCCCATTCGTAGGCGATATTATACTGGTATAAAGGGTAAATTGTTGTTGCATTGGTTTATAGGTAGCCGAAGCTATCCTTGCGTTACATGAAAAGGCGTCCCACAAAAGCGGGACGCCTTTAATAGTTAATACCTTGATTGTAAAATGAAATGCGCCGAACCTAGTGACGGATTACTGTATGTCAATCCGTCGGCTGCGCTCTTTTTGGCTGGTATCCTTTGGCAGATTTAACGAAAGAACCCCGTTTTTGTATTCGGCAGTAATCTCCTGCGCGCGGATACCCGTAAGGTCAAAGCTGCGGCAGAAGGTGCCCCGACTGCGCTCCCGGCGAACAAAGTTATCCTTTGTTTCCTCAAATTCTTCATTGCGCTGAGCACTGATAGTCAGGCGATCGCCGTCAATATTCACTGCTATGTCCTCCTTGGCAAAGCCCGGCAGGTCCGCCTTGAGCAGATAGTTGTCGCCTTGGTCTACAATATCGGTGCCGAAGGCGGCAAAATTGTCGCTTAGCCCAAAAAAGTTCTTTTCAAAATCATCAAACAATCGCCTGAGTTCGTTTTGCTGTCTGCGTTCAAACGGTACAAGGTTAAACATACAAAATCCTCCTTTAAATGTACTGGTGGTAACGGATATATTGAAACGGATGCCTAGTCAGGGTGGGACAAGCGTTTGACTTTTTGACCTATGCTACACCTGACCGGCTGAGTTCCTGTTACAGCTATATTGTACTCAGCAAATATGAAAAAAGGTGCAACGATTTGTTACATGAGTGTTAATTTTAGCACTCTACACACGAGAGTGCTAACCACTGCGGTTTCATGGCTTCAAATACTGCGAAATTAGAAAATGTGCATATTATTTTTCAACTATATTCTTTTTTTTTGTATAAATATTGGTATAATGAGGGCGAAGGGTTAAATCAAAACGCCAGACATTAAGAAAGGGGTAACAAAATGGTAATGCAAAAAGAAATCACGGCACCCGGCCCGCTTCTGGACACACGCGGTAGGCTGGGTGAAGCGGGCTACAGCAAAACACCCTTGCTTGAGTACGACCGAGGTTCGGTAAAGGCAGGGCGTTTGCGTATCAAAGAGTGGGATTATTATCTGGTTTGCAATGAACATTATGCAGTTGCCTTAACCGTTTCGGATAACGGTTACATGGGGTTTATTAGCGCTAGCCTGGTTGATTTTGACCGCGTATACCATCACACCGCGAGTGTTACCACCCTGTTGCCGCGCGGCAGCTTTCACATGCCAAAAAGCTCCTGCAACGGCGACGTCTCCTTCTCAAGCGAGCAGTGCAGCGTATCTTTTAAGAACACCGAACAGGGACGCCGCCTGCTGTGTGAGTTTAAGAACTTTAAGGACGGCAAACCCTTTACGGCGGACATCCTTTTGACCGACGAGCCGGAGCACTCGATGAACATTGCCATCCCCTTTCCCCGAGCAAAGCGGGCGTTTTACTATAACCGCAAAATAAACTGCATGCGAGCAAGCGGGCGTGCGGAGTTTAACGGCGGCGTGTATGAGTTTAAACCGGACAGCGCATTCGGCACGCTCGACTGGGGACGCGGCGTATGGACATACAGCAACACCTGGTACTGGAGTAGCATGTCAGGGCTTTATAAGGGCGTTCCGTTTGGGTTTAACCTTGGCTACGGCTTTGGAGATACCTCCCATGCCACCGAGAACATGCTGTTTTATAACGGACAAGCAAGAAAGCTTGGGCGTGTGGTGTTTAACATCCCCAAAAACCGAGACGGGCAGTATGATTACCTCAAAAGCTGGGTGATTGGCACTGATGACGACGCGCTGCACATGACCTTTACCCCCATCCTTGACCGCGCCGCAAAGATTAATGCCCTTGTGCTGTGCTCCGATCAGCATCAGGTGTTCGGGCGCTTTTCCGGTACCGCAAGGCTGGACGACGGCACGGAACTAAAGTTTAATGATAAGATAGGCTTTGCCGAAAAGGTAAAAAACCGCTGGTAAGCAGGTTTCGCTTTATCCGTCACATGCTATGGCTAATCTGGTATTTGGTACACTCTTTTCGATCAATCACTACAATACATAAACGCCGCCTCCTCCGCAAGCGGTCGTGGAGAAGGCGGCGTTCTTCATTGCTTTTTTCCCGTGTCAAACGGGGGCTGCATGTCAGCGTCTATAGCGGCTTCTCTTCCAGACGCTGCATCGAGAGGTAGGTTGCCTTGCTGACGGCATGCTCCATGGCACAGGCGTCCCTTTGCGCTGTCTTTTGGTCTACGTGGAGCACCTCCGTAAGAAAACGAAGGATAACAGTGTAGCGTTTTACCGACTGAATCGCAGCCTGCCGCCCCTTTGGGGTAAGTACAACGCGCCGGGAAGCGTCCCTTATCACCAGCCGGTCGCGTTCCAGTGATTTGACGGCATTGCTTACGCTTGGCTTGGTAACCCCAAGTTTGATGGCAAGGTCAGACACCCGCGCAGTATCACCGTCGCTTGTCAGATCATAGATAGCCCTGATGTAGTGCACTTTAGTTTTGCCAAACAGCTCCACATAAGCACCTCCGTTTACGAATTCTGTGGGGTATTGGCATCATCGTCTTTTGTGTTCTCATCCATTCGGCTGATATATTCTTCAAAGGAGCTTTTACCCTCCTGTTTCCACCACGCATCGTAGTGGCGCCAGCCCTTGTTGCCGTACTTGGTGCGGTAATCATGCCAATGCCCGCCGCCGTACCATTCCTCGTCTTCACATTTTTCTTTCCTTTCTTCAGACGGTCCGTGGCGGTCACTGCCAAAACCGAAGATCATACGGGCAAGCAGAACAATACCCGCCGCCTGCAGATAGGTAATGGATGGCAACGAAAACAATCCGGGCATCAGCCAGTTCCATAGCAGCATAACAAATAAACCAAACAGCAGCGCAAACGCACATGCCGCTAGCACCCCAAATACCGTGATGAGTACCATGCGAAGGGGTCTGGGTATGCGAGAGAGGTGTTTCATTTTTCTCATAATCAATTCATCCTTTCATGTCGTAAAAATCTTGTAGTTCCTGTCTAAGCTTTTTGGTGGCACGGCTCTTGCGAGAGAGCAGTGTGCCAATCGGTTCGTCCCACATCGCGCTGAGCTGCCCAAAGCTCATGCCTTGAATCTCGGTTGCAATCCAAACCGTGCGCTGCCTCGGCTCAAGCGTGTCAAGCGCATGGGAGAGATGGTGCCAAAACTCAGCGCGCTGTGCCGCTTGCGCGGGGTCAAGGCGTGCGTCACTAAGCATCTCTTGCAACGCGTCTCCCTGTTCCTGCATCTGCTCTAGCGATGGGTTGTATTGCTTTTTTCTCAGGTAGTCCGCAACACGGTTTTGCAGGGAACGGTACACATACGCCGCAAGGTTTTCGATGGGGTAGGATACGTCGGCACGGTTATAGATGCGAACAAACACCTCGTGCAGTATGTCCTCCACATCCATATCCGACGCGCTGTGAAGCCGACGCCTGATATAGCGCAGCAGGGTATTGTGTTCTTTTTCGTAGTACTGCGCTACGTCCTTGTCGCTATCTTGCGTTTGCATCTCAATCCTCACAGTGTCGGCGTTTTACAAGCTTTGAAATACTAGCAGCTAAGGGCTTTCTCGAAAACATTATCAGTTTAATTGGTATAATAAGCGCTTACATATATTACGACGCACCCGCGCCGTTTTTATTGCAAGTTGATATAAAAAAGGCGGAAAACCAGATGGTTCTCCGCCAAGATTATACCGATATTTGGTTTGCGTGGCAAGGGTTTTGTTAGCTGATAAACGCGTCGTGGATGGCGGCAACCGCCTTGTCGGAATCCTTTTTATCAATCAGCACAGAGATCTTAATCTCGCTGGTGGAGATCATCTGAATGTTGATGTTGGCGTCCATCAGTGCCTCAAACATCTTTGCAGCAACCCCCGCATGGGTCTGCATACCCGCGCCCACAACCGAAACCTTCGAGATGTTGTCGTCGCAAAGGATATCCTTCGCGTCAACGGTATCAGCGTAATCCCGAAGCAGCGCAAGTGCCTGTTCCTTATGCGCACGAGAAACGGTAAAGCTAATGTCCTTTGTGTTGTCGCGCCCGATGGATTGCAGAATGATATCGACGTTAATCTTGTTTTTACCTAAAAGCGAAAACAGCTTAAACGCAATGCCGGGTTGGTCCGGTACCCCTACCACCGAGATTCTTGCCACGTTGTTGTCGCTGGTTACACCCTTAATCAGCATTTTTTCCACGTTAACTGCCTCCTTCACCTGTGTCCCGGGTACCCGCTCCAGACTGGACAGCACCTCGAGGTTTACTGCATATTTCTTCGCCATTTCTACGGAACGGTTGTGCAGCACCTGCGCACCCAATGTTGCAAGCTCCAGCATCTCGTCGTAGGTAATCTCATCAAGCTTCTTCGCGCTTGTAACACGCCGCGGGTCTGCGGTGTATACGCCGTCTACATCGGTATAGATTTGGCATACCGAAGCATGCATGGCAGCCGCGATAGCAACCGCAGAGGTATCCGAGCCGCCGCGCCCGAGTGTTGTAATGTCGTCATAGCGGTTAATACCCTGAAAACCCGCGACGATAACAATGTTCTTCTTGTTGATTTCGTTGGTCAGGCGTTCGGGGTCTATGCGCTTGATGCGTGAGTCGCCGTGGGTGGAGTCGGTTAAAAAGCCCGCCTGCCAGCCCGTAAGCGACTTTACGGGGTAACCAAGCTTCTCAATTGCCATGGCAAGCAGCGAAATGGAGATCTGCTCGCCGGTGGATAGCAGTACGTCCATCTCCCGCTTTGAAGGCTTTTCGTTAATTTCCGCCGCCTTTTCAATCAGGTCGTCGGTGGTGTCTCCCTGCGCGGATACCACCACAATCACGTCGTTGCCCTGCGCATAGGTTTCGGTTACGATGCGCGCAACATTGAAGATGCGCTCGGTGTTTTTCACCGAGGTTCCTCCGAATTTTTGTACGATTAGGCTCATCTGCCTGTTTCCTCCCTGCATTTAATGCTTGTGGTCCATGTATGTCAATGCCTATTATGGGGCAATGTGCGTGCGTACCTCTGTTACTTAGCTTGTGCGCTAGAGATAGGGTTTATATCGCGGCAGAGACGTGTTGTACACGAGCGCCGCGGTTATCGATGATAAGCGGCAGAATCTGCCACGCCGCTTTGCCCAGTCGGTCAAGTCCATCCCGCGCGGCTTTCTCAAATCGGGTGTCCTTGCCGTCTGTAATGGCAAGCAAGGTGGGACCAGCACCGCTGAGGAACACGCAGTACGCGCCCAAAGCATAGCACAGGTCAAACACCGCATCCGCCCCCTCAATATAGGGCAGGCGATAGGGCTGGTGCAGACGGTCGCCCACTGCCACACGCAGGTTTTCGTATTTGCCCTCTAACAGTGACGCAGACATCAGTGCCGCGCGTGACAGGTTGTGCACCGCGTCGCGACGCGAGACGGCTTCGGGCAAAACGCCGCGGGCAAACTCGGTAGAAAGCTCAAAATCGGGTACAAAGGCGAACAGCTTTAGTGCGCCCACAATCTCCTGCTTGATATAGTATACGCGCCCGTTGTCCATCACGGCGGTAACAAGCCCGCCTAGCAGCGCGGGGGTGGTGTTGTCGGGGTGACCTTCGATGGTAGCAGCAAGGTTAACCAGCGCCGCTTCGTCCAGTGGGTTGCCCAGCAGGGCGTTTGCGCCCGTAAGTCCGGCGATGATACAGGCAGACGAGCTGCCCAAGCCGCGCGTCATCGGAATGTTGTTGCGCTGCCGAATTTTTAGCCCGTGCAGCCTTTTGCCACACACGTCATATACACTTTTTGCGGCGGAGTAGATGAGGTTGTCGGCACCCGTCGGCACGTTTACGCCGTCGAGCGACGCAATGTCAATCCGGTCGCTTTGCTCCATCAGCACCTCGTTATACAGGTTAACGGCAAGCCCCAGAGAGTCAAAGCCCGAACCGAGATTTGCGCTGGTTGCCGGAACAATTATCTTCATGAAAACGCTTCTTTCAAAATACTATTAATAGTCGAGCATCCGTATGCTTGCAATAAGGGGATAGCCTGCGTCGGAAAGCTCCTTGATGATATGCGCATGCTCGCGTTCGGGATGCTCAGACGTCAGCAGTGCGCATTCGCCCGACGCGCCGCTGCGTGCAAGCGGGGTAACCTCGCAGTACAATCTTTGGGCAACCGCTAGCGCCGCGCCCTGATCGTCTGCCTTCAGGCAGAGGTACAAACGTGTGCGGTAGTCTGCGCTGTCCTGCACGTAGCTGTCTTCGCCGTCCTCCCAGTACAGGGTACGAATGGTATCTTTGTGCTTAATCTCGTCAATAATATCGGCGACAACCGCGCTTGCGGTGGGCAGCTTGCCTGCGCCCTTGCCGTAGAACACCACATCGCCCGTCGCGTCGCCGCGCACAAGGATACCGTTAAACACATCATCCACGCCGCCAAGCTGGCAGTCGCGGGGCAGCAGGGCGGGGCTAACCATAATCTCAAGCTTACCGTTTTCAAGTTTTTTGCAGCGTCCGATTAGCTTAATCACACAACCAGCGCTCTCGGCGTACGCTACATCGGCAAGGGTAATTGCCGTGATTCCCTCGGTTTTGACCTGTGCGGGGTAAACGTGCTTGCCGTATGCAAGGGAAGCGAGAATGCAGATCTTGCGGCAGGCATCATGTCCGTCCACATCGGCGGAGGGGTCGCGCTCTGCGTAACCAAGCGACTGCGCAAGCGAGAGCGCATCGGCAAACGAGGTCTGCTCACGAATCATCTTGGTTAGGATGAAGTTGGTGGTACCGTTTAAGATGCCCGCAACCTCTTTAATCTCGTTGGCGGCTAGGCACTGGTGCATGGGGCGGATAATGGGGATACCGCCGCCGACACTCGCTTCGAACAGGAAGTTCACATTGTGTTCCCGTGCAAGGCGCAAAAGCTCCGCGCCCTTGGACGCCACAAGCTCTTTGTTGGACGTTACGACACTTTTGCCGCTTGCAAGGCTAGCCTTAACAAAATCGTACGCGGGGCTCAGTCCGCCCATCACCTCTACGACAATATCCACGGTTTTGTCGTTTAAAATGACGTCAAAGTCCTTGGTAAATCGTTGTTTATAAGGAACGTCAAATTCACGCAGGTCGAGAATGTGCGCGAGATGAATCTCTTCCCCCAGTTTCGCCTCCAGCGACTGCTTGTTTTTAAGCAAAACCTCCGCTACGCCCGAGCCAACCACACCGTGACCGAGCAGCGCTATGTTTGCCATATGTCATCGTCCCCTTTGTGTTATATGTTGTAGAGTTGTGATATAGCTAATTCACTTTTATAATGTCCGGTTTAAATTGAGCAAAAGCTTCTATTTATGGCTTTGCGAAGATTTTTCGTAGACATTACAAGTCAATCAGGTTTTAAAGCCTTGGGTTTGCGTTACCCTCCGGCAATCAGCCTGACGTCCACTATGCCCTGCACCGATTTCAGGTGTGCAAGCAGGTCGTCCAGCTCCATGCGCAGCGCGTCGCCCCGCGCGGACACCGACACTAGCGCCACGCCGTCTACGGGGATGTTTTGGTTGATGGTAAGGATGTTAACTCCTGCCGCGTACAGCTCGCCGATTAAGCGGGAAAGTACGCCCGGCTCATCCCGCAGGGTTGCGGTCAGGGTAAGCATACTGGCTGCCTGAGAGGTGGTCTGCGCAAATACGCAGTCCTTATACTTATAAAAGGCGCTGCGCGAAATTCCTGCCATCTGAGCCGCTTGCGAGGCGGTCTTGGCACTGCCGTTAGCCAAAAGCGCTTTTGCGTTAACCACCTTAGCAAACACATCCGGCAACACGTTGGTGTCCACCAGCAGATATTTCATCATATGCCTTGCAGCTACCCCCTTTCGTTAACCGATTCAGTACTCATATGAAAAACGATTGTTTTCGAATGAAATACACTATACCATGCCGTGTTCAATTGTTCAATCCAGAATCTTCGCTAAATACGGCGATAATGGTTATAAATAGCCTATCAATGCCAAATAGTTCTCTCACGCTTCAAATATCTCCTGTTTTCTAAATCATATAGCAAACCTGCCTTTATTTTGTGCAGAATGCTTTCGCTTTCTGTATGTCCTAGCTGAAATGGTACTTCTGTGGTAAAAGAACGTTACTGTAATGACAAGGAAAGCAGTTATATATTCAATTTTAGATGGAATTCATATTATTCGCTTGATTCCGGCGCGCGGTCGCGATAAGATGAATATATTGACAAATCACACCCGTTTTTCAACTTTCAAAACAAGCAAAACCAAACCCGTCTGCGTTATCCGCGTTAGAGCCTTCATGGAATACAACGTTAAGATGATTTTACAAAGAAAGGACAGGATACCATTATGAATATTGACAAGGTTCAACGGCGGCGGGCTTTTATCATCAACGTCGTATACTGGGCTGTCATTCTTGCGCTTATCTACCTGTGCCTAAAGTACGTGGCGGTTTGGGTGATGCCGTTTTTAATCGGGTTTGTGATTGCGTACACCCTTAAGCCCATCGTAGAGTTTTTGCATCGCCGCTTAAAGGGTAGTCGAAAGCTATGGGCAATCATTGTGATTATCCTCGCATACGGTGTTTTGGGCGTGCTGCTTTGGTTAATCGGCTCACGCATCGTAGTTGGCGTGATGCAGTTGTTTGAGATGCTTCCCAGTGCCTATACCAACAGCTTTGAGCCCGCCTTGGAAAAGCTAAACGAAGTGACAGCGGAGTTTTTTGCAGGCCTATCCCCAGGAATATCTGACACCCTTGACAGCGTGACCAACGCACTGAAGGATTTTATTGTAAACACCTCAAAGAGCGCTTTATCGTGGATTGCGCAAACCTCCACCCGAGTGCCGTCCTTTTTGCTTGCACTTTTGTTTACCATCATGTCCTCGGTGTTTATCAGCCTTGATTTCGGGCGCATCCGCGGGTTTATTGTCAAGCAGCTGCCGGCAAAGTACATCGGCTGGCTGTATGATGCAAAGAGCTATATGACCGATACCGTGCTCAAATACATGCGTGCGTACGCAATTATTATGTCCGTTACCTTTGTAGAGCTTTCCATCGGTCTTACCATTCTTCGAATTGAAAACTCTATTTTGGTTGCGCTGATTATTGCGCTGGTGGATATCCTGCCCGTATTGGGTACCGGCGGCATTGTGATTCCTTGGATTATCATCGAAACCATTCAGGGTAACTATCGCCTTGCGGCTGGTCTTTTAATTATGTATGTAATCATTACCGTGATAAGAAACATCATCGAGCCGCGTATTGTAGGGCAGAGCCTGGGGCTTAACCCACTGCTCACGTTGATGAGTATGTATGTCGGGCTTATCAACTTCGGCTTTATCGGCATGCTCGGATTCCCGGTGCTTCTGATGATAGCCATAAACTTTCAGGAGAGCGGTAAAATTCGGTTTTGGAAAAGCTGACGTCTTAACCGGTTGAGAAACCGAGCTCAAACAGGTAACCGTTCAAGGATTATAAAGCAGGGGCAGTTGCAAGAAATCATTTTGCTGCTGCCCCTGTTTATATTAATGTTATTCTACTAAATAGTATAAAAATATGATTTGCTACACAAATAAATTTATGTATAATAGAAAGGAAAATGTATCTTGTTCCCGATGCAGCGGGAAAGGGGTAATCGTTGTATGAGAATCATCTTTTCCATTATGATTGCGGCATTGGCGGCGCTTGTTGTAATGCTTGCGACCCTTTATCTGTCCGAAAACACACAATCATCGGACAAGCCGCCGCAGGTTGCGCCGCTTTATCACATACAGCTTGTTACCCAGAGCGGCAACGAGCATTTTTGGACGATGTTAAAAAAGGGTGCGCAAAGTGCGGCCGCAGACAATAACGTCTATGTGGAATTTGTAGATATAGCTCAGCGCGAGGTAGAGCTTTCGGTGCAGGCGGTGGATTATGCCATTTACGCCGGAGTGGACGGCATCGCATTACAGGCGGCGGATTTGGCACGCACCGAGACGGCGCTTTCTTCCGCAACCGCAGCGGGGCTTGCCGTAATTACCTTTGAAAACGACGTGTTCTTCACCCGTAATGCCGCGACGGTCGGCTCAAACAGCTACGACATCGGCTACGATGCGGGCAAAATGGGCGCTAAGGCCTGCTCGGGCAGGGCAAAGGTTGCGGTGCTCATCGATGATATGTCCGAGGAGGACGAGGGCATCAGCCCATATAAAAACCTAAAGCTACAGGGAATGATGGAGGCGTTTTCGGAGTATGCCGCCATGGAGCTTGTGGGTGTATATTCTTTAAGCAGCGGCATGTTTGATGTGGAAAAGGTTACGACACGCATTTTGGAGGAGCACCCCGAGGTTAGCCTCGTTATCTGCACGCAGGAAAAAAGCACACCGGGGGTTGCGCAGATGGTGGTGGATGCAAACCGGGTGGGCGACATCATGGTGGTAGGCTACGGCGCAATGCCTCAAACACTGGAGTACATTGACCGCGACGTTATCTACGGCACCATCTGTCCAAACGCGTATGAGATTGGCTATACCACCGTCACCCAGCTGTTCAATCTGCTTCAGGGCAAACAGATCAGTGACCTGATTAACACCGGCGTGTACGCAATAACAGCCGAAAACTTGGCGGAATATGAGGAGACCTTCAGCGCGCAGGAGTAGCCGATGATAACCAAAGCGGCATGCACGGAGGAATGGCAGTGAAACAGATTATGAACCTGAAATACCGCACAATCTTAATACTGTTCTTTCTGCTTTCCGTGTTGATCGCGTTTTTGGCAGGGCTGTACTCCTACCTGTCGGCACAGATTTTACTCAAAGACAGCGCGCAGCTGTTTAACAAAAACACAGAGCTTGCCGCCGTGTATAAGGAGATTGGGGAGATTCAGGAAGACATTGCGATGTATCTTTCCACCGCAAGCACCGACAGCCTGCTTGCCTTTTACGACCATACCACCGTAATAAGCCAAAGCGCCGATCGCATGCTAAAAACAGCCGACTACACCGAGCGTGGAGTCAAGATGAAAAACGTGGCAGGCATGGTAAAGTACTACCTCGATTTAGGTGAGGATACCGTGACCGCGCGAAGGGGACGCAACATCGACGTCTATACCGAGGGCTATGCGCAGACGGTTAAGGTTAACAGCTACATCATGCGTTATATCGAGGAAATAATGAGCGGCGACCTCATCGACAGCGCGGACAAATACGAAGTGATTAACAGCCGAACACAAAGCGCCACACTGTTTAATAATCTGCTTATCGTGCTGGTGGTTGTGTTTGTGAGCTTTGCGATTGTGTTGTTCTCCATTCGTATCACACGGCCAATCGGCCGTTTGGCAGATTACGCGAGGCAGATTGCAAACGGGGACTACGAGGTTCACATCGAGCCGTTGAACACCAGTGGTGAGATTACGGTGCTGTTTAACGTTTTTTCCCTGATGGCCAGCAGTATTCGGCAGCATGTAAGCGAGCTGCACGAAAAGCAGCAACTTGAGATGATGGTCAACGAGCAGAAGATGAACAATCTAAAGATTAAAAATGCTCTGCGGGAATCGGAACTGCTTGCGTTACAATCGCAGGTAAACCCGCACTTTATCTTTAATACCATCAACATCGGCGCTAAAATTGCGATGATGCAGGGCGATGATACCACCTGCAATTATCTGGAGAACGCAGCGGATGTGTTTCGCTACAATTTAAAGGGGCTGGACTGCAACGCTACCCTGCGTGAGGAAATTGACAACGTCATGTCCTACATGCAGCTCTTAACCACCCGCTTTGGGGATGCGGTGCATTTTGAGTTGGACTGCCCCGAAGACCCTGAGATACTTGCCACCGTGCTGCCGCGCATGACGCTTCAGCCTATTGTAGAAAACGCGTATATCCACGGCATAGGTCCCCGCGAGGAGGGCGGTAAGATACGCCTGATTGTATCCGCGGACGCGGACTACGTATATGTAACGGTCAGCGATAATGGAGTGGGAATGACACAGGAGACGATAACCCGCCTTCTGCGGGAGGACAGAGACGACAGCGTGCCCATGAGACGGGCGCAAAAAGGGCATACCACGGGAATCGGGGTGGACAACGTGCTCAAGCGGTTGCGACTGTTCTTTGGGCGAACCGATGTCATGTGTATTGAGTGCGGCGGCGGCGAAACAAGAGTAATCTTTACATTGCCGATACCCCGGCAGGAGGATGCGAATGAACCGGTATAGGGTGCTGATTGTAGACGACGAGCCGATTGCTATCGATTCCATTGAATATATCATTAAAGCAAGCTTTCCGAATATCGAGATTGCGGGCAAGGCGCGTTCGGGCAGAGAGGCTATTGAAAAGGCACACGCCGTTCACCCGGACATCGTGATTATGGACATTAATATGCCCGGTATCAACGGGTTGGAGGCAATGCGTAGGATACGCGAGGCAAACGCCGGGGTGCGCCTGATTGTTTCAAGTGCGTTTGATTATTTTGATTATGCCGTGGAAGCGGTGACCCTTTCGGTGGATGAATACCTGCTTAAGCCTGTTCGGCGCGAAAAGATGGTGGAGGCACTCAACAAGGTCATACGAAAGATCGATGACGCACGCGAACGGATGAGACGGGAGCTTGAGCTAAAAGAAAAGTTTGAGATGGTTTTACCGGTGCTCGAGACCGGATTTATAAACGCCATCTGCATGTTTGACAGCAGCGAGCAGGACCTGCTCTCCTACACCCATCTGTTCGACTGCGAGGGTCAGGGCGGCTACGTAATGACCATTGAGTTTGGTGAAAAGACGGACGGAGAGGTCTCCAATAAAATCAGCGAAGGAGTGCGCGGTCACCGCCAGTATGTCGGTTATCGCGATATTCTCAAATCGCTTTGCCGGTGCATCGTGGGCCCCCTGATGCTAAACCGCATTATTGTATTTGTGTTTGACAAAAAGTACGAGGATCCGTTTGAGCAAAAGCTTGCCGCGACTGCGATTGCACAGAGCTTTTACAAAAAGGCGCAGAGTATGAATCCCGACCTTTCCATCGGTATCGGGTTGTGGTGCGACAGTATCTCGCAAAGCAAGCGTTCCTACCATGAATCGTTACGTGCGCTGCGTGTTGTGGACAGCCGCAGCTTTGAGCTGCCTGCCGTACATTTTGACGATGTAATCGACGAGCTCGCAAGCGGCGAGATGGAGGAGCTGTTCGGCCGCAGCGTGTATGCGGCGGTGGCGGCACAGGATGTATCCGCAGCGGGGCGAGCGTTTGACGAGTTGGTGTTTAAGCTGCATGACGCAAGCGCAGACCTCGAAACCATAAAGGGGCGCATCGTGCTTTTATTGGCGGGGATAGGCAGACGGTACGGCGTTGCAGTGCAAAATATAAGCGGTACGCTTGCGGAAGTAATTTCGGCGCAGGATGTCTTGCGGCTGCGCGGGGTGTGCAAGCGGCATCTCGAAGAGGTCATCAGCCAGATTAGCTCCGGCAGGCAAAAACGCGTGAACGCCGTGGTTGAGAAGGCGGAGCAGTTTATGCGAGAGAACTACGATAAGGACATTGCGCTGGAAGACATCGCGCGGGCGGTAAACCTCAGTCCCTTTTATTTCAGCCGGTTTTACAAAGAGGAAACGGGCGTGAATTTTATCGATAGGCTGACCGGCATCCGTATGGAGAAAGCAAAGGAGCTGATTGCGGACAGTGCGTTATCCATGAAGGATGTGGCGCGCAGTGTAGGGTATTCGGACCCCAACTACTTTTCCAAGCTGTTTAAAAAGGTAGTCGGAACAACGGCATCCGAGTACAAGGAGATATACGGAAAGTGAGGGCTGACAGATGAAACAACTTGTTTGCAGGCGGATCCCTCTGGTTTTCATGAGCGTAGTTTTAATTATAGCGGTTACAAGCCTTATTGGCGGCTGCGAGCATCCTGGCACGGCGTCGAGCGAGCAATCGCAGGACAAACCGCTGTTGGTGGGATTTTCCCTTGCAACACTCAAAGAGGACAGATGGCTGCGGGACCGGGATATCTTTCTCTCCAAGGCAAAGCAGGCGGGGATTGATGTGATTGTCTCCAACGCAAACAACGATAGCGACCTGCAGTTTTCGCAGGTGCGCGATATGGTTGCGCAGCATATCGACATCCTTATCATCATTCCGCACGACCGTGAAAAGGCGGCGGATTGTGTGGCGCTTGCCAAAAAGGCGGGCATTCCCGTTATCTCGTATGACAGGTTGGTGAACAATGCCGATGTGGATGTGTATGTTTCGTTTGACAATGTCAAGGTTGGTCGCCTTCAGGGCGAAGGCATTGTAAAAGCCGTGCCCACCGGCGGCTATATCATCCTTAACGGCTCGCCCAACGACAACAACAGCCCGATGTTCCGTGAGGGCTATATGGGTGTTCTCCAGCCACTCATCGACAGCGGAGAGATCGAGGTTAAAGCGGAAACGTGGGTGGATAACTGGCGCAGAGAAACGGCGTATGAGTTTGTATCGCAGGCGCTTAAGGAAAACCCGGGCGAGGTAGACGCAATTTTGGCAGGAAACGACTCGCTGGCGTGGGGCTCAATTGATGCCCTTGCCGAGGCGCGACTTGCCGAAAAGATCAAGGTAGTAGGGCATGACGCCGACCTTGCCGCCTGCCAGCGAATTGTTGTGGGCACGCAGATGCTCACCATCTATAAGCCCATCCGCAATCTGGTTGAGGCAGCGGTGGATCTGTGCAAACGCATTGCCGCAGGAGAGGATCCACAGGCGACAAGCACCATCTTTGACGGCACCTACGAGGTACCGTATGTCATGATTGATGTGGTCGCCGTAACAAAGGAGAATATGGACGACACCGTCATCCGAGACGGCTTCTACCTCAAAGAGGATGTGTATCGCAGCGCAAAAACAGACGAATAGAAGTGGCACAGCATAAACCACACCGAGTCTCTGCCCCGCGGGGTAGAGACTCGGTGTTTTCATCTTGTTTATTTTTTAGTATACGATCGCTCCATATCGCGCGGCAATCTCCGCCAGGCGCTCAGGGGGAATAAAGCTCTGCGAATCCACAAGCGCACGCCCCTGATAATGCAGCAGCGCCTGTTCCAAAGAGGCTTCGTCGTCGCAATGCACCAAGATGGGCAGGGTAGCCATATGGGCGTTTTCCGCCAACAGATGCGCGTCATCTACGCTTGTAACCGACACGGCAATGACGTCGGTACCGATGGTATCCGCCGCCTCCATGAGCGCCTCGCTCATGTCTAGTGTGCAGGGTAACGCAGGGCTAATCTGAGGCGCGCGGGGAAGAAAGAACACCTCTTTATGGTTTGCGGCAAGCAGCTCGTCCTCAAACGATGCCTTTTGGGGCAGATGGTCGGCATAGTCCGCGCCCTGCACCACCGTCTTTACTGCGCGGATGTGTGACGGGTTAACGCCGTTTCGTCCGCCGATAATCTGTGCGCCTGCCTGTAACAGCGTTACCGCTTCAAACGCAAAGCTCTGGGGCGAAAGATCGTACAGCTGGGGCAGAACCGGGTTGGGGCAGCCCGCATCCATCCTCGCAATCAAGGGGATAGAGGTGTACGGATAGAGTCGCAAAAGGGAATCCACGAGCGGGGCGGCACCCCCCGGTGCGGTCACGCCAAAGGCGGCGGCGCCCAGACTTTCGGCCGCAATTAGTGCCGCAAGCACGTCGGCATCCCGCAGTACTGTCCGGCAGTCGTCGCCAATCGCCATTGCCGCAAATACCGGCAAAGAGAAGAAACGCGCGGCGAGCAGCGCCGCACGCAGGTCGGCAATGCTGGTGAATCCATCCAAATAAACAAACGAAAGCCCTTCATATACACGCAGCTTATCGCGGTAATAGGCAATCAGCCGTTCAAAGGTCGCGGTGCCAAACGGAACGATGTCGATGTCCGACAGCGGCACAACTCCCCCAACGGGAACCCTGCCGTCCGCCGACGCGGTGACCTCCCGTACAAGTGCTTCCTCCGGGCAAGGAACCAGCACCGCGTCTGAACCGGCGGCGATATATTCCGCCGTCAGTCGTGCCAGCTCACCGGGGTCAAGCGCACCTCGCTCGTCCCAGTCAATGATGGAATTGCCATCCAATAAAAACAGCCGTTTATCAGGTATCTCCATGTCGGTTACCATTACCTCCGTCGGCGGTTCTGGTCTGTGCCAAAACCCAGCCGTCACACAGTTAAACGATCACAACAGCGCTACATCGTTTCGGGCGCGGTTATCTTTAACAGCGCCAGCACGTTTTTTAGGGTGATGCGAACAGCAGAGCACAGGCTCAGGCGAGCCTGCATCAGCGGTTCGTCGTCGCTCTTTACACGGTGCGCGTTATAGAACTTATGGAACAGCGTGGCAAGATCCACGCAGTAGCGGGTCATACGGGCCGGGTCGTAGTTCTTGGCCGCCTCATCCACCTCGCCCGGTAGTTTTGCCAGGTGGCGAATCAGCTCCATCTCCTCACGGGAGGACAACTTGCAAAGCTCCTCGGGGGTGCAGGCACGTAACGTCGTACCCTCCGCGCCGAGGTTTTTAAAGATACTGCAGATTCTTGCGTGCGCGTACTGTACGTAGTACACGGGGTTTTGTGCGCTCTGTTCTACTGCAAGGTCAAGGTCAAAATCAAAATGGCTGTTGGGCTCGCGCAGGTTAAAGTAAAAACGCGCCGCATCCACCGGCACCTCATCAAGCAGGTCGTTTAGCGTAATCGCCTTACCGGTGCGCTTGCTCATGCGCACCACACTGCCGCCGCGCACCAGGCGAACCAGCTGCATCAGCACGATGTCCAGTCGGTCGCTGTCAATGCCAACGGCGGTCATAGCGCCTTTTAATCTGCCCACATGTCCGTGGTGGTCTGCGCCCCAGATGTTTATAACCTGGTCAAAGCCGCGTTCCACAAATTTGTTGTAGTGGTATGCAATATCCGCAGCAAAATAGGTGGGAATGCCGTTGGCACGAACCAGAACGTCATCCTTTTCCGCGCCAAAGGCGGTAGCCTTATACCAAAGCGCGCCGTCCTTTTCGTAGGTATAGCCGTTTTGCTCCAGCAGCCGAAGAGTCTCCTCAATCTTGCTGGGCTTACCGCCGTGCAGAACGCTTTCGTAAAACCACACGTCGTAGTTTACCCGGTACTGCCCAAGGTCGTCTTTAAGTTTCTCTACATTACGGGGCAGCGCATACTCAATCAGTGCCTTTTTGCGCACATCTTCGTCGGTGTTTACATATCCGTCCGCGTGAATCGCGGCAAACTCCTTTGCGCGCTCCTTGATATCGTCGCCCTGATAGCCATCCTCGGGGAAATCGATGTTCTCCTTGTACAGCTGCAGATACCTAGCGCTCAGCGAGTTGGCAAACTTCTCAATCTGGTTGCCCGCATCGTTTACATAAAACTCTCTTGTCACATCAAAGCCCGCATATTCCAGCACAGCCGCAAGGCAGTCGCCCAAAGCGCCGCCACGCGCGTTGCCCATATGCATGGGACCGGTGGGGTTTGCGGACACGAATTCCACCATGGTTTTTTTGCCTTTTCCGTAGTTGGTGTGTCCGTACCGCTCGTTCTCGTTAAGCACCGCCGCCACACTCTTAGCAAACCAGGACGCATCCAGAAAGAAGTTGATAAAGCCCGGTCCCGCAATCTCGCAGCGGGCAAACGAGGTGCCCTCCAACACGCAGTTGTTACAGATAATCTCCGCAATGCGCTTGGGCGGCAGGCGAAACGCACGCGCGCTTACCATTGCCGCGTTGGTCGCAAAGTCGCCGTGGGTTGTATCTGCGGGTATCTCTATCGTAAAGGCGGGCATTGATTCGGCAGGCAGGTCGTTTGCGGCGACCGCGCGTCCGATGGACGCAAGAAGAATATCCTTTAGCTCATTTTGAGCGGTTTTAATCAAATCGGCCATAGATGTGTTCCTTCCTTTCTGGGTGCTGCGCAGTACGGGCTATCAAACCACTTACGGTAAGTCCCAAAGCGCAGAACCTGTTTGAAAGAGTTACCTTTCAAACTTTTGACATTCCTTGATGTTGATGTATACCTCGTTTTCGCTGGCTAGGTTTGAGTTGATATCAAGCGAGTACTTAAAGCTAATATCGCCGCCGTTTTCGCTTAGGCTGTTTGTGATGCTTTCAGAAAACACCCCAATCATAATCTCGCCCTCGCCGGTGTCGTAGTGACACAGATGGCGTCTGCCTTTTTCAATAATCAACTCAGATCGGTTAGCGCCTCGTCGCTTTAGAACCACACTGTTGTCGCCCTCCACCTCCAGCATCGTCGTGGTTCCCGCAAAGCCGGTCGCCTCCGACTCTTTGTAGCAGATAATCTGCTTGCCGTTTTTGGTGAACAGGTTGCCGAGTGTGGTCAGCTCCATCGTATCCGACTCACCGTCTATACTGGAGATTCCCTTAATAGAAATCAGTACATCCTTTTTCATAGCAAAGCCCATGCCTTTCCGGTTTTGTGCCCAGTTGCACAAACCAAATGATAATTCGTAAAGCCGGTACGGTTTAGTAATTCTCTATGTCGATGATATGTACGTTCTCCTTGATGTGTCCCCCAAGAAAGCGCTCGGCGATGGCGGTAAAATCGTCCGCCTGGTCGCTGATGTAAAAGCTGGTTTCGCCCTCCTCCTCGCGTTCGCTCACAAGCCCCGTGGCCTTGAGCGATGCGGCGGCAAACCTTGCCGTTTCCTTGCCGGCGTCAATCAAGGTAATGTCCTCACCCAGAATATCCGAAATGATGGGATATAAAAGCGGGTAGTGTGTGCAGCCGAGTATTACGGTGTCGAGCGTTTCATCCTTTAGCCCGAGCAGATACCCCTCTGCGACGAGTCGGGTAACAGGGTTATCTCGGTCGACAAACCCGTTTTCCACAAGCGGAACAAACAGCGGGCAGGCCTTACCCACCACACGGGCGTTTGGCTTAATGGAACGGATTGCCTTGCCGTAAGCGCCGCTGCGAACCGTTGCGGAGGTGCCGATGATGCCAATGCCGTCGCCGCGGTTTGCGGCGCATGCCGCCTGAGCAGCAGGACCCAGCACGCGGATGACCGGGATGTCGTACTCAGCCGCCATCTGGTCGGTTAGGATGGAGCTTACCGTGCCGCAGGCGATGATAATCAGCTTAACCTCATGTGTCAAAAGAAAGCGGATGTCCTGCCGCGCGTATTTTAGGATGGTTTCACGGCTGCGGCTGCCATAGGGCACGCGCGAGGTGTCGCCAAAATACACGATGTTTTCATGGGGCAGCAGCTGCTTTAGTTCCTTCACGGTGGTAAGCCCGCCAAGCCCCGAATCGAATACGCCGATGCTTCGATTATCCATTCTTACCTCCAGTCGCCACAGGGTCTGTTTTTAGTTAGTCCGTAGTTTAAATCAAATCAAAAACTTACGCTCAAGCGCAAGCGTAATCAGCCGGTCAATCAGCTCCGGGTAAGGGATGCCGTACGCCTCAAACAGCTTGGGATACATGCTGATGTGTGTGAACCCGGGGATGGTATTAATCTCGTTAAGCAGCACCGTGCCGTCCTTTTTTGCAAAGAAATCCACACGGGCAAGCCCTGTGCAGCACAGAGCGCGGTAGGTTTTTACCGCCATATCCCGTACGGTCTGTGCTGTTTTTTCATCGATGCGGGCGGGGATGTACAGGTCGGTGGTGTCGTCGATATACTTCGCATTGTAGTCGTAAAAAACCGCCTTGGGCGCAATCTCTCCCACCACCGATGCAATGGGCGCGTCGTTACCGAGCACAGCGCACTCAATCTCCTGCCCGGCCACCGCCTGCTCCGCTATAATCTTTTTATCGTGCGGCAGCGCAAAAGTAATAGCCTGCCGTAAGCTTTGTTTATCAGTGGCGCGGCTTACGCCTACCGACGAGCCCGCGTTGGCGGGTTTAATAAACATAGGGTAGCCGAGTGCTTTACTCAACCGTTGTTCCAGTGCGTCAAAGTCTTGCATGGCATCGGCGTAAAACCAGTCCCACGGTGTGCTGGCAATGCCGACGCCGTCTGTGGTAATGCGCGCAATTACCTTATCCATACACACGGCACTCGAAAGGGTGTCGCACCCCACAAACGGGATACCCGCCACAGTGAACAGGCCTTGCAGTGTGCCGTCCTCGCAGTTTTTACCATGAACAACGGGGAACACCGCGTCCAGACGGGTCATCGAAGCAGTGCCGTCGGGCGCAAGCTCCACAATGCCGTGCACCGAGCGGTCGGGGCTGATAAACGCGGGCGTAGTATGTCCCGATTCCAGCCACCGGTTTGCTCTAATATCCTCGATACCGCCGGAGTAGCGAAGCCAGCGTCCGTCCTTTGTTACGCCCAGCATAACAACGTCATACTTTTGACGGTCGATGTGGTTAAGAACCGAGCATGCGCTGAGCAGCGATACCTCGTATTCGCTGGAAGCTCCGCCGAACACAACCCCGATAGTAAGTCTTGACAAGATGCGTCACACTCCCGTATTATAAAGAATACCATACCTTATATTAATATTAAGCATATTTTACACATTTAAAAAGTAGTACGCAACGGCGGACAAAACCATTACCGCAACGACAAACAATACAGTTCATTCTAGCAAAATACAAGGGCAAAAGCAATATTTATTCGCTGTTTCATTAAAAAACCAATCGGCAAGGTCGTATACACGTAAACTTTGCTGTTGACTTATATTTTAAACTATGCTATATTTGTGATACCTCTAAAAGGGTTATTTTTTTTGCGCGCATTTTTATGCACCAAAAAATAGCCTGCGGCGACGCCGCACCACGGGGCCGTTGGGTCCTTTGTTTTTTCGAGGGAGGCAAAAAAATCCGTTTTATTGGAGGTGCCGATATGAGAGTTCGGGTTACCATGGCTTGCACCGAGTGCAAGCAGCGCAACTACAACACCATGAAGAACAAGAAGAACGACCCTGACAGACTGGAAATGAATAAGTATTGCCGGTTCTGCAAGAAACACACAGCCCACAAGGAAACCAAGTAAGGGAAGAACAGGAGGGGCCAAAATGACCGCAAGTTCGGAAAAGAAAGAGCGCAAATTCAGTCCTGCACGTTTCTTCCAAAGGATAGCCCGCTTTTTCAGAGACATGCGCGGCGAAACGAAGAAAATCGTTTGGCCGACATGGAAGCAGCTTTGGAACAACACCCTTTTGGTGCTTGCCATCATGGTGGGCGCGGGAGTAATCATCTGGGTGCTCGACGTTGCGTTCGGTGCTTTGGTGAAGCTAGTCCTTGGTGCCTGATTTTAGCGTAGGCGGGAGGAAACACTATGTCTGATGCCGCAAGGTGGTATGTTGTACACACCTATTCGGGTTACGAGAACAAGGTTGCGGGCAACCTCGAAAAGATGGTTGAAAACCGCAGGCTGCAAGAACTGATTCAAGAAATCAGGGTTCCCACCGAAAAGGTCATTGAGTACAAGGATGAAAAAAAGCGCGAGGTAGAGCGCAAAATCTTTCCCGGATATGTTCTGGTAAAGATGATTATGGATGACGACTCCTGGTACGTTGTACGCAATATCCGTGGTGTCACCGGCTTTGTGGGTCCCGCATCCAAGCCCATCCCCTTAACCGAAGAGGAAGTCGCGGCGTTGGGTGTTGAGAAAAAGCAGATTGATATCCGTTTTGCCGTTGGCGATTCCGTTCGTGTTACGAGCGGTCCGCTCGAAGGCTTTATCGGTACCGTCGAGATGATTGACGCCGACAAGAACAAGCTGCGTGTCATCGTTTCGATGTTCGGTCGTGAAACCCCCGCAGAGCTTGAGCTCGATTGGGCGGAGCCTGTGGAGTAAGTACCGCAGTCGGTTGTTTTTCATCCGGGCAATTCGGGGTACGCCCGGCATAATAAAGGTTCCCCGGGTTTTCGCGCGGCGCAGTTGCCGTGCATGGGCGCGCTCCGCAAGGCGGGGTAAGCGTCCGGTGGGAGGAATAAAAATACTCTTTATTCCGTAAGCTACCACGTTATTTTGGAGGTGCAAAAAATGGCTCAAAAGGTTGTGGGCTTTATTAAGCTCCAGATACCGGCCGGCAAGGCCACTCCGGCGCCGCCCGTTGGTCCTGCGCTGGGTCAGCACGGTGTCAACATTATGGCATTTACAAAGGAATTTAACGAGCGTACGAAAAACGATGTGGGTCTGATTATCCCTGTCGTGATCTCCGTTTATGCCGACCGTTCTTTCAGCTTTGTAACCAAAACACCGCCGGCTGCTGTGCTTATTAAAAAGGCATGCGGCATTGAAACGGCTTCGGGTGTGCCCAACAAAACCAAGGTTGCAAAGATTACCAGGGAGCAGATCAGAAAGATCGCTGAGCAGAAAATGCCCGATCTCAACGCCGCTAACGTTGATACCGCTATGAGCATGGTAGCGGGAACAGCCAGAAGCATGGGCGTTGAAGTCGTAGACTGATTGCTTCCGGGTGGGAGGAAATTTCCGCTATTAACCACTCAATTAGGAGGAACATGAGATGAAACACGGCAAGAATTATCAGGACAGCGCCAAGCTCGTCGACCGCACAAAGCTATACGACGCGCAGGAAGCGCTCGATTTATGTGTTAAGACCGCCAAGGCAAAGTTTGACGAAACCGTCGAGATCCATGTGCGTCTGGGTGTTGATTCCCGCCATGCCGACCAGCAGGTTCGCGGCGCGGTAGTACTGCCCAACGGTACCGGTAAAAAGGTGCGCGTACTGGTGTTTGCAAAGGGCGACAAGGCAGACGACGCAACCAAAGCGGGTGCGGAGTTTGTAGGAGCCGAGGATCTGGCTGCTAAAATCCAGAACGAAGGCTGGACCGACTTTGACGTTGTTATCGCAAGCCCCGACATGATGGGCGTGGTAGGTCGTCTTGGTAAGGTGCTTGGTCCCCGCGGACTGATGCCAAACCCCAAGGCCGGCACCGTAACCCCCGATGTTGCCCGTGCGGTAACCGAGGCAAAGGCCGGTAAGATTGAATATCGTCTTGACAAAACAAACATCATCCACTGCCCCATCGGCAAGGCCTCTTTTGGCATTGAGAAGCTTAGCGAAAACTTTGATACCCTGATGGGTGCCATTGTAAAGGCTAAGCCCGCTGCGGCAAAGGGTCAGTATGTCAAGAGCTGCGTTATCGCCACCACCATGGGCCCCGGCGTACGCATTAACCCCTCAAGGTTTGTCTGATAACCCTTAAAAGGGTCTTGACTATTGCCTTATTAGGCTGTATAATAATCACGTTGTCTTTTCCAAAGACAGCAGGCGCCTTTGGTTTTTTATTAAGACTTTAGGCATAATGGGTTAAATTCTCCCGCCTGCCGAGGAACAGCGATGAATTCTTGGTATAGGCGGTACGCTTGTAGAGGATATTTCATTGCCCTTTCTTCCGGCTTACGGGGGAAAGGGCATTTTTGTTGTGCAAGAATGCCTTTAAATATCTGGGAGGTGAACTTCAAGTTGCCAAGTGAGAACGCATTAAAATCCAAACAGCAGTATGTCGAGGAGCTTTCTCAACAGCTTAAGGATGCTTGTGCCGGCGTACTCGTCGACTATAAGGGCATTACGGTTGCTGATGACACAAAGCTTCGCCGCGAGCTGCGCGAGGCAGGCGTCGAGTACGCTGTTGTAAAGAACACCATGCTTCGATTCGCCGCAAAGAACGCAAGCCTTGACGGTCTGGACTCCGTTTTGGAGGGCACGACCGCCCTTGCAACCAGCAAGGAAGACCCCGTATCCGCCGCAAAGATTCTGTGCAAGTTCGCAGAGGCTTCTAAGGGTAAGTTTACAATCAAAGCCGGTTTTGTTGACGGAGAGATTCTCGACGCCAAAAAGACCGCCGAGCTTGGAAACCTGCCTTCAAAGGAACAGCTGCTCTGCCAGCTGCTTTCCGTACTCAACGGCAATATCCGTGGTCTTGCCGTTGCGCTTAACGCCATTGCCGAAAAGCAGGGCGAGGCTGCTCCTGCCGCGGAGTAATTACCGCATAGTACAAACCTAAACAATGGCATTATGCCGTAAACAAAAATATTGGGAGGTATCATTTAAATGGCTTCTGAGAAAATTACTAAATTTGTAGAAGAAATCAAGACATTGACCGTTCTTGAGTTAAACGAGCTGGTAAAGGCAATCGAGGAGGAGTTCGGCGTATCCGCTGCTGCTCCCGTTATGGTTGCTGGTCCTGCTGCCGGCCCCGTTGCCGCAGAGGAGAAGACCGAGTTTGACGTAATCCTCGCCGAGGTTGGTGCCAACAAGATGGCAGTAATCAAGGCTGTTAAGGACATCGCAGGTCTGGGCCTGAAAGAAGCGAAGGAGTTTGTTGAGGCTGCTCCTAAGGCACTTAAGGAAGGCGTGTCCAAGACCGAGGCTGAAGAGCTTGCGAAGAAGCTGGAAGAAGCCGGCGCAAAGGCTGAGATTAAGTAATTTAGCCTTAAACAAAACAAAAAAGCCGCCCGATAGGGCGGCTTTTTTATATGCCAGAAAAGTGATTTAGCGGGGGGAACGATAAAGCATGGGTTGCCTCCAACTCTCTTACCGGCTTCATGCCGTAAAAAAGCACGGACACGACACAGACCAATGTCCCTGCTAGGATAACAAATAAACCGATTCCCCGTCCGGGGCCGATGCCATTTACCCTGCCGACACTGTTTGCAAGGGCGCCGCCCTCCAGCAACATGGGCGTAAAGACATAATCGGTAAGCTGTTCCAAGACTGTGTAATGGCATCAATCGGTCCGCGCATTGTAATGAAAACCGCGGGCTGATATAATAATAGAAAATATAGCGCCGCCGCACCCGTAAATTGGTGCGAACGAGTAGGGGAGAAGTGACAATATGAGGTACTATGTAGTGGATGTGTTTACGGATAAGCGGTTTCACGGCAATCCGGCGGGGGTATGCCTATTGAATAAGCCGTTGGATGCTACTGTAATGCAGCAGATTGCCGCGGAAAACAACCTTGCCGAGACAGCATTTTTGCTGCACGAGAACGACCGCTTTTCGCTGCGATGGTTTACCCCGAAGGTGGAGATCGACCTGTGCGGACACGCGACGCTTGCCACCGCCCTTGTTTTGATGAACGAGGCAGAGCCGGAAAGAAAGCGGGTGGAATTTGAGACGTTAAGCGGCACATTAACCGTAACCCGTCAGCAGGATGTGTATTTCATGGATTTTCCCCGCAGAAAGCCGGTGCCCTGCGACGTACCCGCACTGCTGTCCGAAGCATTGGGTGTCCCGGTAATCGAGACGCACCGTTCAAGAGATTTGGTCGCCGTTTTGCAATCGGAAGAGGCGGTTCGTACAGTCACTCCTGATTTTGCGCGGCTCAAACAGATTGACGATGTATTTGCGGTTATTGTCACCGCGAAGGGGGAGCGGTACGATTTTGTCTCGCGCTTTTTTGCCCCCAATGCGGGGATAGACGAGGATCCCGTAACCGGCTCATCCCACAGCACCCTCATTCCGTTTTGGAGCGAGCGGCTCGGCAAAACCGAAATGACCGCCGCGCAGCTGTCTCCACGCGGCGGTACGCTTTTGTGCAGGGATACGGGGGAGCGGGTAATCATCGGCGGTAGTGGGGTTGTTTACCTTTCGGGTGAGATTGTGCATTAATCGATACGCTGTGTTAACGATGAGGGGGGGAGTATCTCCACTGTTTATTCGTAACCCCCGTCCTTTTCGGAGCAGGCGATAAAGCGGATGGGATGCAGGAATGATACAATAATCCATGCTTAAGAACGATTTGTCGGTTGCGAAACGCAGGCTTATTGCGGTAATGTTATAGACAGAAGGTCACAAGTGTTTAGTTAGCCAAAGGGGTAGGGAGGAACGTGAAATGCAGACCACACAACTCAGTGAGCTGCTTGCCAGCGGGGCGTACAAACCGATTTTTGAAGCGTTATACGGGCTTGACGATGCGCGCATACAGGCGCAAACCGCGCGCTATGCCGCTGCCGCCAAAAGCTTTGACGCATTGTTTGGCAGGCAGCGTGAGATCATGCTGTTCAGTGCGCCCGGGCGTACCGAAGTGGGAGGAAACCACACCGACCACCAGCGTGGCAGGGTGCTTGCGGCGGCGGTGAATCTTGATGTGATTGCGGTTGTGTCCGCGAATGAGCAAAATGTAATCCGCATCAAAAGCGAGGGGTACGACATGGATGAGGTTGACCTTGCCTGTCTTGCACCCAATCCGTCGGAGCGGGGCGGTTCCGCGTCGCTGATTCGCGGTATTGCCGCTCGCTTTTATGCACTTGGCTACCGCGTGGGCGGGTTTGAAGCCTACACAACCTCCGACGTTTTATCCGGCTCGGGGTTGTCCTCCTCCGCGGCGTTTGAGGTGCTGGTGGGGACAATACTAAACCATTTGTATAACGAAGGAAAGATACCCCCTGTTGTGATAGCGCAGATCGGGCAGTATGCCGAAAACGAGTTTTTCGGCAAGCCCTGCGGACTGATGGATCAAACCGCTTCGGCTGTGGGAGGCTTTGTATCGATTGATTTTGCAGACCCCGTATGTCCTGTTATCCATCAGGTGACGTTTGACCTAGCATCAAGCGGTTATGCGCTGTGCATTGTGAACACCGGGGGTAGCCATGCCGACCTGACGGCGGATTACGCGGCCGTGCCCGCCGAGATGAAGGCGGTTGCCGCACGGTTTGGCAAGCAGCAGCTCCGCGAGGTTCCGGAGGACGCATTTTATGCGCAAATCGGGGCGCTGCGCGATACGGTAAACGACCGAGCCATTCTGCGCGCCATACATTTTTATAACGACAACACGCGGGTTACCCTGCAGGCAAAGGCACTGGAAGACGGCGATGTGGAGCAGTTCCTGCGGCTTGTAACAGCCTCCGGCCGCTCGTCGTTTGAGTACCTGCAAAATGTGTATTCACCCAAATATCCCGAACAGCAGGGGATATCCCTTGCGCTCTCGCTCAGTGAACGGGTTCTCGGCGCGCATGGCGCGTGGCGGGTACACGGCGGCGGCTTTGCGGGAACGGTGCAGGCATTTGTTCCGTATAATCTGCTGGCAACATACAAGCAACAGATGGAGCGCGTATTCGGCGTTGACGCATGCCATGTTCTTTCGGTTCGCCCTGTCGGCGGCGTCCGTATTATGCCCCGATAGAGAACGGATAAAGGAGGAGAATTACCATGGCAGAGCTGCGCTGGCACCCGTTAACCCAAGACTGGGTGATGATCGCTTCTCACAGACAGGCGCGCCCCCAGATGCCTAAGGACTGGTGTCCTTTTTGCCCCGGCTCAGGCAAGGTGCCCGAGCAGTACGAGGTGTTTGCATACGATAACGACTTTCCGGCGCTCTCCGTAAACCCACCGGTGCCGGACGATGTTGCCACCGACCTTTACCACACCGCACCCGCCTACGGCAAATGCGAGGTGATATTGTATTCACCCCGGCACACGGACTGTGTGCACCAGCTGTCGGACACGCACGTCAGGAAGCTGGTGGATCTATGGTGCGAACGGTTTACCGCACTTAGGCAGGATGAGCGTATTAAATACTGCTTTCTCTTTGAAAATCGGGGCGATGTGGTGGGTGTTACCATGCCGCACCCCCACGGTCAGATTTACGGCTATCCGTTCATCCCCAAAAAGATAGAGCTGGAGACCGCATCCGCCGCACAGCATTACCAAAAGACCAGTCGCTGCCTGTTTTGCGACATGCTGCGGGATGAACAACAGGCTAAAGAGAGAATCATCTTTGAAAACGAGCATTTCACGGTGTTTTTGCCCTTTTTTACCGAGTATCCATACGGTGTGTACATTCTGTCAAAGGCTCACAAGCCCTATATCACCGACCTCACCGACGCGGAGAAGACGGCACTTGCCATTACCTTTAAGCAAACGGTGGGCATGCTCGATACCCTGTTTGGCTACGCGTTTCCCTACATGATGTGTATGCACAACGCCCCGGTGAATGGACGGGATTATGGGGATGATTTTCACTTTCATATCGAGTTCTTCCCCCCCATGCGCGCGGCGGATAAGCAGAAGTTTAACGCATCCAGCGAAACGGGTGTGTGGGCGCACTGCAATCCCACCTGCCCGGAGCAGACGGCGAAGGAGCTTAAAGACGCATATCGTCGGTTTACCTACAAAGAATGATAACGGTTTGTTGGTACGGAGCTACAAAGCAAAATAGTCAACCAAAAGGCATGCGCTGTGGTATAATCATTCTGTAACGGCAATTTACCGGGGATTAGTTGATAATGTGTGACAACGGGCGAAGTACTATGATCAGAAAGGTTAGGGACAGAAGATATGAAGATACTGGTTACAGGCGGAGCCGGCTTTATCGGCAGCCATACCTGCGTGGAGTTGTTGACAGCGGGACATGAGGTAGTGGTGGTGGATAACCTCTTTAATGCAAGCGGACAGACCATAGACCGCATTCGGGAGATTACGGGAAAAGACCTTTCGTTTTATCCCATTGATATTCGGGATAGGGAGGGTTTGCGTACCGTGTTTTCCGAGCATGCCATCGATGCCGTGGTGCACTTTGCGGGCCTTAAGGCGGTGGGCGAATCGGTTCAAAAGCCGCTGGAATACTACGATAACAATGTGTACGGCACCCTGGTGCTGTGTCAGGTAATGAAGGAAGCAGGGTGTAAAACAATCGTGTTCTCCTCATCCGCCACCGTATACGGATTAAACAATCCTTTTCCGTATAAAGAGGATTATCCCACGGGCGATACCACAAACCCGTATGGCAGCACCAAGGCGATGGTAGAGCGTGTGCTGACCGATATCTGTACGGCCGACCCCGAATTTAGCGTGATGCTGCTGCGCTACTTTAACCCCATCGGTGCACACGAAAGCGGGCTGATTGGTGAAAACCCTAGCGGGATACCCAACAACCTGTTGCCCTATGTAGCGCAGGTAGCGGTGGGCAAGCTTGCCTGCCTAAATGTATTCGGCAACGACTACGATACCATAGACGGTACCGGCGTGCGCGACTACATTCACGTCGTCGACCTTGCCGTGGGGCACTTAAAGGCGCTGGATTATGCCGCGGCGCACAAAGGGGTGGAGGCGGTCAATCTCGGTACCGGCAAGGGGACGAGCGTGCTGCAGATCGTTAACGCCTACCGCAAGGCAAGCGGCAGGGAGATTCCCGTCAGTTATGCGCCGCGCAGAGCGGGCGATCTTGCGGAGTACTACGCGCACACCGCAAAGGCAAAGGACCTGTTGGGCTGGGTAGCGGTAAGGGGCATCGACGAGATGTGCGCCGACAGCTGGCGCTATATGCAGACACAGGTTAAAAGTGTATAAAAATAATTATGTTTATAGCGGAAGGCATGGTATAACGCCATACTTTCCGCTTTTGTTGTTGTATGCTGTCAGTTTTTATGTTATATTATTCCCAGTGTATTTCTTCAGAAAACACATAACACAAATACTCTCCATTTAGTCAGACGAAAAGGATAACAGTATAATGAGCAACATGGTACTTGCTATTTTTCTTCTCTTTCATACCGCAATGCAAAACTTCGTCGTCCCCATTCAATTAGTATCAGGTCTATATCATATCAGGGCTGTTTGTGCCCCGCTGATTAGTGGAAATAATACCGCAAGCGTAGATAGTATCAACCCTGTCTTACTGTCAGCAGCGGGATTAGACGGACTGTTTGAGGATTTGGCATGGGTATGGGAGGGTCTTGTTTCTCACCGGGTAGGGTTAACGGTGGTTGTTCTTGGCTTTTTCTTCTTAATTGGTCTTATCATCCTTATCTTTTCACTTGTTTTTCGCATACTTACAAAGCGAAAACTTGCCCAGCTAACCTATGTGGATCAGTTGACCGGATATGATAACTATGAGGCTTTTACACTAAAGGCAAACAAACTGATTGTAAGCGGCGCGCAATACGCCTACGTGGTGTTTGACATTAACCGTTTTAAGGCGATTAACAATTCATACGGCTTTCAAGAGGGCAACAGCCTACTGCTGTTAGTGTCGCAGCATCTTAGGGACTTTACCCGTTGTGATGAGCTGTTTTCCCGTTCTTCCGACGACAACTTCACCTTGCTATTGTGTTACGAGACGGCAGCGCAGTTAACCGAGCGCCTGAATGCAATGTTTGTGAAAATGAAGTATTTTTACTCTATTCGCAAAAAGCTGGAGTATCAGGTGAACTATGCGTGCGGCGTTTATCTGATGACTGAGCCGGATGTACCGCTTGTGCATTGTCACGCGAACGCTCAGCTGGCAAAACAGAACGTGAAGGATTTGTATGATACCGCAATCTCTTTTTACGATGAATCGCTGCGCAGACGCATCATCGAAACACAGGAGATTGAAGCCTCAATGTACAATGCACTCCAAAACCGTGAGTTTGAGGTATATCTGCAACCAAAATACGACCTATCTACCGAGACGATTGCGGGCGCCGAGGCATTGATTCGCTGGCATCACCCCACCATGGGCTTTTTGTCGCCGGCTCGCTTTATTCCAATACTCGAGCAAAACGGGTTCTTGCTGCGGCTGGACTGTTATGTCCACGAGCAGGTATGCCGGATGCTCCGCTCGTGGGTTGACGCGGGCGAGACCCCGTTTCCGATCTCGGTTAATATGTCAAGACTACATGCAAGGCAGCAGGATTTTGTGGAGCGCATTGAGCAAACCGCAAGCCGGTACCGTGTGCCGCCCGAGCTGCTTGAAATAGAACTGACAGAAACTGCGTTTCACGACGATACCCAGCAGATTATCGATGTCATGCAGCGGCTAAAAGAAAAGGGCTTTCGCCTTGCCATGGACGATTTCGGCTCCGGCTATTCCTCTCTAAATCTGCTTAACGTGTTACCGGTTGACATCATAAAACTGGATCGCATGATGTTCAAAGACCTGGATAATCAGGACAGAAGCAAAAAGATTGTCACCAACGCCATTCATATCGTCCGGGATCTGGAGATGAAAGCAGTGGCGGAGGGAATCGAGACGCAGGAGCAGATAGACTTCTTAAAAGACATTGAATGCGATATGGTTCAGGGCTATTATTATGCAAGACCAATGCCCGTGCCGCAATTTGAGATGCTTGTGTTTTCTAAAATAATCAGTACAAGTTTAAAAGGCAATTACTCATAGAAATTGCGCTACAACGAAATTGCATATGCATTAGACACCGGTACACCAGTTGTGCCGGTGTCTTTTGGTTGAAACGGATAAATGTGCGCATAATATAGCTAATAAACTTATATTGTCTACGAAATAATCTTCGTAAAAACCATAAATGCAAGCTAAGTCTATTATTATAAGGCAAGGTGGCTTTAATGAAAAAATACCGATTGATATCCTGGGCAATTGCCTGCGTGGTTATGTTATGTACAATGGGCGGCTGCGCGGGCCCCCGCAGAGAAAACACCATCGCCATTGGTGGGATTATATCCCTGACGGGAACGACCCCCTTGTATGGTAACTCGATGAACAATGGCATCCGGCTTGCAACAAGTCAGATAAACGAAGAGGGAGGTGTACTGGGAAAAACAATTGAGTATATAGAACGTGATGACAAGGGCGACGAAAAAGAGGCGGTAAAGGCATATAAAGAGTTAAAAAGCAAAAAGGTACTAGGCATTCTGGGGGCGACAACGACAGAAACTTCCGTTGCTCTAGGGCAGGCGGCACAGAAGGATGGAATTCCGGTTATCACGCCCAACGCAACAGCCCCTGAGGTTACCACGTTTGCTTGCAATCTGTTTCGGGCAAGCTTCACGGCGCCGTACCAGAGCAGAACAATGGCCTCCTTTGCGAGTGAACAGCTAG
The DNA here is from genome assembly GCA_023460535.1 of Bacillota bacterium. Lineage (GTDB taxonomy): Bacteria > Bacillota > Clostridia > Oscillospirales > Ruminococcaceae > Acetanaerobacterium. Next base: position 423,229 of record JAEWPV010000016.1, read on the forward strand.
GGGCAAAGAAAGTAGCCATATTATACGAGTTTTCTGACACCTATTCCGGTGGAAGCGCAAGTGAGTTTGGCTATAAGGCGCAGCAGCTGGGGATAAAGGATATCGTATATCGATCGTACAGCAGGGATGATACCGATTTTACGATGCAGCTTGAGCAGATTAAAGAGAGCGAGCCCGAGGTATTGTTTGTTCCAGCTACCTACAAAACGTTTGTGATGATTGCAGAGCAGGCAAGACAGATGGGAATCGAAGCCGTTTTGTTGGGAGGTGTCACCTGCGAAGGCGTATTGAGCGTAGCAAACGAGCAGCAAAAAGAGTTGCTTGAGGGAACCTACTTTTGCGCAAGCTACTTTTCACAGCAGGATGATGAAAAAAGTATGGAATTTGCAAAGGCGTATCGGCAGGAGTATGGCGAGGAGCCGGATTCCTTCGCGGCGCTTGGATACGACGCAGCCATGCTGTTGTATGATTCCATCAAAAAGGCAGGGGAGCCAAAGCCCGAAAAGCTTGTGAATCAACTAAAATCGTTCGAGTCGAACGGTGTAACCGGACCCATACACCTGAACTGCTTGGGCGACCCCGAAAACAAACGGATATTCATCCTGAAAATATCAGAAGGACAATACACCCTGCAGGCCCTGATTGCACCGGAGCCGGTGTAAAAGACAAACAATAAACCCCTGCGATGCTACATGTCGCAGGGGTTTTGCGGTATATGGTTAGCACGTAATCGCAGCGGCTAGCGAAGGGCGGGGATATCGGAAGCAAGCAAAAACCGAACGGTGCCAAACGGGAAGCCGACAGGTACGATATGTCCGTTTGAAAAGCCGCACAGCATCTTGCCGCTTACCACCTGCTGCGGCTCAAGGTCAAGCTCAAGCGCAATTGAGTTCGAGGCATTTACCGCAAACAAACCGTTGTGCTGGTTTAAAAATTCCCCAACCGAAGCCTCAGCATACTCGTCCTTTTCAAAAAACTCGTCCTGCGCATAGCGCGAGGCAAAGGCGATAAAGCTCTTCTCAGAAGCCTCCAGTCCAGTAAACAGGGTTGCGTCTCCCCGAACAAGCTGTATGGCAAGCTCTTGTGCCGTAAAGCACTCGTCCGTTGTCTCAGCAGGGAGCAGAGTGAAATCATCCCCGATAAAGCGAATGATGTTTTTTAGCAGCAAAGAGATATAATCGGCGTATAGGTCGGCTTTGGGGTCGCTGTCCAGGTGGTAAAAATCCTTAATTACCTGTCTGGCAGCCGCTACCTTTTCGTCGGCGAACTCGTTTTCGGTCAGTTTGGTTGACTTTTTATAAGATTGGAGCGCAATTTGAAACTGCCCGTTTGTCATCACACCACAGTCTACCAACGCCTGCCCAAGGGAGAGATACCCCGGCTTTTGCGCGGCAAGCAGCTCGCTCACCTGTTCGGGGGTCATATACCCAAGCTCTACGGCAAGGTCGCCAATGCGGATATCGCGGGTGGATTGAATGCGGTGAAGATCATCCACCTGTTCGGCGGTTAGGTAGCCCGCGTTAATGGCAAGCACACCCAGTTTCACGTGTACCTTGTTTTGCAGCTCCAGCGCCGTGTTTAGCTGATTGCTTGTTACCAACCGATTATTTAATAGGTAACTGCCAAAGAATTGTGTGAACATAATGTCTTTCCGCCTCTCTGACTGAATCAGCCATTTAATACGTTGTTAACGATTTTAAGCACCTGCTCATCATCAATCGGCTTTTGCAAAAAGTCAAACACGCCAACGTTTACCGCTTCTTTCAAGTGGCTCTGCGTGCCGATGGAGGATGCCATAACAACCTTTGCGTTGCGGTTGTGCGCACGAATCTCGCGCAAAGCTTCAAGACCAGTCTTTTTGGGCATAATGATGTCCATAAAGACGATGTCCGGCATATGCTCCTTAAACATGGATACTGCCTGCTCGCCGTCCGATGCCTCCCAGATGGTACCGCACCCAATCTTTGCAAGCAGCTCTCGGAATTTTTTTCTGACAAGAATCGAATCATCGCAAACAAGAACCTTCATGTCCGAAATCTTCATTTTTATCACCCAATTCATTCATATACGCTTACCGATACGGGATAAAATTCGATGTGTTTTGCTGTTATTACAAAATTATTCTACACTATATTTTCAGGCTTTTCAACCATTTTCCCCATAATCACCCTGAATTTATTCATTAGATTTCATATGGGGGTTTTATGGCGGAATAAAGCAGGAAAACCGCTTTCCAAGAACTCCTTGACAACAAAAAAGGAGTGTAGTAACATTAAGTAGGTGGCAAGGGCGCTGCCTTTTTTTAGGCGCCCTTGCGTTTTTTGTAGCATCGCATTGAAACTGATTAGACAAGGTCGCCGGCTGCTATTGGCGCAAATTTGGTGTGAACCATTTTGCCATACAGAAGCATCAATGGTGTTAAACGCTGGGCGAAGAGTCTATTACGGTGTTGACTTTGGCAGACTGCCGGGGGTTGCGGTGCGGGTTGTCAGATTGCCATGGGATGACGCCCCGGGTATTGCAGGGAGAGGAACGTGAGAGATGATTTCGGCAAACAAATATCGCACTCATACATGTAGCGAGTTAGGGGAAAAAGATATCGGCAGCGCTGTTCGCGTGGCGGGATGGGTAGAGAACATCCGCGACCACGGCGGCATCCTGTTTTTTGACCTGCGCGACCATTACGGCGTGGTACAGGTAGTCGTTCGTAACGATGAAATGCTTAACGGGGTAACGCGCGAAAGCACCGTCACCGTATCGGGCGAAGTCGTTCGCCGTGACGAGGACACCATCAATCCAAAAATCAGTACCGGCACCATTGAAGTGGTGTCTGATACACTTACGGTACTCGGTAAGGCGCAAACCATGCCGTTTGAGATTGAATCCTCCCACGAAACCAAGGAGGAGCTGCGCTTAAAGTACCGGTACCTGGACCTGCGCAATAAAAAGGTGCATCAAAACATCGTTATGCGCAGCGAGGTAATCTCGTTCTTGCGCAAAAAGATGACGGACCTTGGTTTTCTTGAGATTCAAACCCCAATCCTAACCGCAAGCTCCCCCGAGGGCGCGCGGGATTACCTGATACCCAGCCGCAAGCATCAGGGTAAGTTTTACGCACTGCCGCAGGCGCCGCAGATTTTTAAGCAGTTGCTGATGGTATCCGGCTTTGACCGGTACTTTCAAATAGCGCCCTGCTTCCGCGACGAGGACGCAAGGGCAGACCGTTCCCCGGGCGAGTTCTATCAACTTGATTTTGAGATGGCGTTTGCCACGCAGCAGGACGTGTTCGCGGTAGCGGAAGAGGTTTTGTACGAGAGCTTTACCAAGTTCTCCGATAAAACCGTCTCCAAAGCCCCGTTTGCGCGTATTACCTATGCCGATGCCATGCTCAAATACGGCACCGACAAGCCCGACCTGCGCAATCCGCTGGAGATTATCGACATCAGCGACCTGTTTACCGAAACCGAGTTTGCCCCGTTTCGCGGCAAAACGGTGCGCGCAATCAACGTGCCCGGCTGTGGGTCACAGCCCAAAAGCTTTTTTGAAAACATGCTAAGCTACGCTCTTTCCATTGGCATGAAGGGGCTTGGCTATATCAAGGTGGACGAGGAGATGAACTACCTCGGCCCCATCGACAAGTTCCTTACCCCCGCCCAACGCGAGGATTTAAAGATTCGAGCCGGTCTTGAGCCCGGCTGCGTGCTCTATTTTATTGCCGACAGCAAAACCGAGGCACCCAGGCTTGCGGGGCAGATTCGCACCGAGCTTGCAAATCGCTTAAAGTTAATCGCTACCGACCGGTTTGAGCTGTGCTTTATCGTCGATTTTCCGATGTACGAAATTGACGAAGACACCGGCGCACCCGCATTTACCCACAACCCCTTCTCCATGCCGCAGGGTGGGCTGGAGGCGCTTAACAGCAAAAACCCGCTTGACGTATTTGCATATCAGTACGATATTGTATGCAACGGCGTGGAGCTTTCGTCGGGTGCCGTGCGCAACCACGATGTCGCCACCATGGTCAAGGCGTTTGAGATAGCGGGCTACAGCGAAGATACCATTAAAGAGAAATTCTCCTCACTATACACCGCGTTTCAGTATGGCGCGCCGCCGCATGCGGGCATGGCGCCCGGCATAGACCGTATGCTCATGCTGCTCACCGACGAGGACAATATCCGCGAGGTAATTGCATTCCCGATGAACAGCAATGCGCAGGACCTGATGATGGGTTCGCCCTGTGCGGTAACCGAACGCCAGCTGCGCGAGGTGCACATTAAACTCAGATAGGAGCAACAAGTATGGCGGTTACAAAAGACGAGATATTAGACATTGCCCTGTTGTCCAAGCTGTGGGTGGAGGAAGAGGAACTGGATAAGCTCACCCGTGATATGGGCGAGATTATTGCGTTTGCCGATACCATCAATGAGGCGGGTGACACCGGCGAGGAGTTTGATAACATCAACAACCTTTCCAATGTCCTTCGCGAGGATGAAGTGGTGCCGTCTTATGACCGCGCGCTGATTTTAAAGAATGTTCAAGGCGGCGAAAACGGCTGCTTCCCCGTCAAAAAACGGGTCTAGCACACATTGTAATCGACGAGGGGGCAAAACAGTGCAAAGCAATACAGGCAGGATTAAAATAATCCACGACCGGCTGGCGAACAAGGAACTGTCGGCAGCGGAGCTTGCAAAGCAGTATATTGACGCGATAGAAAAAGACAATAAAGCCTTAAACGCCTACGTGAATGTCACGGCGGAGCATGCGCTTTGCGCTGCCCGGCGCGTGGATGAAAAAATCGCAAAGGGCGAGCAGATCGGTATGCTTGAGGGCATTCCGATGACGCTAAAAGATAATATCTCCACCGGCGGCATTGAGACGACCTGCTGCTCGAACATCTTAAAGGGCTATGTGCCCATCTATGATGCGACGGTGTGGAAAACACTCAAGAACCAAAACGCAGCTTTGCTCGGCAAGACCAATATGGACGAGTTTGCGATGGGCTCCTCCTGCGAGACCTCCTGCTTTGGCGGCGCAAACAATCCCCACAACACGGCACATGTCGCGGGCGGTAGCTCGGGCGGCGTGGCATCCGCAGTGGGCGGTGGGTTAGCCGTGTACGGTCTTGGCTCGGATACGGGCGGCTCCATCCGCCAGCCTGCAAGCTTTTGCGGCTTGGTTGGCTTTAAGCCTACCTATGGCGCGGTATCTCGTTTCGGACTAATTGCCTACGCCTCCAGTCTGGACCAGATCGGACCCATCACCACCACCGTAGAGGATGCGGCAGTGGTGTTTGACGCGATTTCGGGTAAGGATGAAATGGATTCGACCAGCAGCGGAGCAAAAGAAACTACCGCAGACAAGCTGACACAAGACATCAAAGGGCGTAAAATCGGCATTGCCCGCGAGTATTTCGACGGTATCCGCGCCGACGTAAAAACCGCACTTGAGAACGCAATTAAGACCTACGAGAGCCTAGGTGCTGAGATTGTGTATTTTGATATGCCATCCTTAAAGTATGCACTGCCCGTTTACTATATCCTCGCCTGCGCAGAGGCCTCTTCAAACCTGGGGCGTTACGACGGTATCCGCTACGGCTATCGTGCCGACAGTTATAACGGCATGCACGAGATGATCTGCAAGACCCGCAGCGAGGGCTTCGGCGCGGAGGTGAAGCGCCGCATCCTGCTGGGCACCTATGTGCTGAGCTCGGGCTACTTTGACGCGTACTACAAAAAGGCGCAGAATCTGCGCGGTACACTGGTTAAGGCATTTCGTTCGGCATTTGAGACTTGTGATGTTATTTTAGCCCCCACGGTACCGATGACCGCGTTTGAGCAGGGCTTTTCCGCCATCGATCAGTTGGAGACCTATCTGACCGACATCTGCACGGTTCCCATCAATATTGCGGGGCTTCCTGCCGTGTCTATTCCCTGCGGCTTTGACACCAAAGGCCTGCCGATCGGCATGCAGCTAATCGGCAACACCTTCTGCGAAAGCACGGTTCTAAACACCGCGTGGCAGTACGAGAACGTGAAATTCTCCGAAATATACAAGCAGCCCTCAATGGGCGTTAAGCTGTGAACACACGGACAGGAGGGCGAAATACATGAGCTATGAGTTGGTTGGGGGTCTTGAGACCCACATCGAGCTTTCCACCAATACCAAAATATTCTGCGGCTGCACTACCAAGTTCGGCGCAGAACCCAATACAAACTGCTGCCCAATCTGCATCGGCTTGCCCGGAACACTGCCAAAGCTTAACCGCCGCGCGGTGGAGTATGCCATTTTGGCGGGGCTTGCGACAAACTGCGAGATCAACGAGGTCTCCAAGATGGATCGCAAGAACTACGTTTACCCCGACCTGCCCAAGGCGTACCAGGTGTCGCAGTATGATAAACCCCTGTGCCGCAACGGACACATTACCCTGTCGTCCGGCAAGCGTATCAACATCACTCGCATCCACATCGAGGAGGACGCTGGCAAGCTGGTGCACGAGCGCGGCGACAGCTATGTCGATTACAACCGCGGCGGCGTACCGCTGATTGAGATCGTCACCGAGCCGGATATCCGCAGCATCGACGAGGCGATTGAATATGTCGAAAAGCTCCAACTTATCATGAAATACATCGGCGTTTCGGATGTAAAGATGCAGGAGGGCTCGTTGCGGTGCGACGTCAACGTCTCGGTGCGCAAAAAAGGCGATGAGACTTTAGGCACCCGTGCTGAGATTAAGAACATGAACTCGTTTGCGTTCATGGCAAAGGCGATGCAGTATGAGTTTGACCGTCAGGTAGACCTGCTGGAAAGCGGTGAGAAGGTGGTACAGGAGACCCGCCGCTACAACACCGATACCGGCGAGACCGAGGCGATGCGCGGCAAGGAGGATGCACACGACTACCGCTACTTCCGTGAGCCGGACCTCGTGACCATTCTCACCTCGCAAGACGAGATTACGCGCCTGCGCGCTTCGCTGCCCGAGCTGCCAGAACAAAAGCTCGCACGCTATATATTAGACTACGGAATTCCAGAGGCGGACGCTCAGCTGATTGTGCGCTACCGCAAGGTGGCACAGTTCTTTGACGAAGCGGCGGCAAAGGTAAGCAACCCCAAAACCGTATCCAATTTCATCGTAGGGCAGATATTTAAGGCAATGCCTACCGAGGTAGCGAAGGAAGAGCTGACGCTCGGCATCACCTCCGGAATGCTTTCAGAGCTTGTATTGCTACTTGAAAGCGGCAAAATTAACATGGGTATAGCCAAAAAGACATTGGACGCGATGATAGAAACCGGTAAGCCGGTAAGCGAGCTGGTGTCCAAGGAAGATATGGCGGGTATTGACGAGGATGCACTTCTGGCAATCTGTCAGGCGGCCGTAGAGGCAAATCCGGCTGCTGTGCAGGACTATCTGGGTGGCAAGGAAAAGGCTCTCAAGTCGATTCTTGGCAGCGTCATGCGCGAGACGAAAGGCAGAGCAGATGCGCTGGCAGCGGAAAAGCTGCTGGCAGACATCATTAAAAAATAATAAAACCGAAATATTTCATGCGCCGCACATGGTATAATCTCATGTGCGGCGCTTGTGCGCGGTTGACGCACGCAGCAGGCAGGAGTAAAATTGAAGTATAGTTTTTGTGCGAATTTTGTCGTTTTCTCTGTACAGCTAATTTACTTTAATAATGTGCGAGTAAAATCAAGCAAAAGCTTGCACTGATGGCTTTTACGAAGATTCTTTCGTAGACATAAAGTTAATTAGTTATAGTAAGATATTACGCAGTAGAAAAGGCATTTTAGTTTTGAAATACATCATCCATAACCGTTATGCAGGCTGTGCAACCGCACTGCGATAAAGCCAAACGGTATGATGCGAATAAAAAGCATACATTGCGCCGCAGGATGCAATGGGGTACAAAAGTTTACCCACAGGGAGGAAGAATGGTACAGCAAGAGATGACAACTACAGCTACGCAAATTCAGAGCATCGGCACACGAGAGGGAACACAAAACATCCGTTATGGCGGATTACATCATATAGCTACGGTGGATTCAGACGCGAGGGCGATGTTTTTAACGGTAGAGCAGGGCGAAGGAAGTCCACTCGTAAGTGAGGAGGACAGCCTGTTTGGTTCCACCATCGCCTGCGTAATCGGTGACGGTCTGCTGGAGTTTATTCAAGCACCGTTTGAGCAGGAGATACAACGGATAAGCAAGCAGTTAGAGCGTTGCGACGCTCAGGGCGACATATTGAATGAGCAGGTTCGGGATGCCGTGAACCGGGTGGCAGCGCTCAGCCACTATACCAGGGCGTTGTTACCTCAGCTGTTAAATACAACCAAAGAAGCGTATACAGATTATACCCAGTATATCAAGCATCTTCAGCAGAAATATCGAACTTTTGTGGCGGCGGCATTTGAACAATCTCCATATGAAGAGGATATAAAAAACCTTACCGCAGCCACCCGTTTTTATTTTTACTGTATGCTCAATGAAATCGAGTTTGAACAACCGCTAAGGCGTCGGATGGTTTGCCGCAGAGTTGCGCTGTGTATGGGGGATAGCAAGGGCGGCTTGTTTACCGATGATGTCTGCGAAGGGTTGCCGCCGGCGCGTTACCGCCACTACCTGGAGGTGTGCGCAGCAATGCAAAAGCAGGGTAGAACAGAACCCAATGAGTTTGAACGGGCTTACAATCTGCCCGCAACCTTTACCGAGCTTAACGAGGTTATGCCCGCGATGGTGCAGTACGAGTACGAGGTTACGCGCCTTGATGAGATGCTGATGCTGGAATTTGAGCAGATGCTGTCGCTTGACCTGCGTGTAAAACGGTGCAAAAACTGCGGGCGTTATTTTGTGCTAAAGGGCAATTACCCCACCGATTATTGCGATAAGATCCCCCCAGGAAGTAACAAGCCCTGCCAGCTGATAGCGGCAACCAACAACTACGCCCGCAAGCTGGAAGAGTGCCCGCCGCTTGCGCTGTATAACAAGGAGTACAAACGCTTACACGCGCGTATGCGCACCGGCAGCCTGCCCGCCGACCAGTTCGAGGCATGGAAAAAGAAAAGCAAGCCCCTTCGTGACGATTGTGTTGCGGGTAAGCTGACTGAACAGGCCTTTGAAACTGCGCTCGAACAGCTTCGCCCGGGCAACTGATGCTTTGTAGCCCCGTCAGATAGGTTATAATTTTAGTGATTATTTGGCCAGCGACCAACAGACATACGAATAAAAGCCCCCGCACAAGTCGTTGTAAAAGTCTTGTGTGGGGGCTTTTCGTTGCTGGACCGGTTTTGATTTTGTGTGCATGCAGCATCCCTCTAAGCGTAATCTGCGTGATAAGCTAATAAAAACACATCATTTCAGGGAGGGTAACAAAATGAAAACCAAAGGGCAGAAGGGCTTTGCAATTGTCAATATCATTGTTGGGGTTATTTTGATTATGGCGGGCTTTGCCATGTTCTCCGAGCCGTCCACCGGTCCCGGTGGGTTAATCTCACTGCTTTTGGGTCTTTTGCTCGGCGTGTGCGGTTGGTTAACGCTTAAACGTCTTCGCTCGGAGTATGTACCGGAGAAGACGATGAGAACGACCCTTATTACAAATCTTGTCCTGTTCATCCTGTCCTGTATCATTTTAGCGGCCTGTACCATCCTGCCGATTGTAGGGCCGATGCTGTAAAATGCGATGAGTTTGCTGATGCATCCGGGTAATTAGCGGAGTAACAACCGTCATAACAAGGGGTAGGTACAAAAAGCTGTACCTACCCCTTGTTATATAGTCGTGCGGTGTGCAGTACGGTCGTCGAAGTTCCGGTTACAGCCACTCGGGGCCTTTACCCAATCATCCGCAGGACGCGCATCATGGTCAGTCGGTTTCTTACATAGGGCGAGAGAGCAATTAGCTCGGAGGAGATATCGCTTTCCAACCCAATCTCTTCAAGCGACGCCTTTGCGCCCAGCGAGCGAAGTAGCCCGAATAGTTGCTCGCGGCAGGGGATAGCGCTTAACACAGCGCGCACCCTGCCCCAGTTTTCTGTCAGTGCTTCGGGGGTCACCGCAGTCAGGCAATCGGATTGGTTTTCCTCAATAATGCCGTCCGCAACCGCGCCAAAGCACCGGCGTACCCAGCCTTCATCTATCGGTCGATACGCCGTTACGGCATCCGAGATATCCTCGCGTTGTGCCAACCGGTGATATACGTTGCTGCAAAACGGGGTTGCAGCGCCCACCTTTTCTCCATGCATCGCATCGGAGTTGCCTACCACCTTCATCTCCAGCAGGTGAGAGATGTGGTGCTCGGCACCCGAGGCGGGGCGTGAGTTCCCCGCAAGCTGCATCGCCACACCCGAAAGTATCAGCGCATACATCAGGTCGCCGTAAGCGTCTTTATCCTGAACCATAAGCTTTTTTGCGCCCGCCACAACCTGCTCTACAGCCTTACGGGTCAGGTCTGCGATATATGAGCAGTAATACTCGCCGGTTAGCAGGTGGGCGATTTCCCAGTCCGCCAGGCAGATGTACTTGCCCAAGATATCACCGATGCCCGCGCGTGCCAGATGAATCGGGGCGGCGGAGATCACGCCTACATCGGCGAGGATTAAAACGGGAGCTGCCGCCGGGATGGTTTTTTTCATGCCGCCCCATGTCATGGCGGCAACGCTCGACGCAAAGCCGTCCACCGTAGCGGCGGTGGGGACGGAGACGAACGGGATATGATCCCTTTGCGCGCAGTACCGCACGATGTCATGAATTGTACCGCTGCCTACCGCAACTAAAACATCGGTCTTAGGCATTCGCTCGGTCAAAAGTGCAACCCCGTGCTCATCGGCGTGAAGGTTTTCGGCGGGCAGAATAATCTCCGCGCAGCCCGTGGGACGGGTAAGGTTTTTGGCATGAGCGGTGTTGCTGTCATACACCGCCGTAACCCGTCCGGTAAGCCCCAGTTCACCGAGTGTTTGCATAAGCTCGGCAAGACAGCCCGGTTCTATTACGATGCGCTGAATCGTTGTTTGGTGGCTTCTCCCGCAGGGGCAGGAGAGTACATGGAAATCCTGTTGCGTTAAAATCATTGGGCAATCACATCCTATCCATCTCGCATTGTATCACCTTTTCCCACTAATAAAAAGGTGGTACCGCTGTAAAGGCAGTTTCTTGCAGACGCGCTGTTCGTCGGTTGACAGCGGGTTTTTTACGGCTTATACTGAAGGGGAACAAGCGGTTAAATACAGGAATCGAAAAGCCTGCGGGGGGTACGGTTGTGTACATCAATTCACTGGACGAGGGACTAAAGCTCTTCAAGGCACTGGGCTCGGAGATTCGCGTCGAGATTATCAAGCTCCTGCTGGGCGGTAAACGCCTTAGTATGAATGAAATTGCGTCGGCGCTCAGCATCACCAACGGCGCATTAACCAGCCACATCAAGCAGCTCGAAGAGTGCGGCATTTTAGCGGTAGAAAGCAGACCCGGGGTGCACGGAAATCAAAAATTCTGCTCTGTTAATCTCGAGCGGCTTATTATTGAGTTTGCATCGCGCGAGGAATATAAGAACAGCTACGAAACGCAGCTCAGGGTAGGGCGGTTTTCCGATTACAGCGTGTATCCCACCTGCGGAATTGCAACGAAAAACGCGTTAATCGGCGAGGTGGACGACCCAAGATATTTTTCACATCCCGATCGATACGATGCGGACATCCTTTGGTTTACCAAGGGGTATGTGGAGTACATGATTCCAAACCTCGTACCCGCCTTTCATTCTATCGACCAGATTTCAATCTCCGCCGAGCTCAGCTCGGAGGCGCCCGGCGTGAACAACATCTGGCCTTCGGACATTCGCTTTTACCTAAGCGGCGTCTATTTAGGCTCTTGGACAAGTCCCGGGGATTTCGGCGATAAAAAGGGTACCTTTACGCCCGATTGGTGGTACCGAAACTTCAACCAGTACGGTTTGCTAAAGCTTTTGGTTGTAAACCACAGTGGAACGTATATCGACGGGCTACAGATATCCGATGTAACAATCCGCGACTTAAGCATCGGTTCAATGGATCATATCAAGCTGCGGCTTGCCGTAACCGATGATACCAAGCCTGCGGGCGGGCTGACGATATTCGGTGAATCGTTTGGCAACTACAATCAAAACATCAATGTGCGCGTCAGCTACAGTGCACAGTAAAGCAAAACACAGTACGATAGCATTCCCCTCACCAAAACGGTGAGGGGAATGTGTTTTTATGCGCGTTTTAAGCGAATGACGTTCCACGACGCCTTGTGCAAAACGGTTTTTAACACGCCGCCATCCAGCTCGCCGTCCTGTCGAGTGCCGGGGGCGACCTTTTGCTCGACCGCGGAATTGGAAGCGCTCATATCAAAGCCCTCCATGCAGATCCATTCCAGCATCGAAACATCGCCAAAGGCACGCAGGTCGGTTTCCAACAGGATGTCCTCCGAGCAGCTGCGGTTTACGGCAAAGACGGTAATCTCCTCGGTCTCGGGGTTGTAAACGGGTATCGCCTCGATGTCGGTTACATCGCTGTGGCCCTTGGTATCATGCTTTGTGGTGTTTAAAATGGGCTGCAGCGCAATTCCGCGACCGTATACCGAGGCATGCAGGAACGGGTAGTAGATTGTCTGCTTCCACGCGGTTCCGTCCGTCTCGGTCATAACCGGCGCGATTACGTTAACAAGCTGGGCAAGGCACGCCATGCGAACCCGGTTGCTGTACTTTAAGAAGGTGATTAAAACCAGCCCAACAACCAACGCATCTTCGAAGGTGTATATGTCCTCCAAAAGCGCGGGAGCTACCTGCCAGGGGCGGTTTTTCATAGTGTCTGCATCCGCGTCGTTGGAATGGAACCACACATTCCACTCATCAAAGCTCAGGTTTAAGGTCTTTTTGCTTCTCTTCCTTGCTTTTACATAATCACAGGTGGAGATAACGGTGTGAAGAAAACGCTCCAAATCAAGCGTGCAGGCAAAGAAGTCCTCGGTATCGTTGTTCTTGTTGCCGAAGTATTGATGCAGCGAGATGTAATCCACATGCTCGTAGGTATGCATCAATGTTTCGGCTTCCCATTCGGGGAAGGTCGGCATATCTACGCCGGAGCTTCCGCAGCTGACAAGCTCAATTGAAGGATCGATAAGCCGCATCGCTTTGGCGGTTTCCGCCGCGATTCTGCCGTACTCCTGGGCGGTTTTGTTGCCAACCTGCCAGGGACCGTCCATCTCGTTGCCCAAACACCAGGTTTTAATATTGTAGGGCAGCTTGTCGCCGTGGCTGATGCGCAGGTCGCTGTAATAGCTGCCGGATGGGTGATTGCAGTATTCCAGCAAATTGCAGGCCTCGGAGATTCCTCTTGTGCCAAGGTTAACCGCCATCATTACCTGCGAATCAATCTTTTTCGTCCATTTGTAGAACTCGCTGATACCCACAGCATTGGGCTCAAGGCTTCTCCATGCAAGGTCCAGCCGCTTTTTTCTGGCTTCCACAGGACCAACGCTATCCTCCCAGTAAAAGTTAGATACGAAATTACCACCCGGATAACGGATGATAGGCACCTTTAACTCCCTAACAAGCGCCATCGTATCGGTGCGAAATCCGTCGCTGTCCGCACTGGGGTGACCGGGCTGGTAGATGCCGTCGTACACCGCGCGGCCAAGGTGCTCAATAAACGAGCCATATAACCGGTCGTCAATCTCTGCGATGGAAAGAGCTGGGTCTACCGTCATTTTTGATGTTTTCATCATATTCTCCTTTTAGTTTAGAATTATGTAAAATAATTTATTATTTACTAAAATTATAATCCATTCCCTTGCTAAAAGTCAAGGCGCGCCAGCGCATTATTCAAAAAAATTAGACAGCACATACAGTTGGTTATACTATAATGTCCAGAAAGCCCGTACACAATTCTTATAGAATCCGTACAATCCTTCTTAAAAACTTCTACATCGATTTTTACGGAATAATATCATAAAATATACACGTACAATACAATGTGTGTTATAATATTGACAATTGAAATATAGTGATAACAAGGGATGAGTAGAGGAGAAAATTATGGGAATCTCTAACTTGCTGCAACTAATTGGCGGACTGGCTTTGTTTTTATTCGGCATGAACACAATGGGTACAGGGTTAGAAAAAACATCGGGAGGAAAGCTGGAAAAACTGCTGGAGCGGTTAACGTCCAACCCGATTAAGGCGGTGCTTCTTGGCGCTGCTGTCACAGGTGTTATTCAATCGTCCTCTGCAACCACTGTCATGGTTGTGGGATTTGTAAACTCCGGCATTATGAAGCTAAGTCAAGCGGTTGGCGTAATAATGGGCGCAAACATCGGAACAACCGTAACATCGTGGATTTTAAGCCTATCGGGTATACAGAGCGACAATTTTTTTGTCAGTCTTTTAAAACCCGATTCTTTTTCGCCAATCTTTGCGCTGGTGGGTGTGGTTTTACTTTTATTCTTTCAGGGCGAGCGCAACAAAAACATCGGGTCCATATTTATTGGATTTGGCGTGTTGATGTTTGGTATGGATACGATGAGTTCCGCGGTAAAGCCCCTTGCACAAACGCCGGAATTTGTAGATATACTAACCATGTTTGCAAACCCGATTCTCGGTCTGATTGTGGGTGCGCTGTTTACGGCGGTGATACAAAGCTCCTCCGCCTCGGTGGGTGTTTTGCAGGCACTTTGTATGACCGGTAGCATCAGTATCGGCGTGGCATTGCCTATCATCATGGGGCAGAATATCGGTACCTGTATTACCGCGATATTGTCCTCTGTGGGAGCCAATAAAAACGCAAAAAGAGCGGCGCTCATTCACCTGTATTTCAACTTAATCGGCACCGTTTTCTTCATGGCGGTGTTTTACGGCTTGAATGCAATGATGAACTTTGGCTTCTTGGACGATATACTAAATCCCGCCGGGGTAGCCGTGATACACAGTATATTTAATATATCATGCACCATTGTTTTGCTGCCGTTTACCAAGGTGCTGGAGCGGCTCGCGTATCTTTCCCTTCCGGAAAAGAACTTGGAAGCAGTATCGGAGAACGTCGGCGATTTTCAGCTTCTTGATGTGCGCTTTCTGGACAAGACCTCCTTTGCTACTGAACAATGCCGAAACGTTACGACTAAGATGGCACGGTTGACCAAGGATTCGATGTTTAAGGCACTTGGATTACTTGAGCAGTATGATGAGGATGTCGCTGCCGAGGTACTCGCTTTAGAGAATAAGGTCGATAAATTTGAGGATGAGCTTAGTACCTATCTGGTTAAGCTAAGCAGTAAAAATCTGTCCGAGAAGGATTCCCGCACCATCTCGATCCTTCTGCACTGCATCGGAGATTTTGAGCGTATCTCTGACCATTCGATAAATGTGATGGAAGCGGCAAAAGAGATGTATGAAAAAAAGCTCTCTTTTTCCAAGGAAGCCACTTCGGAGATTCGTATATTTATTGAGGCGGTTAAAGAAATCATCACTATCAGCTTCGAGGCGTTTGAAAATGAGAATAACGAGCTTGCTCAAACCGTGGAGCCACTAGAGGAAGTGATTGACAACCTTAACGAAAGCCTGAAGAAGCGTCATATCAAGCGTCTGCGCACCGGCACCTGTACCATCGAACTGGGGTTTGTACTGTCGGATATCATCAACACGTTTGAGCGTATTTCAGATCACTGTTCAAACGTAGCGCTTTGGGTACTGCATTCCAAAGAAGCTGGGCTTGATACCCACGGGTATGTGGAGCGTATACGTAGAGGAGACAACGCGTATTTCGAATCCCAGTATCAGCAGTTTAAAGGCAAATATGTGCTGCCCAAGAACAGTTAATCTGTCCTGTTCCATGACCGTTGCGCGATGAAGTAAGAAACTGGCAACGTCTATATCGCATATTGCTGAATAAAAATATAAGCCACCCCGAATTGCGGTTCTATTGTACCATAATTCGGAGTGGCTTTTTGTGCGGTTAAGTCGTACTAGCCGCAGAGAACCGCAATGCTTGCACCTGCAAGACTACTCGTCTTTCCACGCAAACGAAACATATGCGGCAAACGCGGTGGGAATGGTATACCGGCTTTCAAGCTGCTGCCTTGTAACAAAACGAAGCGGTTCGTGTTGCGCACAGTCGCTTACCCGCACCAGATACCCTGTCATATCCCACTCAATGTGGGTAAAGATATGCCTTGCGCGCGGTAAAGGCAAAACAGATAGGGGGTTAAGCCCCAAACCACGGACAGCCTGAGTACACTCGTCCTGCGACAAAGTCCCTGTAAGATTTGGCAGCTCCCATAGCCCCGCGAGCAGACCGGTCTCATCGCGCCTTCTTACCGCCATGCGGTTATCGCAAACAATGACCAGCACCGTGCGGTTCTCCTTTATTCGCGCCTTTTTGGGTTTTTTAACCGGGATTTGTTCGGTCAACCCGTCTTTATATGCCCGGCAAGCCGTGCGAATCGGGCAGACCTCGCACCGCGGCGAGCCGTTTGGCAGGCAAACCGTCGCACCCAGCTCCATCAGAGACTGGTTAAAATCGCCCACCCGTGTATTGGGCAGGATATCGGTAACCTGTCGGGTAATCTCGCGCTTTACCGCCGCAACGGAACTGTCGTCGCGGCTGGCGTTCACCCGGCTGATAACCCGAAGCACATTGCCATCCACCGCCGGCACCCGCACCCCAAACGCAATGGACGCCACCGCACCGGCGGAGTACACCCCCAACCCAGGCAGGGAGCATAAAGTCGAAAAATCATCCGGGATTACGCCGCCGTATTGGTTCATGATAATACGTGCTGCTTTTTGCAGATTTTTTGCGCGGCTGTAGTAGCCAAGTCCCTCCCATAGCTTAAGCAGTACCGCCTCGTCTGCTTGTGCAAGGGCACACACATCGGGCAGTGCGTTGACAAACCGCTCAAAATAGGGGATGACTGCCTCCACGCGCGTCTGCTGTAGCATGATTTCGGACACCCATATGCGATACGGCGTGGGCAGGCTGCGCCACGGCAGGCTGCGCGCGTGTGTGTCATACCAGTCAAGAAGCAAAGAAACGATAGAGCAGAGCTGTGAGTCCATCTGTTTACCATCCTATTTCATTGTTTATTAAGTAAGACCGGGTAAACCAAGTATAACATACTGATCGGACAAACAAAAATATACGAAGGTTTGCGATACGCGTACAAGCAGACCCATTCGCTCATGAATTTTTCGGCAAAGCTTCGTCAACAATATCGGTATTGCAAGACGAAGGAGCCGATGCCGTGAAGACAGGATATTCAAACAACCCGATAGACAGGGCAAGGATTCCGCAAAAGCCATATATGAAAAAGCCGGTTGCACTGCGTGTAACGGTTGCAAAAGAGATTAAAACACTGTGGTCACTGTACCGGGCAGTTTGCCATGAAAAAACCCGCGGTGGTGTACGACAGTGGCTGTACGATAACTATTATACCCTTCAGGCAGAGGGCAGGTCGGTGGTGCGCTCTCTTCGGCACGAAAACCCGCTGCCGTGTATGGAGGGCAGCACCATTCCCGTGGTATACCATCTCATCAGCTCGGTTTTTGTCGCAAAGCATACCGAATTGACCGGTGAAAACCTAGAGCAATTTTTGTGCGAGATTCAAAAGGATGCCCCCCTTTCGGTGGCGGAGCTGTGCTTTGTTCCCACCGCGCTTCGGTGCGCGTACATCTCGGTATGCCGCGGGGCTGCAGAGGACGATGAAGGGGACATGCAAGCCGAGGGTTTGTTTGCGCACGGTATCGGCTCGCTGCGCGCTATCTCAGACCTGTGCTTTGAGGATATCTTTAACAACTGCAGCGTGGTAGAGCAGGTGTTGCAGCAGGATCCGTCCGGCGACTACCCGAACATGGATGAAGAGAGCAAAAATCTTTACCGTTTTAAGATATCCCGTATTGCCGCTGCGCATGACATCACCGAGCTGCAGGCGGCTAAGAATATGCTGGCGTATGTTCAAAACGGGCAAACCCCGCGCGAACGCCACATCGGCCATCCCATCTTTTTAGTGGACGATTTGCAAGAAAAAGCGCAGGCAAAAGGGCGCTGTGCGCTGACACTCACCGCCGTAATCCCGCTGATTCTCAGTGTTACGTTAGGACTGTTTTTGCGTAGCATCTGGCCCGCGTTGCTGTTGTACCTGCCGCTGTGGGAGGTTGTGCGCCCGCTTATCGAGCAGTTTGCGATGCGCGGGGTTCCCGCAACGGTAATACCGCGCATTGCGCTTGAGCGTGACCTACCAAGTTCGGCAAACACGTTGGTTACGGTATCCACGCTCATGCCGCGTCCGGAGGACGCCCCAAAGCTGGAAAAACATCTAGAAAATCTGTATATCACGAACGGGGGCGCGGGCGTCGGCTTTATGGTGCTTGCCGACTTTAAGGAGGATAAGGAAGCCACCAACCCCAAGGACAAGGCGATGCTCATCGCCGTACAAGGGGTAGTAACGCGCTTAAACGCCCGCTTTGGAAACTGCTTTTATCTCTTGGTGCGCAAGCGCAGCTATAACAAATCCAGCAAGCGGTTTGGCGGATGGGAACGCAAGCGCGGCGCGATTACCCAACTGGTGCGCTTCATCGGGGGGCAGAGCATCCCCGTTAAGCTGTTTTGCGGCGATATGGACGCGTTGCGCCGGACGCGATACATCCTTGCGCTGGACGCCGATACCGGGCTTTTGCTCGGTTCCGTAGCGCAGCTGGTGGGTGCTGCCATCCATCCCCTCAATCGTGCGGAAGTGTCAAAAGAGACGGGAACCGTCACCCGAGGCTACGGTATTTTTCTTCCGCGCATCAGCGTAAGTCTTGCGTCTGCGTATAAGACGGGCTTTAGCAAGGTGATGGCGGGATGCGGCGGTATTACGGCATATGGTGCCGTCTGCCCCAATTTGTATCAGGACCTGTTCGGCTGCGCCGTGTTTTCCGGAAAAGGTCTTATAGACATTCACGCTTTTTTTGAGGTGATGGATCAACGCGTTGACGAGGGCGTTATCCTTTCGCACGATATTCTGGAGGGCGAGTACCTGCGCACGGCATATGTGTCGGATGTGGAGCTGACCGAAAGCTTCCCGCAAAACGCGGTAAGCTTCTTTTCGCGCCAGCACCGGTGGATTCGCGGTGACGTACAAAACACGCCCTTTGTTTTTTCTCAGATTACGCGCGGCGGGGTGAAGGAGCGCAACGTTCTCAGCGGCGTTTCGCGCTATAAACTGTTTGATAATCTGCGCCGCGCCCTGACCCCTGTGGCGGCATACCTGTGTATTGCGGCAGCGTTTTTTGCAGATTCCCCGCTCAGCTATTCCCTTGCGCTGGGGGGCTTTTTTGCTATGACAGCACCCCAGCTGCTAACGACGGTGACGGCAATCTTCTCAAGCCGCGGGTTTGCGCTGTCGCGGGAGTACTACTCCAAAGTGCTGCCCGCGGCACTCGAGAGTGTGTCACAGGCTTTTTTTTCGTTTTTGTTTTTGCCAAAGCACGCCTTTATGGCAGCGGACGCAGTAATTCGCTCGGCTTATCGTATGACCGTATCACACGAAAAGCTGTTGGAATGGACAACCGCGGCGGATGCGGAGCGCGGCGGCAAGCGCTTTTTTTCGCACCTGCAGGATCTTTTGCCCGGCGTCGTAACCGGGGTAGTGCTTTTGTTTTCACCCGTAAGCGTATTAAGGCTGTTTGGCATCGTATTTTTACTTTCGCCTTTTATCGCTTTTGCTTCGTCGAAGGAGACAGGCAGTCAGGGCAAACGGATTGACTCACAAACGCAGGATGTGCTTACCGCCTATGCCGCGATGATGTGGCGGTACTACGAAAAGACCTGTACGGCACGCGAAAACTACCTGCCGCCGGACAATGTGCAGGAAGCGCCCACCTATGCCGTGGCGCACCGCACATCGCCCACCAACATCGGACTGATGCTGCTGTGTACCCTGGCGGCGCGAGATTTTCATTTTATCACTACCGAGGAGATGACGTTTCGCATCGAGCGAAGTCTTGCTACCGTTATGCGTATGCAGCGGTTCAAGGGTAACCTCTATAACTGGTACGATACCCGCACGCTCGCGCTGTTGCAGCCTGCGTTTGTTTCGTCGGTGGATAGTGCAAACTTTCTATGCTGCCTTGTCGCATTGCGTGAGGGAATCAAGGAGTATATCACCCAGCCCGAACCGCTTGCGAGGATAACCGAGCAGATTAACACCCTGATAAACGAAGCAGACCTTTCGATGTTTTACAACAAACGAAAAAAGCTGTTTTCGGTGGGGTACGACTGCGAGGCGCAGAGCCTTGTTCCCTCGCATTACGACCTGTTGATGAGCGAAGCGCGCCTTACCAGCTATTTTGCCATTGCAACCGGGCAGGTACCAAAAAAACACTGGGGAGCACTTGCTCGTACTCTTGCGCGTCAGGGCACCTTTGCGGGACCGATTTCGTGGGGTGGCAGCGTGTTTGAGTACTTTATGCCGCACCTGCTGCTGCCTGTTCATGAGGGGTCCTTGCTGTACGAGGCGCTGCGTTTTTGCATCTATTGTCAAAAGCTGCGTGCGCGCAGTCTGTCGCTGCCATGGGGCGTTTCAGAGAGCGGGTTTTATGCGTTTGACAATCAGTTAAACTATCGCTATAAGGCGCACGGGGTACAAAAGCTCGGGTTGATGCGGGGGCTTAACGGGGAATATGTGGTATCGCCCTATTCCACCTTTCTGACAATGGAGCACGACCCATACGGTGCGCTGAAAAATCTTGCCGAGCTTGAAAAGATTGGCATGGTGGGCAAATGGGGTTTTTATGAGGCGTGCGATTACACCCATCGCCGCACCGGCGCGTACAAGCGGGGCATTGTGCGCAGTTTTATGGCGCACCATGTGGGAATGAGTCTGCTTGCCGTAAACAACACCGTTCACGATAACTGCATGCAGCGCCGCTTTATGTCCGACCGTGCCATGAAGGCGGCACAGGAACTGCTGGAGGAAAAGATTGCAGCCGGCAGCCTGATCTTCGAAGACGTAGCCGACCGCACTCAGGCACCCCGCCATGGGCGGGAAACCCCTACCGAGGAGGTGTATACCGACGTGTCGCCCCAAAACACGCATGTCCAGATCCTATCAAACGGCGAACTGACCGCCGTTCTCAGCGATGTGGGCACCCAGCATGTGTCGTTTGGCAGCATCGACATTACCCGCCGCACCACCGACCCTCTGCGCGCACCCTGCGGGGTGTACTTTGTGGCGCAGATGCAAAACCAACTGGTGTGCGCAACCACCGCGCCCTTTTATGACGCAAAAGCAAAGCATGTTGCAAAGCTGTTTGGCTCGGGCGTAGAGTATTACGGGGTGAAGGAGCAGCTTGAGGCGGGGCTTCAGGTATGTGTTTACAGCGACCTTCCCGTCTGCCAGTATGTCGGCGTTGTAAAGAACAATTCCCCCAAAAAGGAGAAGGCGCAGGTGCTTGTGTACTTCGAGCCGGCGCTTGCCCCGGCTCGGGATGTGGAGGCGCACCCCGCGTTTACCCGACTGTTTTTGCAGGCGGCGTACGACCGCGCGTCTAGCAGCCTGATCTTCAGCAGACGTACCCGCCCGGGCGAAAGCGACGTGAGCGTTGCAATCGGCTTTTTGGATGAGACGCCGTTTGAGTACGAAACAGTAAAACACAACCTGTTAACGCCGCCCTATGGAATCGCTTCACTGGGCAACGTGTTCAGCCGTCCGTTTCTGGGCGGAGAAGGGGTGCCCGACGCCGTGTGCGCCATCCGCGTTAATGCCGAAATAGCACCCGGTGCCCAAAAGGAGTTTGCGTTTGTGATTGCGGTGGATGATACGCCGGAGGGCGCAGTTTCCCGCGTGGTTGCTGCACGGCGCAGGGGGGCTATCGGCTCCGCCCGCGCCGCGCGCTCGCCCGTCGCCACGACAAAGCTCGAGGATCGAATCGGGCAAAGCGTTCTGCCGCAGTTGTTTTACCCGCGGCGCGATACGCAGGAGAGTATTAGTGCGGCAAAAGCAAACGAGCTGGGAGTTCACGGGCTTTGGGGGCTCAGCATTTCGGGCGACTACCCCATTGTATTGATAGAGGTGCGCGACCCCGACGATGTAGTGCGTTGCGAGGGTTATATCAAGCTGCTGCAAAAGCTTAGGGTGTGCAATGTGTTTTTTGACCTTGTGGTACTGTACAGCAATTCACAGCAGCAGGAAGACGCGATACGTGAAACGCTCGCCGACCTGGCACGCGATTGCATGGCAGAGGATCTTCTCGGCGCGAGGGTGGGCATCCATGCGGTAAATCTGGCCACGCACGACGCAAAAACAAGAACGCTGTTGTATGCCGCTGCAAGCCATGTGGTCGAGGAGTCGCTGGTGCGGCATCCTCTGCCTGCGTGCGCCTATCTGCCGCTTACCGTCATCCCGTCAGAGAAGGAGCGGCTGAATATCGTTGGAGAGGATCGTGTGATAGGCGGCGCGTTTACCCGGGAACGCTTTTATGTCACGGGTACACCGCAGGCACCGTGGTGTCATGTGTTGTCAAATCCCGCCTTTGGCACACTGCTGTCCGATAAGGCGCTGGGCTTTAGCTGGGCGGTCAACGCCAGAGAAAACAAGCTTACGCCATGGTTTAACGACCTTGCGCTGGACAACGTGGGCGAGATGCTGGTACTGGACACCGGAGGTATGCGCTTTGACCTTGTAAACGGCGCGCTCGCATCGTTCTCTCCCCGTGACGCGGTATATGAGGGCAGGGCGGTGTTTGGAAAAATTAAATCAACCGTCATCGTCTCAATCTCCCCGCAAGGGTGCGCGAAATATCTTGATGTTACCCTGCAAAACACCACCAAGGAGGTGATTGACATCGAGCTCTGCTACTACTCTGAGCCGGTACTCGGGGTAAACCGCAGTACGGCGCGTCACTTAATCCCCAGCCTGTACGACGGCATGCTTACGCTCACCAATCCGTTTAATACCGCGGTGGGCGGTTGCATGGCGGTGGGTTGCGACAAAAAAGACGTATACTACCACTGCGAGCGCGCGGCGTTTCTGTGCGCAAAGCCAATACCCGAGCAAGCGTACCCCAACGACGACCCGTGTGCCGCGGCGGTTCACCCGTACAAGCTTCCGCCCAGCGGGCGGTACTCGGTGCGGTTTGTACTAAGCTACGGCAAAGACAAAAATGCCTGCGTTAAGCAGGCAAGAAGCAGCACGCAGCGTCGGGAGCGCGAAAACAACATCTGGATTGACACCCCCGACCGGCTGCTCAACCATCTGGTCAACACGTGGTTACCCCACCAGACCGAGCATGCGCGCATTATGGGGCGCACCGGCTACTATCAGTGCGGCGGTGCGTGGGGCTTTCGCGACCAGCTTCAGGATGTGTGCGCAAGCCTGCTGCTAGACCCCAAGCCCGCGCGGCGGCACATCCTGCGTGCGGCAAGGGCACAGTTTAAGGAGGGGGATGTGCTACACTGGTGGCACAGTCTGCCCCAGCGGGGCGGCGGCATACGGGGTGTAAGAACCCGTTACAGCGACGACCTGCTATGGCTGCCGTACACCGTATGCGAATACCTTGAAAAAACAAACGACACCTCATTGCTCGATGTGCGGGTTCCCTATCTGGGGGGAGCAGCGCTGTCATCGGGCGAGCACGAGCGGTATTTCGGTCCGTCTGTCTCGGACGAGACGGGGGATATCTATGACCACTGCTGTCGCGCCATCGAACACGCTATGCGCCTTGGCGAGCATGGCTTGCCGCTGATGGGCAGCGGGGATTGGAACGACGGCTACAACCAGGTGGGTGCCGACGGCAGGGGCGAAAGCGTGTGGCTCGCGCTGTTTCTGTCGGTGGTGCTGGATCGGTTTGCACCGGTGTGCGAGCAGCGCGGAGACACTGCGCGTGCACAGCGCCTAAGGGATAATGCGTCGTTGTTGCGCACAGCGGTGGATGACCACTGCTTTGACGGCGGTTGGTATCTGCGGGCGTTTTATGACGACGGCACAAAAATGGGCAGCGCGCAAAATGACGAGTGCCGCATCGATTCGCTGCCGCAAAGCTTTGCGGTGTTTGCGGGCATGCCGGATAAGGAGCGGGTAAACACCGCGCTCGAAAACGCGTGTACCCATCTGGTGGATGCGGATAACGGCATTGTTCGTCTTTTTAAGCCGTCCTTTAACAAGGGCATGCAAACCCCCGGGTATGTCAAGGCGTATCCGCCCGGCATCCGGGAAAACGGAGGACAGTACACCCATGCGTCCATCTGGCTTGCGCAGGCATTGCTTAAGGCGGGCATGACCGAAAAGGGCTACGAGCTGCTGTGCCTGATTAATCCGGCCAACAAATACAAGGAGCAACGCATAGCCGACGCGTACCGGCTGGAACCGTATTACCTTGCTGCGGATGTGTATACCAACCCCGGTGCCTATGGCAGGGGCGGATGGAGCATCTATACTGGAGCCGCGGGCTGGTATTACCGTACGGTTGTGGAGGATTTACTGGGTATTCGCTTGCGCGGTAAAACGCTGGAGCTTACACCACACATACCCAAGGCGTGGGATGGCTTTGCAATGCGCCTGAGTTTCTTTGGCACCACCATTCGGGTGCGCGTCTCCTCCGAGCACGCAGATGCTCCCGGTGCGGTTGTCATCCCTCTCGACGGCGGGGTGCACGATGTAAAGCTAAGGCGGTAGCGCAAAGGCAAAATCGTGAAGCGATTGTTAAATTTATACGGCGGTATGGAACTGTTTGTGTTTGTGTGGTAAAATGGCAAGAGAAGAAATGGAAAACCCGTTTATGCAAATAACCCAAAACCCATAGCGATAGTTTTGGGACCAGGGAATCGGCGCAATGCGGCGCGGTGCAGTGTTTTGCCGAACAAGCCCGAACAAGGATAAATGGTGCGGAGGACAGATATGTCAAGCAAGCTAAACCGAGAGAAGATCGCGCACAACGTGTATTTTTCCAGTGTTACCGATGCGCGCTACAAAACAAACCGGATATCGGTAAATTTAATCATGCCGCTCGAGCGCAAAACGGCTACGGCTAACGCGCTGTTGTGTGCCGTGCTGCGCAAATGCAGCCGCGAGTATAAAACCTTTACCGAGATTAACGAAAGGCTGTGCGATCTGTACGGCGCTTATCTTGACAGCGACGTGCTTAAGATCGGCGAGAATCAGGGCATCAGCCTGTTTGTTACCGCCATTGACGACCGCTATGCCTTGGGTAAGGAGCCGGTGACCGAACAGGCGGCGCGGCTGTTGTGTTCGCTGCTGCTATCGCCCGCCATCCGGGACGGCGCTTTCCCCGACGAGGTGATAAAGGTCGAAAAGCAGGTGCTTATCGATCAGATCGAGTCGGAGATTAACGAAAAACGCAGCTACGCCATTATGCAGTGCTCTAAGCACATGTGTGCCGACGAGCGGTTTGCCGTACCGCGCTACGGCTATAAAGAGGACGTGCCCTCCATTACCGGCGCGGTGCTTGCCGACGCATACCGCGAGCTGATGGAGAACGCGACGGTTGAGGTGTTCTTTGCCGGATGTGGCGATCCCGCGGCGGCAAAACAGATATTTGAAGAAGCTTTTGGGCAGATCAAGCGTACAGGCAGCTTTACCATGACCACCGATGTCCGCCACGAGGTGGAGGCGGTCAAAGAGGTTACCGAGCACATGGATATCGCCCAGTCAAAGCTTGTGCTGGGCTTTCGCGCGGGGGCAAGCGTTGCCGACGAGCAAAAAAGCCTCGTGGCATTTTTGGCGTCCGCTGTTTATGGCGCAACGCCTACCTCCAAGCTGTTTCGCAATGTGCGCGAAAAGCTTAGCCTATGCTACTATTGCGCGGCGCGATACGACCGCTACAAGGGCATTGTCATGGTGGATTGCGGCATAGAGGCCGCCAACATGCAAAAAGCGCGGGATGAGATTGTGCGCCAGCTTGACGAAATGAAAAACGGGGGGATTACCGACGAGGAGCTAACGAACGCCGTGCTTGCCATCAAAAACGGCTATAACGCGGTGTTCGATTCCACAAAATCGGTGGAGACCTACTACCTGGGGCAGATTTTTGCAGGCACCGCCCGAGACCCCGAGGAGGTCGCCGCGCAGCTCGAACGCGTCACGGTACAGGATCTGGCACAGGCTGCGCAGCATATACAGCTTGACACGGTGTACTTCTTAACCGGCCAAAACGCGTAGGGTGTAATACGCCCGCTTTCGCAGGCTACGGATTATGCAAAATCGGAAAGGCACGGTTTTAACATGAAAACGTTACAGACGATAAAAAACGAGCTGCTCGGCGAGCAGTATTACCGGTATGAGCATCCCAGCGGGCTAACTATCCTGCTCAGCCCCATGCAGGGGTACAGCTCGGCGTACGCGCTGTTTGCAACAAAGTACGGCTCGCTCGACACCTGTTTTAAAACGACACAGGAGCAGGAGTATGCCGAGGTGCCCGAGGGCATTGCGCATTTTTTAGAGCATAAGATGTTCGAGGATGAGGACGGCGACGCGTTTGAGAAATACGCCAAAACGGGCGCGAGCGCAAACGCCTTTACCTCCTTTGACCGCACCGCCTACGAGTTTTTGTCGTCCGGCGAGGTGTACGAGGCGCTTGAGGTTCTGCTTACGATGGTAACCACCCCGTATTTTACCGAGCAATCGGTGCAAAAAGAGCAGGGTATCATCGGGCAGGAGATAGAGATGTACAACGACAACCCCGGCTGGCGGGTGTTCTTTAACCTACTGCGCGCGATGTACGTCAAAAGCCCCATCCGCATCGACATCGCGGGTACGCAGCAAACCATCGCGCAGATTGACAAAGACCTACTGTATCGGTGCTACCACACCTTTTACAACCTGCGCAACATGGTGCTTGCCGTTTCGGGTAATTTCGAGACAGACAAGGTGCTCGCCGTGTGCGACCGCGTGCTAAAGCAAGCGCCCGATGTGGGTATCGACCGCCTGTTTCCGGACGAGCCGGAGGAGGTGGGGCAGCAGTACATCGAGCAGGAGTTTGAGGTGTCCATCCCTCTGTTCCAGTTCGGCTACAAGGTTGCGCCCTATACGCAGAACGAGCAGCTGCGCCGCAGTGTGGCAAACGACATTCTGCTCGAAGCGGTAACGGGCGAAGCCTCGCCGCTGTACGCTTGGCTGTACGAGCAGGGGCTGATTAATGACAGCTTTGCCTACGAAAGTATGATAGAGCGTGAGTGCGTGGCAAACGTGTTTTCTGGCGAATCCAAGGATCCCAAGCGCGTTGTAGCCGAGATTGAAAAGGCATTTGACGAGATAGTGGAAAACGGCATTGACGAACAGGCATTTGAGCGAGCGAAGAAATATTACTACGGACGTCTGGTATTTGCGTACAACAACGTCGAATCGGTTGCGTCGGCGCTTGTCACCTCGTTTTTGTACGGGCGCAGCGCCTATGATATTGTAGACACCCTAGCTGCCATCGACCGCGAAGCGGTTAACGATACTGCCCGCCGGAACTTTAAGATGAAACACACCGCGCTTTCGGTCGTGAAACCCAAGGCGGCGCAGTAATACTCCCCTCGTGGGGATACATAGGCAAGATGGTATCTTACCCGCTCGGCTGCGGCTTTGCATAAAAACCCCTAATACTTAACGAATGGAGACTAAGGCTATGACTGAAGTACTTAACTTTCCCGGTTTGGGTCTTTCGTTTAACCTAAGCCGAGTGGCATTTCAAATTGGCCCGTTTACGGTATACTGGTATGGCATTCTTATTGCTGTGGGTGTGGCACTTGCGCTGACCTACGCTCTGACCCGCGCAAGAAAATCCGGCGTACACCCCGACCGCTTTATCGATGTGATTATGGGCGGTTTTGTGGGCGGTATCCTCGGTGCGCGCCTGTATTACGTTGTGTTTGAGTGGAGCTATTACAAGGATAACCTCGGTGAAATCTATAAAGTGTGGAACGGGGGCCTTGGCATTTACGGCGGGCTGATCGGCGGACTGCTGGTGGCGTTTTTAATCTGCAAATGGCGCAAGGTAAAGGTATTGCCGGTGTTTGACCTTGCCGCGATGGGCTTCTTAATCGGTCAGAGCATCGGACGCTGGGGCAACTTCTTTAACGTAGAGGCGTTCGGCGGCAACACCAACCTTCCCTGGGGTATGACCAGCGATCGCATTATGTATTACCTGCTTGCGAATGTGGATAAACTGCAGGAGCAGGGTATGAATATCGTCGTAAACGACCCCGTGCATCCTACCTTTTTGTACGAGTCGCTGTGGTGCGCGCTGGGCTTTTTACTGCTGCATTTGTTCTTTAAGCATCGCCGCTATGACGGCGAGATCTTTTTGCTGTACACTGCGTGGTACGGCTTTGGGCGCTTCTTTATTGAGGGGCTTCGTACCGACAGCTTAGTCATCGGCGCGGTTCGCGTTTCGCAGGTGCTCGCCGCGGTGCTGATGTTTGGGGCTATCATCCTTGAGATTGTACTGCGCTACCGCATAGCCTCCGAGCACGACCCCGAATACAAAAAGCCCTACGGACAGACCGAAGAAAGCGCCGTGATGCTGGCTGAAATCGATGAGCTGTTAAAGAACAAGGGCAAAAAGGCTTCGGACGTAGAGACGAAAACCGAAGGCGACGAGACCACAACAACGGACGCGCAAGAGCAACCTGCCGAGGGCGAGAGCGAAGACGTGGAGCTGGATGCAGAACCGTCTGCCGATCCGGAGTCGGACGATAAGCCGGAAGAATCCGAACAGCAGTAGCCAAACACATAACATGCAGACCGTGTGCGCCTTAGCACGCGGCCTGCATTCGATTTTGTACAGAGATAAGGAGACGATGGGTATGGCAAAGCTGATTGACGGCAAGGCCGTGAGTATGCAGGTGAAGGCGGAGGTAGCCGCTGAGGTAAAAACGCTTGGGGAGCATGGCATAGCAGTAGGGCTTGCCGTTGTGATTGTGGGAAACAACAGCGCCTCACGCGTGTATGTCAACAACAAAAAGAAGGCGTGCGCCGAGGCGGGCATCCTCTCGGTAGAGTACGCGCTGGAGGAACAGACCACGCAGGACGAACTGCTTGCGCTGATAGCCGAACTTAACACCCGCGGGGATATCAACGGCATCCTGGTGCAGTTGCCCCTGCCGGCACACATCGATGAAAAAACAGTCATCGACGCAATCTCCCCGCTCAAGGATGTGGACGCATTTCACCCCGTGAATGTGGGCAAGATTATGATAGGCGACTACGATTTTCTGCCCTGCACCCCTGCGGGCATAATCGAGCTGCTCGACAAGTCGGGCATCGACCTTTCGGGCAAGGAATGTGTTGTTATCGGGCGCAGCAACATTGTGGGTAAGCCCATGTCCATGCTGCTGCTTCACCGTAACGCGACAGTGACTGTCTGTCACTCAAAAACCCGTGACCTTGCGGCGGTAACCCGCCGTGCGGATGTGCTGGTGGTTGCCATCGGCAGGGCGAAGTTTGTCACCGCCGATATGGTCAAGCCCGGCGCAGTGGTCATTGACGTAGGCATGAACCGTGACGAAAACGGCAAGCTGTGCGGCGACGTGGACTTTGACTCGGTCAGCGAGACGGCGGGCATGATAACCCCCGTGCCGGGTGGCGTAGGGCCCATGACCATTGCGACATTGCTCAAAAACACCGTGTCTGCGGCAAGGCTGCAAAACACGTAGCAGGCAGCAAAAATCCAAACCTGAGCGGTTGACTAATTTGACAAACTGTGATAATATGTTTAATGCCGCATGCTGCGGGCATTTAAGCGGGTTAACCCCGCCTGACGGCAGCGAGTTTTATAAAAAAGGCAGGTGCCTCCATTAATGTACGCAATTATTGAGACCGGCGGAAAACAGTACAAGGTTGCTCAGGGCGATGTGCTTTACATCGAGAAGCTGGCTGTTGCGGCTGACGATACAGTGACCTTTGATAAGGTGATTGCAGTGTCTGGCGACAGCGGCGTAACGTTTGGCAACCCCATCGTAGCGGGTGCGACCGTAACAGCCAAGGCGTTAAAGAACGGCAAGGCGAAGAAGATTACGGTGTTTACCTACAAGTCTAAAAAAGGCGAAAAGCGCAAGATGGGTCACAGACAGCCCTACACGAAGGTTCAGATTGAGACGATCACCGCGTAAGCTGATTGGGCTCGATGCCTTTCTCCAAAAGGCTTAAGGTGGTAATTTATATGATTACTGCAAGGTTTGCAAAAGACAGCGGCGGCTACCGTTCGTTTACGGTATCGGGGCATGCGGGCTGTGAGCAGTATGGCTTTGATGTTGCGTGTGCCGCGGTTTCCTCGGCGGTACAGCTTACGGCAAACGGTATTACCGAGATTGCCGGCATAAAGGCTCAGGTTCAGGTTGACGGCGACACCATCGGAGTGCTACTTCCCGGTGGAACGCCGGACGAAAGCGCTAACGTGCTTATCGGTGCGTTGCACCTGCACCTAAACCTGCTAAGCGAGGAATACAAAGACGCGATCAGCGTGATAATCGAGTAAATAGGTTGCATGGTTTAAAAGACGACTCTTTTAAACGTTGGGTTTTACGCGGTGATTTGATGAGGAAGAAACCGCATAATGACCCCATCTTCCATAAGAAAGGAATGGTCAACGTTATGATTAGAATCAGTATGCAGTTTTTTGCGCATAAAAAGGGAATGGGTTCGACCAAGAACGGCCGTGACTCCGAGTCCAAGCGTCTTGGCGTAAAGCGTGCGGACGGACAGTTCGTACTCGCAGGCAACATTCTTGTTCGCCAGCGCGGCACCCATATCCATCCCGGCGAGAACGTGGGCATCGGCTCTGACGACACCCTGTTCGCTACCGCTGACGGCAAGGTAAAGTTCGAGCGTTTAGGCAGAGACCGCAAAAAGGTTAGCGTTTACGCAGTCGAGCAGTAATCAGTAGCGTAATGGTTCTGTGCGTTTGGTTGTTGCCAAACGTCTGTGTTTGATTTGCAAAAATCCCGAGCCGTATCGCTCGGGATTTTTTGACTGTTTTACCTGTGCGGTCTGTTTTAGACCGACGGCAAGGGCATACTTTAATTATACAAAGAACAGGGGGCTTGCTGCAATGTTTATCGATAAGGCAAGAATCAGTGTGCGTGCGGGCGACGGCGGAAATGGAGCCGTGTCCTTTCACCGAGAAAAATACGTTGCGGCGGGTGGTCCCGACGGCGGCGACGGCGGCAAGGGCGGAGACGTTGTTTTTTTGGCCGACAACAACCTGAATACACTAATCGACTTTAAATACAAAAAGAACTACGTTGCGCAAAACGGCGCTCCCGGCACCTCCAAGCGCTGCACAGGAAAAAGCGGCGAAAACCTTGTGCTGCGTCTGCCCAAGGGCACCCTGGTAAAGGACGCTGCTTCCGGGCGAATCGTAGCCGATATCTCGGGCGATGAACCGGTTGTCATCGCGCGTGGCGGTAAGGGCGGCTGGGGCAACTCGCATTTTGCGACCCCGACACGTCAGATTCCGCGCTTTGCAAAGGCGGGTATTCCCGGCGAGGCAATGGACCTTGTTTTGGAGCTTAAGCTGCTTGCGGATGTGGGACTCGTGGGCTTTCCCAATGTGGGTAAATCTACGCTGATTTCGGTTGTAAGCAACGCAAAGCCCGAGATTGCAAACTATCACTTCACCACACTGGTTCCGGTGCTGGGTGTGGTACGCATCTCGGAGGGCAACTCGTTTGTTATGGCCGACATCCCGGGGCTGATTGAAGGTGCATCCGAGGGAGTGGGTCTGGGGCATGACTTTTTACGCCATGTAGACCGTTGCCGCCTGATTGTTCACATCGTGGATGTATCGGGCTTTGAGGGACGCGACCCCATAGAGGATTTTGATAAAATCAACTACGAGCTGGCGAACTTTGACGCGGAGCTTGCCAAGCGCCCGCAGATTGTGGTTGCCAATAAGTGCGATCTTGCCACCGACGAGCAGATTGCCGCGTTTCGTAACGCTATCGAGCAAAGGGGTTACCCGGTGTTTGCCATCTCGGCGGCGGCGATTTCGGGTATTGAGGAGCTTAAGTACGCGATAGCCGCACAGCTAAAGGAGCTTCCTCCCATAAAAACCTACGAGGCGGAGAGTGTGCCTGAACTTCCCCCTGAACAGGAGTACGCGTTTGATGTGCGCATCGAGGACAGCGTGTATCTTGTCGAGAACGCACCGTGGCTTATTCGCATCCTGAACAGCTGCAACATGGATGACTACGAGTCACTGCAATACTTTCAGCGCATGCTGGTGGAAAAAGGCATA
Organism: Bacillota bacterium; assembly: GCA_023460535.1. Classification (GTDB taxonomy): domain Bacteria; phylum Bacillota; class Clostridia; order Oscillospirales; family Ruminococcaceae; genus Acetanaerobacterium. The sequence goes on from JAEWPV010000016.1 coordinate 455,441, forward strand.
ATCGAACGCCTGGTTGAGGCAGGCGTGAAGGAAGGCGACACCGTCAATATCTACGGCTTCGAGTTTGACTATGTCGATTAGCCGGATTATGCCCGCTGTGTAAGAAACGGAGGAATGCAACACGCGACCGGAACTGGAAGAGAACGCAAACCCAAAACTAAAAAGCCCGCTCGCGCTTGCCTTTTTGGGTGATGCCGTGTTTGAACTGATGGTGCGCGAGTATCTGTCCCGTCAAGGGAATATGCCAGCGCATACCTTGCATGTCAAGGCGGTGACGATGGTTCGCTGCTCGGCGCAGGCAAAGGCGGCGGGACTAATCGCCCCCCTGTTAACCGAGGATGAAACCGCGATTTACAAGCGCGGGCGCAATGCCAACAGTACCACTGTGCCTAAGAACGCATCCCCGGCGGACTACCGAGCAGCAACGGGGCTGGAGACGTTGTTTGGCTACCTGCATCTCAAGGGGGAGCACGAACGCATCCAAACCCTGTTTGACCTAATCTGTGCACAGCTTGGCGAACCGGAGCAGACATATACCTAATCAAATTTATAATGTCAACGAAAAAATCTACGTAAAAGCCATAAATGCAAGCTTTTGCTCGATTTTTATCGGACATTATTGAAGTTAATTAGCTATAATACAAAGCGTACCGGAACCTGAGAGGATTAGTCGCTTTGTGCCTGTGCAACTTACTCGCGCAGCATTGCCGATGTTACAACAAGACTCCCTCTGTAAAACCAGGGGGAGTTTTATAGTTTATTCGGTATTATTGCTATATTGTATAGACAAATGCGACAAAATACTATATAATGGAATTTAAAGAGACATTACCTGCCCGTTATCGCTATATATAGTTTTAATATTCGCATGGGTTTGTCGATTCATGAAAGAGGAACACAATGGAGCTTGGACTATCCACTGCCTGCCTGTACCCGCAAGAAACCGAAAAGACGATAGCGTATTACTGCAAGAAACAGCTAGAGGTGTGCGAGGTGTTTATCAACACCTACTCCGAGCTTGCGCCGGGGTACCTTGATGAAATCCGACGGATGTGTGATGCATCGGAGTTGCGTGTTGCTTCCGTTCATCCGTTTACCAGCGGGTTTGAGCCGTTTATGATGTTTACCGATTATGAACGCCGTTTTGAAGATTTTCTGGAATTGCATAAGCAGTACTTTGATGCCTGTACAAGGCTTGGCGCCACTGTGTTTGTTCTGCACGGAGACAGAAGGGATAGCCAGTGCCCCGACCAGCGGTATTTTCAGCGCTACCTGCGCCTGTATGAGCTGGGCAAATGCTACGGGGTAAGGGTGGCGCAGGAAAACGTTGTGCGCTGCCGCTCACACTCGGTGGAGTTTATTCAAACGATGCGCCGTGCGCTGGGGAATGACGTAAGCTTTGTGTTGGATATCAAGCAGGCGGTGCGCGCGCGGCAGGATGTGTTTGAGATGGTCCATGCAATGGGAAACAGCCTTGTTCATCTGCATCTGAGTGACCACAGCGAACAGGGAGATTGTCTGCCTGTAGGCATGGGGACGCTAAGTATAAAGGAATTGTTTCGTGCTCTTGGCAAGGTGGGCTTTGACGGCAACGTCATCCTTGAACTGTACAGGGAGAATTTCAACGAGGCAGACGAATTGTTTACTTCACTGTCCGCCCTAAAAACCCTTGTGCAAGCTGACAAATGAAACCGCATAAACCGACAGAGAAAGGGCGGGTAATTAACATAATAACTACCGTCACAGGGATGACGGTCAACTTTCTGCGCCAAAAATGTCGAACTATAAAACATCATGAATGAAGAATTTTCTTCCAAATATACCGTTGTTTTTGTATAATTATGTTGTTTCGCGAAACACGTATCGTATATTTGGAAGGAGAGTAAAAAAGTGCAAGGAACAGTATATCTGGACAAGCTAGACACAGAACTGGTGGAGGACATGCGCCTGATTTATGAGATTGTAGAAACCCCGATAGACCCCGCTGTTGCCGAGCTGGGTGAGGGGACGCTTACTACATACGGTGTTTCTGTTACGAAGTACTGTGAAAGTAAAACAGAGAACGCCACAATACCAGACATTTCAACCGATCTTTGCACGGTACAGCGCCTGCTGGCTTTGCTTCGCCGCGGCACGGTTACCCCGGTGGCGTTGACGGATGTCGTCAACGATTTCATGGCACTTTTGTTCTGGCAGTAGCGCTTTTGGCTTTGCTCTTTGCCCAGTGAAAATATCATTTTGTTGTTGTATTGCCATTTCTCGCATGATATGATAGAAAAATAGGGTTGTGTACGATTTTTGTTCTGTTGTAACCTAAGCGTGCGGTTTTATGGCGGATGGCAAATGAACCTGAGCATAAGCAAAACAATATGGAGGGTAGACAACATGAGATGTCCTTTTTGCCTGTATGCAGAGAGCAAGGTAATCGATTCTCGCCCCACCGATGAGGGAAAGAGCATCCGCCGCAGACGGGAATGCTTAAAATGCGGCAAGCGTTTTACCACCTATGAGGTCGTGGAGACACTACCGCTCATCGTAATAAAACGGGACAAGTCGCGTGAGCCGTTTGACCGCGATAAGCTTATCAACAGCTTTTTGCGTGCATGTGAAAAGCGAACGGTTTCTATTGATATGATAGAAACAGCGGTCAATGACATCGAATCCGCGTTGCAAAACTCTCTTGACCGGGAGGTTACCACCGAGCGTATTGGCGAGCTTGCTATGGAAAAGCTGCGTACCGTTGATGAAGTCGCCTATGTGCGATTTGCGTCGGTTTATCGGCAGTTTGGCGACCTTACTACCTTCATGAATGAACTTAAGGCCATGATGGAACGCGATAAATAAGAAATATAAAAAAAGGCTTTCTTACGGGAGCCTTTTTTTCGTTGTGGCTAAAAAATACTTCGCAGTCTGGGTTGCTCACTTTTCCACAAAGAGTTTATCCTTTCGCGTATTCGTGTCAGCTCTGCTAGGATTTCCGAATCTTCTTTATACATAATATATGAGGGAAGCTTTGTTATCGATTCGCTCAGCTCATCGAGCTGATGCCTGCGAAAGAACAAAGCCAAGGTGGTTCGGCTGCCGTCCCAGTAGTTAGCCAGCTTGCGGCTTAGGTCGTACGCCGTTTTGTAATCATCTGAAGAATATGCCGTTTTAATTTCATCGGTCAAGCAAAACAAGGTATCACGCGCATTGGTAAGAAACCACAGCGAATGCGCGGACATGATACAAACACCAACAATCAGTGCCAAGGAAATAACAAATCGTTTCATGCCGATCCCCTTTGCTTTTGCACAATGTATACGGACCGGGCGGAATCAAGGGTCATAATAAAGACATCCGAAACACAAAGTTTTTTGCTGGCAAGAACATCTTCAATCCATCCCCGGTTCACTCCGCAAAGTGCCATACCGTCCTCCAGAAAATCGCCGTCGCTGATAACCAAAACCGGCGGGGACAAATTGTCAACGGTTAATCCCAGCTGTAACGGGGTAACGGCCTCCTGCTCGGTTTTTTTGTATACCGACACGGCGCCGCTGGTTTCCACGATGGCAAGCTGCACATCCTGCAGCGAGAAGATGCTTTTTGCTCGAAGTTCCTCCATTAAGTCATCTACCGAAAACCGCAGCTCACGCAGCGCAGTTTGGTCTATTGTGCCGTTTTGAATCACTATCTTTGCGTCGCCGGTAACAAATTTTCGGAATCTCAGACTTTTCAGGCAAAGAACCGAGATGAGTATTTCAAACGAAACCAGGGTCAAAATCGGTACGGCGCCGGCCAGCAGCGGTATGCCCGTATCTTCAATAGGTAAAGAGGCAATATTAGATATCAGGATGGTAATAACAAGCTCGCTGGGCTGAAGCTCGCCAAGCTGACGTTTGCCCATCAACCGAAGCGAAAAGATGATAAGGATGTAAAGCAATATGGTTCTAAAAAACACTACAAACATCTTTACCCTCCGTCCTGTAATTTGAATAATGTAAATAATTCTTCTATAAATGCGTAAAATACTGCCGTAATAGAAACAGTATCTGCTCTTTTGCCGCGTTTATTCTTTGCCTTGTGGGGTAGGGTAGCGGTGCAAAGCGTTTTGCACCAAAGCTTGTGCGCGATTGTAGTTAAAACACACAAAAATACGCGCGGGGCAGTGCGCAGGTTCTGCTAAAAACACTGTTAATTATTTAACAATATTCTATTGACTTTGTTATATTTTTAACATAAAATTATTACAGGGGATAGAATTCCCGAGCACATCTTGGTAAGCACGACAACCGATTATTCTTTAAGGGAGGATTTATTATGGCTGCCGTACAAAAAGAAAAACCCGAAACCGTAAAAATTGACGACATGATCAACCGCCTTGTGGAAAACGCACAGGAAGCGCTCGCATCCTATATGAGTATGACGCAAGAGCAGGTGGATAAAGCCGTTCACGAGATGGCACTTGCTGGTCTGGACGAGCATATGCGCCTTGCAAAGCTTGCCGTAGAAGAGACGGGCAGAGGTGTATATGAGGATAAGATTATCAAAAACATTTTTGCCACCGAATATATCTGGCACTCGATTAAATACCAAAAAACCGTGGGTGTTGTAGACGATAACGACATAGAAGGGTATGTTGAGGTCGCCGAGCCGGTTGGCGTTGTGGCGGGTGTTACACCGGTAACAAACCCCACCTCCACCACACTGTTTAAGGCACTCATCTGCGCAAAAACACGAAACCCAATCATCTTCGCTTTCCACCCCTCTGCGCAAAAATGCTCTGCCGAGGCAGCCCGCGTGGTGCGGGACGCCGCGATAAAGGCAGGTGCCCCCGAGCACTGCATCCAGTGGGTGGAGACCCCCTCTATCGAAGCGACTGCACAACTGATGAACCACCCCGGAGTATCGCTGATTCTCGCAACGGGAGGCTCGGGCATGGTTCGCTCGGCATATAGTGCGGGTAAGCCCGCCTTGGGTGTCGGACCCGGCAACGTGCCGTGCTATATCGATAAAACGGCGGATGTAGAGCGTGCCTGCACCGACCTGATGCTCTCCAAAACGTTTGACAACGGCATGATCTGCGCCTCGGAGCAGGCGGTTATCGTCGACAAGGAGATTAGACAGCGTTTTGAAGACTACATGAAGAAAAACGCCTGCTATTTCTTGAATGAAGAAGAGACCAAAAAGGTCAGCGATTACGTCATCAACCCGCAAAAGCAATCCTTAAATCCCGATGTCGTGGGCAAAACCGCCGCGTGGATTGCCAAGCAGGCAGGTGTATTGGTGCCCGATAATACAAAAATTCTGCTTGCCCTGCTGCCCGATGTCGGTGCCGAGTACCCGCTTTCGCGCGAAAAGCTCTCGCCCGTGCTCGCATACTTTGTTGTGAAAAACAAGGAAGAAGGGTTTGACAAGGCACTTAAGATGCTCAAGCTCGGCGGGCTTGGTCACTCGGCGGTCATCCACTCGGGCGATGAGGCAACCGTCCGCGAATACGGCGAAGCGATGAAGGTCGGGCGTGTTATCGCAAACTCTCCATCCTCGCAGGGCGCCATCGGCGATATCTACAATACCAACACCCCGTCGCTTACTCTGGGCTGCGGATCGTTTGGCAGAAACTCGACGACATCCAACGTATCCTCCGTTAATCTCATCAACAAAAAGCGCCTGGCAAAGAGGAGGGTGAACATGCAGTGGTTCAAGGTTCCGCCCAAGATCTACTTTGAAAACGACTCCATCCAGTATCTGGAGAAGATGCCCGATATCAGCCGCGCGTTCATCGTAACAGACCCCACTATGGTAAAACTGGGGTATGTGGATAAGGTTTTGTACTACCTGAGAAAGCGTCAGGAGTACTGCCACAGCGAAATCTACTCGGATGTCGAGCCCGATCCGTCGGTGGAAACAATAATGAACGGCGTAGAGGCGATGAAGAACTTTCACCCCGATGTCATCATTGCGCTGGGCGGCGGTTCCGCCATCGATGCCGCAAAGGGCATGTGGCTGTTCTACGAGCACCCTGAGACGTCGTTTGACGGGCTGCGTATGAAGTTCTTAGATATCCGCAAGAGAACCTTCTCCTACCCGCGTCTGGGTGCAAAGACACAGTTTGTTGCAGTACCCACCACGTCTGGCACAGGCAGCGAGGTAACGGCGTTCTCGGTTATTACCGATAAGCAAAACGGCAACGTGAAATACCCGCTTGCGGACTACGAACTGACGCCCGATGTCGCGATAATCGACCCGCAGTTTGTTATGACTATGCCAAAGGTCATCACGGCGGATACCGGCATGGATGTACTCACCCACGCCATTGAGGCGTACGTTTCGGTGCTTGCCTCCGACTACACCGACGGTCTTGCCATGAAGGCGATCGAACTGGTGTTTAAATACCTGCCGCGCTCCTACGCAAACGGGGCGGGCGACCCCGAGGCAAAGGAGAAGATGCACAACGCGTCCTGCATCGCGGGCATGGCGTTCACCAACGCGTTCCTTGGGCTCAACCACTCGATGGCGCACAAGCTCGGCGGAGAGTACCACATCGCCCATGGCCGCGCAAATGCGATATTGCTGCCCTATATCATCGAGTACAACGCACAGCTGCCCACCAAGTTTGCCACCTTCCCGAAATACGGCAAGTTTGTGGCAAACGAAAAGTACGCCGAGATTGCAAGATACCTCGGGCTGCCATCGGCAACCACCGAGGAGGGTGTCGCCAGCCTTGTAAAGGCGGTACGCGAGCTTTCCGCCAGCCTGAACATCCCCAAAAGCTTAAAAGAGGTGGGCATCGAGGAGAAAACCTTTTTTGCAAACCTTAACCTCCTTGCCGACCGCGCGTTTGAGGATCAGTGCACCACCGCGAATCCCAGATACCCGCTCATCAGCGAGATTGAGGCAATCTACACCAAGGCGTACTACGGTAAGTAAACGTAGCTTCACTGATAAAAAAATGTTATGCAAGCAACGAAAGTCGGGGTACTGCCCCGGCTTTTGTTGTTTTTTTACTTTTTCTGTTTCCAAGCTTTATGGTAAACGGCTCGTGCTTTATATCTGTAATGTCTACGAAAGAATCTTCTTTTACGCCATAAATGAAAGCTTCTACCAAAAGCTTCATTGTAGTTATTAAAGCTAATTGTTATAAACTATCCTCCTTTGTGAAAAACACAGACAACGACTAGGACATATTTTACAAATGCGACATAAGATAGCTGGTTGCAAAACTGGCAGGGAAAGGCTATAATTAAATGCGTACGAATCCGACACAATTAGCCGAGATGGTAGAAATACCTAAAAATGCTCAACCTGCAAATTTCGGCTGCCGGCGCTTCGCTTCTTACGGCATTTCGTGCCTTTCAGCGACAGGCGCCGCAAAGGAATGGTCATAAATATGAACATGAAAAAACGCCTGCTCTGTATTCTCACTGCGGGGGCGTTATGCTTTACGCTATCCGCGTGTGGCTTGTTGGGCGACGGCTACCAAAACACCGTTGCTGGCGATGAGACGTCTCTGCCGGCTGCGCAGTCCGTTCGGCTCACGGTATTCACCTTATTTGAGGACATGGAATACAAGGCTCTTGTTGACGAATTTGCCGCACAAAACACAAACATAACAGTCAGTGACCGTTCTCAGGGGTACAGCGATGCTGCCGCCGAGACACTGGCGCTTATGCTGCAAAGCGACGATCCACCCGACGTGGTGTTCTACCATACCGGTGAGGGCGCCCAAGCGTTTATTGAGCAAGGTCTTTTTGTCCCGCTTGATGAAATCAGGCAGACATATCCCGATTATGCCGAGGGCATTCTGCCCATAGCCATAAGCAGTGCCGCGGGGGATAACACCGCGTATGCGGTTCCCATACGGGGCTTTTACGAAGGGCTGTATGTTCACACAGAACTGTTTACACAGGTTAACCTACCGCTGCCCACGACATTTGATGAACTGCTTAAGACGGTGGAAACCTTTGCCGATTCGGGCATAGTGCCCATAGCGGCGTCGCTGTCTCAAACGCCGCACTATCTGCTCGACCACTTGATGCTCGCACAGGGTGGTACCTCGGAGTTTTCAACTGTTCCCGCGACGGCACAGCAGGTTCCACAGAGCTGGTATACCGCGCAGGACAGGTTAAAAGCGTTATATGAAAAAGGCGCATTCGGCAAGGATGCCGACATGATTTCGGATGCGCAGGCGACCGAGCTGTTTTTAAACAAGCAGGCCGCCATGCGGGTGGACGGTTCTTGGCTGACCGCGCGTATGGAGGATGAGGGCACAGACTCCGACGTCGAGGTGATGTCGTTTCCCGGTGTTTTGGAAGGAGAGCTGGTTGGCGGTTTTTCCTCCGGCTTTTTCATCACCCGCAGCACTTGGGAGGATACCGCTAAGCGCGGTGCGGCGGTTGCGTTTGTCAACGCACTGACCGACCCGGCGGCAGTGGCACGGCTCTGCGGCGCGCGGCACCTTCCGGCGGCGAGAATATCGGCTCAAAACGGCACAGCACTTGCCCGCAGCGCGGAAAAGCTGACAAGCGGCATGCGGTTCATAACCCTGCCCGTCGATGCACGCCTGCCGCAAGACACCTGGCGGACAGTGACGGATAAGACCCTGGCTATAGCCTCAGGTAAGGCCGATGTGCGCGAGGTATACGAGGCAGCATTTTCATAGAGCATTTCCCGAAAGGGTATCAATATATATCGTGTAAAAACCATTTAATTGTTGATAGCGGTGGTGCGCAAAGCACCCATATACAAAATAGGAGGAAGTAAAATGGCTCTAAAACAGAATGTGCGCAGTTTGCTGCACGCGAGCTTTGAACCGGATAACAGTGACAGCTTCGCATTTGTCATATCACTTGACGCAGAGGATTTGAGAAAGACGAAATGTGATATACATATCAGTTTTTCCGACACCCAATCAGAAGCCCCCCTTACCAACGACGAAGGGGAAATCGGTTTGGTTATCCCCCTAAAGCGTGAGGTTTTTTCGGGCAGGGGTATGCGTATTAACGTACCCTACACCATCTTCCCGCGTCTTCTGCCTGGGGATCGTGTCACAGCAACGATAACGCTGGTTCATCGCGACGAGCAGTCGGAGATAGACAGCAAAAAATTCGACCTAATGGTCAACCTCGGCAAGAAGTTTACCCTATACACCCTGGAAAAGCACATCAAAAACATAAAGTCCACCGGAACCGAAGAAGAGAAGCTTTCGTTTGCACAGCAGCTTCTCGCCGAAGAAAACTTGGATAAGGACGCTTTGGCGGCACTTGTGGAGCTATTGACCGAGCTAGCGCAGGCACATAACGTGGTTGCTCAATACGAGTTGTATAAAATTTATAAAAACGAAAAAACCGGTATGTTTGATGCCATTGCTGCGATAAACTGGCTAAAAACCGCGGCGCAGAGCGAATACCCCCCGGCGGTAAAGGAGCTTAGCTACGCGGTAAAGATCGAAGAGCTCGAGCGCATCGGCTTAAAGAAATCACTTGAAGCATACCAAAAAATGGCAGAAGAGGGCGACGCGCAAGCGCAGTTTACCATGTACGAGTATCTGTCCCGGCAGGGCGAGTATTTTGATGAGCTGCAAGCCGCCGACTGGCTCAAGCGTGCTGCGGCAAGCGGGCACGGCGAGGCTGTGAAAAAGCTGTATGAGCATTACTGTGATGCGTTTGTGTCCGAGTCCACCGTAAAGAAGTACCTGGCCGTTTTGGAAGAAGCCGCAAAGCATGGCAGCTCTCAAGCACAGCTTGCGTTGTTTGAAGCATATTTTACCGGCAGCTGCATGGGGCGTGAGGTTCGCGTAGATAAGAAATATGCAGCCGACTGCCTGCTCAGCGCGGCAAACAGCGGGTGCGCAGAGGCATCCTATCGCATCTGGTCGCTTTACGTTGGCGGCAACGATATGTTAATGGACGAGCATACCGCGATCTCCTGGCTGAAAAAGGCGGCAGACGGCATGGTGCCCGCCGCACTGAATGCGCTGGGTGACCTTTACATTCTGGGCGAAAGCGTAGAAAAGGATAATGAAAAGGGTCTGGAGTGCATCCGCAAGGCGGCAGACCTCAAGGACTCGGACGCGCAGATGCGCGTGCTGGCGATGCACCGTGACGGACGGTATCGCGATGTTTTGGTCGAGCAGGATATGGACACGGCGCTTGACTGTCTGATGAACTACGCCAAGGACGGCAACCCACTTGCTCAGCTCACCCTGTGGGTGCTGTATCAGGAGGGCAACGACCTGCTGCTTACCCGTCAGGAGGCAATTGATTGGCTGACAAAGTCTGCTCAGCAGCTGTATTATCCCGCCGTATACGAGCTTGCCCGTGTGTACCTGATTGGCGATTATACCGATGTAGACACCAATAAGGGCTTTGAACTGCTTGAAAAGGCGGCAAAGAACGGCGAGCACCGCGCGCAGTTTGCCCTTTATGAGCTGTATTACACCGGTCAGTACTACGCGCTTACGTCGGATATCAACAAAGAGCGCTCTTACAAATGGTTGTCGTTTGCGGCGCAGAGCTACCATCTTGCACAGTACCAGATGTGGCTGCTGTACAACGGAGATAACGAGATTGGTCTAGATGGCGACGAAGCGCTTCATTATCTGTTTGAATCGGTAAAGAACCAGAGCCCGGCAGGTATGTACGAGCTGGGTATGCTATATATCGAGGGGAAGAGATTGCCCAAAAACGTACAAAAGGGCATCCGTTTCTTAGAGCAGTCCAAAAAGCTGCGCTACCCCAAGGCGATATACACCATCTCAAAGATGAAGGCAGAAGGCGAGTGCGGCGGCGAGCCCGTTCAAAAGGATGAGCAGGAGGCGTTGCGTCTATTAAAGCTGTCGGCCGAGTTTGGATATGCCCCCGCCTGTTACGAGATATGGGAGCATTTCACCCGCCAAGAGGGCTTCCCCATAGAAGAAACATGGGCAAAAAAGCTGCTCGAGAGTGCGGCTTCGCAGGGCTATCAGCCTGCCGTAAAAGCACTTAAAAGCCCAAAAGACGCTAAATAATCGTGGTCTGAGCCATAATGATAAGGAGGACGGAATAGATGAGCGACAACGCAACGGGAAAAAGCAACCCAATGCTGGAACACGAGACCGATGTGATTGAGATTAACCCCAATCTGACCAAGGTTACCGATATGAGCGGGCTTCAGGTTAAGAACATCATGGAAGATGTGGTGTGGCAGAAGATTGAATCGGTTCTCAGCCATATGGATGATTGCTGTAAATGCACAAAGTGCAAGAACGATATCATGGCCATAACGCTCAATAACGTGCAGGCAAAGTATGTCGCGTCTAAGCAGGGCGAGATGTACTCTAAAATTACGGCGTACGACCTGCAAAACGACACCCGTCTGTCCGCTATCATTACAGCCGCCATTCTGTTTGTTAAGGATCACCCCAGACATTAAGCTGGTACGCAACGACAATTTTTGCCTATCGTGTCAAATAGTTGGTGAATTATGTAAACAATATCGTAAAATCTGCACAATAAAGCCAGTATTTTGTTGCCCAGTGTGTCTACTTTTGGCAGGATGACCATTGACGAAGTGCGGTAAAAAGGCTAGAATGACAATGCACTGAGACATAAAACGGATTATCTGTTTTATCCAGTGCCATACTAGTATTACTGTTTACCTAATTATCGCATATACGGAAGGGTTGTATGGATGAGGTTGTTGTCAGCAGTTGCCTCGGGCTCGGTTGAGTTTGCCATGTTGTGGGCAGAGGCTAAACACATTTTGGTTGGCTATGTAATTCCGATTGTTGTATCCATTGGCATAATCCGAATCATTCAGGTAATATTTCAGCAGATTAAGAGGTACTTTGTACCGGAACAGTCTGCCGCAAGCCAAGAGGCAAGCGAGCAATAGGCAAACGAATACAAACAGAAACCAGGGCGATGTATCAAACAGCCCGGAAAAAAGCAGAGCCGAATAGACTGCGAAAGCAGGCAAACGGCTCTGCTTTTTGCATGTTTGGTGTGTAAGAACCATGGCAATGGGCGCAACGGCAGTCCGAAATCAGCATGATTGCAGTTTGCTTAAGGGTTATTTTCATCTGAATCGAAATGCATACAAGCAAACTCCACAGTTTCTTTCGCGTTTGCAGTAAAAAGTAATCGTTTACAATTGAATTGAATCGCACAATTTGTTATGATATAAAAAGTGAAAAAGCTATCAGTATGGAGGCAGTTATGCAGAAAACGACAAATGAATTTCTACTCAGGCACGGAATGCACTATGAAACCATAGACAAGAACAGGGAAACCGAAGCGTTTCGCGCTCAGATGCGAAGTGGTCTTTCCGGCTTGCCCTCATCGCTGATGATGATTCCCACCTTTATTACGTTAGCTGAGGATATCCCCTGCGACCGCGAGGTAATGGTGATGGACGCGGGCGGTACAAACTTTCGGGTAGCCGTAATAAAGTACGCTAGTGACCGCAGTATGACCATCTCCCATTTTTCTAAGCATCCCATGCCGGGCACGCAGGGCCGCATAGGCATTGACGCGTTCTTTGAAAAAATTGTGGATTATATGGAGCCTGTACTTCAAAAAACCACCGCTGAAACGGTCGGGTTTTGCTTTTCGTTCGCGACAAAAATCCTTCCCAATAAGGAAGGAAGCCTCAGCGCGTTTAGCAAAGAGATTTTGGTAGATGGCGTAGACAGACAGCTTATCGGCGAAAGCGTAAACAAGGTGCTTAAAAAGCGCGGCTATGCGCCCAAGCGGTTTGTCTTGCTAAACGATACGGTAGCCACCATGCTCGGCGGAGTATCCGCCGCCCAAAAGCCATATTCCAGCTTTATTGGCTATATCCTGGGCACAGGGACCAACACCTGCTATCTGGAGCGCTGCGAGCAGATTACTAAATCTCCCGACGCGGTAACGGTCGAGGGAAGAATGGCAATCAACTGCGAAAGCGGGATGTACGACGGAATCAGTCAGGGCGATTACGACAAAGCGGTGGACAGTGAGTCGGCGATACCTGGAGGCAGCCGGTTTGAGAAGATGATCTCGGGTGCTTATCAGGGCAAGGTAATCTATAAAACGGTGCGAGGTGCCGTAGAGGACGGCTTGTTTACCGAGGAATTTGCACAGCGGTTTGCCGGTTCTCAGGTGTTCTTCACCATGCCGCAGATTGACGGTTTTTGTGCCGCACCCCAAGGCGACGGCGATTTGGCACGCCTTGCTGCAGACAGTGAGCAGGACCGCCAGACGCTGTACGATATCATTGACGCAAGCTTTGAGCGCGCCGCCCGCCTGACAGCCATTGTGTTTGCTGCGATTATGCTGCAAACTCAAAGCGGAAGCAGCCCGGAAAACCCGGTTTGCATTACCGCCGAGGGAACAAGCTTTACCAAATCCGTGTTGTTTGGCAAAAAGCTGAACCGGTATGTTGCGGAATATCTTAATCAAGAGCTGGGCTTATATTGTGATATCATCTCGGTAGAGAACGCCACCCTAATCGGTTCCGCCATGGCGGCACTGATGGATTGATATACGAAATCAACTTATAATGTCTGCTAAATAATCATTGTAAAAGCCATAATTCCGAGCCCTTGCTCGGTTTTATTCGGACATTATTAACGTTTACTAGCTATAGAAAAAGCAAAAAGGATAGCCCGGCGTTATCACACAGACTGGATGAGTGCGTTTGCGTTTTGTGCGCGAACGCACTTTTGTAGTGTAATGAACCATAAGCCAGCAGATTAAATTATTGGTGTTAATCTTCATCTGCACATAATTTGTAGAACCGTTTACCCACACCTTGTTTTGAAAACGAAGATATAATAAAGAGAAGTTTGCAATTAGGGGTTGGGTTATCTTGCGTTTTTTTTCTCCCGTTATTCTGGAAGCGCTTATCCTTGCATGTGCGTTGTCTCTTGATGCGTTTATAGCAAGCTTTGCTTACGGCAGCAAAAAAATAAAGATACCATTTAAATCCATACTGGTAATTGGTTTTGTGTGCAGTGGGGTTACCGGTTTTGCTCTTTTGGCGGGGACTGTGCTCAAACAATATATACCTAATAGCTTATCGGTTGCAATTAGTGTTGTAATCTTGCTGTTGCTGGGCATCGCAAAGCTTTTGGATAGCATTACAAAGGCTATCATCCGTAAGCACAATAACCTAAACAAAGAAATCAAGTTCTCGTTGTTCAACTTTAAATTTATACTCAACTTGTATGCAAACCCCGAGGATGCCGATGTCGACGACTCGAAAACACTGTCTGCGGCAGAGGCGGCTTCGCTTGCGGCGGCGCTTTCGCTTGATGGGATAACGGTGGGGCTGGGTGCCGCCATTGGCAATGTAAATGGGTTTGCGGTGTTTGTCGGCTCGTTGGTAACCAACCTAATTGCCGTGCTGTTGGGCAGCATGGCAGGTGATAAACTGGCAAGGAAAACACCGTTTGATTTTTCATGGCTCAGCGGCATAATCCTTATCATACTGGCACTACTGAAACTGTGAAGTATAAAACATAATAATACCGGTTACGGAATAAACAGGGTTGGATTTTCATTGTGATAATGGTATAATGTCGGTTGTTAAGCCAATCTAATTTTTGCGGTTTATTTGGATTTTCACGATATGGGCAATAACGCATTAAGCGTTCGGAAAGGCGGGGTGGTACCATGGTAAGAATAAGCGTTGGTTCGCATACAGAGATTACCACGCTGATTCGCGCCTGCTACGGCAGATACAATAGCTATCGTGTCAAGCGCATAGGAATGCAGGATATCACCTGTACCGAGCAGCTCGTCAAGCATGATGTAACGCAGGAAGACTTCCGATTCTCTTGCCCCAATAAATAAGTAATAAGGAGAATCGCACAGATGAAATGCACGATAACTCATATAGCGGTGTATGTTACCAACCTAGAGCAAGCCAGAGAATATTACATGACGTTTTTCGGTGGAAAAAGCAACGCCCGCTATCAAAACAGCAAGGGCTTTTCCAGCTATTTTATCACCTTTGACGGCGGTGCGCGGTTGGAGCTTATGCACCACACCCAGCTGGAGCATAGACAGCCGCAAGACAAGGTAACGGGCTGGAGCCACATTGCGTTTTCGGTGAAGGATGAAAAGGCAGTCAAAGAGCTGACTGAGCGCATTGTAGCTGCGGGGTATGCGCTGTACAGTCCGCCAAGAACCACGGGTGACGGATACTTTGAAAGCTGCGTTGCCGATCCGGATGGCAATCGGGTGGAGATAACAACCTAATATAAAAAGCACAATTACAATGAGATGGCTGCATCGTGCGGCCATCTTATTGTGTTTTATCTAAACATTGTAATATCACAGAATGTTTCAATCTGTAAAATAATCTGTTATAATTAGCCTGTAGTCGAGTTGGCGGCTTTTATAGAGAATACCGCCGGAAAGGATGAAGCGAATGATCTGGAAAGAGAATTACAGGCTCGGGGTACAGATGATCGATGAGCAGCACAGAGAGCTGTTTCGCCGGGTGTCTGCTTTCCTTGGCACGGTCCGTTCGCCGCTTGCATGTGATCAAAAGGCGCGAATGGTTACCGATACGCTAGACTTTATGAAGCAATACATCGTCGAACATTTCCGCGAGGAAGAGGAATACCAGCGACTCATAGACTACCCCGAACGGGCGGAGCACGCAAGGATCCATGCTGATATGGTCAATTTCGTAATAGAGGTAGAGGCACAATACCGGCAGCAGGGCTACAACGAACAGCTTATTCAGCGGTTCTCGGGCAAATTACTTGCTTGGCTAATCAACCATGTTGCGGCGGAAGACCAAAAGATCGCGGATTATGCAAACATGAGGGGGGCCGAGCTCAATGACTAATGCACTTTATCAGCCATTTTTTAATGCGACGCGGGATGTGTTAAAGTTGATGCTTGATATCAACAGCGTAGCAAATCAGGGCGGGGATACCGCAAACGGTATTGTAGAGGACTCGGGCATCTATATTGCCATCGGGGTAACGGGCGACCTTGGCGGCGAAATTCTATACAGCTTCCCGAACAATACGGCGCTTGAAATGGTACGAATTATGAGTGGGATGGAGTTTGACGCGGTAGATGACTTTGTAACCTCCGCAATCGGTGAGATAGCAAACATCATCAGCGGTAAGGCACTGGTGTTTCTTTCAGAGCAGAATGTGGTGTGCGATATTCTTCCGCCTAAGGTTGTTTCGCTTGATACTGAGCCTGCCGACGCGGTCGAGCAGACAGGTTTAAACACCTGCATTATTACCGACATTGGTACGGTAGGTCTTAATATCAATCTCGCGCAGTAGCCGGCCTATTTACAGTAAACGGCACGATATACATAAACAGCTGAACGCCGCTGGTATATCGTGCCGTTAGTGCATTCTGCTCTTGGAATTTTAATTTTATTAACACATCGTCAGCACAAATGGTGTAGTATTTTATAAGTATCGGGGCTAATTCGGCTGTTTTATTGCAAACCAAGTAGATTTCTCTGCGTTTTGTGGTATATCGTATTGCAAATTTGGCGAAAATTATGTAAAATGAATATTAGTTGTAGGCTGCCGGAATACAGTGGGGCGGATGAGAATGAGTTTCGCTTTACACAGTCGGCGGTCGCACCGGCGCATTGTGCGGTACGCGTTACGCTGCGTGCACTTCGTACAGACAGAATTCGATGCGAGAAGAAGGGATACGATATGTCAAACAGACTATTTCAAGGCGTGGTTCACCAAATGCGGGATTCTATTGACAGGGTCATTGGGGTGGTGGATGAGAATGCCGCCATCGTTTCCTGCAGCGAGTTATCCAAAATTGGGGAAACAGTCATGGAGGTCAGCGGGTATCAGCCCTTTGATCTTTCCGACTCCCACGATACCTTTGTGCGGGATGGTTACACCTATAAGCCCTTCGGTACACGCCCAAGGCCCGACTATGCGGTGTTTGTAGAGGGCGCGGACGACATTGCCGCAAAGTATGCCGCGATTCTTGCCGTTTCGCTGGCCAGCATTAAGCAGTACTATGACGAAAAGTATGACCGCAACAACTTTATTAAAAATGTCATTCTTGATAACATCCTGCCCGGAGATATCTACGTAAAGGCGCGCGAGCTGCATTTTAGCACTGACGTTAGCCGTGTGGTTATCCTCATACGGGTTACAAACACCAACGATGTGTCGGTGTTTGAGGTAATACAGAATCTGTTCCCGGACAAGCAAAAGGACTTTGTGTTTAACATCAGCGAAACCGACGTTGTGCTTGTTAAGGAGATTAAGCCGAACATCGAATCGCGCGACCTGGAAAAGCTTGCCCGTTCGATTGTCGACACCCTTTCAAGCGAGTTTTACACCGCCGCCGTCGTGGGTATCGGCACCGCGATTGTGGGGGTTAAGGAGCTTGCGCGTTCCTTTAAAGAGGCGCAGGTTGCGCTTGAGGTCGGCAAGGTATTCGATACCGAAAAGTCGATTGTCAGCTACGATAATTTGGGCATTGCCCGCTTAATCTATCAGCTTCCCACCACGCTTTGCGAGATGTTTTTACGCGAGGTGTTTAAGAAAGGTTCTATCGAGTCGCTTGATCACGAAACGCTGTTTACCATTCAGCGTTTCTTTGAAAACAACCTCAACGTGTCCGAGACCTCCCGCAAGCTGTTTGTGCACCGCAACACGCTGGTCTATCGTCTTGAAAAGATCAAGAAGCTCACGGGGCTTGACCTGCGCGAGTTTGACCATGCCATCGTGTTTAAGGTAGCCCTCATGGTTAAAAAGTATCTGACAGCAAATCCTGTAAAGTACTAAGGACGAAAAGGATTGCAGGATAACTGGCTCCTCCCTGTCTGTTCCTCATCCTGATAATCCCGGAGGCGAAGAAACGCATTGATTAAGTTTACAGGTGTGTCGGTGGTTTACCCCAACGGTACAAAGGCGCTGCGCGATATAAATTTAAAAGTAAATGACGGCGAGTTTGTGTTTGTTGTCGGCGCTTCCGGCGCCGGCAAAAGCACGTTGATTAAATTGATTATGGGCGAAGAGCGCCCCTTAAAGGGAACGGTTGAAGTCAACGGCTACAACATTTCCCGTATTAAGCGCCGCCATATACCCAAGTTAAGGCGCTCCATGGGCGTCGTGTTTCAGGACTTTCGATTGATTCCCAACATGAGTGTATACGACAACGTGGCGTTTGCGCTTCGGGTTACCGGCGTTACCGCGCGGGATATCCGAAAGCGCGTGCCCTACATATTGGGGCTGGTGGAGCTTGCCTCCAAGGCGCGGTGTATGCCCGCCGAGCTCTCGGGCGGCGAGCAGCAGCGCGTTGCGCTTGCGCGTGCGCTTGTTAACAATCCATCCCTTATCATTGCCGATGAACCGACCGGCAATATCGACCCCGAGCTTTCGTACGAAATCATCGAACTGCTCAGCGAGATTAACCGCTGCGGAACCACCGTCTTGATGGTGACGCATGAGCATGACCTTGTTGCGCGTTTTAACAAGCGCGTGATTATCGTGGATCAAGGCGGGATTGTCGCTGACGGCCTCGCGCTGGATTGGAGGCCGTAACGCATGAAAGTAAGCAGCTTTGGTTACCTTTTGCGCGAAGGCGCACGCAATGTTTGGGTAAACCGGATGATGAGTGTTGCGTCGGTTGGCGTACTCACGGCGTGCTTGTTACTTATTGGCGGTGCGCTGTTGTTTTCGGTTAATGTAAACAGTGTAGTCGGCTATGTGGAAGCGCAAAACGAGGTTAAGGTGTTTCTCAAAAACGAGATTCCCGACCTGACCAGGACGACGCTTGACAACGAGATTCGCAAGGTGGATAACATCAGCGAGATTGAATATATCCCAAAAGAGCAGGGCATTTTAGAGTTTGCCGAGACAATGGGCGAATACTCCGACCTGATGGCGGGGCTGCAGGGCGAGGAAAACCCCCTGCCCGACACCTACATGGTTAAGGTAACCGACCTCTCACGGCTTGGCGAGACGGTAGAGCAGCTCAAAGGGCTTGCAGGCGTCGAAAATGTCAGCGCTCCCATGGAGGTTGCCTCCTCCATTACCGGAATCAAGAACGCCGTCAACGTGTTCGGCGTGTTTGTGGTTGCCATTCTGGTTCTGGTTTCTCTGATTATCACCGCGAACACGATAAAGATTACAGTGTTTAACCGCCGCCGCGAAATTAGCATAATGAAGTTTGTCGGCGCTACCGATAGCTTTATTCGTTTGCCTTTTATCATAGAGGGCACTATTTTGGGGCTGCTTTCCGCTTTGCTTGCCTTTGGCGTTGTATGGGGCGGTTACGACTATATTCTGCGCAGCCTGTCCGAGAATGCGTCGGGCTGGCTGGATCTTGCTTATCGAAACTTTGTACCGTTTGATACGGTTGCCGACCGTCTGCTGCTGGGGTTTGTATCGGCGGGGGTTCTCTCCGGAACCATTGGCAGTATGCTTTTTGTAAGAAGACATCTAAAGGTTTAGACTGATAAGCGGCAAACCCGCAGTATCGGAAGAGGAGGCTTTTGGATGAAGCATAAATTTAGTACAAAGATTCGCCTGTATACCGCGGCGGCGGCACTGATGATGGTTTTCAGCGCGGCAGCACCGCAGTTTACATATGGTCTTACACTCAATCCCAGTTCCTCAAAAGAGAATACGAGTTCAACCGGGTCGACATCCTCGTCGTCCTCCGGCTCAAAAACCGAGGCAAACGAAAAGCTTAGCGATCTCAAGGGAGATTACGAGAAGCTGCAAAAGGAACTCGACGCTATAAAAAAGAACATCGACAGCATCGCAGACGAAAAGTCTAAAACAATAGCCAAGCAAAACAGCGTCAGCCGCCAGATTGCGATTTCGCAGGAGCAGATTGCCATTCTGCAAAAACGCATCGCCGTCTTAAATGAGGAGATTGCGGTAAAAGAGCAGGAGATTGCGGACAAGCAGGCGGACATTGACGAAAACTACGAGCTGTTTAAGGTGCGTATGCGTGCGCTTTATATGACCGACACCTCCAGCGTCATGAACGTTCTGTTCGGCGCCCAGAGTTTTTCTGAGTTTTTACAGCGTAGCGAGTATATTAAACGGGTCACCCAGCATGACGACAAGCTGATTGCACGGCTTCGTGCCGACAAGGCGGATATCGAGGCCGCCAAGGCGGTGATTGACGCCGCCAAGGCGGAGGTGGACGAGGCAAACGCCGAGGAGGCCGCAAAGAAAAAGCAGCTGGAAGGACAGTACAGCAGCCTAAGCCAGGAGGTTTCCATCCTCAAAAAGGCAGAGGCGGAGTACAACGCCAACAAGACTAAGATTCAAAAAGAGCTTGATGAAGCAAAAGCCGAGATCGACCGCCTGATGGCGGAGATCGGCAGTACCGGCGAATATGTCGGCGGCGAGTTTACGTGGCCGTTGCCCGGCTACAGCAGCATTTCGTCCTACTACGGCTGGCGGTTTAACGGCTCGGATTTTCACACGGGTATTGACATCACCGGCTCGGGCGTGTATGGTAAGTCTGTTAAGGCGGCAAACGCGGGCAAGGTTGCCTTTGTGCAGACAAACTACACTGCAGGTGTTGGCTATGGCAAATATGTTATCATAGACCACGGCGGCGGCTACGCGACACTGTACGCGCATATGTCTAGTGTTTCTGTCCAGCTGGGGCAATGGCTTGCACAGGGCGAAGAGGTTGGCAAGGTGGGCTCCACCGGTTGGTCGACCGGTCCGCATCTGCATTTTGAAATCCGCGAAAACGGCAAGCACACAAACCCGCTGAATCATTATACCAAGCTGTAATGAAAAATCAGGATATATACACCGGCGACTTAAAAGGAGAGCACCGCACAGAAATTTCCCCGGCTCTCTAACCGCGTGCGCCATGCAGCAACTGCGCACGGATACGGAGGAACTATGAGAAAGAAGATTTCTTTGGGTGCGGCTATCACCTTTATGGCCATAACGGCTGCCGTCACCTTTTCCATTACCATGGTCATCTCGATGACCAACTTTAACTCGATGGTGTACAATCTTAAGGAACGCGAATCCATGTACGAAAAGCTCAGCGAGTTAGAGCGTTTGGTTCGGCAGAACTATTCGGGCAAGATTGATGAAGACACCCTGCAATCCAATATCGCAAAGGGCTTTCTGGGTGGTATTGGAGACGCTTATGCCGCATACTACACGCCCGAGCAGTATAAGGCACTCAATGCGGCATACGCCGGAAAGAGTATTAGCATCGGCGCAAAGTATGAGATTGACCCCTCGGGCTATATCATAATAACCGAGGTTATTTCGACCGACACGGATGAAGACACCGGCTCCCCCCTTGCGGTGGGCGACTTGATTATCAAGGTCGATGAACTGGATGTTACAGCCGCGACTGCCGAGCAGGCGATGGAGAAGCTGCGCGGAGACGCGGGCACCAAGGTTTCGCTTACCGTGCGTCGCGAAACAACCGACACAATTGTTGAGATAACCCGACGCGAGGTGGAAATCTCCTCGGTCTATTCAAAGCTTATCGATACCAATGCGTATATCCGCATCGTCAGCTTTAACGACAACACCCCCGCACAGTTTGAAAAGGCTGTGGATCAGATGATAGCCGAAGGCGCTACGGGTCTTATTTTTGACCTACGCGGCAACAGCGGCGGCAACCTCACCTCTGCGGTTGAAATGCTTGATAAGCTTCTGCCGGAGGGAACGCTGTTCTCGGCTACCTATAAAAGCGGCGAAACCAAGATTGTGGCAAAAAGCGATTCATCGTTTGTGAATCTGCCCATGATGGTGCTGACCAACAGCGAGACTGCCACCGCATCCGAGCTGTTCGTGCAGGCGTTGCGCGACTTTGAAGCGGCAAAATCGGTGGGCACCAAAACCGCAGGCAAGGGCTCGATGCAGCAGCAGTACAAGCTAAACGACGGCTCTGCGGTATCGTTTACCATCGCCGTATATAAGCCCCCCAAAAGCGATAAGTTTGATGGCATCGGTCTACAGCCCGACTTTGAAGTGGCAGTGGCAGGTGAAAAGGAAAAGGCACTTGCCACCTTTGATATTGAGTATGTGACTGCCGATGAGGACGCACAGCTTAGAAAGGCCATTGAGGTCATAGAGGCAACCAAAAAGAACCTTGCGGAGGTTCAGAACCAGATGTCACAGGCGGGAGATACTTCTTCCGAGGCAGCAAAGTAGCTTTTGCCATGTTGACGAAACAGTAGAATAGACCACCCGCACAATATGGTGCGGGTGGTCTTTCAAAAATAATAACTGCGGCTTCGCTACGCGAATTTGTCCCCTGATAGTCATGATACCCAAAACGCCGGGCATATACTTGCATAGGGCATGCCTGTTGTGCATGCCAAACGCTTTGGGAGTATCTTTTACAGGGGGCGGCGCCATGTTTATTGCGGCTGTACCGGAAACAAAGCGGCGGCAAGGCTTATTCGGGCGGCGGTCAAGAGATACTGGTGCTGCGTGTTACTGCGGGCAGGAGAACTTGGATTATTATCTTCTGCGCATACCAAACAAACGAAAAAAGCCGGATTACTCTTATCTGCGGGAGCTGTATCCCCGCTTTAGCGGACGGGTTATTCAGGCAGACACACTGCAACGTCAGGACGATCTCTTGCCGTTATACTATAATCCACAAAACTATGAGCGGCAGATTATGCTGCGTCTGTGCACGCAGGTTAGTGAGTTGTTGCCTATCCCGCTAATTCGAAGAACCATCGGACTGGTTGACCCCGACGGAATATACTCATTTTTTGCGGAAACACTGATTAAATACTCTCCAATCGTAAAGGTATACACTAATAAAACCGAGGCTTACGACGAAACCTGTCGTCACCTAATGGATTTTTACGGTGCTCCGCTTATGCTCACCGAGCGCATTGGCTCTCTTAGCGACTGTGTGCTGCTCTTTTCACCCGGCTTACAGGAGTTGCCTCAACTTTCTGCACATGCGCTTGTGGTATTAGGTACCCGCCTGCAGAGTAATATGGCGATTTTGCCGGGGGCCATATCGCTGGAGAGTCTTAGCCTGACAAATGAGCTACAAAGCTTGGTTCCCGCCGGTATTGATCCAATCCTGTTTTTTGGCGCCGCGTGCGAACTGAGCGGAAAACAGGAGTATGGACTTCTTTCCCCCCAAAGGCTTTTTGCCGGATACCGGACAATTGAAGCGGGAGCGTTACCGGCGTTTATACGGTCGTTTATTGAATGCAATTGCTAAGATCTCTGCATCCGATATAAACAGATTCTCAGCAGTGTATTCGATGACAGTTTCTCGGTTACTATTGACATCCCAAACCGCATTTACTATAATACAAATATTGTCACGCTGCCGGGTTATGTGCAGCGTACGCTTTTTTGTATGGCCTTCATTTGTAGGAGTATGAGCGGCAGGCATGTTTTTTTATTAATAACAGCATATATCAGAAAGGAAAATGATCTATGGCTAAACCGATTTTACTTACCGACGAGGGCTTAAAGAAGCTGGAGAACGAATTAGAAGAACTGAAAACGATAAAACGAAAAGAGATCTCCGAAAAGATAAAGGTTGCCTTGTCGTTTGGCGACCTTTCCGAGAACAGCGAGTACGACGAAGCCAAGAATGAGCAAGCGATTATTGAGTCGCGCATAGCGACCATCGAGGCGATGCTAAAAAATGTGAAGCTGCTGGATGAGGAGGAAATCTCCACCGAGGCGGTTAACGTTGGCTCAAAGGTAACAGTTAAGGACGTAGAGTATAACGAAGACATCGTTTATACGATTGTAGGCTCTACCGAGGCGGACCCCGCCAACGGCAAAATATCGGATGAATCGCCCATTGGCAAGGCACTGCTCGGCCATCGGGTCGGCGATTCCATCGAGGTAGAAGCGCCTGCCGGTCTTTTGAAATTTGATATTCTTGCTATCGGTAAATAACAGCAACGAATTGACGCTGCAGGGCGTGTCTGCATAGGCCAAGCACGGTGCTAGGCCGTGTCTTACTTTAGGCATGGGGCGGACAAGCCATCACTGAAAGGAACGAACACGCATGAGCGAAGTAATTGAGCCACAGGCTAATGAACAAGAGCAGGATCTTTCCGAAATTCTACGCATCCGCAGGCAAAAGCTAACCGACCTGAAGGCCGAGGATAAGAACCCCTTTGCGATTACAACCTTTGCACGCACAGCCTACTGCGCACAGATTGTGGAGCAGTTTGAGGAGCTTGACGCAACAGAGGTATCCATTGCTGGGCGCATTATGTCCTGGCGCGATATGGGTAAGGCAAACTTTATCGATGTACGCGATTCCAGCGGTAAGATTCAGGTTTACGTTAAGATTGACGACATCGGCGAAGAAAATTACGCCGATTTTAAAAAATGGGATATCGGCGATATCGTGGGTGTAAAAGGGCTGGTGTTTCGCACCCGACGGGGCGAAATTTCGGTGCACTCGCATCACCTTACCCTGCTTTCAAAATCCCTTTTGCCGTTGCCCGAGAAGTGGCACGGATTAAAGGACACCGAGCTTCGTTACCGTCAGCGGTACGTTGACCTGATTGTTAACCCCGAGGTCAAGGATGCGTTTGTTAAGCGTTCGCTGATTATAAAAGAGATCAGAAGCTTTTTGGATTCTTTGGGCTATCTGGAAGTGGAAACTCCCGTTCTGCATACCATTGCGGGCGGTGCTGCCGCACGTCCGTTTATTACCCACCACAACGCGCTGGATATCGACCTGTACATGCGCATCGCGCTCGAGCTGCACCTCAAGCGTTTGGTTGTGGGCGGGTTTGATAAGGTGTATGAGATCGGCAGGGTGTTCCGCAACGAGGGCATCTCGGTGCGTCACAACCCCGAGTTTACACTGCTTGAACTATACGAGGCGTATACCGACTATCACGGAATGATGGATATTACCGAGCGTCTGATTCGCTCCGTTGCACAGAAGGTGTTGGGCACGACTAAGATTGTATACAACGGCACGGAGATAGACTTTGGTGAGCCGTTCGAGCGTCTTACCATGGCACAGGCGGTCAAAAAGTACGCGGATGTGGATTTTTACGAGGTAAAAACCAACGAAGAAGCGAAGGCGCTTGCGGACAAGCACCATATCGCCTACGAAAAGCGCCACAAAAGGGGAGATATCCTCAACCTGTTTTTTGAACACTACTGTGAAGAGCATTTAATTCAGCCCACCTTTATCACCGAGCACCCGGTTGAGATTTCGCCCCTTGCAAAGCGCAAGCCAACCGACCCCGATTACACCGAGCGGTTTGAGCTGTTTATTGTGGGCAGAGAACACGCAAACGCATTCAGTGAGCTAAACGACCCCATCGACCAGCGGGAGCGGTTTGAATCACAGGCACAGCTGAAGGCGCAGGGCGACGACGAGGCAAATGACGTTGATGAGGATTTCTTAACTGCGCTTGAGTATGGCTTGCCCCCTACGGGAGGACTGGGCGTCGGCATCGACCGCCTTGTCATGCTGCTGACAGACAGCTATTCCATACGCGACGTTCTGCTGTTCCCGACTATGAGGCCCCGCGATTAGGGGACAGAAAGGTGAAGGCGAATGACTGGAATGAGCTTTAAGAAAAAGTGGGAAAACTACTGGTATCATTACAAATGGCATACCATTGCGGGTATTTTTGTTGTGCTGCTGTTGGCTATTTTTATAAGGGATTTTGCTACAAAAGAGCAGTTTGACGGCACGGTGATGGTCGCCACCTCTTACTTTGTGGATGATGATAGAAATGCGGTGCTGAAAGAGACGCTCGAGCAGTACTTCCCGGATATCGACGGCAACGGCAAGGTAAACCTCGCAATCGTTCCTATCTTTTTGGAGGGTGGTCAGCAAGGCGAACCGAGCGACCCCCAGCTTGCTTACGCCATGCAGATGAAGATGGTATCCGAGATTTCCACCACGCCGTCTCTAATCTACATCTTCGACGACGGTTTTACCAATCTGTTTATCGAGCAGGGAATGCTGCGCGATCTGTCAAAGGATTTCCCCGACAACCCTCTTGTCAGTGAAAGCACATGGGATGTCTCGCAGTCAGAGATTGCAAAAAAGACTTTTATCAGCGAGTACCAGAACCATCTCGGTTCAAAGTACTTTGTGTCGATTAGCACCGGCGAGATGGTGAAAGAAAAGAATGTCGAGCAGTACGAGATGATGTTCCAAGGGCTTTATAACATGATTAACAACATAAAGATAAACTAAAACATACCTCGTCAGCGTGCGCCACGGCGTACGCTGACGTATTATAAGCCCCGAAACAACACAACACGACATATAGTATATATACTAATAAATATAACCGGGAGGAATTCATAATGGTAACTGTGGTAGCGAAGAACTTTGCACGTCCCGATGCAACTGAGCAGTATAAGGAGCTTGCAAAACAGCTCGAAGCGCTAACCAATCAAAACGACGCAGGATGTATACAGTACAAACTGTATACTGATATAAACGAGCCGACAATCTTTATGTTTATTGAACAGTGGCAGGATATGGAGTCGCTAAAGGCTCATTTTGAAGCACCACATTTTAAGGCACTCGTTCCCCAGCTGCAAGCGCTGTGCAGTAAACCGGGAGAAACAAACCTCCTCAGCTGCGACTAGCCCAACTGAAACAAACACGGATAGGGGAGGAATCACTATGATACGGAGAGTAACCGGTAAGGATAAGGAGGAGTACCTGACCCTTGCCGCCGCGTTTTACCGCTCCGAGGCGGTTCTGCATCCTGTGCCGGATGAAAACCTTGCCGCCGCGTTTGACGAGATGGTGCGGTCGGACTGCTACCTGGAAGGCTACCTGTTCGAGCACGAGGGCAGCGTGGCGGGCTTTGGGTTAATCGCAAAGACCTTCTCGCAGGAGGCCGGCGGGCTGGTGATATGGGTAGAGGACCTGTTCATACTGCCCGAGTACCGCTCAAACGGTTTGGGAAGAGCCTTTTTTGAGCATCTTTTCAAAGTGCATCCGGGAGCAAAGCGCTTTCGCCTTGAGGTAACAAAGGATAACCCCGCCATCGCACTGTACGAGCGGCTCGGGTTTGTAAGATTTGACTATCAATCAATGGTATTGGATTGCAACGATTAACCTGTAAAGGGGAATTGTTCTAAATGAAAAACCTATATCGTCTGCTTATTGTGGTATGCATGGTGGGGCTGCTGTGCGCCTGCGAAGCGCAATCCGTAACAACTGCTGACGGCATCGCGCTCGAGTTCCTTAACGACGGCAGGACCATACGCTATGGCGAACAAACCTACATATACAGCTCCGACAATCACGGGATTACCATCGAATACCCAAACGGCTATCTCTATACCTATACGCGTCTTGATCAATCTCAATATTCAGGGAAATGGTCTTATCCGCTGGATGCGCCGAGCTTTCAGTCGGGCTCCGAGCTTGGGTACATCGACGAGGACGTATTGGTTACCGAACTGCAAAATCATGCCAAAAAGGGCACACCGCCCGTTATGCTGATTCCCGCACTGCTATTGGCTTCGGTAGGTTTGGGGCTTGCGGTCAAGCCAAAAAACCTGTGGTATGTGACGGAGGGCTGGAAGTTTAAAAATGCCGAACCATCTGACGCGGCGCTCGGGTTATATCGTTTTATGGGTATCGCGCTTATCGTAATCGGTGCAATTATCCTGTTTATGTAGAAGAATTAAGTGAAAGCCTCGGGGTGCTTTAGCAAAAACGACACTAGACAAACCACGCTCATTGCGATATAATACTACAAAAGGCAACCTTTAAGTTGGTCCTGTGAGGCTGACAAGGCGGTCGGATATTCACCATAGCCGGATACTATGTTCGGCGGATATTGTGAACGCATCTGCGACCAAACTGTCACACCACAGACAGTTTGGTCTTTTTTTATGCCGTAAACTAAAGAAGGGGGAGCTTGTTTTGAAGGAAAAGGCGGAGATTATGGATGATAAGGCGGTTGCCCGAGCCATTACCCGCATCTCGTACGAGATTGTAGAGCACAACCGTGGTACCGAACACCTGTGCATATTGGGTATCCTCTCGCGGGGCGCGGAGCTTGCCGCACGCATTGCCGCGCGCATCGAGCAGATGGAAGGAAAAGCGGTGAACGTAGGGCTGCTTGACATCACCTCGTTTCGCGACGACCGCAGCGTCCGAACGCCGGACGAGAACGACCGTTCGCGGATTGACTTTTCGATTACCGGCAAGCGCATTATTCTGGTAGACGATGTGCTGTACACCGGGCGCAGTGTGCGCGCCGCGATTGACGCAATCATGCAGCGGGGCAGACCGCAGAATATCCAGCTGGCGGTACTGATTGACCGCGGGCATAGGGAGCTGCCTATTCGCCCCGACTATGTCGGCAAAAACCTGCCCACCTCGGGTGATGAAACGGTGAAGGTTCAGGTGGTAGAGCGCGACGGTATCGACCGTGTGGCAATCTATACAAGACTGGCGTAAAAACAAGCCGGCGGTTTTATGTCGGGAGATCAGAAAAATGTTGAATAATTATTCACGACAATGTATAATTATTTAAACGCAGGTTCACCCCGGCAGTATTGCTGTCGCTTTACAACACAGAGGATAGAAATTGGAGGACAAAAACATGTCATTTGACCTGCTGATTAAAAAGATTGAACAGACCGATAACGTCACCGTGGCGGGGCTTGACCCCAAGCTAGACTACATCCCGTCTTTTATCAAAAACGCCGCCTATGCGCAGCACGGCAAAACGCTTGAGGGCGCGGCACAGGCGTTGCTTGACTATAACAAAGGGCTTATCGATGCGCTGTGCGACATTGTGCCCGCTGTAAAGCCCCAGAGCGCCTACTACGAGATGTACGGCTGGCAGGGTGTACGCACCCTGTACGAAACCATACGCTACGCGAAAAGCAAGGGAATGTATGTGGTGGTAGACGGCAAGCGCAACGACATCGGTACGACGATGGACGCCTATGCCGCTGCCTATCTCGGCACGACCGAGGTGGAGGACGAAAACATCCCCGCCTTTGACGGCGATGCGCTGACGGTAAACGGCTATCTTGGCACCGACGGCATCGCGCCGCTAATCAAACAATGCAAGCAGCACGACAAGGGTATCTTTGTACTGGTCAAGACCTCCAACCCCTCATCGGGTGAACTGCAGGATAAAGACCTAGGCGGAAAAACAGTCTACGAGGCGATGGGCGGGCTGTGTACCCAATGGGGCGAGGGCACCAAGGGCAGCTTAGGCTACAACGCAGTGGGTGCCGTGGTTGGGGCAACCTACCCCGAGCAGCTCAAACAGCTGCGCAGCACCCTGCCGGACACTTTTTTCCTTGTACCGGGGTATGGTGCGCAGGGTGGCTCGGCAAAGGATGTAGCGGTCGCGTTTGACCAAAATGGTCTCGGTGCAATTATAAACTCTTCGCGCGCCATTCTGTGCGCGTGGCAGAAGGGCGGATATCGCGAGCAGGAGTATGCCCTTGCGGCAAGGCAAGAGGCGATACGCATGCGGGATGAGATCAATGAATACCGCGGATAGATGTGGATACAACAGGTAAGGGTAATCTTAACACCACAACGCAAACGGATCGGCAGGGGCTGCATAAGCGCTGCAAGGAAAGGGATGGGCATAGATGATAACAGGCACACCGAAAAAGGCGTACATACTGCTTGCGGACGGTACGGTTCTTACCGGCGAAAGCTTTGGCGCCGAGGGCACGACCATCGGCGAGATTGTGTTTGCCACTGGCATGACGGGGTATCAGGAGATGCTTACCGACCCCAGCTACTACGGACAGATTCTGACGCAGACCTACCCGCTCATCGGCAACTACGGCATTAACAGCATTGACGGCGAGAGCGACCGTTCGTGGGTAAAGGGCTATATCGTGCGCGAGTGGTGTGAGCAGCCGTCAAACTTTCGCTGCGAGCAAACGGTGGATGCGTTTTTAAAGCAACAGGGCGTCATCGGCATCCACGGGGTGGATACCCGCGCGCTGACCAGAAAAATTCGCGAATGCGGCGTTATGAACGGCATGATTACCACCGAGGATGTGCTTGCCGACAAAGACAGCCTGATTGCAAGGATACACGAATACGCCATCACCGACGCGGTGAGCAAGGTAACCTGCGCCGAGCCAAAGCTTTACCCGAGCGATCAGCACAGCTATCGGGTTGTAATGATGGACTTCGGCTACAAGGGCAATATTCTAAATTCGCTGCGCAGCCGCGGCTGCGACGTCACGGTGGTGCCTGCCCACACCACGGCAGAGCAGGTGCTTGCCTATCAGCCTGACGGGATTATGCTAACGAACGGCCCCGGCGACCCTGCCGAGAACACCGCAATTATTCAAACGCTAGGGGCGCTTGTTGCCTCAGGCGTGCCGATATTCGGCATCTGTCTCGGGCATCAGCTGCTTGCGCTTGCTCAGGGTGCCGAGACTGCCAAGCTCAAGTACGGTCACCGCGGCGGCAATCAGCCCGTTAAGGATTTGACCGAGGACAGAACCTACATCACAAGCCAGAACCACGGCTACGCGGTGGTCAGCGATACCCTCGACCCTGCGGTGGGCATGGTCAGCCACATCAACGTCAACGACAATACCTGCGAAGGCGTAATATACAAAAACACCCGCGCGTTTACGGTGCAGTTTCACCCCGAGGCGTGCAGCGGTCCTCAGGATACCGCGTATCTGTTTGACCGGTTTATTGATTTGATGAAGGAGGCAAAATAGGTATGCCAAGACGCGAAGACATCAAAAAGGTACTGGTCATCGGTTCGGGTCCCATCGTAATTGGGCAGGCGGCCGAGTTTGACTATGCGGGCACACAGGCCTGCCGCGCTCTGAAGTCCGAAGGGCTAGAGGTCGTGCTGATTAACTCAAACCCCGCTACCATCATGACGGATAAGGCAATGGCCGACAAGATCTACGTAGAGCCGCTTACCCTTGACGTGGTAAAGCGCATTATAGAGATGGAAAAGCCCGACAGCCTGCTCAGCACGCTGGGCGGTCAAACGGGGCTTACCCTCTCCATGCAGCTAGCCAAAGAGGGTTTTTTGGATGCGCAGGGCGTGCGTCTACTGGGTGCCAATCCCGAAACCATTCACAAGGCGGAGGATAGACAGGCGTTTAAAGACACCATGATTGAGATCGGCGAGCCGGTCATCCCCTCCCGCGTGGAGACGACGGTAGAGGGTGCTTTGGAGTTTGCCGAGGAGATTGGTTACCCCGTTATCGTTCGCCCCGCCTTTACCTTAGGAGGCTCGGGCGGCGGCATCGCACAGGACAAAGAGCAGCTGCTTGAGATTGCCACCAACGGGCTGCGCCTGTCTCCCATCACACAGGTGCTGATAGAAAAGTGCATCTCGGGCTGGAAAGAGATCGAGTTTGAGGTAATGCGCGACAGCAAGGACAACGTAATTACCGTCTGCTCGATGGAAAACTTCGACCCCGTAGGCGTTCACACCGGCGACTCGATTGTCGTCGCCCCCGCACAAACCCTTGCCGATAAGGAATACCAGATGCTGCGAACGGCGTCTTTAAATATCATCTCCGCGCTGAAGGTAGAGGGCGGCTGCAACTGCCAGTTTGCAATGCACCCCACCAGCTTTGAGTATGCGGTTATTGAGGTAAACCCCCGTGTGTCGCGCTCCTCCGCGCTTGCTTCCAAGGCGACGGGCTACCCCATTGCCAAGGTGGCGTCTAAAATCGCCATCGGCTATTCGCTAGACGAAATCAAAAACGAGGTGACGGGCAAGACCTGCGCCTGCTTTGAACCGGCACTCGATTATATTGTCGCCAAGTTCCCCAAATGGCCGTTTGACAAGTTCGTGTACGCCGAGCGAACCCTAGGCACCCAGATGAAGGCGACGGGCGAAGTCATGAGCATCGGCGTAAGCTTTGAGCAGGCAATTTTAAAGGCGGTGCGCTCTATCGAGCTTGGGCTTGATACGCTGCGGCTGCCAAAGCTTGCCGCAAAAACAGACTCGGAGATCGCCGAGCTTGTCACCCACTGCGACGACGAGCGCATGTTTGTGCTGTTTGAGGCAATCGGGCGCGGCATGGATCTTGAGTGGCTGCACGAAACCACCATGGTGGATATGTGGTTCTTACACAAGATGAAGCATCTTGCCGACTTTGAGCAAACCCTTGCGTCAAGCAAGCTGACCGACGAGCTGTACCTTAAGGCGAAAAAGCTAGGCTATCTGGACAAAACGATTGCGCGCCTTTCGGGGCAGACCATCGCAAAGCCCCGGTTTGCGTCCTATAAGATGGTTGATACCTGTGCCGCGGAGTTCTCTGCCGACACGCCGTACTTCTACTCCACCTACGACGACGAAAACGAGGCGCGGGAGTTTATTGACGCGCACCCCACCGACAAAAAGAAGGTAATCGTGTTCGGCTCGGGTCCCATCCGCATCGGGCAGGGCATCGAGTTTGACTACTGCTCGGTGCACTGCGTGTGGTCGCTGAAGGAGGCAGGGTACGAGGCGGTTATTATCAACAACAACCCCGAAACCGTTTCAACCGATTTCGACACCTCCGACCGCCTGTACTTCGACCCGCTTACCCCCGAGGACGTGCGCTCGGTCATCGAAACCGAAAAGCCGTGGGCGGTTGTGGTTCAGTTTGGCGGGCAGACCGCGATTAAGCTGACCAAATACCTGAGTGAGCTGGGTGTAAAGATACTAGGCACCAGTGCCGACAGCGTCGACGCCGCGGAGGACAGGGAGCGTTTTGACGCGCTGCTCGAGCGCTGTCGCATCCCGCGCCCGCGCGGCACCACCGTTTACACCACCGAGGAAGCCGCCGAAGCGGCGCGCAAGCTCGGTTACCCCGTATTGCTGCGCCCGTCCTACGTGCTGGGCGGTCAAAACATGATTATCGCGTACGGCGAGAAGGATGTTCTTGAGTACATGGACATCATTACCGCTACAAAGCTGGAAAACCCCGTGCTCATCGACAAATACATGATGGGTACCGAGGTAGAGGTCGACGCCATCTGCGATGGGGAAGACTATCTCATCCCAGGCATTATGGAGCACATCGAGCGCGCGGGTGTTCACTCGGGCGACTCGATATCGGTATACCCTTGCCAGAACCTATCGGAGCGGATTAAGAAAACGATTATAGAATATACCGGACGCCTTGCCCGCGAGCTAAAGGTTGTGGGGCTTGTCAACATTCAGTACGTCGTGTACAACGATATGGTGTATGTCATCGAGGTCAACCCCCGTTCGTCCCGTACCGTTCCCTACATCAGCAAGGTTACGGGTGTTTCGATGGTGGATATGGCGACCAAGATTATGCTGGGCGCGAAGCTCTCGGACTTTGGCATGGGTACGGGGCTATACCCTGCCGCCGACTATGTCGCGGTTAAGGTGCCGGTATTCAGCTTTGAAAAGCTGCATAACGTCGACGTACATCTCGGCCCCGAGATGAAGAGCACCGGCGAGGTACTGGGCATCGCAAAGACCTTTGAGCACGCGCTATTAAAGGGGCTTGTGGCGGCAGGCTACAACATGAAGAACAAGGGTGGCATCCTCATCTCGGTGCGCGACAGCGACAAGGAGGAGGTCATCTCGGTGGCAGACCGCTTTGCCAATCTGGGGTTTGACATCTACGCAACCTCCGCCACCGCGCTGAAGCTGAACCAGAACATGATTGCGGCAAACTCGGTACGCCGCGCGGACGAGGCAAAGCCAAACGTCATCTCTCTGCTGGAAAGCGGGAAGATTGATTATGTGATGAGCACCTCAGCAAAGGGGAGAAAACCGCAGAATGAGGGCGTAAAGCTGCGCCGCAAAGCGGTGGAACGCTCAATCGCATGCCTGACGTCCATCGATACCGCACGCGCCCTGCTGGACTGCCTTGAGATGGAGAACACCATCAAGGACGTGGATTTAATCGACATTACAAAGATATAATAAAAAAGGCGGACGGGCGGACTCATAGTCCCGTCCGCCTTTCGCAAAAGAAGGAGAACGAAGAGATGAATTATATGCAGGGCGATTACAGTATCACCTTATGCCAACAGCTCGCCGACACCACCTACAGCTTTGTGGTGCAGTGCAAGGAGGTTGCGGCGATTGCACGCGCGGGGCAGTTTGTACATGTACAGGTGCCCGGCTTTCTGCTGCGCAGACCCATCTCAATCTGCGAGGTGCTGTGGGAAAGCGGCTGCATCCGGCTGGTGTTTGATATCCGGGGAGCGGGCACCGAGGTGCTTGCCGGTTTTCGCGCAGGGGACAAATTAAACCTGCTTGCACCGCTGGGCAACGGCTTCTCGTTACTTGAGAACGGAAAATCCGCCCTTGTGGTTGGCGGGGGCATCGGCGTACCGCCGCTGCTGGAAGTTGCAAAGCATTACGGAACGAACACACGCGCGGTGCTCGGGTTTAAAAACGCAGGCTCGGTTATCCTGCAAAACGATTTTGTCGCGGCGGGCGCGCAGGTTATTGTGTGTACAGACGACGGCAGCGCCGGGGAACAAGGGCATGTTACACCCGTTGTCCTGCGCGAGATAGAAGCGGCAAGACCGGACATCATCTACGCCTGCGGACCACGACCAATGCTTCAGGCAGTCAAGGAAGCGGCGGCACAGTACGGTGTGCGCTGCCAGCTTTCGCTGGAAGAACGCATGGCGTGCGGGGTTGGGGCATGCCTCGGCTGCGCGTGCAAAACCGAGAAAAACGGCGAGACGCAGTACCTGCATGTGTGCAAGAACGGACCGGTATTTGAAGCGGAGGAGGTGGTGTTTGATGCGTAACCAGAGTGTGGATATTGCAGGTGTCAAGTTGAAAAACCCGCTGATTGCGGCTTCGGGCACCTACGGCTTTGGCAGGGAATATGAAGCGCTTTACCCGCTTTCGGTGTGGGGCGGCATATCGCTAAAGGGAATGACCCTGGCTAAGCGCGACGGTAACCCGCCACCCAGAGTGGCGGAAACATCCATGGGCATGCTCAACTCTGTCGGGCTGCAAAACCCCGGTGTGGAGTATTTTTTAGAGCATGAGCTGCCCAACCTGAAAACCAAAAACACAGCACTCATAGCTAACGTTGCGGGTAGCACGTTAGATGATTACAAGGAAATTTGCGCGAGGCTGGACGGGCTTGTAGATATGGTGGAACTGAATATCTCCTGCCCCAATGTAAAGGCGGGTGGCGCTGCGTTTGGCACAAGCTGCGAAAGTGCCGCCGGCGTGGTGCGCATGGTGCGCCCCGTATTAAAAAATACCCCGCTGATGGTGAAGCTTACCCCAAACGTCACCGATATCGCGGCGGTTGCCGAGGCGGTGGAGGCAGAGGGTGCGGACGCGGTATCGCTGATTAACACTCTGCTTGGGATGCGTATAGATGTGAACAGCCGCCGACCGATACTAAAAAACAACGTGGGCGGATTAAGCGGACCTGCCGTGTTTCCAATTGCGGTTCGCATGGTGTGGCAGGTGGCAAGCAGGGTAAAAATCCCCGTGGTGGGGCTTGGAGGCATCGCCACATGGCAGGACGCGGTGGAGATGATGCTCGCGGGTGCGTCCGCCATACAGGTGGGCACCGCGCTGTTTGCCGATGCCTACGCCCCTGTGAAAATTATAGAGGGATTGACGAAATACCTTGACGACAACCGCATAGACGATATAAACTCTATCGTAGGGCAGGTTAAACCGTGGTAGAGGTTGTCCGAGAAAACGATAAAGGAAGTACGTTATGACAGAATTATATCTGGTTCGCCATGCACAGACTGCCGGAAACCGCCAGCGCGCCTTTCAAGGGCACACAGACGCGGATCTGTCGCCCGAAGGCGAGCAGCAGCTTGAGCGACTTTCTCAGCGGTTTAAGGGCATTGCGATTGACCATATCTATACAAGCCCCTTAACCCGCGCAAGAAAGACTGCCGACGCGGTAAACCGTCATCACGGCGTAGAGATAACGGTAGAACCCATGCTTATTGAAATTAACGCGGGCGATCTCGAGGGCATGCCGTTTACCGAGGTGTTTGCAAAATACCCCGCAGAAGTCGACCGCTTTATCAATGCGCCCGACCTGTTCGCCATGCCGGGCGGCGAAAGTATGGCACAGGTGTATGAGCGTATGACCACCGCTATCTCGCAAATCGTGCGTCAGAACAAAGACGCGCGGGTCGCCGTGGTGTCGCATGGGTGTGCGCTGCAAAACTACCTTGCCTTTGCGCTTGGGTATGGGCAAAAGGGGATAGTAAAGGCACCGATTTGCTACAATACGGGTGTTACGCACATCCGTTATACGGATAATGGGCTGCCGTTTGTCGCGTTTTTAAACGATGCCGCTCATCTGAGTGCCGAGATGCTCGAGCACAGTAAGTGGGAGCTTAAGCCTTGACAGCGGAGAGTAGAGCGTAGTGGCAAAGGCGAGGAATGTGTACGTTGTAGTACATAATATACAGAACACCTAATTAACTTATACTGTCTACGAAAAAATCTTCGTAAAAGCCATAAATGCAAGCTTTTGCTCGATTTTATTCGGACAGCATGGAAGTGAATTAGCTATAGGTATCAACGAAAGGGCAAGGATATCAATATGAAAATTATGGCTGTTGACCTTGGCGACGCCCGCACCGGGCTTGCCGTGTGCGACCGCACCGAGTTTATGGCGGAGCCGATTGGGGTAATCCATTCTACCAACTTTCTGGTTACACTGCAAAAGGTTGCCGTAGCCGCTACCGAGTATGATGTGAGTATGATTGTGGTGGGGCATCCGGTCAACATGAACGGCACCATTGGCGAACGCGCAAAAAAGTGCGAGGATTTTGCCGAAAAGCTTAAAACACTGGTGACAGTTCCGGTGGTATTGTGGGACGAACGCGGCACAACGGTAAGTGCCATCGGCTATCTCAACGAAACCAACACACGGGGCAAAAAGCGCAAGGAGGTTGTGGACGCCGTTGCGGCGACAATCATTTTGGAAAGCTACCTTGCTTACCGAAAGAATATGAAAAACAAGGAACAAGAGAACTAATAAACACCCGTCGGGTAAACACAGGGGAACTTCCCCACGTGTAAACCGACGGGTGTTTCATATACTGATAATGTGAAAAAACGATTGTGCTACCGGTTAAGCTCGCTTTGTGGTCCGATGCCCTCGTGCGACGCAATTACCGCGCGAACCTCTTTCAGGCTGGTAGACGGCAGGTCGCCCTCCACGGTGCTTTTAATGGCGCTCATTGCGTTGCCGAACTTCACCATGGCAAGCGGGTCGTTCTCGGTCAGCAAGCCGTACAGCGCGCCCGCCACATAGGCATCGCCGCTGCCCACGCGGTCGATGACATCTATGGCCTCATATTCCTGCTCATTAAAAAAGCAGTTC
Source organism: Bacillota bacterium (assembly GCA_023460535.1). Lineage (GTDB taxonomy): Bacteria > Bacillota > Clostridia > Oscillospirales > Ruminococcaceae > Acetanaerobacterium. Next base: position 492,675 of record JAEWPV010000016.1, read on the forward strand.
TTGCCCGCGTCGTAAACCGTGGAGGTAAAATTGTGGCATTTCGGGCTTAACACCTTGCGCTCGGTCGAAGCAATCAGAGAAATATCATTTGCCTTTGCAAACGCGCGCAGAATCTCCTCAAGCGTTCCGGTCTGTCTAAACGTGCGGCGAAGCGTTTCCTCCGAGACAAAAAGAATATCAATAAGCGGCAGTATGGAGGTGATGGTATTTCTCGCATCCTCCTCGCTCCACAAATTTGCTCGAAAGTTCACGTCAAACGAGATCAGCGCGCCGTTTTGCTTAAAGCGACGCATCAGCTCGATGGCACAACGGCGGGGCTTTTCGGATATGGCAAGCGAGATGCCGCTGGTGTGAAAAAGGCGCGCACTTTGATAGACCTCGGGTAATACCTCGGCAATCTCTACACCGTTAATCGCGGAATGGCGGCGGTCGTACAGCACCTGCGGCTTGCGGGGGTACGCTCCGTTTTCATAAAAATAGATGCCCACGCGGGACTCGCTGTCCGTGTCCTGAATAATAAAGTCATCCTGTACGCCGCAGGAGATAATCGCGTTTTGAATATAGCTGCCTGCGTCGTTTTGCGGCAGACGTGTAATCATCGCGGTATAAAGCCCAAGCATCGACAACCCGGCTGCGATGTTAAGCTCCGAGCCTCCCGGGTATCGGCGTAAGGTTTGGCAGTTTTGCAGGCGCTCGTTCTGGTTGGGCGAAAGACGCATCATCACCTCGCCAAAGGTGACGGCGTCGTAGCGTCTGTTAGTGCCTGATGGCAATGCGTAGTTTGTTGAGTTCATTTTGGCGCTCCTCTAAATCGGTTTTGTGTAAAATCATCTGATTGTTTTGTTGTTAAGTAAAATGAGGTCGCTACTAAAAATCACATCACCTTTAAAATACCCTATATTCGTGTGGCTGTCAATAAAACATAGTGCTAAAAAATAGAGCAAAAGTAAACGGCATGCTTTATCAGCATTTTAAAACAAAATAAACCGAAACAGCTTGTATTTGCATCTTGTCGTGCCGCTAATTGGCACTCATATAACAACTGTTGCGGACTACAATAATACTGCAAACGCTACTAAACAAGAAAAGGAGTGTAAGTGTAAATGGCAAGTCGCGGTAACAAGATTGTTGTTCCCCAGGCTCGAGAGGCAATGAACCGATTCAAGATGGAGGCTGCCAATGAGGTAGGCGTAAATCTGAAGGCTGGATACAACGGCGATCTTACTTCCCAGCAGGCTGGGTCTATCGGCGGACAGATGGTCAAGAAGATGATCGAGGCTTACGAAAATTCCGCAAAATAGTTTAGGCGGTACCAATTTCTCATAATAATCACACCTTGTCAATAGGCTGAAAAGGGGTCTGCGCACTGCGCAGACCCCTTTTGTATGTGAGCCGTAAAACAATAAAAACTATCCCCGCTTTGCTTCATCATCCAACCAAATGGGGGAGGAGAACATGGGGTCGGCGGCGCGGTTTTCCTCAACATAATCCGCATCATCACGCCCACGACGAACTACAAAGCCCAGCCGCTGCCAGCGCTTCTCCACTGCCGACGGCGTGTGCTGGTGCTCATGGTCCTGCTCTTTGTGCTCAGGTCGGGGTGTAAACCCTTTTCGAGCGGCATCGCGAACGTCATGGATATCCATGTGCGAAAGGTCTTCGCCGGCTGTAGCCTGTCTGGCTTGTGTCTGATGCTTTGGCGCACTCATCTCATCGGCTTCAAATGCCGCCGTATCGGGGTTCGGGTCTACCGAATCGCTTTGCGTATCCTCGCGTATGCCGGCGGTCGCGTGAATAAATCCGTCAATATCCGCCAGACGGTTCGCAATGCTCTCGCCCAGCTCATCCAGGTCCTGGTGCATCTCTTCCAAATCGTTGTTGCCAAGACCAACGGGATAATCTTCATCGCTTTGCTCTGTGCGCCCTCTTACAACAGAAAGCGGCGCACTGTAACCGGACGAATCGGGTTCAAGCAAAATAGCCGCAAGCCGCCTGCGCATCTGCTCCAGCCGTTCGTTCTCGCGCTCGGCATACAGCAGGCTTTCGCGCAGTGCCTGATTTTCTCGCGCGCTGTTTTCAAACGCGCGCGAAAGCCGTTTTGCGCGTTGACGGTTTTGCTCAAACGCCGTTCTGCAGCGCGAAAGGTCGCTCATCAGGGCAGTAGCCTGCTGTTCCAGCTCCTCCTCGCGTCGTTGCTGCGCAACCAGACGGTGTTCCAACGTGCCGATGCGTGTCTCCAGCTCGCCCACACGCGAAACAAGCCGCGTATTCTCCTGCCGCACCGAGCTAATTATTGACTGATATTTATGCTCCGCAGTCTTTGCATCCGCAGCCAGCTGCTCTATATAGGTCGTGACGTCACGCTTATGATAGCCGCCGACCGAAACTCTAAAGTTGTTGCGATTACCCATAAAAACGCCTCCTTAAGCGGAGCGGTAAACTATTATTTTGGTTGTATAACTCGCTAGTTGGGGGACGAGAAAAAAGAGCCAACAGTTACAGTATATCAGATGATTAAAAAAATACAATTAAAAATATATACCGTGCATCCGTTACACTGCATTTTGCCGTGGCTTGACAGAAAAAGCGCGGTATATGATAATTAATGAGGCAGGTGTTTTGGCGAACACCTTATTTTATAGAAACGAGGACTGCCATGATGAACCACACCATGACAATCTGTCGCAAGCCATTTACTGCTCGTTATTGTGTGCTGGCGCTAGTCGGCGCATGTTGTTTGCTGTTTGCGTCCTGCGGGCTGTTCGAAGGAGACCGGGATATTTCCTCATCCCCTCTTCCGCCGTCATCCTCCCAGCCCGCACCAAGTGTCCCGACTACCGTGCAAGTTACCCTTGAGGAAGGGCTGACGGCACATGAGATTGCCGACCAGCTGGAGGTAAACGGTGTGTGCAGCGCAGCGGGTTTTCTTGCCGCGCTTACCAAGGAGGCATATGACTACCCGTTCCTTGCTCAAATTCCAGAGGACGAGCGCATTTATCTGCGGCTTGAAGGATATCTGTTTGCCGATACCTACGAGTTTTACCCGGACGAAGACCCCACGACCGTTATCGAACGGTTTTTAGCCAACTTTGGCGCACAGGTTAATGATGAGCTGCTTGCTGAAATACAGCGGCAGGGCATTACGCTGCACCAGGCAATTACACTGGCGTCGATTATACAGGAGGAGGCAAGCGATCCTGCCGAGATGCCGATGGTGTCGTCGGTGTTTCACAACCGCCTACAATCACCCGATTACCCAAAGCTGCAATCGGATGTTACGATCTTTTACGTAAGGCAAAGCATTTATCCGTTTGTTACCGACGAGGAGAAAACCGTTTTCTATAACGCCTATAGTACCTATGAGCGCAAAGACCTTCCGGTCGGTCCAATCTGCAACCCGGGACTTGAAGCGATTAAGGCGGCGCTATACCCGGCGAAGTCCGATTATTACTTTTTCTTAACCGATAAGACGGGTAAGTTTTACTATGCAAAAACCTTTGCGGTTCACAGCGCGAACTGGGAGCAAGCAAAGGCGGTTAACGCCGCGATAAACGCAGGGTCACAAAGCGACCCCTCCGGCGAATAGACTTTTATAGCGAATTAGCTATAGCATTGCAATACCGGTACCCAAACGGGCACCGGTATTTGTGTCGTTCTCGTCGTATTCGCAAGGCTTTAACAGCTATGCCTGTTTTGCCTCTTGGTCTGGCTTCAGCTGCCCGGCAATAAAACCTACGACTTCGTCCGGCTCGATATGAAGTACATGCGCCAACTCCTCATACAAAAGAGCCTCGGCTTCCTTCATTACGCGCTCGTCGGCGGCGTGGAACTTCTTGCCCGCTTTTGCCTTTTCATCCCGGTTTAAATAGATCGTTTTAATCAACCTTACCAGGTCTTCATGGCTGCCGTTTTTTAACAGGATGTTAAACTGTTGTTTTCTCTGCTGCTCGTTCTCAATCCATTGCGTTTGGGCGTCGGGCATAAGCTGAATCAGGTCATACACCTCTTGCTTTGAGAGAAGGCTGCGAATCTTTATCTTTTCGTTGTCTACCGGGCAGTAAATCGTAGACCTTTCATGGTAAACGGGCTTTAAGATATAATACAACACCTCTTCCGCGCCAAACTTCTCAGGGCGGATATCAACAATCGTACAAACGCCGGAATTCCCGTACATCACGGTATCATTTACGCAAAACACGATTTACTACCTCCAATCGTTTTATCGGTGAATTGTTTGGTCGGAACGGCGGTTCTGGCTGGTAAGGCAGCCCGCCAAAAAGAAAAAAGGCGGCTCGCCGATAACCGGACCTGCGTTCTGTCATCGTTAACCACTTGCTGCTTGTTTATTATATCATAAAATAAACAAAAATGTAATGGCAGAACTATTCAAAAATAACAATACATTTTGCCTGTTATATAAGGTTATTGACCAAAACAGCTATAATTGTAACGCAAAACACACCGCAAAAGGGGTTGCCCCCTCCTTGCGGTGTGATACAATGTCTCCATAAGGCTGTAAAGATTGGTGTATGCCTACAACGCGGGTAGCTGTGCGTTGTGGCTAAACCTGTTATAGGGTACACGGGGATCGCGCGTACTTGGGCAAAGAGGGTTAAACCCGGCTCTTTATAATAAAATACAGAACCAGCACCAAAATTGGCAGCAACAAAGTAGCACAGCCCAACCTTCGAATCGGCGAACGCCGCTTTTCATTGGGTGAGGAGGCACGGGGCTTGCTTTGCTTCTGCTCTTGTTCAAGAAACCTTCCGTTTTTAAAGATGCCGTAGTTCACGCTGTGCTCCTTTTCCGCTTGTAATCATGCCGCTGGTGATTACAAGTCGTCGATTTCGTTAAGCAAACGCTTTAGCTGTGCGGCCTCTTCGCGCGAAAGGGTAATGCCCTTTGCCATCTTTTGATGATCCGGCGACCACTCGCGCAGGTCAAACTTTGCTTCGCGGTCATTCCAGCTCACAAGATTAAGTTCCTTGGTCCAGCCTTTTGCGTTCTCGCTTAATACACCGAGTTCTTTGGTAATTTTATAAGTAATTTCTGCCATTTTGTTTCCTCTCATCCTCCGTTTAATCACAAAACGCTATGTATGCGTCGGTATAATCATAGACATTCCCGCTACATCTGTCAAGCGGTAATGGTCGTGACAGTGATTCGTTTCAGCAGCAGGACGGGTGTTTGTTGCATTCTTGTTGCGCCGCTAGTATAATTGACCATAGCAGTGACCAAAAGGCAAAATCAACAGCCCGTACGCTCTTGTTCCTCTCTGCATTATGTATGCTTACTGAGCAAGGCGGAGCAGATACATAGCACCCCATACAAGCCCCGAAAGGCAGGAACACCGCGATGAAAATGGTTTTGGCATCGATTACAGAACTAAACAGGCTTACCGTTTATACCGACAGCCCGGTAACCGGCGAGATTATGGGGGATATTCGCGTAAGGAGCGGTAACCAGCCGCAGCCGATTGCAGGGGTGGCGATGCACGGTGATGGCATGGGGTTTGACGTCTTCTTGCCCCGGCAGCTGGAGCTGGGGGAGAACACAACCGTCTCTTTGGCAGAGGAAAGTATCTCGTGCGGTATTGACTACCACCTCTACGACACGCCAGCGTTCGAGGCACGGTATTTTTACGGCGGCGCGCTGGGCGCGTTTATCCAAAAGGGTAACACCGTTTTTCGCCTCTGGGCACCTGTGGCGAGCAGCGTGGTGCTTTGTCTGTACCGCGGTGCGGACACACAGCCCGATCGAATGATTCCGCTGACACGTGGGCCAAAAGGCGTATTTTATACTGTAGTTCCGGGCAATCTTCACGGTGTGTGCTACACCTATGAGGTGACGGTACAAAGCAAAACCAATCATTGTGTCGACCCCTACGCAAGGGCGGCTACCGAAAATGCGCTCAGAGGCGTTGTGGTCGATCTCGGCAAGACCAACCCGACCGGCTGGGAGCGGGACGGTCACGTTCTGCCGCAATCCTCCACCGACGCGATTTTGTACGAGACGCATGTGCGTGACTTTACCGTCTCGCCCGATTCAGGAGTTCGTCACAAGGGGAAGTTTCTGGGTTTTGCTGAGCGGGGCACAAAAAATAGTCACGGGCACAAGACGGGGCTTGACCATCTTGTGGAGCTGGGTATCACCCATGTGCACCTCATGCCGGTGATGGATTACGCGACGGTGGACGAAACCAAGCTGGAAGAGGGAGGCTACAACTGGGGTTACGATCCGCTTAGCTACTTTGTGCCGGACGGCTCATACAGTATTAAACCGGGTGACGGACCGCTGCGAATCAAGGAGCTGAAAACCCTTGTGCAAGCATTGCACAAAAACGGCATCGGCGTGGTGCTGGATGTGGTGTATAACCACACCTATTCGGTAGAAGCCTCGCCGCTTAATGTTGTTATGCCCGATTATTACTACCGCAAAAGCGCTGGCTGCCTTTCCAACGGCTCGGGCTGCGGCAACGAGCTTGCCAGCGAGCGTGGAATGGTACGCCGACTGATGACCGACTCGCTGCTGTATTGGGTTAATGAGTATCATGTGGACGGCTTTCGCTTTGATCTGATGGGGGTGCACGACATCACTACCATGAACTATATTCGCCATAAGCTCGATGAGATTGACTGCCGCATCATCGTTTATGGAGAGGGCTGGCAAGGTGGTCCCAGCGCACTGCCCTATGACAGCGCCGCGACCAAATACAATGCCGAGAAGCTGGACGACCGCATCGCGTTGTTTAATGATGATCTGCGCGACGCGTTAAAGGGGAATGCGTTTGACGCAACCGCAAAAGGGTATCTGGGCGGTGCGTTGGATGCGGGGCACAATGCGGGCTTTACCGAGCATATCAAATCCGGCATGGTGGGGGCGATTTATCATCCCCATGTAATGTACCATAACGGCAACCACCCGTTTGCCAAGCGCCCCACCCAAACGGTCACCTACAATTCCTCTCACGACAACTACACGCTGTTTGACAAGCTTACCCTTGCAAACCCGGATTTAGACGAAGAAATGCTGATTCGACTAAACAAGCTGGCGGCGGCAATCATTCTTACCTCACAGGGCATAGCGTTTTTACATGCGGGCGAGGAACTGCTGCGCCGAAAGAAGCGAGCAGACGGCAGCTTTGAGCACAACAGTTACAACTCCCCCGACTCGGTCAATCAAATTGAGTGGGGGCGCAAGCACCGATACCGTGCAGTGTTTGATTATTATAAAGGGCTTATCGCGTTTCGGCGCGCCCATAAGGCGTTGCGTATCACCACGGCGGAGGATACCGCGCGGTTTGTTCGGTTTCTGTACACCCAGCCCGAAAACCGACTGTGCTGCCGCATTGCGGCGGCCGAGGTGGGGGACTGCGCACAGCGTATTGTTGTGATTATAAACCCAACCACAGACCCGTTCGAATGCCGGTATGTATCCGAGGCTGAGAATGATACACAGGGCTACTATGTGTACGCCGACGCCGAGCATGCGGGCAACACGCCGCTGTATCCGGTGACTGAAGAGTCGGTTACCGTGCCGCCCGTGTCGGTACTGATATTGGTAAAACGGTAAAAAAACGGCCACCCCGCAGTAGGGATGGCCGTTTGTATTCATTCCCACGTCCATGTTGTTTTATTCTCCGTCCCAAGCCTGAAAAGCAAGGGCTGCTTGCGTAATCCCATCAGAGCAATCTCAATTGATTATCCGACAGCGACCGACTTAATATGAGAAGGTGTCGGTAATAAGCTTAGTTTTCCACTGCCAATACACTCAGGACGGCGTTTTGAATCGTCAGTCCGGGTGTGATATCGATAACCGAGTTGGTGGAAAGCTCTATGGAATAGGTGTAGAAGTCAGGCTTAACATTCGCGTCAAAGAATTGGAACGAGAATGCCTCCGCTTCCAGAACATCCACAAGGGTAGAGAAGGTGTAGGTTGAACCCACGTTTGCGTTGGTGCCGTCACTGGAGGTGCGGCGAATCTGGAAGTTCAGGGTTACGGAAATGCCCAGAGGAAGACTGATAATGCTGGTGAAAGTAAGGAGGTTGTTCGCGCTGACCATGCCACGTGTATCGATGGCTGTGGATACGACATTCAGAGGTTCGGCAAACAGCGTCGTAATGATCGGAAGAGGACCGGCGCCGCCGCTGGATGCGTTAAGCGCAACTTGATCACCGCGCCATGAATTTGAACTGCATCTCATTTGGTTCATACCACCTGTATTTGATATTTTTACTTTTCACATCCTGTACTTTATCATATTCATCGGCTCGACAAAATGTGCGGCGTGTCGTGCTTATGTGATGATGCCCACAATTATATGTCAGCGCAGTCGTCTTGGTGGGCGAACACTCTGCGGATGTAGATCTGCTTGCCGGTCTTCAGGTCGCTTACCGAGAGAACCTCCCATTTCCCGTCCTTGTTCTGTATCAGGGTGGAAAGAGCGTTTTCTGGATCAATAATTGCGCGGTATTGCGCGCGAATGTCAACTTTTTGCGTGATATCCCCGCTCTTGCAGTCAATTCTGGTATGCTCCTGCAGCACGGCAAACGCCGCCTCAAAGTGCTGATGCACAGGCAGGATCTCTCCTAGAATCGAAAAGGTTTTTTGCAAGAACGCGTGTCGTATGTAAAGCTTGCCTGGGTGGGTTGGGCAAACAAAAAACGAAATGTCGCTATCCTGTGTTAAAGCGCGGCTTAGGCGGTTGAGCGACCGCTCACCGTCCTTGTCAAACTGATACACCGAATTGATTCGCCGGTTATTGATACCAACAGATAAAACCCCTTCATGGTAAACGCTTTGCATCGCAATGCCGTCCAGCACATACACCCCTTCGAAGCTAACCCTCGTTTTCCATCCGACCGGATCCTGCTCGGTTAGGACTGTTACACCTTGCGGCAGGCAAATATCCGTTTCTGTGTTCATTTTACTTTGTGTGCCGGGGATTTTTTTGCGAATACCATGGCTCATGTTACGCACTCCTTTTATACTTTTTCGATGCAGACATACCCAAAGTATATTAGAATGACGGGGTAAATTATGCCTTTGAAAAAAGACGAGCGGGGAGGGGATGGTTTACCCAGATGAAATAAGGCAAAGCAAAAAGCCGCATCCTAACAACGGAGAAAATATCCCCGGTTACGATGCGGCCTTATTTATGCGTTTTTCGTTACTGCGCCTTGCGGATAAGCCCCATGGGGGTTTGCTCGTTGGTTTGACCCAGCGGGTTATCCTTTAGCAGCTTCACAAGCCATGCTCGATCCAGTTCCTTTGCAGAGGTGCCCAAAATCTGACCCTCAAGGTCGTTGATGTCTACCACAGCGGCGGGGCAACCTAAGGTGTCGGCCAGCTCCTTGGCGACCTTATCGGGGTCGGCGGGGGCGAGCACCACATATTCGTTGTAGGGCGGCAGGGTATAGCTGCACGGACCGTCAATCGAACGGGCCTTGGAGCCCGCTATCACATAAAACCAGCCACGCTGACGAAACAGCTTACCCACAGCCGAAACGGCGGCGGCAAACAGAATACGGATGGTTCCGCACTCCTGCAACGCCATCTCCATGGTTTCTGGTATGCCAAGACCAATGCCGTAGGGGGTCTTTAACACAAAACGGCTTAAGAATATCGCAAGCTTGCGCGGCTTAATGTCCTTCATGCGAATGGCACGCCGTTGGGTGCACGCTACCGCTTTTTCAGAGACAAAAAAGATGTCTCCCGGCTGGACATGGGGCAGCGCGTACTTCGCAGCCACATCACAGATGGCATCTTTATCGGTAATAACGTGTGTCTTTATCGCATAGCGAACATAGTCTACACCGTCAACGTTAATAATCCCGTTCTTTTCTTCATTTACCAAAAGCTCGTCACTCATATTCGTTCCCGTCCCATCTTATGCTAAACTTTCACCTGTAGGGGTAAGTATATTGGCAACAGATCGTTTGCGACCTACCAGACTATCCATTAGTATAGACCCTAAATGATAAAAAAGCAATGCCTGTCCTGCCAAAAAACCAGAACAGGCATGCAGTGTAATAAAGTCGTTTCTATCTGCGGAAGGTTGCCTTTCCCGCGTAGATTGCGGCTGCACCAAGATCTTCTTCAATGCGCAGCAGGCGGTTGTATTTTGCAACGCGGTCGCTGCGGCACGGTGCGCCCGTCTTAATCTGTCCGGCGTTGGTGGCAACGGCAATGTCGGCGATAAAGCTGTCCTCTGTCTCGCCGCTGCGGTGGGAGATTACGTTGGTGTAGTCCGCCTTCTGTGCCATCAACACGGCATCCAGCGCCTCTGTCAGCGTACCGATCTGGTTTACCTTAACCAGTATCGAGTTCGCCGCGCCCTCGTCAATGCCTTTCTTAAGGCGTTTGACGTTGGTTACAAAGAGATCGTCGCCCACAAGCTGAACCTTATCGCCGAGACGATCGGTCAGCATCTGCCACGCAGCCCAATCATCCTCGCCCACGCCGTCTTCAATCGAGACGATGGGGTACTTGTCAACCAAATCAGCCCAAAAATCAACGAGCTCCTCAGCGGTAAAGGTCGTGCCCTTCTTCGGCAGCTTGATTTTACCATCCTCATACCACTCGGAGGACGCGGCGTCGATGGCAATCATAATGTCGTCTCCGCCAACGTAGCCCGCGGCCTCGGCAGCCTCAAGAATCAGCTTGATGGCATCCTCGTCACTGGCAAGGTCGGGGGCAAACCCGCCCTCGTCGCCAACGGCGGTAGAAAGCCCCTTGCTTTTTAGCAGCTTGCCAAGCGCCGCATAGATTTCGGCACAGCAGCGCAATCCCTCTCGAAAAGAAGTTGCGCCCACCGGCATAATCATGAACTCCTGAATATCCACATTGTTGGAGGCATGCGCGCCGCCGTTTAGAATGTTCATCATCGGCACCGGCAACATACGCCCCTGCACACCGCCTAGGTAGCGGTATAGGGGGAGACCAAAGCTGTCAGCCGCTGCGCGTGCGGTAGCCAGCGATACGGCAAGCATCGCGTTTGCGCCCAGCTTCTTCTTATTCTCGGTGCCGTCAAGCGCAATCATGGCGTCGTCAATCTCGCGCAGGCTGTCAATGCTCATGCCGGACAAGACCTTGTGAATCGGTCCGTTAATGTTGCCGACTGCCTTGGTTACACCCTTGCCGCCGTACTTTTTGGCGTCGCCGTCGCGCAGCTCGTGTGCTTCAAAAATGCCGGTGGATGCACCGCTGGGAACACTTGCAAAAGCGGTTGTGCCATCGCTCAGGGTTACCTGTGCCTCTACCGTGGGGTTTCCGCGAGAATCAAGAACTTCGCGTCCCTGCACCTTAATAATGGTTGTGTTACGCATAGTTTAATCGCTCCTTTGCTCTGTAATATCAATTTATATTTTTCACTGCACCAGCAAAATTATACCAGCTAACAAAAGTAATCGGCAACACCAATGTGTAAAAAACGCCAAATGCAATCTTTTTCGCATGAAAACAAGGTGGAATCAAACACTATATCTACGGCTTGACATTGCCGGAATTTTGACGTATCGTGTTATATAAGAAAAGAATACACGATAATTATGTCAACAAGATACAATCCGAGTTAGGGGATAATGAAGTTTGAAACACAATACATTTGCAAAATTATTAATTATCAGTGTGGTGCTGCTTATGTTAACCTCATGCACCTACTCATTGCTGGGTGGCGCTTCAAGTGAGGTTTCGTCCAAACCGGCGGAGAGCGCTCCGCCTGCTGTATCCGAACTGCCGCCCACCGAGCCGAGCACGCCCGAGGTGGAGTCCGTACCGCCCGAGCTGCCCGATGCGCCCGTACGCCCCGCCATATCGGCGCAGTATGAGGACATCGCGGCGCTGGCCAACACACAGGTTCCATGGGGACCGGGCAACCGTTTGGATAAGGACGGCAGACCCGAGGCGCCTGTACAGCTACAGGGCAAGTATGGCAAATACGGCGCGTACTTTATTGCACCGGATAACGGCAAGGTTTATCTCACCTTTGATGAGGGCTACGAAAACGGCTACTCCGCGTCTATTTTAGATACACTTAAGGAAAAGCGCGTGAGTGCGGTGTTCTTTGTTACGTACCCGTATGCAAAGAGCAACCCGCAGCTGGTTCAGCGCATGATAGACGAGGGGCACATTGTGGGTAACCACAGCACCAAGCATCCGAACATGACAACCATCAGTCTGGACGAGTGCAAAACCGAAATAATGACGCTGCATGACTATGTGCTTCAAAACTTCGGGTACGAGATGTGGCTGTTCCGCCCGCCGGAGGGCGCATTCTCGGAGCAGACCTTGGCGCTGACCCATTCGCTCGGGTATCTCAATGTGCTGTGGAGCTTCGCGTATAAGGACTGGGATGTAAACAACCAAATGGGCTACGACGCGGCACTGGCCGCAACCACCAAATCGCCCCACTCGGGCGGCATCTATCTGCTGCACGCCGTATCCAAAGACAACGATGCGATACTCGGCGCGTTTATCGATGCAATCCGTGCCGCAGGCTACGAGTTCTCCACCTTTGATTTAGCGGGAGAAAAACAGGAGCAAAAGGCATCGTCTGCGCCTGCACAGGATGCACAGAAGGAAGAATAACGGATGAAAAGGGGTGCGAGGGCATCCCTTTTTTATATAACGAAATTAAAAAACAATTATCATTCTTATTATAGCATGGTTCTGCGGAAAAGAAAACCATTATCAGCTAAGTTTTAGTTAATCTTTGGGTTGCCATTTTCGTGCAAACTGAAACAGACCAGCTGATTTGGTTAACCGTTGGTGAATATATCGAGCGGTTGCGCACACAGCCGCCAGAAAAATTTTTTTCACTTTAGCTATTGACGGTTTCATTTTTGTTTGCTATACTGTGCACAACAATTAAACAAATATTAGTTGCAACGAAGCAATCTTGTTCAGACTGTATATTCGGTCTGGTATGGGATTGTTATTTTTTTTGCCTTGAATGAAATATATATTTCACGCAAAGCAAAATATGAAATATTTGTTTAATTCATATTGAGGAGGATGAGTACCATGAAAAAAACCACCAGATTATTATGCGGGCTGTTATGTGCGGTTCTGCTGCTTTCCGTTTTGGCGGGCTGCAGCAAAAAGTCGGAAAAGCTTGTAGTAGGAACAGATACCAGCTATATGCCGTTTGAGTATCTGGATACCGCAACCAACCAGTATGTTGGCTTTGACATCGACTTAATCAAAGAGATTGCGGCAATCGTCGGCTTTGAGTACGAGCTTAAGCCCATGGACTTTAACGGGTTGCTGACCGCGCTGCAGACAAAGCAGATTGACATTGCGATTGCAGGCATCACCATCAAGGACGAGCGCAAAGAGATGGCGGACTTTTCTTTGCCTTACTATGACGCGGGCTTGTACATTTTAGTTCAGGAGGGCAACACGGATATTCTTAGCGTGGACGACTTAAAGGGGAAGGTTGTCGCGACAAAGACCGGAACGTCCGCTTACGACTATATTACCGAGAGCATAGCGGGCCTTGGCGAACTCGTACACTTCCCGAACATTGACCAAGCGTTTATGGAACTGGAAAAGGGTGCGTGCGACGCGGTTATCTTTGACTCGCCCAACCTGCTCTACTATGCCGCCAATGAAGGCAAAGGCAAGGTCAAGGTGGTAGGCGATCTGATGTATGGCAACCAGTTCGGTATTGCTCTGCGTAAGGGAGACGACCCCAAAATGCTTTCTGACATCAACGACGCGCTGACCAAACTGATGGAAAACGGCAAATACGATGAGCTTTACCTGAAATGGTTTGGCACCACACCTCCCGCAAAGGGTTAATCCTTTCGTTTACACCTCGCTAAACGATTATCTTCTGTTTTATTGCTTCGGGTTTGGCATAGACGATATGCCAAACCCGAGAAGCAATAAAACAACGAAGCGCGAAAGAGACTAGAAGAAAAGAGGGAGCTGCCCTATGAATTTTGATGTAGGCTATGCAGTCAGCATTCTGCCCTTTTTGCTGCAAGGGTTTCAATACACAATCCTAATCGCTGTGCTTGGTCTTCTATTTGGGTTTACCCTTGGTGTCATCACTGGAATTTGCAAAACCACACACAGCCGAATCCTAAATGTCATAGCCTCCTTCTATGTGGGTCTTATCCGAGGCACGCCCCTGATGGTACAGTCTATCTACATTTACTTTGCCCTTCCCATGATCTTTAACTTTAACATCTCGGCACTGGCTGCGGGTATCATCTCCATCTCGGTCAACTCCGGCGCGTACATCTCGGAGATTGTGCGCGGCGCGATTTTGTCGGTGCAAAAAGGACAAAGTGAGGCGGGCATGGCGCTTGGTATGCGCAGAACACAGGTGATGTTGTATGTTGTGTTCCCGCAGGCGTTTAAGATGATGATTCCGTCGCTGGGCAACCAGTTTATTATCAGTCTAAAGGATACGTCAATCCTTACTATTATCGGTGTGGGCGAGATGGTGCGTCAGGGTACCATGCTGGTATCGGCAAGCTTTAAGCCGGTGGAGATCTACACGGCAGTGGCGCTGGTCTATCTTGTTAGCATACTCGGTATCAGTCAGCTGCTTAAACTGCTTGAGAAAAGGATGGGGCTGTTATGATTGAAGTCAAACAACTAACCAAGGTGTTCGACGAGCACATTATACTGGATAAGATAGACTGCAAAATTAAAAAGAACGAGGTTATCTGCATTGTGGGGCCATCGGGGGCAGGCAAGTCCACCTTTTTGCGGTGCCTGAATTTGCTCGAAAAACCCACATCGGGAGAAATTGTGATCAACGGTGTTACCATAACCGACCCTGCAGTTGACATCTGCCGCATCCGGTCAAAAGTGGGGATGGTGTTTCAGCAGTTTAATCTGTTTGCCCACAAAACCGTTTTGCAAAACATTACTTTAGCCCCCATTAAGGTGAAGAATGTCTATCGCTCCAGCGCGCAGGAGCTTGCCATGCAGCTGCTGGAAAAGGTCGGGCTGGCAGACAAGGCGCATGTATATCCCTCCACACTTTCCGGCGGACAGCAGCAGCGCGTTGCAATTGCCCGTGCCCTTGCCATGGAGCCGGAAGTCATGCTGTTTGATGAACCCACCTCCGCGCTGGACCCTGAGCTGGTATCCGATGTGCTGGAAGTGATGAAGGTACTGGCAAAGGACGGTATGACGATGGCGGTGGTTACCCACGAGATGGGCTTTGCCAAAGAGGTTGCCAGCCGTATTTTGTTTATGGATCAAGGAACGATTATGGAGGAAGGCGCACCAAGCATCATCTTTGAAAAACCCAAGCTTGAACGAACCAAAGCTTTCTTTAACAAGGTGCTAAGCTGATGAAGAATACAATAAACAACTACATTATGGCAGCCATCGTGCAAACCAATACCGTTTCAGGCGACATCAAATCAAATCTTGTAAATGCGCTTTTGCCTGCGAAGGATGCGGTTAAGCAGGGAGCGCAGCTGATTATCTATCCCGAGCTTTCTATCACGGGCTACCATCTTTCCCGCGAGCGGTTTGAGGAGCTTGCGCCGAAATGCGGGCAGTATATCGCACGGTTTTGTGAGTTTGCGGCAAAACACGAGGTGGCAATGGCAGTGCCGTACATTGCACAGCGTGAGGGCGCAATCTTCATCTCATATGCGTTTATTGAAAAGGACGGCACGGTGTTATTTCGTTACGACAAATCCTTTTTATGGGGCGTAGAGCAGACTCGATTTACACACGGTCAGCGCCGTTATCAGGCGTTTGACACCTCGCTGGGCAGGCTCGGTCTACTCATCTGCTATGACATTGAGTTCCCCGAACCCAGCCGCATATTGGCGCTTGACGGCGCGCAGTTGATAATCGTGCCGTCCGTGTGGAGTATACCCGCCCAAACTCGCTGGGATATTCAGTTGCCCGCGCGAGCGCTGGACAACACCGTGTTTATCGCGGGGGCAAATACGGTAGGTGAAGGGAGCTGCGGTAAAAGTAAGTTTGTCGCACCCGACGGTCTCGTGCTGTGCGAAGCCTCGCAAACCGACGCGCAGGTACTCTTGTGCAGGCTAGAGCTTGACCAAATATCCGAAGTGCGCAAGCATATCCCATATCTTGAGGAATACGATTCTTGCCTTTATCCCGGCAAAAAATAGTCAAAGCCATAAATTCAAGCTTTCACTTGAGTATACTTGGACATGATTAAAGTGAACTGGTGATAGTTTAAAACGGAAAGGAACCGTAAACATGGATTATCAAACGTACAGGGAACATACCGTGCAATCACAAAATCTGCATCAGGCGGCGTGTAAGTTGATGCCGGGCGGCGTAACCGCCAGCATCAAGTATTTCGAGCCGTACCCCATCATGATGCAAACGGGACAGGGAAGTAAGCTGACCGACGTAGACGGCAACAACTATATCGACTATCTGCTGTGCTACGGCGCGTTACTGCTCGGTCACGGGCACCCCGCCATCACAAAGGCTGTAACCGACACCATGCAGCAAACGGGCACTACGGTGTTTGGAACACCGCATATGTTAGAGACAACAATGGCGCAGACACTAAGCGAGATTTACCCCTCTATCGAGATGCTGCGGTATACCAACAGCGGATTGGAGGCGACGCTTCTGGCTATACGTCTTGCGTTTGCGTATACGGGAAAACGCAAGCTCGCAAAGTTCGAGGGGCATTACCACGGCGGACATGACCGGGTGCTAATTAGCGTAAACCCCACCAAAGACACTGCGGGCAGCGCGCAGACCCCCGAGGCGACCTCGGATTCTTTGGGGCTGCCCGATTATTACATTGAAAATACCGTTGTTTTGCCCTTTAACGACATCGAAGGAACCGACCGGTTGCTTCGCAGTCACGCAGATGAGATTGCGTGCGTCATCATCGAGCCGGTTCAGGCGGGATTCATTCCCGCAACACAGGAATTTATGCAGTTTTTGCGCAAGCTAACCACAGAGCTTTCGATTGTTTTGATCTATGATGAAGTAAAGACTGGGTTTCGTGTTTCACTCGGCGGTGCGCAGGAGGTGTACGGGGTAAGCCCCGATCTGACCGCGCTGGGCAAGGTGGTGGGCGGCGGCTTTGCCATCGGTATTGTAGGCGGCAAACGGGATATTCTGTCGTTATGCTCTCCCGCAGAGTATTCGGACATTCTAAGCCCGGGTGTCGCGCAGGCAGGCGGTAAGAAGGGTGTGTTTCACAGCGGCACCTATAACGGGCACCCAATCGTTCTCGCTGCGGGGCTTGCCGCCATCGACGTTCTGACACAGGATGGTGTGATGAACAAGCTGTTTGAACGGACTTCCTACCTGCGTGCTCAACTTGAGGCATTGTATGGCAGGTGCGGTATTCCCATGCGCACAGTGGGCATGGGCAGCATCTTCAATATGGTGTTTACCGAAAACGATATTCGCAACTATCGCGACTTGTTTGACGTTGACCTTGCCGTAAGAAAGGAAATCGATTACAATATACTAATCCGGGGCGTGTACGTCAAACCGCTCAATCGGTACTCCCTTTCCATCGCGCACAGCAGGCAGGATATTGACGACACCTTAACCGCGCATGAGGACGCTATTCGGGCATACAAAAGGAGATGACACCGTGTCGGGTCAAGCTTACCATTCTGAGCAAACCTACCGCGACATCCGTATAAAGATGGGGCAGATGAGTGCGTCTCAGCTTAAGATTGCGGAATATATCTTAGAAAACCCCAATCGCATCCCGTTTTTAACGGTAAAAAAGCTGTCGCAGCTGGCAGGGGTAAGCGAAGCAACCGTGGTTCGGTTTGCAAGCTTTTTGGGGTACACGGGTTTCTCGGAGTTTCAACAGGCAGTGCAGGCCACCGTGCAAAAACAGCTAACTGCCCCCGAGCGGTTGAGCATCTCCAGTGAGGTGTACAATCAATGGGAAAAGGGCATTCGTGATATCTTTGAGGATGACATGAACAACCTGCGACTGACCATAGAGCAGCTCGACATGGAGCAGTTTAGCGAGGCGGTAAACCGGCTGTGTGCGGCGCGAAAGATATTTGTAGCCGCAAACCAGAGCGCCGCTTCCCTGGGCATCTTTTTATGCTATTATCTCAACATTCTGCTGGGCAACTGCGTCCTGCTCAGCAGTGCCTCCATCCTATCCGACCAGCTGTTGGACGTGGGAGGGGAGGATGTGGTGGTTGGCATCAGCTTTTACCGCTACTCCAGTGCTACATTAGAAACTATGCAGTACGCAAAGGCGCACGGTGCGGCGGCGATTGCCATTACCGATGGGCTGATTTCTCCGCTTGGGGACTATGCGAATATCACGCTGTTTGCGCAAAGCAAAATGCCGTCTTTTATCGATTCGTTTGTGGCGCCGCTCAGCCTGATCAATGCGCTAATCACCTATATCGGTCTGAAGTTTAAAGACAAGACCGCCAGCCGAATGAATGACTGGGAACAGCTCTCCGATAACTTTGACCTGTTCTGTAAATGATGTCATAACCCGTAACAAAACGACCGTTTTGCCAATCAATTTGGGCAAAACGGTCGTAATGTTTTTAGTTTAACGGTTAACGCTAAATATCTTAGTTGCCAGAGCACCAACTAAACAATAGGGAGTACGAGTTTGGAGGCTCGCACCGCATCATGATAAACGTGATTTTCCGCAACCTGCGTTTGCGCACTGGTGCCGATGCGCGCCGCCACGTTATGATTTCGGTCATATTTGGGGAATCCGCTCCCGGCAATGTCCAGACGGATGCGATTGCCTTTTTTAAATACATTGCAGGTATTACCCATATACACCAGTAGCTTGCGCGTTTCCCCTTGTTCCAGCAGGCGGCGGGTATAGGTGTTGTTGTAGCTTGCCCGTACGGCACCGTCGGTGATGTTAAGAGAGCGCCCGTCAGGGTAAACCTCGGTGAGCTTGCAGACGAAATCGGTGTCGGGGCAGGAGGAAGAGATATATAGCTCGGCGGTCACTTCGCCGGTAACATTCAGGTCGGTATCCAGCACCTCGCTGGTGTAGGTGAGTACATCGGGTCGGGCTTCAAGGGATATTTGGTTTTGGCATTCGGCAGAGATACCGGCAGCACGAAACGGAACAAATTTGTTGGGGTCGGCCAAAAACAGATCGTCCGGCTCGTTGTCCGGTACATGCCTATCCAGACGTCCCGAGGTAAGGCTGCTGGCCGCGGCACCGTCGCTGTGAAGATAATAGCTCAGTTTTGTGTCAGGCAGGGGCCAGGCATGCTCGTAACGCCACTCGTTGGTGCCCATGGTAAACAGGGCAACGGGTGCCTCATCCTGCACGCCGTTATCCAACCCCTTCAGATGATAATCAAACCAGCGCAGCAGCATATCGGGGATGCTGTGCCCGTAGGGAAGACCGGCATTTGCGCCAAAGCTGCGCTCGCCCACCGTGTCGGGCATTTTGTCGCCATGGTTCCATGGCCCCATTACCATTTTACAGTGCTTAAGCTTTTGTGCCCCCATCGGTGTTTGCGCTATCGCCTGCCAGTTTTCTATCGGGCCGTTTTTAGAAGTTTCGTCATACCATCCGCCCAAGAAGAAACAGGGGATGTCGATGTTCTCAAAGGCGATGGGGCGTCCTTCTCTGATGGGGCCGTTTGGGTCGTCGTACTCGCGAAGTCTTCTGGCGTAATCCTCCAGTACGGGTAGCCCCGGAATAAAGGCAGCCGGGTTTTCCGCTTCGGGGGCATACATCAAGCAACCCGCAAAGTCATCCAAATAACCCTGAACCTGATTGAGCAGCTGCGCCGCTTGCTCTTTATCAAAGCCGCTTCTTCCGTTTTGCAAACGGTGTTGAACTCTCTGCAGCAGCCACATCAGGTGAAGGCTGCCTGTGGTAAAACCGCCATAATATCGGGGCAAACCGCTCTGCTGCCACGGGCAGATGGTTTTAAGGTGCGGCGGGCGGGTTTCCGCCGTTAACAGCTGGGTAAAGCCGAAAAAGGAAAGACCGTACATCCCGACGTTGCCGTCACACCACGGCTGCGCAGCAAGCCATTCCACGGTGTCATATCCGTCCGCGCCCTGACAAAGTCGGTCAAAGTCCATATCTCCGTCGGAATTACCGGTTCCGCGGCAGTCCTGCAGCACCACACGATATCCCGCGCGGGCAAAGTACAGCGGGTTTAGCTTACCCCATTCGTGCTCAT
Organism: Bacillota bacterium; assembly: GCA_023460535.1. Classification (GTDB taxonomy): domain Bacteria; phylum Bacillota; class Clostridia; order Oscillospirales; family Ruminococcaceae; genus Acetanaerobacterium. The sequence goes on from JAEWPV010000016.1 coordinate 512,813, forward strand.
AGGCGTTTTTCACATAGGGAAAACGCACCAGCAAGGCGGGGTATGGGGCGTCGTCCGCCGGACCGAATACATTGGCGCGCAGCAGCACACCGTCCCGCATGGGGATTTCCACATCATAGTCAATCCTTATTTTTTCATTCAAAGTCATCGTCTCCTTTATCGGCGCAGTAAGCGCATGCTGTGTTTTTTGGGATAATGGTTAGTGAGAAGTAGTTGAGCTGTTAAAATTCGGGCGATTTGTTTCTGTGTAATGATGCAATTTGAAATGCAAATTCACACAAAAACCCCACCATGTATCAAGAAAAGTATAACACAGAGCAGAAAAAAGGGAAACATTAAAACAAATGAAGACCGGCCTTTACATACCTTTACGGTGCCGCCAAGCTAGATGGTATGATTCGTCCCAAAAGAAGCAGAAAACATGAAAAATGCGCCTTGATCAAATCAAGACGCACTTTTTGCACCGCTATATGCTTATTGCTTAGGGGCTTTTGCCTTTTGCTCAGCAAGCGTACGTTCCAGCCATACACCGCCAATGTCCAGCGCGTCAAACACGCCCGCTTTTTCTCCGTGCTTGATAATACGCTGATTGCCGTTGTTATCAAACGAAACAAGGTTTACTGCCACACGGTTGGCAACCTCCATATCATCCGCCGGTTTGGATTCTAAAACCTCCAGCTTTACCATGAACTTTTCCTCGGCAAGGCCGTAATAGATGGTGTTGCCGCAGCGAACAAGCGGCTTGCCGTGGTACGTGAGGGTCTTGCCCTTTTGGGGGGCAGGTTTCTTTTCAGACATTGTAAAGTCCTCCTTCTCGTCCCGATTCAATATAAAATGGTCAAAAAACTCTTGTTGATATAGCCTCCGCTATGGTTGCGGTAAAACGAACCTTTCTCATTATAGCGCACACAGCCCGGCGTAATCAGGCGAAAAATAGAAAAAAGCGGCTCGTCAGAATAGCTCTTTCGAAAACCGCTTTACAAAAGGTACCGCAACAAAGGGCGCGTTAGTCGTCGAGATACGACTTAACCAAGGCCTGCAATAGTTCGTCGCGGTCAATGCGGCGAATGAGGCTGCGCGCGTTGTTATGTGTGGTGATGTAGGTGGGGTCTTCAGAAAGAATGTAGCCGACAATCTGATTGATGGGGTTGTAGCCCTTTTGGCGCAACGCATCGTAGATTGTGGTCAGCGTCTTTTTCATCTCAACCTGTTTATCGTCATGAATGGAAAAGGAAATGGTCGGTTCATTCACAATAAAAACCTCCTTTGCAAACACACATGCATGACAGCGGTGAAAAAAGCGGGGCAAAATTCGTGTGCCGAAAATGTTTGTTCGTTTCGCCCTTTTCTATAGCATACACCAATTAACAGAATATATCAATATTACGACTAACCAAAAATTATGAACAATCTTTGAAATCGATTACGCAAAAAAGGGTGTGCCATCTAAAAATGGACACCCTTTTTTAGGTTTATATAGATACTTTGCAAGATAAAACGGCTGTTATGCGCGCAGCTGCGCGCCCAACGCCTCGACTGCCTTTAAGATGCGTTTCATCGCCGCATCCGCCTGTTCGTCGGTCAGTGTTCCTTCGGCAGAGCGCAGCACCAGACTAAACGCAAGGCTCTTTTTGTTTTCGCCCAGCTGCTTGCCGCGGTATACGTCAAACAGTGAAATCGATTCAAGCAGTTTTCCCGCAGCGCTTCTAATCGCCTTCTCCAGCGTCAGCACAGGCACGTCTTCGTCGCAGATCAGCGCAATATCACGGGTGACGGCGGGGTATTTGGGCAGGGGCTTGTAGGCTTTTTCCGCAGTGCGCGCGTTAAATAATGCGCTTACATCCAAATACGCGACGCAGCAACGCGTGCCGATCTCATAGTTTTCGGCAACCTGCGGGTGAATCTCGCCCATCAACCCGGCGCGATGACCATCTAAAAGAATTTCTGCACAGCGTCCCGGGTGGAAGGTGGGGTCGTCGGTTACCGCGGCGTAGTCCGCCTCGGCGCAGATGGCGTTCATCAGTGCCTCAACGATACCCTTAAGGGTATAGAAATCGTTGTCTTGACCGTACAACCCGATGCTCAGCACACCGCTTTCGTTGGGCAGCTGTTCGGGGTTTGCGTTTTTCACGTAGATGGTGCCGGTTTCAAACAGCATTGCCTCGGGGTTTCGGTTGTTGTAGTTGCGCGCAAGCACCTCTAAAATCGAAGGCAGCATGGTGGTGCGCATCACGCTGGTGTCCTCACCCAGCGGGTTTTGAATGGTTACGCTGTCGCGCAGGATGCTGTCGGCGGGCAGACGAATCTTATCGTAATATTTGGGGCTTATAAACGAATAGGTCTGCACCTGATCGCAACCGCAGGCACGCAGTATCTCGCTGATGGTGCGGTTAAACTGCTGCAGCGGGGTCAGCGCGCCGTCCGCCAAGCCGCGCAGGGCGGTGACGGGAATATTGTTGTATCCGTAAATCCGCGCGATCTCCTCGGCTATGTCCGCCTTGTGTGCCACGTCGGCGCGGAAGCTGGGTATGGTAATCGTCCGGCCATCGCATCCAAAGCCAAGAGCGGTAAGAATGCGCACCATTTCAGTCTCTGCAAGGTCAATACCGATAAAACGGTTAATCCACTCGGGCGTCAGTGTGACAGTGCGGGAGGTCTTATCGGAATAATCGGCGTCAATCAATCCGCTTACCACATCGCCGGCACCCAACAGCTCCACCAGCTCGCACGCGCGCTCCAAAGCGGGCAGGGTGTTTGCCGGGTCAAGCCCCTTTTCAAACCGCCCCGAAGCCTCGGTACGCATGCCGAGTTTTTTAGATGTAGCGCGTATCGAAGCGCCTTGGAACACCGCCGACTCGAACACCACCGTGTTGGTGTCGTCCATAATGCCGCTGTACTCGCCTCCCATTACACCCGCAACAGCCACCGGTTTTTCGCTGTCGGCGATAACGAGCATCTCGGGGAATAGTGTGCGCTTCACCCCGTCAAGTGTGGTTATAGTCTCGCCGGGTCTGGCATTACGTACAATAATCTGTTTACCCGTTACATAGCGGTGGTCAAATGCGTGCATCGGCTGACCGTATTCCAGCATGACATAGTTTGTAATGTCCACCAGATTGTTGATGGGGCGCACGCCGCTCGCCCGAAGCCGCTCGCGCATCCAGCGGGGGGATGGTGCAATGCGCACATTCCTCACCACGCGGGCGCTATAACGCGGGCAGAGGGCAGGGTTTTCAATCGCGACCGACAACAGCTCGCCAATGTCTCCGCCCGACTGCTTAACCGCAGGGGTGTGCAGCGTAAGCTCCTTGCCAAACGTCACCGCCGCTTCCCGCGCAAGCCCGATAACCGACAGGCAATCGGGGCGGTTGGAGGTTATCTCAAACTCCACCTTTACATCGTTAAGGCCAATCGCCTCGCGGATATCCTGCCCGACGGTGCAATCCTCCTCAAGCAAAAAGATGCCGTCCTCAATGGCGTAGGGGAAGTCGTTGACGGTAAGCGAGAGCTCGCTCAGCGAGCACAGCATTCCGCAGGATTCCACGCCGCGCAGCTTGCCCTTTTTAATCTTTACGCCACCCGGCAGCGTAGAGCCGTCAAGCGCAACCGGCACCATGGCACGTTCTGTTACGTTGGTGGCGCCCGTAACAATCTGTACCGGTTCGCCACTACCCACATCTACACTACATACCACCAGCTTATCGGCGTCGGGATGCTGTGTGACCGAAAGCACCCTGCCAACCACGACATTCGCAATTCCTTCACCCTCGGTCTCGTAACCCTCTACCTTGGAGCCGGACATCGTCATACCCTCGGCAAACTCCCGGGGCGATGACTGTATCGGAACATATTCGTTTAACCATCTCATCGATAGATTCATATTGCCCTCCATCCCGCCGCATTGCGGCGACGATAATCATTATAAAAGCCCTATAATCACGGCGTATCGTTAGAACTGTGCCAAGAACCGCACGTCGTTGTCGTACAGGTGCCGCAGGTCGTCGATGTTATAGCGCCGCATAACAATGCGTTCAAGCCCAACGCCAAATGCAAAGCCGCTGTACTCTTCGGGGTCTATGCCGCAGACGGAGAGCACATTGGGGTGAACCATGCCGCAGCCCAAAATCTCAATCCATCCCTCGCCTTTACACAGGCGGCAGCCCTTACCCTGGCAGGAAAAGCACATCATATCCACCTCGGCGGAAGGCTCGGTAAACGGGAAGAAGTGCGGGCGAAAACGCGTCTGTACATCCTTGCCGTACAACGCCTTAACAAAAGCGTCCAGCGTGCCCTTCAGGTCAGACATCGTAATGCCCTTGTCCACCACCAGTCCCTCAATTTGATGAAACAGCGGGGAATGGGTGGCGTCCACCGCATCGGAGCGGTACACCCTGCCGGGTGCGATGATGCGGATGGGGGGCTTTTTCTTCTCCATCGTGCGAACCTGTACCGGTGAGGTGGCGGTGCGCAGCACGATGTTATCCGAGATATAAAAGGTGTCCTGCAGGTCGCGCGCCGGGTGATCCTCCGGGGTGTTCAGTGCGTCAAAGTTATAATACGAGGTTTCCACCTCAGGACCCTCCGCGATCGAAAAGCCCATGCCAAGGAAGATCTCGGTCACCTCGTCAAGCACGGCATCAAGGGGGTGCTTTTTACCAAGCTTTTTGCGCTTGCCGGGCATGGTAACGTCCAGTCGTTCACTTGAGAGTGCCTTTTCACGCGCCGCTTCCTTTATCGAAGCGGCATAGCGGTCAATCGCTTCCTCAAGCTGGGCGCGGATCTCGTTGGCAAGCTGCCCCATTACCGGGCGCTCCTCCGCGCTGAGTGCGCCCATCTGTTTTAGGATGGCGGTGAGCTCCCCCTTTTTGCCCAGATACTTAACGCGCAGCGCGTCCAGCTCGGGCAGCGAGGCAACCCGCTCAAGCTCCGATAGGGCAACTTGCTTAATCTGCAACAATTCCTGCTTCATCATTACGAATACCAGTCCTTTCCCTCACAATACTTTTTGGCTGTGCCGGCAAACGGCAACAAAAAAAGCTCCCGCCCGCCGGGTAATCAAATTACCCATGGGGCGAAAGCCATAAAAGACCTCCGTGGTACCACCCAAATTTCCGTCCCCGAAGGAACGGACACTTTTCGCGGTCTGTAACGGGACCAGCCGTCGACGCCTACTGGGCATTTTACCGTTAAGCGCCGCCGCTCGTGAGTGAACTTCGCGGTATATTCCGTCTGCGCGCTTTCAGCCGGTGGCGCGCATTCTCTTTAGACGGCAAGGCAACCGTTACTCTCTCAGTCGGCACGTTGTAACTAAACTAAACAATAGCACATCAAAGTAATTATTTCAAGCCCTGTTTGCCTACCTGGTTTTTACCCCTATAAAAAACATTAAGTGAGCATTCTTTTTATCTCGTTCAAAACACTCCCGTCCCAATCGCCGAGTAACTGCGCAATACTCGTTAAAGAGTCCCCGCGCGCGAAACGAGGCAAAACCATAGAACTGCCCCCCACAATGTCAAGAATATTAACAAATTAAGCATTTGATTTTTGGAACGTTTATGTTAAAATATAATTCATATGGCATGGTGCGGTAGCGTATGTGCCCATATCGTTCTAATACCTAGGATGTTAACAGCAGAGGCAAAGGAGTTTCGTGTATGCCTAAGGTTATGAAGGTCGGCAAGTATCATAAAAGGCGCAAACGGCGCGCCGGGCTTCCCATTACATTAATACTGCTTTTGCTTATTGCGTTTGGCTCGTTGGGCTACTCAGTGGTTTTAGGCAAACAGATGGTGGACAGCGGGCTTATTACAGAGCCCGAACCCATACAAGACACAGCAAACGTGATATCCGACATTGAACTCACCTCCTCTTTAGAGCCTTCGTCTTTAGAGCCTTCGTCAAGCGAACCGGAAGCTCCGCAGTTCGGGGTGCCGCTTTCAGAGGGTGATAGGGTGATGGGGAGCTATTTTAACGATGCCGTTTTCTTCGGCGATTCGGTTACCGATGGTATCTCGTTGTATGATGTGATGTCAAATGCAAAGGTCATCTCCTACACCGGCATAAACCCTGCTACAGCGTTAACCCGCGCGGTGATTAAAACCCAGGGCGACGAAAAGATTACTATGCTTGAAGCCCTTAAGGCGCAAGATCCCGCGAAGATATATATTATGATGGGCATTAACTCCATTGCCATGGATCGGGATTCTTTTATGACAAGCTACGGTAAGATGCTTGATGCCATCATCAGTCAGCATCCCGATGCGATTATCTATGTACAGCCAATTACACCCATAACTGCGGCGTTTGAACAAAGCTCGAAGAATACCTATGATATCACCAACGCCAAAATAAACGATTTTAACGAAGGTATTTTGCAACTGGCAGCGGAAAGACAAGTGTATTATGTCAATATCTATGAGGCGTTGGCGGATGAGTCGGGCGCACTGCCCGACGAGGCAAGCCCGAAGGATGGCATTCACTTTGGCAAAAAGTATTATGAAATGTGGTTCGAGTACCTAAAAACGCACACCGCTCCGGTTAAATAATTGTCTTGCCGGGGTTTTATGTGGGATTATAAACAGTACGGGGGAAGCATACTATTATGGTATATGGCAAAAAACTGGTTTCTCTATTCTTGGCGGTTACAGCAGGCGTTGTATTGCTTGCCGGCTGCTCCGGTGGCAACGAGGCGAAAAACACCCCCTCCGCAGAGGAGATTGCATCGCGTATTATTAACACCTGTGCTTTTGATGAGATGATAAAAATTGAAGACAGTGTGCTATACAACCAGTACACCGAGCTGGATGCAAGCATGCTGGAGGATTGTGCCGTCTACACCTCCACGCTGGTGCTTGCCGACGAGGTGTGTGTGCTTCGCTTAAAGAACAAGAGCGATGCCGATGCGGTTCGTGCCGCAATTGATGCGCGCCTCTCCGACCTTACCGATAAATTTACCGGCTATCGTGAGGAAGAGATGCCAAAGGTTAAAAATGCGCTGATAGAAACGCGCGGCACCTATATTCTTATGACCACCACGCCGGACAGCGAAACGGCATTAAAAGAGTTTAATTCTATGCTGGGGTAATCCCCGTATAGCTCTACAACCAAAAACCTGCTTCGCACCGCACAAAACTTCGCGTGGCGAAGCGAACTTTAAGTGAAAGCTTGCTTGAGGATATAACAGAAGGACGGTGAAGGGCGAATGATCGTTGAGTGCGTGACAATTACAGCTATCCTTGTTGCGATTTTTTTTGTTTTTCTGCGGGGACACAAACCAAAATCAGCGTTATCTACGTTGCCGCTTCTTGTTGTTCCTGCTCTGCACCTACTGGGCAACCCACTTTCTAAATGGTTGTCTGCTTTGTTGGGGTTTCCGCGGCTGAGTGTGTACGTGGCGGTGGATGCAATTGCATTCATTCTGTTTTTTGCGCTGGCACTTATTATGCTTAAGAATTTTCACTCAAAGCGCACCAAGGCGACCTATCTTATCGCGGGAGGGCTGTTTACCCTGGCCTTATCGGCGATACTTATCGGTGATCTTTTAACAAGGTTTGCCTGAGTTTAATCGGTAACGCCCGGATATCGCTGACAGGCAGCGATATCCGGGCGTTCTTTCGGTGTGATGTATTCAGCCGGTTGCTATAGCAAATTAGTATAGCTAATTAACTTTAATAATGTCCGAACAAAATCGAGCAAAAGCTTGCGTTTATGGCTTTTACGAAGATTTTTTCGTAGACATTATAAGTTTATTAGCTATATCCTACATCTTCGAATAACCGATGTAAAAAGGCGATTGCGGACGGTGAACGAAACAGCTTATCACATGCTGCATATGCGCTTTCGGCGCTGATGCCATCCTCCTGAATATTCACAAGCAGATCCGCCTCCACCAGGATGCGGTAATCCTCCCCATCAATATCAGCATAGCTGTGATGGTGTCCCACAAGGTAACACACCCGCTCGGTTACCTCCTGCGAAAAGCCCAGGCTATTTAGCATCTCGCGCGCAAGGGGCGGGCCCTCCAGCTCCTGATATTTACCCGCACTGCTGTGATATTTCTGCTCGCTTACCTTTATGCCGATGTCGTGCACTACGGCTGCGGCTTCAATAATTAGCCGGGTGGCATCGTTTGCCTCTTCCAAATGGGCAATGGTTTTTGCATAGGCGTACACCTTTAAAAAGTGCGCGGTTCTGCGCGGATCGTTTGCGTAGTATGCGGTCATGCTGTCAATCAGCTGTGCGATGCGGTTCAAGTCGGTGCCCCCTTTTGTCCATACATTCTGTTACGCACAGTATAACATAGGACGTGTTTTATGTGTATAGTAACAATCCCTGTATCCGTAATGGGGCGGGGCAAAACTATCGGTAAATATTGCCCTTGCATCACAGGCTTTTGTGGTGTAAAATTCCATACGGAGTGTATGTACCACGCTTAAAACGAATGAGGTGGAGTTCAGAATGATAAAGGACTATATTCTCGCGATAAAGCGGGAGTTTTCCGGCTACGGTGGCGGTAAGCTTGGCAAGGATGTCCTCGCGGGTATTACGACCGCGGCAGTGGCGCTTCCGCTTGCGCTGGCGTTCGGTGTCAGCAGTGGGGCAGACGCCGCGGCCGGGTTGATTACAGCCATCATCGCGGGTGTTTTAATTGGCGCGCTGTCCGGTGCGTCGTATCAGATATCCGGTCCCACGGGTGCGATGGCGGCTATTCTGGTGCCTCTTGTAGCGCAGCACGGGCTGGAGGGTATCTTTGTCGCAGGGCTGTTGTCTGGTATCATCCTGCTGCTGTGCGGACTGTTTAAGCTGGGCGGAGTGGTCTCGTTTATTCCGTCTCCTGTTATCACAGGCTTTACCTCGGGCATTGCCATCATCATCGCCTTAGGTCAAATCGACAACCTTTCCGGGTTATCCTCGGCAGGCGAAAGCACCTTACATAAGATTATAAGCTATTTTCACACACCGCAATCGGTGGATTTCCTCTCTCTTGGCGTCGGGCTTGCGGTCATCCTGTTTATGATTGTATATCCCAAAAGGCTCGCGCGCTACTTTCCCGGGTCGCTTGCCGCCATTATCCTTGCGGTTGCCGCAAAGATGCTGTTTCAATTGGATATTGCGGCCGTGGGCGAAATCCCGCGTTCGCTGTTGCTTGAAAACCGGCTGCAGCTTACGGGGATTGCATTAGCGGACATAAAGGAGTATATCGTGCCCGCCATTAGTATAGCGGCACTGGGTCTAATCGAAAGCCTGCTGTGTGGGGCTAGTGCCGGCAGAATGAAGAACGAGCGCCTCGACGCAAACAGAGAGCTCGTTGCCCAGGGCATCGGCAACATCGTCATTCCGTTCTTTGGGGGTGTACCCGCCACGGCAGCAATCGCCAGAACCAGCGTCGCGATAAAGTCGGGTGCCCAGACACGCCTTGCGGGTGTCATACACGCGTTCACCCTGCTCGCCTCCATGTTCCTGCTTGCCCCGGTGATGAGTGAGATTCCGCTCGCGGCTCTTTCGGGTGTGCTGATGGTAACGGCTTGGCGCATGAATGAATGGCACAGCATTAAAAACATCTTTAACCGCCGCATTAAAACGGCAATCGCACAGTTTATAATTACGATGGCGGCAACCGTGGTGTTCGACCTGACCGTAGCCATCCTTGCGGGTGTCGGCTTTTCGATCATAGCGTTTGTGGTAAAAACCTCAAGCATCGAGATTTCGGTGTGCGGTGTGGACAGCGGACGTCTGACGGACGATACGGTGGATATGCGCAAGGAGGAAACCTGCGTGGCGTATATTACAGGCCCTCTTTACTTCGGCTCGGCGGGGCGGTTGGAACAGCAGCTTGCGGTATGCGGAGAAAAACGCAATGTCATCCTTTCCATGCGCGGCGTACCGCTTGCCGACATCTCCGGCGTAAATGCCTTGCAGGAGCTGTATCTGGGCCTAGAGCAAAACGGAACCTCGGTATTTTTTGCGTGTGTTCACCCATCGGTATTAAAGATGTTCGAGCGGTGCGGGTTGTGCGACCATGTGCCACAGACGCACTTTTTCTGGAGTACAGATAAGGCGCTTGCCTATATCGCACACGAGCAGTCGGACAACGAGCCTGAGGAGTGTCATATATAAATTAAGACATAGCATTAAGACCGGCGTGGGTTTTCCCGCGCCGGTCTTTCGTAGAAGTATTAAAGGGCTTGTATGAGTAAGTCAAGCTCTTCCAGCCAAAGCCTTGCGCACGCGTCGCTGGGCATACGCCAGTCGCTGCGGGGCGAAAGGGTAACCGACCCGATTTTAGGGCCGTCTGGCATGCAGGAGCGTTTGAACTGGTGTGCAAAAAACCGCTGATAAAACAGCTTAAGCCACGCCAGGATTTCAGCTCGGGCGTAGGTGCCGGCATACGCGTACTCCGCAAGCCGCGCAATCTTAGCCGGGGCAAACCCAAAACGCACCGCATAATACAAAAAGAAATCGTGCAGCTCATACGGTCCGACGATGTGCTCGGTCTTTTGCGCAATCTCCCCGTTTTCGGCGGGCAGCAGCTCGGGGCTCACGGGCGTATCCAAGATGTCGTACAAAACCTTCTTTATGCGCTCATCTTTGGTTATATCCGCCTCGTAGCGCACGATATGGCGAACCAGCGATTTTGGCACCGATGCGTTTACCGCGTACATCGACATATGGTCGCCGTTATAGGTAGCCCAACCAAGCGCAAGCTCCGAAAGGTCTCCGGTGCCTATTACAATACCGCTGGTTTGGTTTGCAATATCCATCAAAACCTGTGTGCGCTCACGCGCCTGCGCGTTTTCGTAGGTGGTGCTGTGGTCGTGCTCTTCGTGTGCGATGTCGGCAAAATGCTGGCGTACAGACGTGGTGATGTCAATAGAGCGGAACGTAACCCCCAAAGCCTCGCACAGCAGCTCGGCATTCGACCGGGTGCGGGCGGTGGTGCCAAAGCAGGGCATGGTCACCGCGACGATATCACTGTGCGGGCGCAACAGCGTGTCCATGGCGCGGACACACACCAAAAGTGCCAGTGCCGAATCAAGACCGCCCGATATACCGATAACAGCCGTAGCGCTGTTTGTATGTGCAAGCCGGGTTTTCAGTCCGTGAGACTGCATCGCCAGAATCATCTCACACCGTTTGGCGCGGTTTTGCTCGTCCGACGGCACAAACGGATGGCGCTCCACCGGGCGGGTCAGTTCGGTTTTGGTGAGCGGCAGGTCAAACAATATTTTACGCATCGTAATATCGCGTTGTGGGAAGGTGTTCATCCTTCGCCGTTCCTGTGCAAGGCGCGACACATCAATCTCTGTAAGGATAACACCGTTTTGAAACGGTATACTTTCCCGCAGCAGCACGCCGTTTTCGGCAATCAGGTTATGACCCGAAAATACCATGTCGGTGGAGGACTCCCCGTCTCCGGCGTCCGCATACAGATAAGAGCAGAGCAGGCGCGCGGATTGCCCCGTCACAAGCTGGCGGCGGTAATCGGGCTTGCCGATGGTTTCGTCGCTTGCCGATAGGTTCGCAATCACCGTTGCGCCCGCGGTCGCAAGGGCAAGAGAGGGCGGGGATGCTACCCACAGATCCTCGCAGATCTCAATGCCTAGGCAGAAATCGGGGAGCTGACGGCAGCTAAACAGCAAACCGGAGCCAAACGCAACCTCTTTGCCGTACAAAACAATGCTATTTTCTCTTTGATCCGGCTCGGAGAAATGGCGCAGCTCGTAAAACTCGCCATAGTTTGGCAGGTTGCACTTTGGCACAACCCCAAGCACCTCGCCCTGATAAGCGCACACGGCGCAGTTAAACAGCTTGCCGTCATGCTCAATTGGCATACCGAACACGGTAATCAGCGCAAGCGCGGATGTCTTTTCTATAATTTCCTTTCCGGCGCACAATGCGCCCTCAAGCAGCGTGCGTTGTAAGAATAAATCTCCCGCGGTATATCCTGTAATACACAGTTCAGGCAGCACAAGCAGCTTTGCGCCCTGCGCAGCCGCGTTGTGAGCCATTGCAATAATCTGTTCGGCGTTGTACGCGCAATCCGCTATGCGGATTTGCGGAGTAGCCGCCGCCACCTTAATAAAGCCGTGTTCCATCTCTGCATCACCATACTTTTAGTTATTTGTGCCGTTATTTGCGCAATATTTTACCACATTACACCATCCATCAAATGGGCTTATAATGTGCACATTGTAGCACGATTTTATAGTTTTATCAATCAACCGGCATTTATCACACAAACAATAGTGATAGCACAATATAAAGCTCGGAAGTAGCTGGTTCAATGCGCAAAACAACCAATTACTAAGGAAAATCCATAAATGGTAGCTGCTTTGTCATATACGTATGCTACATCCCGTCTTGATGTCAAATCCCTAACGGCACAAGAAAAAAAGCGCGTCATCGCCAAAGTCACGAAGTTCGGCTTTGAGAATGAGCGCTTTTCTATGTAAAATCAGTTAACCGGGCTTGTGCTTGGTGGGCAAAGAGTATCGTACGGGTTGAAAGCCTGTCGCCAAAACCCGAGCGGGAACAGGGGAGACCGTAACAAAATATGTAATACCGCATACTTCCTGTAAAGAGGGATGCGACTAGAATATTCCCCCATTTTCCATATCGGTCTTGTTCACAAAATCAATATGGTATAGCTTTTCCCAATGGTTAACATTCAACGTTCCCTTTGTGAGGCGGATAGCTAAAAAACAGCAGTTTTCATCCTTTTCGTTATTCGCCATATCGTACCATTGCGAAAATGCTGTACGCAGCTTGGTTCTTATTTCGGCATTCTTAGGATCAAGCACCCAACCAAGGTTTTCGCCTACGCCATTCGCGGTGAACATCTCTGAACAACCCGCCACCGACACTTCCGGATTCAGCGCGATCTGCTGCATTTTGTTGGACTTTGCATGCGTTACAGCATAAAACACACCATCTTCATAATAGGCGTCCACACTGCGTACAACCGGTCGAGGAGATCCGCCGGCACCCGGCTCCCTTGCAATCGTCGCGAGGGATATAATATTGTCTTTGCCGTTTCCAAATTGCTCCTCAATAAGCTTTAATCCTTCTTCGTAATTACTCATTTGTTTTCCTCCGGCACTATTTTTTATTTATCTCGTTCCTTAAAAGGAATCCACAGCTCTACACAGGTGATGTCAGACTCGTTTTTATAGTACAACTCCGGGAAAAAACCATCGGCAATCAAATTGTGCTTTTTAAGCCAGAATCGAGTGTACCGCATTGCCTTACCCATATTAATTTTCATCTGTGCGTGGTTTTCCGTTTCAAAACCACAAACGACATATTCTCGTATGGGCAGCTCCCAGTTTGATAAACCGGGGATAGTCGCGTTGCTGTTCACTTGTGCGCCAGCAAAATAGCTCGAATATCCGTCTGGAGCATCGCCGTGATAAGAAACACCAACCCGGCACCCCCCTGAGAGATGCATAATATGGGATGAAGCCCTGTGAAATCTGTCCCAAATCTCACTAACCGCATCAACACCGGTTCGTTCGCCGAACATTTTGCCAAACCTGAATGGATAATATCCGGTAACACCAACAAAGTGAATTGGCTTATCTAAGAATCTGCGGTTCATTTCCAAAACCAATCCGTCGCTTATCAGCGGCACACCTTCATCAACCACAACATGACCAAGCAATAAATCCGGCTTATCAAAGTTATGTAAGTGAATCAGTTTATCACGGTATTGAGAGGGGGTAATCCCATAGGTTTCTTTAAAAGCGCGCGTATAAGTCACATGGCTCCCAAAACCGTATTCCATTGCGATGTCGATAATGCGATTGTTTCTATCGCGCAGCATAGTCAGACTCCTTGCCAAGCGACGTAGTTTAATATAGTCTCGAACCGATGTTTTTACTAATCGTGTGAACAGTCTCTGATAATAAAACAGCGACAGCGCGGCAGTCTCTGCCAGTTCTTCGATTTGAATCTCTTCACCGAGATGTTCTTCGATGTGGTTGAGTGTTTTTTGTATGGCTTCCCATGCATGCATATTGATTCCTCACTAATACAATATATCACAGGCACAACAAAAGCTTAACCGTGTCTGCTCTTTTTATCATAAATGTATGAAGATACAATCATAACGAGTTTTGCCAATCTTTGATTTTTCTAAATAGTACCACATCACAGAATAGATATCAAACATTCTATTGGTTAACAAGGAAAAACAAACACAAAAGGTTTATATGTATTGATTTTGCCCATTTGTCGGCGGCAAGTTACATACCTCGGGTTGCTGGCAAATCGCTTTACACGATTGCTATGCATGCATGGCGTATTGTTCTTTGCCCGCAAAAGAAATACCCCAGGCTTCGCTTTGGGATACGTTTCGCTCACAAAACAATGCGTTTGCTTTGTATTACCTTGTTATTGCTACATAGCTGTGTTATATTTCTATTTAGTATTGTATAAACGGAGGCAGCGGCAAATAATGAAGCTTACGATGAGCTATAAAAAGCTATGGAAACTACTGATTGATAAAGACATGAAAAAACGCGACCTGATGGAGAGGACCGGTATCAGCAATTTCACCATCAGCAAGATGAACCGGGGGGCGAATGTCCAGACCGATATTCTGCTGCGGATTTGCGAGGCGTTTGACTGCAATGTCGGCGATATTTGCGATGCTGTTCCAAAAAATAACGAGGAGTAGAAAAGGGTGGCTTTAAGAAACGAAGCGCACCGGAGGACAAACGATTATGATTCGTGACATTGTAAAGGGCGAAGCGATATTCACCCAAAAAGCGGAACCGGCTACGGTATCCGATTTATCGGTTGCAGAGGATTTGCTGGATACACTACACGCCAACCGCGAAATCTGTGTGGGCATGGCGGCGAATATGATCGGCGTGAATAAACGGATTATTGTTTTTGCTTACGACGGCAAGCATGAAGTGATGTTCAATCCGCAGATCATCAAGCAATCAGAGCCGTACACCGCTGAGGAGGGCTGCCTTTCGCTTTGCGGAACCCGCAAAACAAAGCGGTTCAAATCCATTAAAGTGCAGTATCAAAACAGCGAGTTTCAGACCCGCATAAAAACGTACAAAGGCCATACCGCGCAGATTATCCAGCATGAGATCGACCACTGCGACGGGATTGTGATATAGTAAATCGTCAACAGTAGCATAGCCGCATATTTATGATTCAGACCGGAAGGAAAAACACTATGACAAAAACAAACGCCATGCGTTTACTTGAAGCAGCCGGAATTACGTTCAACACGAGAGAATATGACGTTTCTGACGGCGAAATATCCGGCACTGCCGTTGCCGCAAAGCTCGGCCAGGAGCCGGAGCGGGTTTTCAAAACCCTTGTGACCGAGGGTAAAAACACCGGGCTGAATGTGTTTGTCATCCCGGTTAACGCGGAGCTCAACCTGAAAAAGGCCGCAACCGCCGCCGGGGACAAGTATATTGAGATGATTAAGTCCCGTGAACTTCTGCCTAAAACCGGCTATATTCACGGTGGCTGTTCGCCGGTTGGCATGAAAAAGCTGTACCCGACATTCATAGACGAAACGGCACAGCTTTTTGATACTATACTTGTGAGTGGTGGAAAGATTGGCTTGCAGGTGGAAGTTGCACCTCATGATTTACTAACAATCACAGAAGCGAAATACTGCGATTGCGTTTAGAAACTGAAAATATAAGGAGGAAAATTACCATGCCGAACAACACAATAAACTCGATTATGACCCGCTATTCCTGCCGTGCGTTCACAGACCAATTGCCGTCTGATAAAGATTTGCAAACAATTACGAAAGCCGCGCTCGCATCACCCAGCGGGATGAACCGCCAGCTTTGGCGCGTTATCGTTGTTAAAAACAAAGCGTTCATCGAAGAAATGGAAGCGGAGGGAATGAAAAGTCTTGCCTCTTTACCCGATAAATCCGCCTACGAGCGCATTATGGGGCGCGGCGGAAAACTGTTCTATCACGCGCCGTGCATGATTGTCGTGCCCATTAAAGAGGCTGAGCCAAAGGGTGCGGCGCTTTTTGATTGCGGCATTGTGTCCCAAAACATCGCACTTGCGGCAACATCTCTGGGCATAGACAGCCTTATTTGCGGACTCGCTGCGTTCAGCTTTGCCGGTGACAAAGGCGCAACCTTCAAAGAACGGCTCGGATTCCCGGAGGGTTATGAGATTGGCATAGCCGTCCTGCTCGGTTATGCGGCGAATCCCGGCGGCAAGCCACATGCGCTTGATATGGATAAACTGAGTTTTGTGGAGTGAAGCCTATGAACCGTCAAGAGTTAATTGAATACTGCCTGACCTTCCCCGGCGCGTATGAGGACTACCCGTTTGATGATATTAAGGATGAAAATGCAACAGCCGTCATGCGGCATAGAGGCAACAAAAAATCCTTTGCGCATATTAATCGGCATAACGGTCAGCTTTATCTCAACCTAAAATGCGATCCCTTGGAGGCAGATTTTCTTCGTCAGGCGTTCAAGGATGAAATCCCGGCGTATCACCAAAACAAACAGTACTGGAACACCATCATCATGGGCGGTGATGTACCGGAGGAAGAAATCAAGCGGCAGATTATCA
Source organism: Bacillota bacterium (assembly GCA_023460535.1). Classification (GTDB taxonomy): domain Bacteria; phylum Bacillota; class Clostridia; order Oscillospirales; family Ruminococcaceae; genus Acetanaerobacterium. Next base: position 529,391 of record JAEWPV010000016.1, read on the forward strand.
ACAGCTTTGACTTAACCAAACCAAAGGTGAGGAGACAAAAAAGTGTTTAAAGATATTAAGTCAAGAATAACCGAACCCGAAGCGGGCAAAATTATCGCCCTTGCCGCCTTCGATGGTTCACCGGAGGGTGTGGCGCAAGAGGCTGAAAAGTATCTCTCATCGGATAATCTGCATTTTTACGGCTGGCTGGACGGCGATAAAATCCTCGGCATTTGCGGGTTTGAAATTCATGCGGATAAAACAGAAATTCATCTTATCGCTGTTGCAGAAGAATACCATCATCAGGGCATTGGCTCTGCGATGGTCACGGCATTGCGAGATACCTATCATCTGCCGCTTGAAGCGGAGACTGATGATGACGCGGTTGGTTTTTATCGCAAGCGTGGCTTTGAAACATCAGCATTTCATCACCCTAAATGGGGTGTGACACGGCATACCTGCATACTCAAATGCCGTTGCCCGTGGGGTGACACAAGCGACGAGCTCATGCGGAAATACCACGACACCCAGTGGGGCAAGCCATGCTTTGATGAGCGCACCCTCTTTGAAATGCTGACGCTGGAAGGCGCACAGGCGGGGCTTTCCTGGTCTTGTGTGCTGCATAAGCGGGAAAACTACCGTGCCGCGTTCGACGATTGGGACATTGTTAAAATCGCCGCATATGGCGAGGATAAAGTGGCAGAACTGCTCCAAAACCCCGGCATTATCCGCAACAGGCTGAAAATCCGCTCGACCATTGGGAACGCACAGGCGGTGCTACGGCTCGGCTCGCTGTCCGATTTCATCTGGAGCTATACGGACGGCAAGCCCATTGTAAACACATGGAAGGAACAAAGCGATATGCCCGCTAAAACGGAGCTGTCCGATAGAATCAGCAAGGATATGAAGAAACTTGGGTTTTCCTTTGTGGGCAGTACAATTGTCTATTCTTATCTGCAAGCCGTCGGCGTGGTTAATGACCATATGATGGGTTGTACGTTTCGAGAGGTTAATGAATGAGATGAACTATACCGCCGAAGAACTCAGCGAAGCCCACCGTGCCTTGCTTTCCACTCTACAGAAGTGTGAAAAGATGGATGCCGATAAGCTGCCGCAAGCACAGCGAACTCTACTGGAGCGGCGAATCGCCGCTTTGAAAATCGCGCTGCATTTAATAAGCGAGAAGCAGGAGGAAATCGTATGAACATGGAACGGGTTTATAAAATGATATTCGCCGATGTGTATCCGATGCTGGTGGCAAAAGCGGAGCGCAAAGGTAAAACCAAAGACGAGGTGGATACCCTCATTTACTGGCTGACCGGCTACGATGCCGCCGGATTACAAGCACAGCTTGAAAAGCGCGTGGATACGCAGACCTTCTACACCGAAGCCCCGCAGATAAACCCGAATGCAAGCAAAATCACCGGCGTTATCTGCGGCTGCCGCGTGGAAGAAATCACGGATCCGATCTATCAAAAAGTCCGCAGGTTGGATAAGCTGGTGGACGAGCTGGCTAAGGGCAAGGCAATGGAGAAAATTTTAAGGAAATAAAGGGGAAAATCTGTTGCAATACCTAACCATCTATCTCGGCGTTGTCAGTGTGATTGCAATTGTTCTCACCCTGCACGATAAACGCGCCGCAAAGAAGCACGCTTGGCGCGTGAAAGAACGAACCCTGCTGCTTGTGTCCGCCTTTGGCGGTTCGGTTGCAATGCTACTGACAATGCTCGTCGTCCGGCACAAAACAAGACGTGCCAAATTTATGGCTGGCATTCCTGTGATTATTGTTCTTCAAGTTGCGGCGGCGCTTGCGGTTCTTCATTGGAGGGGTGTGTTTTGAGAGAGTATAAGCTGACCCGCACTAGCCGCAAAACCATCGCGGTGTATGTCCGTGACGGTATGGTGGCAGTTCGCGCTCCGCTTTCAAATCTGTCTACGCCGCCGTGCGGAAAATTCCCAAAGGCAAGGTGGCTACCTGCGTCGATATTGCGGTTGGATGGGCATTACACGACAACCCGGAATCGGTCATTACGCCGTGCCACCGTTATGAATGCAATCAGGACTGCCGATTGAATTTTGTTGCTACCGAAGAAGCCCTCCGCAAATTGAGCGTATGAGCAGGGAACTACTTTAAGCGCATTATATTCAGAATGTCCGTGTTAATCATGACTAAGTGATATGGGGATTCCAGTACATTTCTGAGAAAGCAAAAAACCACACCTCGAAAGGTATGGTTTTCTTATTCGGCAACCATTAATATAGTTAAATACTAATGATTCACCTAAAGTATGGTGCGGCAGACGGGACTTGAACCCGTACGTCGAAGACACACGCCCCTCAAACGTGCCTGTCTGCCAGTTCCAGCACTGCCGCACATCGCGAAATTTATTATAGCATCTGCCCCCACGCAAAGTCAATACAAAATATCTTATTTTTTATCTCAGTTCAGAACATGATGAAACATAATTGAATTGGTGTATCGTTGTTCAATATGTATCACTATATAGTGTGGTGATATGTGTATTCATTTGGTACGAATCAAAACGGGGCATGCAACAAATCATTATAATAGGATATCGCGACTTCGTGAATAATGTAATAAAAATCGGGCTATATAATGATGGGGCAAAACGAATAAATGGCCCAAAATCAACGCTGTTCAAAAAGGTGTCGAAAGATGATAAAAATCCTTAAAAAAGATGTTGACAAGGAGGGGGGGGTATGGTATTATAAATAAGCCGCTTGACGCGGGGAAGACGAAAAAACGGCTTCACTAAGCCAAAAAAGCGGAGCAGGGCGGGTTAAAAGCCGACTG
>JAEWPV010000017.1 GCA_023460535.1 Bacillota bacterium
CTGTCACGCTAGAGGTCAGGGGTTCGAGTCCCCTTCAGGTCGCCACCAAGTGCTTCTGTAGCTCAGTTGGTAGAGCAGAGGACTGAAAATCCTCGTGTCGTTGGTTCGATTCCGACCGGAAGCACCAGGTATGCGGGTTTAGCTCATTTGGTAGAGCGCCACCTTGCCAAGGTGGAGGTAGCGAGTTCGAACCTCGTAACCCGCTCCATTCGGTACCATAGCCAAGTGGTAAGGCAGAGGTCTGCAAAACCTCTATTCCCCGGTTCAAATCCGGGTGGTACCTCCATAAAAAACCTTCCTGTGTATGCAGGAAGGTTTTTTTGTGGCTCTATGTCAATAATCGGGGGAACCTAGGAAAACGAGATTACTTTTGTGTAAAAAACAGTTCAACCAAATGCTCCTTACCGTCATTCAGAAGGGGAATAAGAGAATTGGAAAGAACAGTGCCATCGAGCTTAACTGTGCATCCATCCGCGCAACGTGCAAATCCTGCGTCTTTACGTATGTTAATTACGTAGGAGGTATCTCCGGTTTTAAGCGTATAACTTAAGTTCATCTCCTCCGGACGTAGAAGCGGATGTAACTTCAAACCATCTGCACGATACTCTATGCCAAACGCCTCCATAAGAGAGAGCAGCAGCCAGGTTGAGGTTCCACTGAGCGTAGGACCGATATTTTCTCCCGACTCGTAGTTATTGTACTGAGTGCAGAAACGCGGATTCCCGCAGGTAACAAAGGGTGCAGAGAGTGTTTTATAGGGCAGAATGACATCAATAATCCAGTAAGCGGTTTCGGTCAGACGTTTTGCCAAACAAGGGTCTTTGACGGTATTAGCTGCCTTAAGCATGGCAGTTGCCGCCATGGTGTTGGCGTGTTTGAATACTCCGCCGTTCTCTCGGTCGCCCGGGAAATATAGTGCAACCGCGATACGTGGGGCGATGCGAGGATAATCCACACCGGTGCAAAGACGGTAACCATACGGCGTGCGAAGATGCTTGTCTATGGTGTCGAGCATTGTTTCAATCTGCTCATCGGTTGCGATATTGCCAAGCACCGACCAGGTAAACGAATTTAAGAAATAGGTTCCCTCTGCGCCCTCTTCAATGGCCAGCGTATCACCTTTTGCGCCAAGATAGTCAAGACCATTGCCTCGGTTAAACAGTACGCGTGCAAAATAGTCGCCCTTCCACGTATCCTTTTGCAGGCGTTGTGTCAGATCGTCACCCAGAGACGAGTAATATTTAGCCTCATTGGTTTTGCCTTTGGCAGCGGCAAGCTTAACGAGTATATCTATGGCCACCTTAAGCAAGAATCCGTTCATAATGCTCTCGGAAAGGTTGCTTTTAAACGGTTCGCCGTACTGACCGCCCTGTTCAAGCTGTTTGTTGTACGCGTCTTCTTTTTCAATCCCATTAAGACAATCGGGGTCAACGTGCAGACAATCGTTCCAATCCGCCGCGTCGATGAGAGGAAAACCATGCTTTCCCACTGAAATTTTTGCGGAGTAGGTAATAATTGCGCCCAGTGTCTCCCACAAGGGGCGGTTTCCTCCGTCGGCAATCGCTATCTCCTGATCCAAGAAAGCAAGATCTCCCGTTAAGTCGATGTAACGCCCCACTGCCTGGAACAGCCATAAGCTGTCATCCGAGTATACACCGGGTTCTTTGCCTTTCCAATAGAAGTTGTGGTTTGCATACCCCATTGCATATACATTCGACGCCCACTCACTGATTAACTGGCGAACAAAGTCAGGACGTCCCATTCCAACGAAATAGTACATCGAAGCAAAGATATCCTGAATCTCTCGAAAACCAATCTCGCGGTAACCCTTTTGCGTCTGGTCAAAGGAACGGGACACAAAGGTTTGATAAAACACCTGAAATGGCAGGTTGTGATTGCAGTAACTGTCAAACAAGGGATCGTTGCTTTCTACCGATAGATAAGAAGCGTATTGATTACAGAATGTCTTAACTTCATCGAGTGAATTGCGGATTGCGTTTTCATCAGAATAGCGTTCAAGCAGGGCGGCAATCTGTGTACGTGTGGTTTGCACCACGTCATAATGATCCTCCACGACCTCCGAGATTAAACCGGTAAAGTTATCGACACTCACCGAGTCTCCTCTGTTTACGGTAAAGGGAACCCCAACAGCAAAAAAGCCGGGACCCTTACGGGTGTGACGATTTGGCAAAGCGCCGGCAAACTCAGGCTTTTTTAGAGAACCCGAACCGACGAGCTCATCAAACTTAAAGCAAAAGCTGTCCGGATATATGACCTTGCCATTTTGATGCAGTATGGTGGAATGATAGCGCACATTGCCCTTTTCCCACGGAGGGTTATAATCGTAGCTTACCGCGGCAATATTGCCGCTTTCATCATACAGAACCTCTGATTGACAGATTACCGTGGTATAGATGATATCCTGCATCAGCGCATGAGTGGCTGGGGTGCCAAACATACCGGTATAAACTATGCGCAGATTTCTTGCTGAAACGCCCTTGTTGTGAATCTCTACAAGCTGTGCCTCAGTTGCGACGGGCAGCCCATCATATTGGGGCAGAATAAAGATTGTGCGGCGGATTACAAGCCCGCAAGCTGTCTCGTACTCAATAACCGTATGATTGGCAGAGTGAATGCAGCGAGCGGATAACACGTTGTTGTCCTCCGGGGCGCCGGAATAGAAGATAACATTGCCGTTTTCAACAAGATAGAACTGACGGTTGGCAGGGTTCCCGTTTTCCTCCGGACGGTAATCCCACCGGGTGGCGAGAACCTGTGTATCCGCATGGGAGCGGAGGCTGCCGTGCCCCAAACGGTCAACTACCGCTTTGGGTGTGCTTTGCAACGGTCTCTTATAACCCATTCGGTTGCCGATGAGCATATTTGTGTAATAGTTCGGCCCGGGTTGAGGGGACTTTAAGTCGCAGACATGCTGTCCCATTGCATCAAGCGTTCCGCCCCAGCTTAGTGATTGGTAGATGATTGCATTCATTCTTTCCTGTTCCACCTCGGAGAGGGGGAAGGGGGAGGCTGTACCGCCCGAGCCGACCAGCATAGTAGTAGAATTTTCATCGCTGTTCCAGCGTACCAATACGGAGCGCTTGCCTGTGAACGCGCGTTCAAAAGCGGCGCACAAAAATTCGTCCGCAATAAGCGCGCCAATCACCGGAGTGTAAAAGGGCAGGCCGTCTGCGCCGACGGCAATGTCAAAACAATCTCCGCGCGCAAAAACAGCAGAAATATGTTCCGAAACCGTCATTCCCAATTGCTCGCACAGTACCGTGGCGGGAGAAATGTTTACGCCTCTTGCCTTAATGCTGGATGTTATCATTGTTATTCCCTCTCTTTTGCCTGTTATTTTGCTAACAACATCATAATACGGGTTTATCTATATATTAAACCTTTTTATAGAGTATGCGCAAGGGGGAAAATCGTATCTATCAGTGTTACTTTAGATAATACATAATAATACATCAAAATATATAATATATTATTGACAATAGTGTGCGACATACAGTATAATGGGGGATAGGAGGTGATATCTTGGCAAATAAAGAATTGTACGAATCGCTTTTATTAGAGCTGCGCAGGGGCACACTGGTTATTTCTGTATTAAGCCAGCTCAAGACGCCAAAATATGGATATGTACTGGTACAACAGCTATGCGAAAAAGGGATTGCCGTTGATGCCGGGACGCTATACCCGCTTTTGCGCCGTTTAGAGTCACAAGGCCTGCTTACCAGCGCATGGGAGACGACCGGAGCGAAGCCACGAAAGTATTATTCTCGCAATGAATACGGCACCGAGCTGTATCACAAGCTTCGTGCGAGTTGGATAGAGATTAACAACGGTATGATTCAACTGTTTACGGAAGGGGAGAGCGACCATGACAGCAAATGAAATGTATTTAGACGAAATCAGTAACCGGTATATTTATGCGGTTACAAAGCGCCTGCCTCGTGCGCAGAGGGAGGATATCAAGCGGGAGCTTCGGGGCTTAATCGATGACTTGCTTGCCGAGAAATGTCAGGGCAATGAACCGACTTCAAAGGAGATTGACGAGGTGCTTATCGGGCTTGGCTCGCCGGAAAAGCTTGCGGCGCAATATACCCAGCATCCTCAATACCTCATCGGTCCGGAATTATTCGAAACGTATCGCTACATTATGGTGCTGGTCTTAATCTGCGCAACCTTCGGTATGACACTTGCCCACGGCATCCTGGCTTTTTTATCACCGCAGGAAAACCCGCTTGTATTGTTTGCAAATTATGTATTTTCAATCTATATGGCGGTTATAAACGCGTTTGCATTTACAACCATAGCTTTTGTGATTTTTGATTTTATCAGTAAAAGAAACAACAATAAAACAAAGGAAATGTGGTACCCCAATATGCTTCCGCAACTTCCGGAGGCGGTGAAAGTCATCAAAAAATCAGACCCGATTGCGGCTATCGTGTTTCATGTTGTAATTATTATTCTGTTTAATGTGGCACCATGGCTTTTGGGCGCTATTTATTTCTACGATGGCGCACTGCGTATCGTTCCGACGCTAAATCTTGAATACCTGAAAACAGCGGTAATATGGTTTAATATCTGATTTGCGTTAGGTATCGTGCGTGAAACGGCGCAGCTGCTGATTGGCAGATATACGATACGGCTGTCGGTTATCGTATCGCTTCTAAACGTTGCCGCACTGGCTATCATCGTGCCTGTATTAAGAACACCGCAGATATGGAACCACAACTTTATCCGGGATATTACCGCTGCAAGCATTGGCGAGGATATTGCCGTTCTCTCCACGTTTTGGAGCACGTTCACCGGTTGCTTCTACTTCATATTTATCTTTGCTTTTTTTGTTGATACGGTTACAATCGTTGCAAATACAATAAAGGCGCAAAAGAATTCGTTTTAAGGGCTTTTCTGCAACCCGGCTGGTTTTCTGTATAAGCGGAAGGATTTGAATTCAATGGATTTTACAAAACAACAACGCACGGTATGGCAATCTCTGCGCGAGACCTCAAAGCCTGTCGTACTATATGGAATGGGCGACGGGGCAGAGAAGATACTAAAGGTCTGTACACAAAAAAACATACCGGTGAGTGATATCTTTGCAAGCGATGAATATGTTCGCGGCCATTCCTTTGCGGGCTTTCATGTCAAACGACTTTCGGAGATTCAGCAGACTTATGATGATTTTATTATCGTCGTTTGTTTTGCGGTTCACGATGATGGAATGCTCCACAGATTATATGAACTGGATAAGCGGTATGAATTGTACGCGCCCGATGTTCCCGTCGCGGGCGCGGGGCTGTTTGACGACACCTATGTAAAAGCGCATGAGGAGGAGTTGACCGAGGCCTATGCACTTTTGGAGGATGACTGGTCGCGTCAGGTGTTTGAGCAGTTAATCGACTATAAGCTAACGGGTAGAATTGAGCTTTTAAAGGCGTGCACTACTCCGAAATCAGATGCGATACTCAAAATCATTCAACCCAAACCGAACGAGCACTATGTCGATCTGGGTGCTTACGACGGGGACACAATTCGGGAGTTGCTGGGATACACCGGCGGCGCATTTGACCACATCACCGCGCTAGAGCCGGATGAAAAAAACTTTCGTAAGCTACAGCTTAAATTAGAACAGCAGCTAACGCCCTCTGACAGAAAAAAAGTTGCTGCATACAACCTGCTCGCACATAAAAACCGTGATACACTGTATTTTGACTCGCGGGCGGGCAGAAACTCCGCTCTCTCAAGCAACACCGTGCGAAGTGTCGCAAAAGAGGCCGACTCGGTGGACAATCTGCTTCGGGGGTGTGATACCCCCGCGACCATAATCAAATTTGATGTAGAGGGCGCAGAGTACGACGCACTGCTTGGTTGTGCACAAACCATACAAAGGGATGCGCCGCGGCTGATTGTCTCCGCATACCACCGAAACGAGGATTTGTTTGCATTGCCGCTACTTATAAAGCAAATGAATCCTGCTTACCGCATCTATCTTCGAAAACACCCTTACATTCCCGCGTGGGATATCAATCTATATACTACTATGTAAAATAAATACGGTGTCTGCCTTGAAATGCAAACACCGTTATTTATTTGATAGATGCCATAAAATCATGTACTTGCTTTTTGTATTCGTCCTTGTCAGTTGCATACACATCCGGGTGGGCGGCAGTATTGTGAATGTACAGACGGTCAAGCGGGTTATTTCTTGCTTCATACATCCGTTGTGCACAGGTATAGGGAATGATTCGGTCTCCTTTGGAATGGATAAACAGGGTAGGGATATCATGCCCCTTGCTGCAAACCGTGTGAAACGGTGCGACGGTATCTGGATCAAACCCCAAGAACAAGCGAACCATTAAACGAACAATAGAGTAAACAGGGCTAGCAAAAACCCCCAACCGTCGAAGTTGATACAGGATAAAGCCTTTTAGGTGATCAAAAGGGCAATCTGCAACGATTAATTGAATGCCGCTCTCCAGCTCTGGGACACTAAGTGCGGTGGCTGCGCCCATCGAATGACCCATTAAACCCAATTCTGCGTCTGCCCCAAACCGCCTGCGAAGATAACTAAGCCATGCGGCAACATCAGCCTTTTCATCGTGACCATAGGTGCTATAACGCCCGCCACTCAACCCGTGTGCGCGTTGGTCTATGGCAAGCAGATTATACCCTAATGCAGAAAACAACGGCGCGTACTGTAGTCCAATGATATGGTTTGCGCGGATACCGTGAACCAGAATTACCGTTTTGCTTGAGCCTGGAAAAAGACTTGCATAGTAACCGATAAGCGGTGTACCGTTCGCACCGGTAATTCCTATCCGTTCAATCGCAGCTTCGGGGATATCCGCAGTAAAAAGAGATCCCTTTTGGGAGAGGATGTTTAGTGAATCTTCGTAGCTTTGGTTCTTTGTAAAGAACAAAAGCTTTACACATACGGCAGCCGATATCAGCAGGAACAGAACGATAACCGCAGCAACCGAAACAAAAGCAATTGTCAAGATAGTTATCCATGTCATTTAGGCAGTCCTCCGTCAGGGTTATTCGTTGTGTCCTCGGCAAGAATCTTATCGCGGTAGGCCTTAGCTGCCTGTTCCACCTTGTTGTCTCCAAATGCGTAGTATTTCACATCTTTAATATTATCGGGCAGGTACTGCTGCAGTGTGTATCCGTTTTTATAGTTATGCGCGTATTGGTAGGTAAGACCGCGCCCCAGCTTTTTTGCACCGCCATAATGGGTATCCTTCAGGTGGTCGGGAACGTCACCGGTATTCTTGGTACGAACGTCCTCACTCGCCGCATCGATGGCACAGATTGCAGTATTGGATTTGGGGGCGGTACACAAAACAATAACTGCCTGGGCAAGAGGAATACGCGCTTCGGGCAAACCGAGCTGATGTGCGCTATCCACACAGGCCTTCACAATCGTAATCGCCTGCGGGTAGGCAAGCCCAATATCCTCACAAGCGGTGACAAGTAGGCGGCGACAGGGGGAGATGATGTCGCCTGCCTCCAACAGTCTTGCGAGATAATGGAGCGCCGCGTTTTCGTCCGAACCTCGTATCGACTTTTGAAACGCGGACAGAATATCGTAATGCGAGTCGCCGTCGCGGTCATATCGCGTGGCGCTTTTTCGTGTAATTTCCGATACCGCATCCAGTGTCACGGTTCTGGTTTCTCCCTGAAACGGCGCGGTAAGCGCAAGCAGCTCCACAGAATTGATTGCCTTTCGCACATCACCACCGCAGGTCTCGGCAATTGCCTTAGCAACACCGGTTTGCAACTCATACTTTTCGTCTCGCTGCTGTCCGATTATCTCAAACGCGCGCAATACTGCCTGCATCACATCGTCACTGGACACAGGCTTGAACTCCATGACGGTGCAGCGGCTTAGAATTGCCCCGTACACGTAAAAATAGGGGTTTTCTGTGGTGGAGGCAACAAGAGTGATGCGGCCATTTTCAATGTATTCCAAAAGGGACTGCTGTTGTTTTTTATTCAGGTACTGTATCTCATCCAAGTACAATAATACCCCGTTTGCTCCCGCAAAAGTTTCAAGCTCTGCAACGATATCCTTGATGTCGGACACCGATGCACTGGTGCCGTTTAACTTGTGTAAGCGCTTACCCGCAACCTGAGCAAGAATACGAGCAACGGTGGTTTTACCGACACCGGATGGTCCATAAAAGATTAAATTCGGAATCTGTCTTGTTTCTATAATTTTGCGCAGCACCCGGCCTTCGCCTAACAGGTGCTGCTGGCCGACAACATCGTCGATGGAATCGGGGCGGATTTGATCCGCAAGCGGTGCCGACATCTGCGTGCCCCCCTAATAATCAATACCAACCAATGGTTCAAGATGATATCATGACAATTTTAGCACATATGTTCGAACAAAACAACTATAGCTGGGTTTGTTTTTGTTTCATTTTTGTTTACTTGCCACTGGGAGGAGTGTTGGTTATAATGTTATTTATATAAGCCAAGTAACAGACAACTTTATTTGGAAAGGTCGCATTTGAATGAATAGAAAATCAAATTTACGGCTAAGCGTGTCATTGATGGGGAGTATTGTAATTGCTAGTATATTTAGCGTGATTGTATTGGCAACCCTTACAGGTCTGCTTCAATATGGGGCGGGAGTGGCTTTGGTTCAGGCGATTAACCTTCTTGTTTTGTACGTGTTTGTGTATCTGCAGATGTGGCATGTAGGCGAGAGGGATATTAACTATGTGCAGACCGGTCATATCAAGGCAGATCGTTATTCCGGACTAAAAATTGGATTGATCGCAATGACCGTGCTGTATCTGCCTGTGGTGCTAATCATTATCGGAATGATACAACAAAACCAGATACTTATTGCGGTTTTTCGCCTGATTTGTGCTGTGTTTTATGGATTTCACAGCTTGCTGTTGCCTGTAATGGTGGAGAACTTTACAGTGTTAAACGTGCTTCTTGTGCTCATTCCTCCACTTGTTGTGCCTGCAATCTCGTTACTTGCCTATTACCTTGGAAACCATAGAATATCATTGCTTACCCACTTAATATATAAGAATAAGAAAAAGAAATAAAACATATTTTTATTGCTCATGCGCATAACCTATCTTGGGGTGATGTGTGTGAGCAAACGGCATATATTTCGCTATCCTACTATTCGCATTCGTAAGGAGTTTTTTGCGGTCCTTATTGTCATTGTTGTTGGCATAACCATTTTGGTTGCTACGCTTAATAAAAGCAGGGCAGTACCCGCATATACCGTTCCCGATAATGGGATAACCGTTATTATAGACCCGGGGCATGGCGGTATCGATGGCGGGGCGGTAGGCTACGATAATAATACCATCGAAAAGGACATCAATCTTTCGATTGCCCTGAAATTACGCGAATTCTTGGTTATTGGCGGGTATACTGTTGTAATGACCCGTGAGGATGACCGGCTGATTTGCGACGAAGGGATGAATACCATAAAAAAGCAAAAATCCTCAGATCTCAAAAATCGGCTCAAGATAATTAGTGAGCGACCCGAAGCGTTGTTTATCAGTATTCATCAAAACAAGTTCACGCAATCCAAATATAGTGGTGCGCAGATTTTTTGGGGGCGCAAGAATGACGACAGCAAGATATTGGCGCAAGCGATTCAAAGCGCTTTTCGCTCGATGCTGCAGCCGGATAACGCGCGCGAGATTAAAAAGACCGGTAAGGAGATTTATCTGCTGTATCATTCAGAAATTCCCTCTGTCATGGTGGAATGCGGCTTTCTTTCTAATCCGGAAGAATGTGAGCGGCTTAAGACTGATGAGTACCAAAACGAGGTGGCCTTTGTCATTTACGCCGGGCTTTCTCAGTACATAGAGGCTTGTAAATCAAATACGAAGTAATTGAATGTAGAACTCAATTTCAATTATTCTTTTGCTGTGAGAATCGTATAAGGATGTGTAATAACCAGCGAAGGGCGGCTTACCATGAAGACAAAAAGCGTTTTTGTATGCAGTGAATGCGGTGCGCAAGCTCCGCGCTGGATGGGGAAATGCCCCAGCTGCGGGGAGTGGAACACCTTAATTGAGGAGCTATCTGCGCCGCCTGCAGCGTCCGCGAAGGGCTCATTGCTTGGAGGGAGTTCTGCATCATTATCTACACCGGTGGCGATGGATGACGTTTTGGATACCGATGAGATTCGTTATCCCACAGGGATTAAGGAGCTGAATCGTGTTCTTGGCGGCGGCATTGTACGCGGCTCACTGGTGCTGCTTGGCGGCGACCCGGGCATAGGCAAATCGACTCTGCTTCTTCAGATGTGCAGTTTTCTTGGTCTCGGGCTAAAGATTCTGTATGTCTCTGGCGAAGAATCTTTGCGACAGATTAAACTGCGAGCACAACGTCTAAACGTATCGGGTCCTAACCTTTTATTGCTTGCGCAAACGGATATTGAGAGTATTGTTAATACCATCTCGGTTCATAAACCCGACATTGTAATGATTGATTCGATTCAAACAATGACACACAGTGCGATTTCTTCTGCGGCGGGAAGTGTCAGCCAAGTCAGGGAATGCACCCAATGCCTTATGCGCTGCGCGAAAGGTGAGGAGATCGCCGTTTTCATCGTAGGGCATGTCAACAAGGATGGTGCGATTGCGGGGCCAAAGGTACTGGAGCACATCGTGGATGCGGTTCTTTATTTTGAGGGTGAACGCAATCTGCCGTATCGAATCCTGCGCGCAGTTAAAAACCGGTTTGGCTCTACCAATGAGATCGGTGTGTTTGAGATGACGGACAACGGACTTGGCGAGGTGGACAACCCCTCCATGATGTTGCTCTCAGGCAGACCGGTTGGGGTATCGGGTACCTGCGTTTCGTGTGTGATGGAGGGGAGCCGTCCTATCCTTGCAGAGGTGCAGGCATTGGTCACAAAGACGGGGTTTGGTACCCCCAGAAGGGTTTCGACCGGCTTTGATTATAACCGCATGTCGTTGATTCTGGCGGTGCTGGAAAAGCGCGCGGGCTTTACCTTCTCGAGCCTTGATACCTACGTTAATATTGTGGGAGGATTAAGGCTGGATGAACCGGCTGCCGATCTATCCGTTGCGTTAGCGCTGGTATCGGGACTTATGGACAGCCCGATTGGCGAGGATTTATTTGTGTTTGGAGAACTGGGGCTTGCGGGAGAGCTGCGAGCGGTTTCCAACGCGGAGTCACGTGTTAACGAAGCGGCCAGGCTTGGTTTTCGGCGGTGTATTATGCCCAAGGCATCCCTTACTAAGCTTAGTAATCCACAAAAGCACGGCATTGAGATTGTGGGCGTCAGTAATCTGTCTCAGGCGATTTCGGCTTTGAATAGTAAAAAATAAAGCAAGGTGAGGCAGGGGAGAAGACGACCCTGCCTCATTTTGCTTATGCATTCATTTTTTATTGGTGTACTCTATTATTTTTGGCTTACGAGATTTTATGCTAGACAATGGATTCTTTTTTGCCGCAATTTCCATCTGCTCGCTGGAGATGTGGGTATAAATTTCGGTTGTTCCAAGGTTTGCGTGCCCCAATATCTCCTTGAGCATTCGGATATCTACGTGCCCGTGCTGATACATTAGCGTGGCGGCTGTGTGACGCAGCTTATGGGTAGAAAAACCCTTTCCGTCCAATCCGATGGAAGCAAGCTGCCGCTCCACAATTTGTTGAACACGCCGCCTACTGATGCGGGTCTGATTTCGCGACACAAACAGGGCGTTTGGGCTATCCTTAGCCTTGATTGAGTTTGTGTTTTTGAAGGCTATGTAGTTTTTTATGGCGTCCATACATGCATCATTTAAGTATACAATTCGTTCCTTATTGCCTTTGCCAAGTAGGCGAAGGCGATTATCGCGAATATCAGTATGATTGATACCCACCAGTTCTGACAAACGCATACCGCAGTTTAAAAACATGGTTAGGATACAGTAGTCCCTCTCGCGCGTTGCGCTTTCCATATCTTCAGCACTTGCAAGCAGTTCAATGCTGTTTTCAAGGGTAAGGTATTTCGGAATGGTTTTCTTAAGGGAAGGAACTTCAAGTTCCCTTACGGGATTCTCCTTTAGCGCTCCGGCCTTAATGGTAAGATATCCAAAGAAGCCGCGCAGGGAAGAGACCTTTCGCGAACGGGCCGCGGCACTATTACCGCGTTCGCTTGCGGTATAATGCAAAAATTCATAAACATCCGATAACGTGACGGCTCGCAGCAACTCAATATCTATATCTGATATAGTTATTTCTTCAAACAAGACAGAAGGGTAGACGCGGTTTTTCGTTCTTTTTAAGAACCGCAAAAAGGTACGCAAATCAATATAATAGCCTTCTACCGTTCTGGGCGAACGCCCCTTAATGGTCTCCATATAAAACAGATAATCCCGTAATACGGTCGGACAATCAGCCAAAAGATTTGGGTTCAATAAAACCACTCCATTAAGTAAAATATTATAGCCATGAGCAAAACCGAAAAAACCCAGATATAAAGCGGGTTCACGAGCATGGCAAACTCGTCTTGTCACTCCAAAAATATATAGAAACGACCAGCTCACAATGGTATAATTTTGTTGGGAA
>JAEWPV010000018.1 GCA_023460535.1 Bacillota bacterium
TTCCCAACAAAATTATACCATTGTGAGCTGGTCGTTTCTATATATTTTTGGAGTGACAAGACGAGTTTGCCATGCTCGTGAACCCGCTTTATATCTGGGTTTTTTCGGTTTTGCTCATGGCTATAATTAGTAACAAGAGGAGTGATAAACCATGGCTATCTTTCATGTCACGATGTATTCCAATACGCTTCGTCGCCTTACCGAGTTAACGGCGATCTTGCCGGTGGAAAAGAACAAAGGGTTGCCCCCAGAGCTGCAGACGCAAACGGAAGGTCCACTAAAAACGGTAATGCTGCTGCACGGCTTCTCGGGCACGCATACTGACTGGCTGTATGGCTCCCGTATTCAGCAGCTTGCCATGAAGCACCACATTGCGGTGCTTTGTCCCAGCGGCGAAAACAGCTTTTATGTGGATGACACACACAGAGACGCACTGTATGAGCAGTATCTCTGCGAGGTACTGGAATTTGCCCGCGACGTGTTTCCGTTAAGCAGCAAGAAAGGGGACACCACAATCGGCGGTCTTTCTATGGGCGGCTACGGCGCCATGATCAACGGGCTCAAGCACCCGGAGCTGTTTGGCAACATCATTGCACTTTCCTCCGCGCTGATTACCGATAAGCTGGCAGAGCAAACCGAGCAAAAGGATAACCCTATAGCGAGTGCGTCGTATTTTGATCACGTGTTCGGCAAGCCGGATATCATTCTTGGCAGTGATCGCGATCCCAAGCATCAGGCAAAAATACTACTCAAAGAAAAAGCCGAGCTGCCGCGTATCTTTATGGCGTGCGGTACCGAGGACTTTTTGATTAACGAGAACAACAACTTCAGTGCCTTTTTGGACGAGGTCAAAATCCCGCACGTTTATGTCACCGCACCCGGAGTGCACGATTGGGCGTTTTGGGACACCCACATCGAAAAGGGTCTGGACTGGGTGCTGACACAAAACAAGTAATTGAAAACATATGTAAAAAAACCTGGAACGCTCAGAAGTTCCAGGTTTTTTGTGTGTCTTATTGTGTTTTAGTTTAATCAATTAAAGAGGACGAAACAGTGTGGGATATCCAAGCTCCGTGGTGTCCATATACGCACGTGTGGTGCGCTCGTCGCTATCCAACAGCATGCAATTGAGCTTTTCCAAAATAGCGGTTTCCTGTGGGGAAGCCGAGTGGATGGTCGTGCCCAGATCCAGTTGGGTAAACAGCGTTTCGCAGCGGGGCCACTGTACCTCGGTGTTTTCGCCGTTGGGGCTGCCTGTTTTGATAAAGTTTACCCAGTATGCCATTAGCTGTGTGCCAAACGCACGTTCTGCCTCATCCATGCCGGCCGGATTGATAATGCAAGGCTCGGTTCGTCCAAACAGATACGGCAGCTCGGAGGAATGGGTGCTGCCCAGTCGTTGTCCGCGCTCACCGGGATCGGGACGAGACTTGTAGTATACATAGGCGGCGACGCCTTTTTTTGCGCCCGCCACACCCAACCGGGCTGCGGATAGGAACATCAGATCGCTTAGCAGTTTCAGCAGGCTTTTTAACGCCTCGCCGCTGCTCTGGTGTGGGTAATGGGCGAGAAGCTCGGGCGCTAAACCGGCGGGGAACACCTTGTTGATATAGCGCTCGAACGCTTCGGAAGCAATCGCAATATCATGCGGCACTCCAAACGATCCGAACTCCTCTGTGGTAAAGCCCACAATAAAGTTCATGGGGTTAAATCTGCCCGAAGAAAACAGTTCATAGGGGGAGTCGGGCAATACATAGCCGTCCACGCAGTAGTTGGGGGTATAGTGTGCCTGTTGGCTTGCCTCAATCAGATCGCAGCCGTCCACCTCGCGCAGCTCGGCAATGCTTTTGCAGCCCACGGTTTTTGCAAAGCTCGTTCCGTCCTGCTCCATCTCCGAGAGTGGTTTGGCATCCATCATACCGCCCATGAACGGGCAGCCGCTTTGCATAATAACTTGGTTGCACAACCCGGTAACCAGCGGCGACATCAGTAGACAGGAGGTACCCACAGAACCGCCCGATTGTCCACCAACGGTAATGCGCTCAGGGTCGCCGCCAAACTGTGCGGCGTTTTCCTGCAGCCAAACCAGTGCCTGACGCATATCCAAAAGGGCGTAGTTGCCGCTGCTGCCGTAAGGTGCCTCGGCGGTCAGCTCGGGGTGACACAAAAATCCAAACAGACCCAAGCGGTAGTTGATGGTGACGACCATAACCCCCTGCTCTGCCAGACGTTCTCCTTCAAAGAAAGACGCCATTCCGGTTCCGGCTACCATACCGCCGCCGTGAATCCATACAAAGATCGGAAGCTTCTCGTTCGGGGCTTTGGCGGGTGTCCAGATGTTCAGATACAGGCAGTCCTCGCTGTCCATCTTAGCCGAAAGTTCAAAATCCTCACTGGGCCAGTGTGCCCTTCCGTCTGCCTGCAAAGCACCGCCGGAGAAGCGATCCGCCATGCGAACACCAAACCAGCGAGCCGGCGGCACAGGAGCCTTCCAGCGCTTATCACCCAACGGCGGCGCCGCATAAGGAACCCCCCGGAATACCTTGAGGTCTCCTTCTGTTGTGCCCTGTAAAATGCCTTGCTTAACCGTTACGCGCGCCTTGTCAAATGTCTGATTCAAAAATGATGCTCCTTTCTCTATCTTAATACCCTCACTATACCGCACCGTGCGATTGGAAGCTTTTGTTTTACCGCGCTGTTTTTTTGTTTTTTTGCACACAAAAGCGCAACAGCTTGTTTTTAAAACATTTTCACGTTTTTTCTATGGTGCAGCTGCTATTAAATAGATATAATGGATACAATGTAGCTTAAAATATGCCCTTATATGGATTGCCGTGGAAAAGTCCACGCGCAGAATATCGATAATCGAAAGGAAGACGAACGATGCAGCTAACAGCAAATTTATTAATGAAGCTTCATGTAACGCTTGGAGAAACCCAGTATGTTGGTGGGATGCCCGGACGTGAGCTGTGCATTATACCAATCACGGGCGGACAATTCGAAGGACCGTTGCTGCGGGGCAAAGTTTGCGCAGGGGGCGCCGACTGGAATACCCGAATCTCTGAGGAGCGCTCCCATGTATTTGCAAAATACTGGATTGAAACAGACGACGGTGTCATTATTAGTGTGCAGAATGAAGGCTATATCGATGCTTCAGCCAACGACAGAATCAAAACGGTTCCGCGCTTTGAAGTAAGCGACGAAACCCCCTACGCCTTTTTGCTTTCGGGGGTATACGTTGGGGAACTGGCAGCGGGCAATGAGCCATACAGCGTGGACATTACCCTTTACCGTCTGGATTAGCAGAGCATATATAGTCAATAAACTTGAAAACAGTCCCTGTTTTCAAGCGGCAGGAACCTGCCGCACGCCTAATGGCGAGTTTATTGACTATAGACTCCACAAACCGCCCACATTTGTGGACGCCGCACGCTTTCCGTGCGCTTCAAAACGGGTTCGTTTTGAAGTTTGTTGAGCATAACGCCCTGACTAGTTAGCCGGATAATGCGAACAGTAAAGACCAAGGCGCTCATTCACATAAGAGCGATAAGCTTAAACAACACAACAGCCCCACGAACAAGGCTCGTGGGGCTGTTCACTGTTATGCTGTTTATGGGGTATCTTGCTTACTGGTGATTATGGTTGTCGCAATTGTGCTCCCCGCAAGCCCCGTCATGGTGCTCGCCGTGGTGATTGCAGGTAATCTCGGGGTTGTAATTCAGCTTGTTAGCTAGAAATGCCTCTACAGCCTCATCGGCGTTGCCCGATACGCCGCCGTACAACGCAATCCCCGCCTCGGATAATGCGAGCTTTGCGCCGCCGCCGATTCCGCCGCAGATCAAAACAGTAACCTCCAACTTTTTCAGAATATCAGCCAGCGCGCCGTGGCCGCTTCCGTTTGTATTAACTGTTGTCATGAGCTTGACTTCACCGTCAGCCACATCATATATCTTAAACTTCTCCGTGTGACCGAAATGCTGAAAAACCTGATCGTTTTCTAAAGTTACCGCAATTCTCATGCCGTTATCCCTCTCATTCTTTTCGTTGTTACGCGGATTGGATGGTGTTTGCTTGGGCAATGACCTGCGTGCAAAGTCAAATCAATAGCACCCGCCCCGAACTAATAAACAATAGGCGCACGCATGGCTTAACCTGTGCGCTATTCCGGTTGCCTGTGGCATCTCTTTTTATGGCAGTGCCCGCACGCATGATGATCTCCATCACACAGAATATAGTCGCCCCCGTGTATGGAAAGCTCCAGACCGTTTACCAGACATTGCGCAAGCTTCATCCGCGCGCTGCTGTAAATAGCCTGCGCAGTCGTGCGCGCAACGCCCATACTTTCCGCACACTGCTCCTGGCTAAGCCCCTCCAGGTCAATCAGACGTATGGTTTCATATTCATCCACAGACATAGCCACAACGCTGCGTTCCATTTCTTTGCTGTCCAAAGGTCCAAAGCTTTGGTTTACAGGCATACGGCAGACGTGCCGCCATTTTCTCGGTCTTGGTATCGATACCCCCTCCTTACAAAGCACTAAAATGGCATATGCCATTTACTGATTATAAGAATATCACTGTTTATGGCATATGTCAATAACTTATTATTCAGAATCAGTAATCGATAGTCCTTCACGGAGTTCCGTTGTCTGAAAACAGGTTGTTACACCATGCCACCAAAAAAAGGAAGCCGATTTCTCTATCGACTCCCTTTTATTTGGAACTATAAGTGCCGAAGCAGAAGCGGGCAAGCTCCACAGAGCGATTCGGATGTACTTCAAGGAATGAAATTACCCCTGAACGTTACCGCTTCTGTGGTTGCCCCACGACCATTCTAACCGTTTACCGCAGCGCGTCTTCAATTTCCTCCAGCACAGCCGATGAAAGGATATAGCCTGACGCCTTTACGTTCTCCACTACCTGTTCCGGTCTGCTTGCGCCGATGAGCGCGCTGGAAATGTTGGGCAGGCGAAGCACCCACGCAAGTGCGAGCTGAGCCATGGGGATGCCGAGTTTGTCGGCAATCGCACAAAGCTTGTTCACCTTATCAAAGGTGGTTTCATTTAGTAACCCCTTGATGAAGTAGTTCATCTTGTCGTTGGCAGCCCGGCTGTCACGCGGGATGTCATGAAGGCTTTTGTACTTACCGGTCAGCAAACCCTGCGCGAGGGGAGAGAACACCACCTGGCCGATGCCGTTTCGCTCGCTAACGGGGATGACCTCCTCTTCGATTGTTCGGTTTAACATGCTGTACTGCGGTTGGTTTACCACAAAGCGGTTTATCAGGTTCTTGTCGGCAATACGCATCGCTTCCTCGATCTGAACGGCAGACCATTCGCTGATGCCAGCGTACAGAATCTTACCCTGCGAAATCAAATCGTCAAACGCTCTCAGCGTTTCCTCAACCGGTGTTTCGGGGTCATAGCGGTGGCAATACAAAATATCCACATAGTCCTGCTTTAACCGTTTCAGGCTGGCATGCGCGGATTCCATGACATGTTTTCTCGATAAGCCCCGGTCATTGGGCCCTTCGCCCATGGGGAAGTATACTTTGGTTGCCAGAACATACGAGGTCCGCTCATACTTGCCCAATGCCTCGCCTACAACCTTCTCGGCTTCGCCCCGATTGTATACATCGGCGGTATCAAAAAAGTTGACCCCAAGCTCGTACGCCTTGTCGATGGTCTTAATCGAGGTGGCGTTTTCCACAGCATTGCCATACGTCAGCCAGCTTCCCAGGCTGATTTCGCTTACCTTAAGTCCGGTGTTGCCCATTCGTCTGTATTGCATAATTGTAGCCCTCCTGTTATTTATTATCGGTTATATCCAAAGCGCGTGCCCGCAAGCGAAGTCCACACGGTGTCACACGCCGTCAATACCTCAGTACTCAGCGCATCCCCTTCTAGCGAAGCGATGTTCTGCTCAAGCTGCGTCAGCTTGCTTACTCCGCTGATGATGCTGGTCACACTCGGGTGGCTTTGGCACCATTTCAGGGCAAGCTGCAGGATGCTCATGTTGTGCGCCGTCGCTATTTCGGTCAGTTTTTCCACGGCGGCAAAGTTTTCTTGTGACCAATACCGTTTATAGTACATCTCGTTGCTCGAAAAACGGGTACCCTCCGCAGGCTTGCCCGGCTTGTGCTTGCCGGCTAAAAGCCCGCCCGCAATGGGGTTGTACACCGCCATTCCAAGCCTGTGCGCCTGCAAAAAGGGGATTAGCTCAGTTTCGATGCCGCGCGTAATCGCGTTGTATACGTTCTGGGTGATCACCGGCGCGATATAACCCCGTTTATCGCAAACTGCAAACATATCGGCAATCTGCCACGCGGCAAAGTTGCTCACGCCGATATACCGTATTTTCCCCGCCTTCACAAGACCGGTCATCGTCTCCAACGTTTCCTCAATATCGGTCTCATAATCGGGCGCATGCAGGTAGTACAGGTCAATATAATCGGTATTCAGGCGGTTTAAACTGGCATCCACCGCAGCCAGGATGTTGCGGCGGGAAAGCCCCTTGTCGTTGAGCTTGTCACCCATCTGCCCAAAGACCTTTGTGGCTAGAATAATCTCATCCCGCCGATTTTTCAGTCCCTTTCCCACAATGCGCTCACTTTCACCCTGATTGTAAACGTTTGCGGTGTCCCAGAAATTTACACCGTGTTCAAAGGCATAATCCATGATGGCAAGGCTGTCGGCTTCGCCGGTCTGCCCGCCAAACATCATTGTGCCAAGGCTAAGCCCCGATACCCTCAGGCTTGTTCCCGGCAGATTCTTATAGTTCATAGCTGTTACCATTCCTTTTTTGAACTTGCCTTACCATGCGTACGCTTCCGGCGCGGCTCCGCCGGGGCCGGGGAATATCTCGTCAAGCTTGCTAAGCACATCGTCGCTCAACACAATCTCCACCGCACGAAGCGAATTCTCAAACTGCTCCAGGGTTCTCGGCCCAATGATGGGTGCTGTCACAGCGGGGTTGGAAAGCAGCCACGCCAACGCTACATTGGATTCGCTCTCTCCAAGCTCCTTGCACAGCGCCGCATATGCCTCAAGCTGCGCTCGCTGCGAGCCCGTCAGGTTCTTCGCAGCATCTGCCGCCCGTACGCTACCGGCAACCGGCGTAAGCGCATTGCCGCTTAATAAGCCGCCGCCCAGCGGGCTCCACGGGATCACGCCAAGGCCAAGTTCCTGCGCCGCGGGCAGAACCTCCAGCTCAGGCAGTCTGCACACCAAGCTGTACTTGTGCTGCTCGCTCACAAGCCCCAAAAAATTGCGTTTATCGGCCATTGCCTGCGCGTACGCGAGATGACGCGCGCCAAAGTTACTTGAGCCGGCATAGTAAATTTTCCCCTGATTGACCAGAGCCTCAAAGGCACCCCAAACTTCCTCCCACGGGGCATGCCGATCAATGTGATGCATCTGGTACAGCTCCACATGGTCGGTCTGCAGCCGCTTTAATGAGCCTTCTAAATGTCTGCGAATCTTATAGGCGGAAAGCCCGCGGGGTCCGTTCGGTCCGTCGTTTTCGTCGTTCATGTCGCCGTAAACCTTTGTGGCAAGCACCACCTTTTCTCGTCTGCCGCCGCCCTGCGCAAACCAGCGCCCCATAATTTCCTCCGTCCAGCCGCTGTGTCCGTTGTTCGGGTTGCCGTAAACATTTGCCGTATCAAAGAAATTCACGCCCGAATCAAGCGCCTTATCCATAATAGCAAATGCCTCTTTTTCGTCCGTGCGCGGTCCAAAGTTCATTGTGCCCAGGCATAGGCGGCTTACCTTTAAACCGGTTCTTCCCAAATAAGTGTATTGCATGTTCATTCCTCCTAAAAGTTCTTGACATCGACCGGAGAGATGCTATACGATAATCATAAACCTTAACGTCAACTCTAAGTCAAGAGCAAATTACAAACCAAGCGGAGGTGCCCGGGGATGGGATATACGGTAAAGATGGTGTCCGAGAAAACGGGGCTTAGCCCACATGTCCTGCGGTATTACGAGAAGGAAGGGCTTTTGCCACATATCAAAAGAACAAACAGCGGAATCCGTAATTATTCGGACGACGATCTGGAATGGCTCGGCTTAATCTGCTGCCTGAAGAATACCGGTATGTCCATTAAACAGATACGCGATTTTGTTACCCTCAGCTCGCAGGGTCCCCAAACGCTCAAGGCACGGTGCGCCATGCTGCTTGCTCACAAAAAAGAGGTGGAGGAACACATCGAAGAAACCAACAGACACCTAGAGCGGGTTTCTCACAAAATCGCTTACTTTACAAAGCAGTATGAAGAATATTGCCTTAATGAGGAGAAGCAAAAAGAGGGGATACGGGCACCGCAAACAGTATAGGTTTTTTGATGTTCTGTTATTCTTCATACGGCATTAACTCACGGCAATCTGCGCCACTCCCGTCATTATATGAATATAAAGCAAGGCATCGCCTTCCCTTTTGGAAAAGCAATGCCTTTTGCAACATTCGCTCAAGACAAAAACAGAATTTCATTCTTACGATGATTATTCTTTACTTGTTGCAAACGTATCCATAAAAGTTAACATCTCTGTCAATTGTCCCACAAGATTATCGTTGATACTGGACCAACGATAACTATATCCCGGGAAATAAGGGCATAATAAATGTTTTTCTCCGTCGTGACTTAACTCAATAGCAGCAAGCGGACGTGTACCGGTTTTGTCTGTCTGAACACAATATTTACAGCAGTCGCATCTTTTTGTGCGTTCTATTATAAAGTGCTTAACACTGCTATCCGCTGACTCAAAACCCTCCAGGAATGTCTTAAACCCATAAGGGATACACAAACCAAAAACAACTGGATTTTTAAAGCAAGCATCATATCGTACCGAAATGCCTGTATGTTTCATTTTATACTCAAATCCACCATTTGGTTGTTCGTTGCTCCAAACAGGGTTTGCATAAGTCAGTGATAGCTTGCAGTTACTTGCAATGATATTGTAAATATCAAATCTTTGGTATCCATGTGTAATCAGCCAACTCTCAAGCTTGCGAAATGCAGACTCCCCAAGTAGTCGTGCATAGATATCAGATGTGTACGGATAATCCTTGTTAAAAAGGCAAAACGAAAAATCGGTTAACCCGCAGTCAATTCGGTTTGACATCCAGACCCACGCGGGCGATAGATTGGTAAAATCGTTGATTCCGAGTTTTATCAGGATATCATTTTGCCTTTTATTTAGTTTCACCTCTAAACCTTGACCGATGACATACATATTTTTCAGCAACATATCTATCGACTTACTGAACTTATTCATGTTTACCTGCAGTTCAGGTTTGCCGTAAGAGGATTAAATACAACCCGGATACGCGTCATCCTCATGAAGTGAAGACACAAGAAGCAATGGCTCGTCAAATGCTAACTGATATAGATTCTTAATCAAGTGATAGAACTTCTCTTGTTCGGAAACACTTACGCATGCATTATTATCAGGTACAAACGGAGCAAGCAAATCTAAATATGACTGCGCTATTCGTTGTTCTAAACTCTTAAATGTCATCATAATGCTCCTTTTCTTCACAAAACATGTAGTCAGAGATTAATTGGAATACATTTCCGTATTGATAGTATATCATTAAATAAATAGGATGAAAAGATACAATATTGCATCTCTTCATCCTAATCTCATTGGTGCGCCCGACTGGATTCGAACCAGCGGCCTTTAGAGTCGGAGTCTAACGCTCTATCCAGCTGAGCTACAGGCGCATAGTATAAGCGAAGTTAGCCTAATGTGGCTTACGCACAAAATAGTATAGCACAGTTGCGGGCAAATGAAAAGTGTTTTGTTACGCCTGGGCACAAAACGAGTATTTGGGTATGCAAGTCGCCCAAATGAAAATTTGCACAGCGGCAGGCAAAAAAACTTGCAAATTGCGTATAGTTGTGCTATCATCAATAAAGATGTTTTTGACTGGCGTCAGCCTGTCTTACTAACAATATCGGAGGTGCCTTTCGTTGGGCGGAATAGAAATTGCGGGTGCGATCCTGATAATTCTCGCAAGCGTACTGTTAACCTTGCTTGTTTTGGTTAAGGATGACAAGTCGGACGGAATGAGCGCAATCATGGGCGGTTCCAGCAGCGATTCTTACCTCGGTAAAAACCGTGGCAGAACGCTTGACGCCGTTCTGGGTCGTTGGACCAAGGTTGTTGCGATTGTGTTCTTTGTGCTTGTGCTTGCGGTAAATATCAGCCTTATCTTCATTAAGTAGGTTGTAAACCGCATACAGAATATCGGTAAACGAAAGCTCTGCGATGTTCGCAGGGCTTGTGTTTTTGTTTGGGCTGGTTCTGTGGGCGCATCGTTACGCATAACTGCGTCATCCGCACACATTAATATATTGTGTCCGTAAGATTATAACGTAAATTCAGGTACTATGCAGGAAGAACAACAGGAATGTGATTTGACAAAAGGAAGTGTATTTTATAAAAACCTCAATTATTAAGGGATTATCCAAGCAAAAAAGCTTTATCGCGCGTATGGAGCTGGCAAAGCGAATCGGCATTGCAAAAAGTGATGTGAAACGCTATAACGACCAACTCGACACAATGATTCAAAGCGGCGAGATTATTGAAAAAAAGGATAAAATTGCGCTGTCGAGCAAGTTGGGGCTAATACCGGCTTCTATCGTCAAGCTCTCGGGACGGTTTGGCTTTGCCCGCGCAACCGACGATAAAACCGATTACTTTGTGCCCGGTCGTGCCTTCATGGGTGCGCTGGTAGGCGACTGCGTATTGCTCAAACCCATGCCGTCGCGCGGGGATTCCCCCGAGGCCGAGGTGTACCGCGTTGTGTCCGAGGGCGAGGGCTTGCTCAGCGGCGTGTTTCGCAGAGAAAAGGACGGAAACGTTGTGTACCCCGACTCGATGCCCAATATCGGTATTCGCATCGTAAAAGGCGGTGTCGGCGCAGCGCAGGATGGGGACAAGGTTGGAATCTCCATCGTTCACCGCGGCGCCCGTCACTCAGAGCACCGGGGCAGGGTAGAAACGGTGTTTGGCAGCAGCGATACGGCTGCGGCATGCGCGCTTGCGGTTCTGTCTGAAAACGGAATCGCGATAGAGTTTCCAACAGCGGTGCTGGAACACGCAACGGAGCTTGCGCAGACCGGAATTACCGAGCGGGACATCGAGACCCGCCTAGACCTTCGCGACCAACCCATCTTTACGATAGACGGCGCCGATACAAAGGATATTGACGACGCCGTAATGGTGCAAAAAACCCCACAAGGGTTTACCTTAGGGGTTCATATTGCGGATGTGTCGCACTATGTAACCGAAGGCTCGCCGCTGGATGACGAGGCGTTTGAGCGTGGCACGTCGGTCTATTATGCCGACCGCGTGGTTCCTATGCTGCCCAAGGAGCTGTCAAACGGCATCTGCTCGTTAAACGAAAAAGAGGATCGTCTGGCATTTTCCTGCTTAATGGAGATGGATAAATCGGGCGTGATGAAGCAGTTTCGGTTTGCCAAAACGATTATCCGTTCCCGCGTCAAAGGGGTGTACAGCGAAATTAACCGCCTGTTTGACAATACCGCGGATGATAAATTAAAAGAAAAGTACGCACCCGTTCTCGCCAGCCTCTCGGCGATGAAGGAGCTTGCGGTTTTGCGTATGCGTCAGGGCACTTTGCGCGGCGTACCGGAGATCGACACAACAGAAACCAAGGTGATTGTCGGCGAGGACGGCACGGCGGTAGGGCTTGAGCCCCGCACGCGCGGCTTTGCCGAGGAGCTGATAGAAGAGTTTATGCTGTGCGCCAACGAAGCGGCGGCAACCCTTGCACAACAGCAAAAGCTGCCCTTTGTATACCGTGTACACGAAAGCCCCGCCTCCGAAAAGATTGACGCTTTGATGCAGACATTGGGCTTGCTCGGCGTCAATGCCCCCAAAATGGGCTCAAGCATCTCCCCCAAGGTGCTTGCCGAGGTGCTAAAGCGGGTAGAAAATCAACCGATAAAGCGTATTGTACACAATCAGGTGCTGCGTTCAATGGCCAAGGCGCGCTACAGCGAAGAGCCTGTGGGACATTTCGGGCTGGTGCTTCAAAACTACGCGCACTTTACATCGCCCATCCGGCGTTACCCCGACCTTGCCATCCATCGTATCCTGAGTGCCTATACCGCGGGCTACGCGCCCGCCGACATCGAAAAACGCTATTCCCGCTTTGTCAGGGCGGCGAGTCTGTCCTCCAGCAACAGTGAGCTGCGTGCCATGACAGCCGAGCGTGGCTGCAACGACTGCTACAAAGCAGAGTATATGCACAGGCACATCGGCGAGCTGTTCCAGGGTGTTATCTCCTCTGCGGCGCAGCATGGCATCTATGTGGAGCTTGCAAACACTGCCGAGGGATTGATCCATGTAGACCGGTTCCCGCCGGGCAGCTACGAGTTTGACGGACGCATGCAGTTCACCGAGCTTGCCAGCGGTCGCCGACTGCGGGTTGGCGATACCATCTCGGTGATTGTCTCGGGTGTCAATGTCGCTCAGGGCAACATCGACTTTGATTTTGCAACGGTAATTGAACCATAATACGATTCGGCTACAATAAAATACGGCGACTTTGGGTTTCATCCAAAGTCGCCGTTATGCTGTTTGTTATGGTATTAGTATGCGATGCCCTGTGCCTTCATCGCCTCGGCAACCTTTAAGAAGCCGGCGATGTTTGCGCCCGCAACAAGGTTATCCTTAAAGCCATATTCGGCCGCGGCGTCAAACGAATGGTGGAAGATGTCCTCCATAATGCCCTTAAGCTTTGCGTCAACCTCTTCAAATGTCCAGGAGTAACGCATCGAGTTCTGGCACATCTCAAGACCGGAGGTGGCAACGCCGCCCGCATTGGCAGCCTTAGCCGGTCCAAACAGAACGCCCGCCTTCAAAAATGCCTCAACCGCCTCGGGGGTACTGGGCATGTTCGCGCCTTCGGCTACCGCGATTACGCCGTTTGCAATCAGTGTCTCGGCGGCCTTGCCGTCCAGCTCATTCTGCGTCGCGCAGGGCAGGGCGATGTCACATTTGATGTTCCAGATGCCCATGCAGCCCTCGTGGTACTCAGAACCGGGCACCCGAGCGGTGTACTCGGAGATTCTTCCGCGTTCCACCTCTTTAATCTGCTTAACCACATCCAGGTTTACGCCGTTCTTGTCATAGATATATCCGCCCGAATCGGAGAGAGCAACCACCGTTGCGCCAAGCTCGGTCGCCTTTTGCGTTGCGTAGATGGCAACGTTGCCCGAACCGGAGATGACAACGGTCTTACCCTTCATTGTCTCGTTCTTCATGCAGCGCATCATCTCGTCGGTAAAGTAAAGCAGACCGTAACCGGTGGCCTCGGTTCTGGCAAGCGATCCGCCGTAAGTAAGCCCCTTTCCGGTCAGAACGCCGGTGAACTCATTTTGCAGACGCTTGTACTGACCGTACATAAAGCCGATCTCGCGTCCGCCAACGCCGATGTCACCTGCGGGAACGTCGGTGTCCGCGCCGATGTGCTTGGAAAGCTCGGTCATAAAGCTTTGGCAAAAGCGCATCACTTCTCCGTCCGACTTGCCCTTGGGGTCAAAGTCCGAGCCGCCCTTGCCGCCGCCAATGGGAAGCCCCGTCAGGCTGTTCTTGAAGATCTGCTCAAAGCCAAGGAACTTGATAACAGATGCCGTAACGGAAGGATGAAAGCGCAGACCTCCCTTGTAAGGACCGATGGCGGAATTAAACTGTACACGGTAGCCGCGGTTTACCTGCACCTTGCCGCTGTCATCCACCCACGAAACACGAAAGCAGATAAGACGCTCCGGCTCAACAATTCTGTCGGCAATACCGGTTTTTACAAGGTCGGGCCGTTTTTCAAGAACAGGCTCCAGCGATTCAAGAACCTCCTTGACTGCCTGCAAAAACTCCGGCTCGCCTGCGTTTCTAGCTACGACCTTGTCGTACACACCCTGAACATACGCGTTTTTAAACATTGTTTTACCCCCAAAATTTACTAAGCTTGTTTGTAAAAAAGACACACCGTTACAGCTCCTCCAACATAGCGTGATGAAAACCAGTCGGACGAATAGGCGTCTCCATATCAAGAGAAAGAGCAAAACCGAAGCACTTTGCCAAAGCCTTTGGTTTGCGTTTGCTTTTACAAACCGAACCTGTTTTTCAGTATAATAGTTTTTTCAACCATTTGCAAGATTTTGATTTAACTTTTTTTAACTTTTAATTACGTTTAATGGTAAATTTAGAATTAAAAAGCTAATATTTGACACAACTGTAACCTAGTAGAAATTGCATGATTCTTCAGCAAATCCTGCAAAAACGTTCCCATATGGTTCAAAACGCACGCACAAAAATATGGCTATCTTTTTGCCCGTGTTATTGAAATCAGCCGACACTTATGCTATAATTTAAACTGCATAAGCACGATTGGCTGCCGCAATTTGTTATACTCGGCATGAACGCCACAGGGCGAGTGGCAGGTACAAGCATGCCGCTTAATTACACGGCTTATTTTAAGTTTATTGACTAATCGTAGCGGTCTTTGTGCGGAAACTGTCAGCTACTGTGCGATGACAGGTTCTTGCGTTTATTAAAATACGAATGCCGATGCACAGCGGCGGAATGGGTGATGGATCATGTATTGCAAAAACTGCGGTAATGAACTGTTTCAGGGTGCAAGTGTTTGCACACAGTGCGGCGCTCCGGTGGGCGGAGGAACAGGCTATTGCCCAAACTGTGCGCAGCAGTGCGACCCGCTTGCTGTTGTGTGCGTAAAGTGCGGCTATCAGCTTTCCGGTCAACCGGTGGCTCCCGCGGGAACCGAGCAAAAGAGCAAGCTGGTTGCCGGTCTTTTGGGCATCTTTCTTGGCGCGCTCGGTATACATAATTTCTATCTGGGCTTTACCGGTAAGGCGCTTGCGCAGCTGCTTATCTCGGTGCTCTCCTGCGGTGCCCTTTCTCCCGTATCGTGGATTTGGGGTCTTATCGAAGGCATTATGATTCTTACAGGCAGCAGTAACGTCGACGCTAAGGGTATCCCGCTTAAGGAGTAATCTTCCTTAGTATCAAGCCAAATTGTTCACGAAGCACCGAAGGATGGAACACATTCTTCCGGTGCTTTTTGTTTGACAATTTGCTTTATAAACGCTACAATAATTTGTGCGAGTAAACCAGACTGTGGCGCGCGCTACGCGTGTGAGGAAAGTCCGAGCTCCACAGGGCAAGGATAACGGCTAACGGCCGCCGGAGGCGACTCTAGGGAAAGTGCAACAGAGATATACCGCCAGCTTCGGCTGGTAAGGGTGGAAAGGCGAGGTAAGAGCTCACCGGCGCGCAGGCGACTGCGCGGCCCTGCAAACCCTATCCGGAGCAACACCGACTTGGGAGATAAGCCTGCCCGGCATTCCCAGAAGGGTGGCTTGAGCCCCTGCGGCAACGCGGGGCCCAGACAGATTACAGTCAAATACAGAACTCGGCTTATAGGTTTAGTCGCACATAAAGGGAGCATGGCGTTTATCGTCCATGCTCCCTTTATGTTTAACCAATTAAAAACATGTTTCACAACATGATTACTCATCGGTTGTTTTGTATTCTTTCACACAGTGCGTACCACCCGCAGTCGCCGCACACTTCAACCAGTCGTCCCGCATCCAGAATGCGGTTCTTCGAGAGAAGGCAGAGCTGTTGCCACGGTAGGGTGTCCCCCTCATGCAGACCCAATATAGACAGGCAGGCTGTGTCGTACCTCACAACCTTTTCCTGCTGGTCGCAGCCCATTTGGATAGCGTGCGGGCATGCACAGCAAATGGCGTCGGCGCCCACAACCAGAGTAACATCCGGGTTATCGTTGTTTAAAATTGATATTACCTCGGTCATGTTACGAACAAAGTGCTCGTTGTACCCGCTGCCGATAAAATGAGAGATACACAATACATGGTGCGGGCGCAGGGTAAGTGGTTTACACATGGCGCGCAAGCCGCTGAACAAGAAACGCCGCGCACAAAATCTTAAGCGCATCCCCGATTAAGAAGGGAATCACGCACATGCCAAGTGCCGCCAGCAAACCGGTGCCGGTGCTTATCATAAACCACGCGGTGCCCATAGCATAGCATACCGCCATACCCGCGGTCATCGCTAGAATATTGCCCCAGAAGCTCTGCGACAGTCGTTTTGCAATCAGTCCGGTTAAAAAGGCCCCGGCGATATAGCCTAGTATGTAGCCGCCGGTGGGCCCTAGGATGATGCCGATGCCGCCTGTGAACTGAGCAAAAACCGGCAACCCCACAGCGCCCAGTATCGCGTATACGGTCAGGCTGACGGCACCGAAAACGGGGCCGAGTAGTCCGCCTGCGATAAAAAACGCCAGCGTAGCGAGGTTAATGGGTACGGGTGTAAAGGGCAGCGGAATGGATAGCTGAGAAAGCACTGCGGTTAATGCGGCAAACAATGCGCATAGAACCATGATTTTGGTCTGCGGTCTTGTGTAAACGGTCGGTTTCATAGTAAACACCTTGCCTTTCGAATTGAATATATCGTTTTAGGATAGATAATTAGACATCGCAAGCACAATCTTTGCTGAGATCCTGGCTGTCTGCTCGGCAAACTGCTCAAAGGACATCTCGGCGTCGTCATCCGCATTATCCGAGACAGTTCGTATCACCACAAACGGAATGTCATTCATGGCGCAGGTATGCGCAATGGACGCACCCTCCATCTCCACACAATAAGCATCCGAGGCTGCGCGTATGCGTTCCTTTACAGCGCTTTCGGTGACAAACTGGTCGCCCGAAACGATGTTTTTTACGTAGTAGTTGATATCTCCATGCGATTTACACGCCTCTATCGCTGCGTCAATCATCGTCTTATCCGCTGTAAATTGTTCGGCAAACGGGTAGCGGTAGGTTAAAAAGCGAAGCGTAAAGTCGTGGTAGGTAAGCGTGTCGGATATAACGACATCGCCGACCTTTACCTCATCCGCAAGCCCGCCCGCAATTCCGGTATTGATAATGCAGTCAACGTGAAAGCGGTCAACCATAATCTGAGCGGTACAGGCACTGTTTACCTTGCCAATTCCGCTGCACGCAACAACAAGCCGGTTGTTGCCGTAATCGCCTACCACAAAGGTGTTGTGGGCGTACTCGGTCTTTTCACCGTGAGCGAGCGCTTCGGTAAGCAGGGCGACCTCGCTTTCCATCGCGCCGATGATGCCGATAGTCCTCATGTATCCTTACCTCATTTCTTCCCAAAGGGCGTTCAGAGCAGTTTTTCCATCGGAACGTGCGCGCAATACTCCTCATAGTATTCCTCGCCGTATACCCGGTAGCCCAGCGTTTCGTAAAAGCCCTGCACACGGGTTTGCGCTCCCAGAATAATGCGGGTCGCGCCAAGAGTCGCCGCCTTTTTCTCCAACTCCTGCACAATGACGCGTCCAAGTCCGGTTCCACGCAGGCGTTTCAGCGCACAGATGCGACCGATATGCCAGGTGCCTTCGGCTTCTTCAAACAGTCTGCCCGTCGCAATCGGGGTTGCATTCTCTTCATAGACGACCATATGCAGGGCGACCGCATCGGTTTGGTCAAACTCCTCTTCGAATTTCTGCTCGTCCACAAAAACCTCGGTCCGCAACGCGGCCGCGTCCCGGTATACCGTGTCGTTTTGTCCCCATTTTATCTCATAGTTCATGCGTTATCCCCATTCGCTGTATTACTGTAATCAGTCCTGCATTAACATTGCAAAAGCCTTTTTATCGTTACAATTATAACGTATTCGCGCTTACTCCGCAACGGATGAGCGCGATTTTTAAGTGCGACAAAAAACAAAGCCTTTCCCCGTTAAGGCAAAAGCTTTGTGTATGTTGCTGTTTACAGTATTAGTGCTATATCAACATTAGGTTGAGCACCAGCATCAAAATTACCCCCGGCAGCCCAAGGATGACAGAGGTTGCCGCAGTGTACAGGTTCACACTCATGGCAATGCCGGTATAGCCTGCGGTGTAGGTGACCAGTAAAAGTCCGGCAAAGCCCATCACTGCGCTAAGCAGCCACCCTTTAAAAGAGGCTTTAAGCCTTTTTCCACCCGCAATCAGAATGATACCAAGCACGCCGATTAGCGAGAGCCATAGAATCTGTGCCGCTGTCATTTCAATTCACCTCATATTGCTGTCCGGTTTCCGTGGGTTTTGGATTCTACTTAAAAGGCATTTGCGTTTCCATGAACAATCAGAATTACATGGTCGGCGTTTGTATCGATTCGTCTTCGCCGCGCGCCTGCTTAAGCACACTGCTGTAACGTGCGGTAAGTGCGCGCATCTCATAGATGTATGCTTCGGTAAGGTCGGGGTCGCTGCACAGGTTAAACCGATCCTCTACCTCGCGCATCCGCTGAGAGATTTTCACCAGCTCCTCGGCGTGCTGCGCCTGCTGGTCGTGCTTGCGGGGCTTAATTGACCAAAACGCCTTAGGGGTATTTGCGGTATGTTCCATCTATTATCGCCTCTCTTTGCATTGTATGCATGGAGTATGGACAAATATACCGTTTTTATACCGGCACTCGAACCGCAAAGAAAACCCGACGATTCTTTCGTTGAAAAATGCATTTTGTCGTGGTATACTATGTTATATTTATTCATAAAAAGCTAGGATAGCGATGAGGAAGAGGGAGAATTCTGTGACAGACCTAGATAAAAAACTGGTAACCAACTTAAAGGATAAACCGCAGGATCAGACAAAGCTCGGCTTTGGACGAGTTTTTACCGACCACATGTTTATCATGAACTATGATGAGGGCAAAGGCTGGCACAGCCCGCGCATCGAGCCTTATGCACCCATACCGCTCGATCCCGCCGCGATGTGCCTGCATTACGGGCAGGAGATTTTTGAAGGGCTTAAGGCGTACCCTTCCCCCGACGGCAGAATTCTGCTGTTTCGCCCGCAGGAGAATTTTAAGCGTCTGAATGCGTCCAATGAGCGCATGGTCATTCCACAAATTGACGAGGAGTTTGCGCTTCAGTCGCTCATCGAGCTAATTAAGGTGGAGAAGGATTGGATTCCCACAGCGGAGGGAACTTCCCTTTATATCCGTCCGTTCGTCATCGCCGTTGACCCGTTCCTTGGGGTACACCCCGGTAAGCAATATCTGTTTATCATCATTCTTTCTCCTGTTGGCGCATATTATTCCGGGGGACTTAACCCCGTGAATATCTATGTGGAGTCTAACTACGTGCGCGCCGTTCGCGGCGGCGTAGGCATGGCGAAAACAGGCGGCAACTACGCGGCATCCCTCAAGGGGCAGGCAGAGGCCGAAAAGCAGAACTACTCGCAGGTGCTGTGGCTGGACGGCATTGAGCGCAAGTATATCGAAGAAGTAGGCGCCATGAACATCTTCTTTGTTATCGGCGACGAACTCATCACCCCGGCGCTCACCGGCAGCGTGCTTTCGGGCATTACAAGAAAGTCGGTTATCGAGATTGCGAAATCCTGGGGCATGAAGGTCAGCGAGCGCCGCTTATCAATCGACGAGGTCTCCGAGGCGTATGACAAAGGGCTGCTTAAAGAGGTATTTGGCTCGGGGACCGCCGCGGTAATCTCCCCGGTTGGGCATCTGCGGTATCAGGACAAGGTCATGATCATCAACGACGGTAAGATCGGCTCCGTATCGCAGAAGATGTACGATACCTTAACCGGCATCCAGTGGGGCAAACTGGAAGATACCTTCGGCTGGACGGTAGAGGTAAAATAATCGCCTTTACCCGGTCTTGTCTATTCGGGAGGATACGCAGTGCGGACGATAACCTATATTGTCGAGGATGGACGCAATGACATTCGGGCGTGTGATTATCTTCGTAAGGTACACGGCTATTCCGCCCGAATGATGACTGCTCTTCGCAAGGAGATGGGGCTGCTTACGGTAAACGGGCAGCCACAGCGGGTGGTAGTGCCGGTTCACGCAAAGGATGTACTGTGTGTGCACCTGCCCGAGGATCGAATAAAATCGGTGCCAAACCCCGAGATATCCGCCCCCATATTCTACGAGGACGACGATCTGGTGGTGTTTGATAAGCCCGCGGGGATTGCGGTGCACGAATCGAAAAAACACCAGACAGACACGCTTGCCAACCTGTTTGCCGCGCACTGTCAAGCGAATGGGCATTCTAGCGTGTTTCGTGCCATAAACCGGCTGGACCGCGATACCTCTGGGCTGGTGGTGGCGGCAAAAAACCAGCACATCGCGTCCGCGCTTACGGGCAGTGTACGTAAAAGGTATATCGCCGTTGTGTGCGGAGAGCTGCAAAACGACAGCAAAACCATAGACGCGCCCATTCGCAGGCTGTGCCCCGAGCGTCAGAAACGCGTAGTCAGTCCGGACGGTCAACGCGCCGTCACCCACTATCAGGTGCTTGCGCGCGGTCATGGCCATACGGTTATTTCGCTTACGCTGGAAACAGGGCGCACCCATCAAATACGCGTTCATCTTTCCCACATGGGCTACCCCCTGGCGGGCGACGCCATGTACGGCGGCGACCGTACCCATATTCCCCGCCATGCGCTGCACTGCGGAGAGCTGTGGTTGGAAAACGCGGTAACGGGGCGGAGCATACACCTGCAAAGCCCCCTGCATGCGGACATGCAGCGGTTGTATGATTGGGTAGTAAGCCATCAAAATAAGCTTACCGGTGAATAAATACACATTATTACCATGCATTTAACCATTATGCCTGCATAAATATGCACAAACAAGTAATCTTTATTCATTGTGTCTATTGAACTACGCAAGAAAGCGTGTATAATAATTATTACGACCTGCACGGGCAGGTAACATATATGTAATGTGAGGAGAAAGAACATGAAGAAGATAGCACTAATTTTGGCGTTTGTTTTACTGTTTGCGTTTGCTGCTACCGGTTGCAACGCAAAGGGTAACAGACTCGACTCCATCAAAAAAGCGGGTAAGATCGTAATGGTCACCAATGCCGCTTTCCCCCCGTTTGAGTACATATTGGACGGCAAGCCTGCAGGTGTAGACATCGAGGTTGCACAGGCGATTGCCGACGACCTGGGTGTAGAGCTTGAGGTTGTGGACATGAACTTTGACCTTCTGATTGAATCGGTAAAGTCCGGCAAAGCGGATATCGCCATCGCCGGTATGACCATTAAACCGGACCGTCTTGAGCAGGTCGACTTTTCCGATCAGTACGTAATGAGTGCCCAGCATGTTATCATCAAGGCAGGCAGCGGCATCACCGCCGATAATCTCGACGGTCTGACCATCGCGGTTCAGGAGTCGACCACCGGTGACTACTACGCATCCGACGACATCGCAGCCAAAGAGGTTCTTCGCTTCAAGAGCGGCATCGAGGCTGGGGCGGCTCTTTCCAGCGGCAAGTGCGACGCGGTTATTATCGATAAGCTTCCCGCAGAAACGATTGCCGCAAATTCCGGCGGTGTGCTTGAGGTTCTGCCCGAGGCACTGACCGAGGAAAGCTACGCCATCGCCGTTCAAAAGGGTCAAACCGATTTGATGGCCGCTATCAATGCTACCCTTGCAAAGCTGATTGCCAACGGAACCATCGATTCGCTGGTTGTAAAGCACATGGCTTTGGCTTAATCTCTTATTCGCATAAACACACACGACAGATACGAGCCATAGCGGGTAGACATGCCCGCTATGGCTTGTTGTAAAACGGCGCAACCAAAAACGTGTGCCACGCATTGCGGGTGCGCCGCTTTCCAACAAGTGTATTGGTGCATAAATCTGATGACGGCGGGGGCTACCTGCCGCCGGAAAGGCATAGGAACGCAGATGGAAAAATTCTTGAAGGATTTCTACACCTCTATCATCGCCGAAAACCGTTGGATGATGTACGTTGAGGGTCTTGGTAACACACTGCTTATCTCGGCGGTGGCGGTTTGTATCGGAGTTGCAATCGGTACCGTTGTGGCTCTTGTTAAATATTTCGCCGTCACAAACAAAAAGCTTTGGATATTCGATAAGCTGTGTGATGTGTATATCACGATTATTCGTGGAACGCCGATGCTGGTTCAGCTGTTGATTCTTTACACCGTGGTGTTTACCTCCACCACCAACGGGTTGCCGGTGGCGTTTATCGGCTTTGGCATCAACTCGGGTGCCTACGTAGCTGAGATTATCCGTTCGGGCATCCAGTCGGTGGATAAAGGGCAGTACGAGGCGGGCAGAAGCCTTGGTCTTGGCAACTCCATGACCATGTCGCTGATTATCCTGCCACAGGCGGTTAAGAATATTCTGCCCGCGCTGTTTAACGAGTTTATTGTACTGCTCAAAGAGACTTCCATCGCCGGCATGATTGCGGTTCGTGAGCTGACTAAGGTCGCCGACGGCATTCGCGGCAGAACCTTTATCGGGTTGCCGCTGTTTTTGGTGGCGGGCATCTATCTGCTGCTGGTTATCGGAATGACTTCCATTCAAAAGAAGATGGAAAGGAGGCTTGCAAAAGGTGATAACCGTTAACAATCTGCAAAAATCCTTTGGAGACAACAACGTGCTGCGCGGCATCGACCTTACGATTGAAAAAGGGGAGAAGGTTGTCGTCGTGGGTCCCTCCGGCTCGGGCAAGAGCACCTTTTTGCGCTGTCTGAACCTGTTGGAGGTTCCCACAGGGGGTGAGGTATGGTTCGAGGGCGAGAACATCACGGCGCCCGATGCCGATATTAACCTGCTTCGCCGCAAGATGGGCATGGTTTTTCAGCAGTTCAACCTGTTTCCTCATCTGAGTATTATGGAAAATATTATGCTTGCCCCGGTTAAGCTCAAGATAAAATCTCAAGGGGAAGCGAAGGAGCAGGCGCTGCGCTTGCTCGAACGCATTGGGTTATCCGAAAAGGCGGACGCGTACCCCAACCAGCTTTCAGGCGGTCAAAAGCAGCGCATTGCCATCGTGCGCGCGCTGGCGATGAACCCCGATGTGATGCTGTTCGACGAGCCCACCTCGGCACTCGACCCCGAGATGGTGGGCGAGGTGCTGGAGGTTATGCGCGAGCTTGCCCATGAGGGTATGACCATGGTGGTGGTCACCCACGAGATGGGCTTTGCCAGAGAGGTCGCCACCCGCGTGCTGTTCATGGACGAAGGGCTGGTGCTCGAGCAGGCGCCGCCGGCTGAGTTTTTTGGCAACCCCAAAAACGAGCGTCTGCGGGAGTTTTTGTCCAAGGTCTTATAACTCCCGCCACCATGAAAAAACTTCCATGTAAAATCAGCTATCTTTTTTGGAATAATAAAGAAAAGGTGATGAACACCGCGTCTTCGTACGCTTTTTTCGGACAATTTGCTGACGGTCAATGATACAAATCGCATATAATGGGATGCGGGAGGTAGTTGACGAATATTACAGTATTTTGTATATATTTGTGTGATAGCGCCCCTTCATCATCTCAGTAATTGTAAATTATATATTACAATTTTGTTTCCAAGCAAGGCAAAGTCTTGTTTTTTTGGCTTTGGTGTGTATAATTAGTTTATCCACGGAACTGTGATTCTGTTTTTCGGCATCGCCAAGGGCGTTTATTCGCCCGGCGGCAAAGGCATCGATGCAAAGCCCCTTTGCACCGAAAAAAAAGGAGTGATGCAAGTGGCACTCGCAAACGACACCGGCGGTCCGTTAAAAACGACGCCAATCGTATTTGGGGGAACACGGAAAGAAGTTTTGTCTTCAATTGTACTACAAGAGCTAAGCAAGCTGTTTACCAGACTATATAGAATTTGCTACTATGTTGGGATTCAGTATATGCGTACGATTAAGCGTTATCGTCGCAACATCCGTTTTTTTGTGCGCAGCAGTGCGGTGTGGCGGTTTTTCCACAGCAAAATTATCCGCAAACGTCTGGGCGCATACCTGATGCTAAATGTGCAAGAAGTATTGGATCCGTATTTCAGTTTTGCAAGCAAGTTTACCCGCGCAATCAGGCGCATTAAAGAAAAACGCAAAAGAAGCCTGTGGCTTGCCACAAAGGAATGCGCAGGCTGTGTCAAACGAGGCGCATTGCATGTTCTTCGGGGCATTGTGGGGCTTTCCCATTATGTTGCGCCGGTACTGGGCATCCTGTTCCTTGTTATGACCATTCAGTATTTTTCCGGTCTTACCTTTGGGCTTGAGGTAGAATACGACGGAAAGACGCTCGGCTATATCACCTCCGAAACTGAGTTTAAGCAGGCGGAGAAGATGATGCAGGAGCGTATTGTGGCGGATGCGTCGGCAGAGCCGATTTACACCATTCCAACCTACAAGGTCACGGTGGTGGATCAGTCAGAGCTTTCAAGAGTCGACCAGATTTGTGACGAGTTAATTAAGGCGTCCAACAGCGTAATCGTGGAGGCGTCCGGTCTGTATATCGATGAAAAATTTATTGGCGCAACCTACGACAGGGCGTCAATCAAGAAAACGCTCGAAGGCTTGCTTGATGCGTGCCGAACAGATGAGCCGACCGAGAAGGTCAATTTTGTTCAATCGGTCAAGCTGGTCGACGGATTGTATCCCCAGACAACGGTCAAGGAGTCCGGAGAGATCGAGCAGCTTATCACCTCCGAGGTGGAAGGCCAAAAAACCTACACCGTCAAGGAGGGCGACAGCCCCTGGAAGATTGCCCGAACTGTGGGTGTCAGCGTAAGCGACCTGCTTTTGCTCAACCCGGGCATCGACAAATCTCTGTTACCCGGACGTGATGTTCTGGTCTCTCAGGCGGAACCGTTCCTTCCCATAAAGGTAACCAAAACGATCATCTATGAGGATTTCCTTCCCTACGAGACGGTTCAAACCAAGAGCAGCAGCTATACCCGCGGTTACACCAAGATTACCAAGAAGGGTGTCAACGGCGTTCAGGAGATTACCGCGGAGGTTACCCTTGTAGACGGCGTAGAGACGGATCGCAAGATTCTAACCTCCCGCGTGGTACAGGAGCCGGTTGCAGAACAGGTGACTGTCGGCACCAAGGAGATTAAGGTTTCCACCGGCGGCTCCACCAGCTCGGTTGGCACCGGACGCTTTATGTGGCCTGTTGTTGGCGGCGGATCGGTTTCCTGCGGATTCCAAGGCTATGTGGGTCACACCGGCATGGATATTGTGCGTTACTACGGCGCAGAGATTGTTGCGGCGGATTCGGGCGTTGTCGTTATAGCAAAAACAAACGCGCGTGGCTACGGTAACCATGTTATGATTGACCACGGCAACGGGGTGCAAACACTGTACGCGCACCTAAGCAAACGTTATGTTTCTTACGGACAAAAGGTGAGCAAGGGCGACACCATCGGTCTTATGGGTCGAACCGGAAACGTGACAGGCACGCATCTCCACTTCGAGATTCGTGTGAACGGTCGCTATATGAACCCCATGCGCTACTTTTAAACTTTTTTAGCGGTTCAGCGGGCTTTGTACTATTGGCAGAGCCCGCTGTATTTGCGTTTTGAAGTAAAAAATGAATAAAAACCATAGAAACTTACCCATACTTGTCATTGCGCGTAATGGTGCGCAAATCAATTGACATAAAACAATTGCAATTGGCACTTTTATTTTAATACTATTAGTGGTATAATACATAAAGGCAGGTATGACCATTTAGGCAAATGGTGTGTTTTGCCTTATGACACCTAGCGTTTCCGTTATCACTGGCGGCTGCGTTTATGCCGCTGCTATAAGGGGAGAACAACTAATTGGAAAAGTTTGTAGTAACCGGTGGAAATCCGCTGGTCGGCGAGGTTAACATCAGCGGCGCAAAGAATGCCGCGGTTGCCATAATTCCCGCTACCATCCTGGCCGCCGGCCCCTGCGTACTTGAAAATGTTCCAAATATTCGCGACACCTCCATCATCCTGAAGATTCTTCACGAGATGGGCGCAAAAATTCGGTATTTAGATAAAACAACGGTAGAGATAGACACCGCCAGAATTAGCTCCCACGTTGTGTCGTACGACATGGCGCGTCATCTGCGCGCCTCGTACTACCTGCTTGGCGTGCTAATCGGACGGTTTGGTAAGGCGATGGTTCCGCTGCCGGGCGGATGCTATTTTGGCGTAAGACCCATAGACCAGCACATCAAGGGCTTTGAATCACTCGGCGCGGAGGTTGAGATTGTAAGCGGCGGTATCGTCAGTGTACAGTCCGAGTCGTTGTTTGGCGCCCCGATATTCCTGGATGTCGTTTCGGTTGGTGCGACCATGAACATCATGCTTGCGGCGGTTCGTGCGCCGGGGCTTACGGTTATAGAAAATGCGGCGAAGGAACCGCATATCGTAGACCTTGCAAACTTTTTAAACTCCATGGGTGCCGATGTGCGCGGTGCAGGTACCGATGTAATCAAGATACGCGGCGTACAGCGTCTGCACGGCGCCAACTACTCCATTATCCCCGACCAGATCGAAGCGGGCACCTACATGGTGGCGGCAGCCGCTACGCGCGGCGATGTTGTGGTCCGGAATGTGATTCCTAAGCATCTTGAGCCGATTACCAACAAGCTGCGTAAGATGGGCGTAGAGGTCACCGAATACGACGAGTCGGTTCACGTCAAACGCTCGGGAGATCTGATGCGCACCAATGTCAAGACACTCCCGCACCCCGGCTTTCCCACCGATATGCAGCCCCAAATGACGGCGCTGCTTACACTGGCAAAGGGAACAAGCATTGTGACCGAAGGCGTATGGGATAACCGCTTCCGTTATGTGGACGAGCTTCACCGCATGGGTGCGTCTATTCAGGTAGACGGCAAGGTGGCGGTGGTTGAGGGTAAAGGCTACTTAACCGGAGCACCCGTTAAGGCGACCGACCTGCGCGCCGGTGCGGCACTTGTAATCGCGGCACTAGCGGCGGAGGGCGTTACCGAGATTGAGGATATTCAGCACGTAGAGCGCGGCTACGAAGAGATGGAACGAAAGCTTCGGATGATGGGAGCGGACATTAAGAAGATTGATATCCCCAGCGATGCACTGCCTGCCGCCTTATAGAATAGTTTTATTACAAGGACCAGGCAGATTGCTTAGGTCCTTTGGCATATTTTGCCCGGCGCCGTAAGCTTGCTTGCATAGGCAAACAGAACGAAAAGGGTGACAATGATGAGTAAAGACGTAATAATCCGACCCGCGCAGCCCGGGGACGCAAACGCGCTCTATCGCGTGAACCGCGACGCGCTCGGTTATGATTATCCACTCGAGCAAACTCGTGAGAGGCTAAACGCTGTGCTGGAAGCCGGGCGCGACCGCGTGTTTGTGGCAGAGCTTGACGGCGAACTCGTGGGGTATATCCACTGTGCCGACTACGATTGCATCTATCAGCACTCGCTCAAAAACATTCTCGCCTTGGCGGTTTTGGAACAGGTGAGGGGAGAAGGCGTCGGCAAGGCGTTGCTTACCACGGCCGAGAATTGGGCAAAGGAATGCGGCAGTAAGGGCGTTCGACTTGTGTCGGGTTTTAACCGCATGGGTGCGCACGGTTTTTATCTTGCCTGTGGCTATACCGACCGCAAGAACCAAAAGAACTTTATCAAATACTTTTAAATACGATTGTTTACATATGAAACGGAAGGATGTGCCCGAATGGCAATGGTTTGCCCGCTATACAGCGGAAGCAGCGGCAACGCCACCTTTGTGGGCGACAGCGACGGAGGCATTCTGGTGGATGTCGGTGTAAGCTGCAGGGCGGTTAAAACCGGGCTGGAGAGCATCGGGCAAAGCTTGAATCAGATTCACGCTATCTTCATCACCCACGAGCATATCGACCACATCAGAGGGCTGAAGGTATTATTAAAGAACTACCGCATCCCGCTGTTTGCCTCGGCCGGTACGCTGGATTTTCTGGAACAGAACGATTATCTCTCTGCGGGCTGTGACGTATCGGTCATCACCCCCGACGGGCAGTACATACATGATATGCGCATCACCCCGTTTCACACCCCGCATGATGCCGCCGAGAGCATGGGCTTTTCGGTGAAAACCGAAAACGGCAGGCGCATCTGCATCGCCACCGACCTCGGCTTTATCACCGACGAGGTGCGCGATAATCTGTGCGGCAGCGACCTTGTTGTGCTGGAGTCTAACTACGACAAGCGTATGCTGGAATGCGGTGGGTACCCGTACTATCTCAAACGGCGCATACTAGGGCAAACGGGGCATCTCTCCAACGAGCATTGCGCCGAGGAGCTGTGTTATCTTGCCGCAAACGGTACCACGCGTTTTTTTCTTGCGCACCTAAGCCGCGAAAACAACGTGCCCGAGCTTGCCCTGCAAACGGCAATGGCGGCGCTTACCTGCGGCGGGTTTGAGTTCGGCACGGATTATCTGCTGGAGGTGGCAAGCCGCAACGCCCCAAGCCGCCCCATGCTGTTGTAATAGCACGGGTTAATTGAGGTGCAAAGATGATAGGTGTTACCCTGATATGTGTCGGAAAGCTCAAGGAGGACTACCTGCGCGCGGCATGTGCGGAGTATCAAAAACGTTTGGGAGCCTTTTGCAAGCTTTCTATAATAGAAATTGCCGAAGCACGGTTGAGCGACCGTCCCTCGCAGGCGCAGATTGACGCGGCGCTTGCCGAGGAGGGCGCGCGGATTCTTGCCAAAATACCGGTGGGCTGCTACGCGGCGGCATTGTGCATCGAAGGGCAGAAGCTGTCAAGCGAGCAGCTTGCCGCAAGCATTGCGACGCTGTCGGCAAGCGGCACCAGCGCATTTGCGTTTGTAATCGGCGGCTCGTTCGGGCTAAGTGACGAGGTTAAGGCTGCGTGTCGGCTGCGGCTTTCCATGTCCGATATGACGTTTGCCCATCAACTGGCTCGGGTGATGCTGCTGGAGCAGGTATACCGTGCGTTTTCCATCAACGCGAACACCAAGTATCACAAGTAAAATGTCTGCAAGGACGAAAAATATCAAAACAAAGCGCGACATTAACAGAGGTGGTGACGGCTTGTTTGCAAGGCTTGACAGCATAGGGCTATTCGGCGTGGATGCCTACGGCGTAAGCGTCGAGGCGGACGTGGCGCGCGGTATGCCGTCGTTTGACATCGTGGGACTGCCCGACGCATCGGTGCGCGAGGCACGTGACCGTGTGCGCGCGGCGGCGAAGAACAACGGCTATGATGTGCCCCTTGGTCGCATTACGGTAAACCTTGCGCCCGCCGACGTGAAAAAGGCGGGGCCGCTGTACGATCTGCCTATCCTGCTCTCTATCCTGTGCGCGTCGGGTGCCGTTACGCTGCCTGCGCCCAAAACCGCATATATTGGCGAGCTGTCCTTGTCCGGAGAGGTCAAGGCGGTAAACGGTGTGCTACCT
Organism: Bacillota bacterium; assembly: GCA_023460535.1. Lineage (GTDB taxonomy): Bacteria > Bacillota > Clostridia > Oscillospirales > Ruminococcaceae > Acetanaerobacterium. The sequence goes on from JAEWPV010000018.1 coordinate 29,276, forward strand.
ATGGCAATCTACGCGCGTGAAAGTGGCTTTGCGCGTCTGTTTATTCCCGCCGAGAACGCCGCCGAGGCTTCGGCGGTAGACGGAATTGAAATCTACGCGGTAACGCGTTTTACCGAGATTCTATCCTTCTTGTCCGGCGAATGTGTACTTACCCCTGTTTCGCAGCAAACGTTTTCTCAGCCGCCCGAGCCCCCCTTTCTCGATTTCGCCGACGTGAAGGGTCAGCAAGGCGCAAAGCGCGCGCTGGAGGTTGCGGCGGCAGGCGGGCACAACGTCATATTGGTCGGTTCTCCGGGTGCAGGTAAAAGCATGCTTGCAAAGCGTCTGCCCGGCATTTTGCCCGACCTGACGTTTGACGAGGCGATACAGGTAACAAAGCTTCATTCCATCGCCGGGCTGCTGCCCAAAGGGCAGCCCATGATACGCACCCGACCCTTTCGCTCACCGCACCACACCGTTTCCCCCGCGGCGCTATCGGGCGGCGGCAGCATTCCAAAGCCGGGCGAGATATCGCTTGCACACTGCGGTGTATTGTTTTTGGACGAGCTGCCCGAGTTTAACCGCATCGCCATCGAGGTCATGCGCCAGCCCATCGAGGATGGCACAGTTACCATTGCGCGGGTTAACGGTACGCTTTCGTACCCCTGCGCCATCATGCTGGTGGCCGCCATGAATCCCTGTCCCTGCGGCTACTTCGGGCACCCAACCAGACCCTGCCGCTGCTCGGATAAAGCGGTGGCGAACTACCTGTCCCGCATCTCGGGGCCGCTGCTCGACCGGGTGGATATTCACGTAGAGGTCATGCCGGTGGAATACAAGTCGCTTTCTGGCTCAAGCGCAAAAGAGGAATCCTCCGCCGATATCAGGGAAAGGGTAAACCGTGCGAGAGCCGTTGCGCAAGAGCGTTTTTCTGTTACCAACGCCTCCTGCAACGCGCGTCTGCCCGATGGGGTCTTAAACGAGGTGTGCAGCTTAACAGACGACGCAAAACGCCTGCTCGAACGCTCGTTTGAGCGTCTGGGTCTTTCCGCTCGCGCGCACAACCGCATCCTTAAAGTTGCTCGCACCATCGCGGATCTGGATGAAAGCAAGCAGATTGATTCAAAGCATATATCCGAGGCTATACAATACCGCAGCCTGGACCGAAAGTATTGGCAGCACAGGCTGTAATCCGAACGGGTGTCATTCTGTTTTCCATATAACAGGTAGTGAAAGGACGGTAAAAACAATGATCAAACACATCGTATGCTGGAACTTCAAAGACAGCTTCGGCGGAATGGACAAGCACCAGATTATCAGCAAGGTGAAAAACGACATAGAGGCACTCGTAGGCGTTGTGCCCGGGTTGCTCCACGCAGAGGTCGGAGAGGGCATAAACCCCAGCGGCTACGAATGCTGCCTGTACTCGGAGCTGGAATCCACCGAGGCGCTGGCGGTATACCAAAGCCACCCCGCCCACCAAAAGGTAAAGGATTTTGTGGCAAACGTCGCCACGTCGCGCATGGTGTGTGATTACGAGATATAGTCCGGTTTATTAAACCGCAGCGCGAGGAGTGAAAAAAGGCGGGGTGATACCCGCCTTTTCCCACGCAATATTGAAGTGAAACGCACAACTCAGGTCGTTTATTTTATGTAAAGAATATACTCAGCGCAAACAAAAGCTGCGCAAGGTAATAGGTAAGGGTTACGGCAGCCGACATCGCAGCGTTATGTTTGCAGGGGGGATGAAAGCTCTTTAGCGTCAGCATAAAGTCGGATGCCACAAACAATGCGCCGCCCGCTGTCAGCATAATGGCAAGGATGGATGTCCCACCCATGTACCACACCGATAGCGCCTTGGTAAACATAAACACGATAGCGGCAAGGTACAGCATACACATCGGCGCAACCCTGCCAAAACTAAGGCGCAGCCTCCGAAAGACCAAATACACGGCGGTAAACAGGACGCAAGACACCGCAAGGTCGGCAATCAAAAACGGCGCCACCCGCATAAACGCAGTGGCAAACAGGCAGTGCGCCGTAAAAAACGCGGCGACTCCGCAGGCTAGCGCGTAACGTGTAAATGCGGTTTCACGCCGCTGCAGCTGAATAAAAACATCCCCAACCAGTGAGAAAATCAGCGCAAGCAGCATCGGCACAAAATAGGCGGTGTTTCCCGCACTGCGTATAAAGCAGACCCACGCAATCAGCACAAACAGGGTACTTGTCACAGTCTTTAATACAAGCTGGGGGGCAAACCCCTCACGCAAGGAGCGGCGGATATACCAGCAAAGCGAAACCCCGTACAAAACGCACAGCAAAACGCACATAAAACACGCATCCTTTCCCGATGTTGTCATATCTAATTATACCATAAGAATACCATTGTATGACAGTTGTTTTGTCCGAGGGCGTAGCCCTGTAGCTTAGAACCAACTGGTTTTAATTTATTTGTTAATCGATAATATTTTGTCAAAAAAACTGCAATAAACAGGGTGGTATAACGCACTGATACGATATGGGGTTGGGGCTGCGACCCAACCGCAACTGGACAACAGGGAGCAAAACGCAAAGAAAGGACAAGGAACTGATCTTGAGCTTTATACAGGTAAAAAATCTGCGCAAGGTTTACCACATCGGCAGCGAAAAGGTCGTCGCCCTCAACGATATCAACCTGAACATTGAGCGCGGCGAGATTTTGTGTATTCTCGGCACCTCCGGTTCGGGTAAATCTACGCTGCTCAATATGCTGGCGGGACTGGAGAAGCCCACGCGCGGCACCATACAAATCGGCAAGTCGGATGTCGGAAAGTTGTCGGAGAACAAGCTGGCGATGTTTCGGCAAAAGCATGTCGGGTTCATCTTTCAGTCGTACAACCTAATGCCGTCACTTACCGCCATAGAAAACGTGGCAATGCCGCTGATGTTTCGGGGCATAGGCAAGGCAAAGCGAAACCGCCTTGCGCTGAAGATGCTCACCGAGGTGGGGCTAAAAAGCAGGGCAAAGCACAAGCCGACGCAGATGTCCGGCGGTCAGCAGCAGCGCGTAGGCATAGCGCGCGCGTTTGTGGCAAGACCGAAGATTGTATTTGCGGACGAGCCCACCGGAAACCTCGACACCAAAACCACCCTCGACGTTATGAGCCTGATGGTCAGGATGTCGCGCGAGAACAACCAGACCTTCATTCTGGTAACCCACGATAAGGAAATCAGCCTGTTCGCCGACCGCGTCATTCATATCATCGACGGCATCATCGAGCGCGACGAAAAGGTAACCCCAGAGCAGCGCGCGGAGCTCGACGCCCAGCTAGCCGAGCTTGCCCTAGAAAAAGAGCAGCTTGCGGCACAGGAGGCTGAGGAGCGGGAGCAGCGCAAGAAAAAACGCGCAGAAGCCGCCCAAAACAAAAAGCTTAAACGAAAAAAGCCTCCCAAACCGCCAAAGCAACCCAAAAACAACGGCGCGCAGGCGCCCCCAAACGAAAAACGCGGGTTACATAAGCTGTTTTCAAAAAAAGCAAAGCAAACGCAACCCGTTGGCGTACAAGCCGAACCAAGCAATACAAGCGAAAGCGACACAAACGAGCAGGGAGAGGTTACAAATGAACAGATGCAAAACTAAAAGATGGATGGCGCTTTTTACAGGCGTGTTAATTATAGCCACAATGATTTTGTCTTCAATTCCGGTTTATGCGGAATTGGGTAGTCTTATAGGTGATTCCGCTTATATTGAGAAGGTGACAGTACCACTCACAAAAAATGCGGAAGGATTATATGATATCACTGTGCGTTTTGTCGGATATGACGACGAGTATAATGGTTCAGTCGCTATTATAGCACCTTGTAGTGTAACCCCAAAAGATGTTAACGGAATGACAGCTAGTATTGGCGACAAAGTACTTGATAGTAAGGATGTAACAGATATAAATGGCAACCCAAGAACTGTTTGTCGCTTTGAAATAAAGTTCTACAATTTAGTAGTTCCTTTTGGAAGTAACTCATTTTCTATGACGGTTACAAGAAGTGACGGTAAAATAGTTTATTTTGCAAAAGAATTTGATTATTTGGGCAGTAATGGCAACTCCAGCAGCGGAGGGCTAAATCCTGGAACAAATGACGGTGGTGCTGACGAAAATGACAAAGAGACCCCTATCGCGTCTCTCAAACCCCACCTGATTGTGGATAGCTACTCTTACGGAGAGGCGGTGGCGGGCAAGGATGTGCCCGTGACCTTTACACTAAAAAACACCAGCGCAAACAGGGTTATCCGCAACGTGGTGTTAACCGTGAAGGCTTCGGGCGACCTGCGCATTAAAAGTGCGTCCGACACCATCTTTGTCGACAGCATTCTCCCCGGCAAGACCATCACCAAATCGATGAACTTCTTCCTCGGTGCCGGAGTAAAAACCGACGTGCAGGACATTTCCATCTCCTCCACCTTTGAGTATTTCGATATTGAAGGGCGGGATGCCGTAGCGGGCGGCGACAACATCACCATCTCCATCCCCACCGATACGATAGAGCGGGTGCGTATCCAAAAGGCAGAGCTACCCGAAATGCTCTACCCCGGCTCGGAGGAGGAGATTACCTATTCGGTAATCAACGCGGGCTTTAACACCCTGTATAACTGCGAGATTAAAGTGGTAGACGAAGAGGGCACCGAGTACGCATACGCCTATGTCGGCAGCTTGGATCCCTCTAAATCGGTCAGCGAAACCTACCTGCCTATCGTGTTTGACACCCCGGGCGAAAAGAACCTGAAGTTTGTGTTTACATACGAAAACGAAAAGCTGCAAACAGGCGAGGTAACCCGCGACTTTAAAGCCAGCGTAATGGAGATGCCCATTTACGAAGAACCGCCCATTAACCCGTTCCCCGAAGAACCAATGCCCGAAGAACCGCAGGGCATGGCACCTTGGTTGTTGTGGGTACTCATCGGCGGCGGCGTGCTGGTTGCCGTAATCGTAACGGTAGTGGTAATCAAGGCGGTTAAGAAAAAGAGGGGCGAGCTGGACGATGAGGATATTTGACGTCATTGCCATGTGCTTTCGCAACCTGTTCCGCCGCAGGGTGCGCACGCTGCTCACCGTAACGGGTGTGGTTATCGGTACCTGTGCCATCATCGTTACCATCTCACTGGGTGTGGGCATGGACGCGGCGCAGACCGCCATGCTTGAAGAGATGATGGATTTAACCATTATTGAAGTGTATAATTTTGGGGGGAACCCAAACGATAAACAGCAAACAAAGCTGGATGATGAGATGCTAAAAACCATCGCCAAGGCAGAGCATGTAGCCGCTGTTACCCCCATTTTTGACCTGTGGAGCGGGCAGATTAAGTTGTACTCGGGCAAGTACGAGTATCAGGGCGGCTTAGTGGGTGTCTATCTTGATCAGATGCCAAACTTCGGTTACGAGACTACCCAAGGCAGTCTGCCAACCGAAAAGGACGGAAAACAGGCAATCCTGTTCGGCGAGCAAGCGCCCTACCGGTTTTACAACCCCAAAAAACCCAACGACTACCGCTGGCCCGAGCCGGATGCTAACGGCGTCATACTCGACCCATTTGTTGACCCCATAGAAGACCGCTTTATCATGACTGTGGTGCGCAATGACGAAAGTAAGGGTGGGTATTCATATTATGGCGGCGGCATGTCCATGTCCGTTATCGAGAGCTCGAACGGTAACGATAAGGATAAGGACGACAAGGACGACACGAAGAATCAAAAAAAATACGAATACCGCATGACCAACACCGGTGTTCTAAAGGGTAATTATAAGGATTACCAGACAATGGGCTCTGTCTTTATTGACATTGAGTTTGCAATGGAACTAAACGCCCTGTACAACAAAGTTAACGGAATAAAAACCAACCCGAACGACGATACTGGCTACAACTACGCAAAGATTCGCGTAGACGACATGAACAAGGTTGGAGAGGTGGCAGACTATATCAAATCGCTGGGCTTTGATACCTACAGTGCGGATGATATCCGCGAGCCGATGCGCCAGCAAACCATGATAATTCAGATTATCCTTGGCAGTCTGGGCGGCATTTCGCTGCTGGTTGCAGCACTTGGCATTGCCAACACCATGGTTATGTCTATCTACGAGCGCACCCGCGAAATTGGCGTGATGAAGGTGCTGGGCTGCAAGCTCTCCAACATCCGCTCCTTGTTTTTACTCGAAGCAGGCTCCATCGGGCTGATAGGCGGCGTGTTCGGGGTCGGCATCAGCTATCTGGGGTCGTTTATCCTCAACAACGTACTGGCGGGCTCGCTGATGGGTGGCATGGGGTACGGATATATGGGCGACACCTCGGTCAAAATCTCCATTATCCCGCTGTGGCTGGTGGGGCTTGGGCTGTCGTTTGCGCTGTTTGTCGGGTTGTTCTCCGGCTTTTACCCCGCCAACCGCGCGGTAAAAATCAGCGCCCTTGAGGCAATTAAGCACGAATAATCGATAAGACGAACTTCAACTGACTGATCATCAGGCTGCCGCGTGCGGTGTTTGGCTAAGCATGTCCAAACATCGTGCGGGGCAGCCTTTACTGTCTAGCTAATTAGCTATAATAAGATGTGTGATGTAAAGAAAAAAACCTTGACACCGGCGCGTTTTTGGGGTAGAATCTGTAAAGACAGTTGCTTTACATTCGACACAACCTGCTGTCTGCGAGGGGAGTGTTTGGTATGCAGAAGAATCTGGAGATTTCGGTGCTGCTTGATTTTTACGGCGATGCGCTGACCCCAAAGCAGCGTGAGGTGATCGAGTTTTACTACAACGAAGATCTTTCGCTTGCCGAAATCGCGCAGATCGAAGGTATAACGCGTCAGGGCGTGCGCGACAGCATCAAGCGCGGCGAAAGCACGTTAACCGATCTCGAAGAAAAACTGGGGATTGCGGCGCGTTTTAAACGGGTGCAGGATGCACTCGGCGAGATTATGGAGTATGCAACGTATATCGGGCAGCATAATGCCCGGCACGGCAACTTTAAAGAGGTCGGTCAGGCGGCGGATAGAATCTGCACCCTTGCCCGTGACCTTGCGGAGTAGCATAGATAGATGAGGTGAACCCACGTTGGCATTTGAGGGATTATCGGATAAACTCACCGCGGCATTCAAACGGCTGCGTTCTAAGGGCAAGCTATCAGAGACGGACATCAAGGAAGCGATGCGCGAGGTGCGCCTTGCGTTGCTTGAAGCCGATGTCAGTTACAAGGTGGCGAAGGATTTTGTGGCAACGGTAAGCGAACGCGCCGTCGGTGCGCAGGTGCTCGAAAGCTTAACCCCCGCGCAGCAGGTTATAAAAATAGTAAACGAAGAGCTTACCGCCTTAATGGGCGGCGGCGAGGCAAGGCTAAAAACCGCGAAACGCCCGCCCAGTGTGGTTATGATGTGCGGCTTGCAGGGTGCGGGTAAAACCACGCACAGCGCAAAGCTTGCAAAGCTGTTAAAGAAGCAGGGGCACCGTCCGCTGCTCGTGGCGTGCGACATTTACCGCCCCGCCGCGATCGACCAGTTGAAGGTCGTGGGCGAAAAGGCAGGTGTACCGGTGTTTGAGATGGGAACCGAAAAGCCGGTTGCCATTGCAAAAAAGGCGCTCTCTCACGCGCGGGACTACGGCAACGATTATGTGATTTTAGATACCGCCGGTCGCCTTCACATCGACGAGAAGCTGATGGGCGAGCTTTCGGACATTAAAAAAGCGGTGGAACCCACCGATATCCTGTTGGTAATCGACTCGATGACAGGACAAGATGCCGTTAACGTCGCCAAATCCTTCGACGACACACTGGGGATTGATGGCGTCATCTTAACAAAGCTCGACGGCGATACCCGCGGCGGCGCGGCGCTCTCGGTCAAGGCAGTAACCGGCAAGCCCGTGATGTTTGCGGGCACCGGCGAAAAGCTCGATGATATCGAGGCGTTTCATCCCGACCGCATGGCGTCAAGAATTTTGGGTATGGGCGATGTGCTCACACTCATCGAAAAGGCTTCCACCGAGGTTAGCGACAGAGACGCCGAAAAGATGGCGGATAAGCTAAAGAAAAACCAGTTTGATCTAAACGACCTGCGCGACCAGATGCAGCAGATGAAAAAGATGGGCTCAATGCAGCAGATGCTCGCGATGCTGCCCGGCGGAAACAAAATTTCGGCCGACGATATCGACGAAAGCCGTCTTGCCCGTGTAGAGGCGATTATCTCGTCTATGACGGCAAGAGAGCGCGAAAAGCCGTCGGTTATTAATCCGTCCCGCAAACGCCGCATCGCGGCGGGCAGCGGCACCACGGTGCAGGATGTGAACATGCTGCTTCGTCAATTCGAGCAGATGCAGAAGATGGTCAAGCAGTTCTCGCGCCCCGGCAAGCGCAAGGGTCAGTTCGGCGGCATGGGCGGCATGATGCCCGGCGGCGGATTCCCATTCTAGCATAATACCAGGTTGGTCACGCCGCAATGGCGGCGTTCCACATATACTTTATGAATCGATTTTTTGGAGGAATTACACAATGGCAGTTAAAATCAGACTTCGCAGAATGGGAGCAAAGAAGGCTCCGTTTTACCGCATAGTGGTTGCAGATTCCCGGTATCCCCGTGACGGCCGCTTTATCGAAGAGGTTGGCTACTACGATCCCACCAAGGAGCCCTCTGTCATCAAGGTTGACACCGAGAAGGTTGACCAGTGGATGAAGAACGGCGCACAGCCCACCGATACCGTCAAGGCGCTCCTGAAAAAGGTTGGCAAGTAAATCCGTTTGGTATGCGATGTGCCGCCGCGATAATCCATCCCGGTGCGCAACGCATGTATTTGGCTTTACGCATGGTCATGTAAAGCCGGAAAGGCAGGTCTGTTCGCATGGAAAAACTGCTTATCACACTGGCCTCCGGGCTTGTAGAGGATAAATCCGCGGTCAGCGTTACGGTAGACGAGCCGGATGCTGAGGGCTTGGTGGTTTACCACCTGCACGTCGGTCCCGAGGATATGGGACGCGTTATCGGCAAGCAGGGCAGAATTGCCAAGGCTATCCGCACCGTGATGCGCGCTTCGGCAAGCCGCACGGGCGATAAGGTCGCGGTTGAGATCGACTAGCGCGTCGCAGACATACTGTCATGCCCATCTGTGTACGCGCGGGTGGGTTGCACATACGGGGGAGGCGGGGCGCTTTCCCCGTGCTTTGCGTGGCGCAAATACCACGGACGATTAACCGAAAAGGATGGCGGGGTACTGCCTCGGAATGAATGCGATGAAAAAACAGTTTTTGGAGTGCGGCGAGGTGGTTTCCACCCATGGTATCATAGGTGAGGTACGCGTCTACCCATGGTGCGACAGCCCAGAGTTCTTGGTGTCCCTCAAAAGGGTGTACCTAAAAAAGGGCGAGCAGCTGCTTACCGTAGAGCGCGCGCGGGCGCATAAGAATATTGTCATCTTAAAGCTTGCGGGTATCGACACCATAGAGCAGGCAGCGCAGCTTCGCAAAAAGACGCTATACCTCAACCGAGACGATGCAAAGCTTGGCAAGGACGAGTTCTTTGTGCAGGACATTATCGGCGCAAAGGTAGTCGACGCCGATACTGCCGAGGAGTACGGCGTGTTGACCGACGTAATGCAGACAGGTGCCAACGATGTGTATGTAATCAAACACGGCAGCGAGGAGCATCTGATACCCGCCATTCCGCAGGTAATTATTCACACAGACCCCGACGCCGGAGTGATTACAATCCGCCCCATTCCCGGGCTGTTTCATCCGGAAGAAGAATAAAGGATGGTGAACCCAGAAATATGCGCTTTGATCTTGCCACGCTGTTTCCCGCCATGTGTGAAACGGTGGTAAACGAGAGCATCACAGGTCGTGCCATCCGCTCGGGCGCGATAGAATGCCATTGCCACGATATTCGCGACTACACGCAGGACAAGCACCGCAGGGTGGACGATTCTCCCTACGGGGGCGGTATGGGCATGCTCATGCAGGCAGAGCCGATTTATCGCTGCTATCTTGCCGTTTGCGACCGTCTGCCCCAAAAGCCGTATGTCATCTATATGTCCCCGCAGGGCAGACCCTTGACACAGCAGCGCGCTGTGGAGCTGTCGCGCATGGATTGCTCGCTGTTTATCCTGTGTGGTCACTACGAGGGCGTGGACCAACGCATTATTGACAAGATTGTGGACGAGGAGATATCCATAGGCGATTATGTGCTTACAGGCGGCGAGCTGCCGGCACTTGTACTGGTAGACGCGGTGGCGCGTATGTGTGACGGCGTGCTGACAAACGATGAGTGCTTCGAGCGCGAAAGCCACTACGCGGGGCTGCTTGAGTACCCGCAGTACACCCGCCCGCCCCAGTGGGAGGGCATGACGGTGCCCGACGTGCTGATATCGGGGCATCATGCCAAAATCGAGCGTTGGCGGCGCGAGAGAATGCTCGAAAACACCTACAACAAGCGGCGGGATATGCTAGACACGGCGCAGCTTGACAAACACGACATCGCGTTTATCAAATCGCTTTCTCAGCGGGATGAGGGATAGCGCCATTTGATATGATACTGGAACGCCGCACATCTTTTTGGCGGCACAGGGGAAAGGTTTGAACGACTATGATAGGGACATTGGTTAACGCAGCCGCCGTCATTGTGGGTTCACTGGTTGGGCTGCTGCTTAAAAAGGGCATACCGCAGCGTATCAGCGAGAGCATACAGGTAGCGGTGGGGCTTGCGGTAATGGTTGTGGGTATTTCGGGCGTATTAACCTCCATGGTCACCGTGGGGGACAACGGCAGAATAACCACAGACGGCGCGATGCTGTTGATTATCAGCCTGGTTGTCGGCACCGTAATCGGCGAAGGCTTTCGGCTGGAGGAGCGTCTGACTGACGCTGGGCTTCGGCTGGAGAAGAAGATTGGCAGCGAGGGCTTTTCCAAGGGGTTAATCGCTGCCTCCATGCTGTACTGCGTTGGGGCGATGTCGATAGTCGGCTCGTTTAACGACGCGCTGCTCGGAGACCGCACCATCTTGTACATAAAAAGTGCGCTCGATGGCATCAGCGCCGTGGTGCTAACCGCGACATTGGGTATCGGCGTGTTGTTCTCGTTTATCCCCGTGTTGTTGTACCAAGGCGCAATCAGTTTGGGCGCCGGCGCGCTGACCGGCTTTTTCACCGAGCCGGTTATTAACTCGATGTGCCTTGTGGGGTTTGCCATCGTCATCTGCATCGGAATAAACCTGATGAAAATCGGTAAAATACGAACGATAGGAATGCTGCCGTCGTTGCTCATACCAATACTATATAACTTGCTGATAATGTTGAAAAATATGTGGGTATAATGCACAAGTAATAGGGGTAGCGTGTATCGGTTTATTGGAAGACACGCAGAATTTACACGCCAATTCGCCTTAATCCGGGTTTTTCGTTGACGCATAAGACAATTATGCTATAATATATATTGCATAAGGTCGTCGTTATAAAGAAATATCGCCGCAAGAGAGGAAAAGCTTATGTTTGTAAAAGATGTAACTGTCCAGAATCAGGTTGGTTTGCATGCACGTCCTGCTACGTTTTTTATACAAAAGGCAAATGAGTACAAGTCTTCTATCTGGGTAGAGAAGGAAGAGCGCAGGGTTAACGCGAAGAGCCTGTTGGGTGTACTTTCTTTGGGCATTGTCGGAGGAACTACCATCCGAATTATCGCAGACGGCGCTGATGAACAACAGGCTGCCGAGGGTCTGTTCAAGCTTGTTGAATCCGGTTTTGCAGAGTAATACATTGTTTACTTAAGCGCGTCGCCTATTTTTCGGCGGCGCGTTTTTTCTTGTTGTTGGCGTACCTATTTTGATGGATATGGGATGATTGACGGTGGAGAATCAAAGGCTTCCGTTTTTGCGGGATAAAACCAAAACACTTACCGCCTCGCCGGGCTGTTACTTAATGAAGAACAAGCAGGGTGAGATTATCTATGTGGGCAAGGCGAAGAATCTTAAAAAGCGCGTCACCAGCTATTTTCGCCAGGGAGCGGATCATCTGCCCAAGGTTGAAAAGATGGTGTCGCAGGTTTATGATTACGATTACATCGTGACCGATAGCGAGTTCGAGGCACTGGTGCTTGAGTGCAGTCTGATTAAGCAGAACAATCCCAAGTATAATATTCTGCTTAAGGACGATAAGGGCTACCATTATATCCGCATCTCCGGCGAAAAATGGGGTCGAATCTCTGCGGCAAAGCAGATAGTTGACGACGGGGCGACCTACATTGGTCCCTACGTCAGCTCGTTTGCCGTTACACAGGCGGTGGAGGAGGCGAACACCGCATTTCGTCTGCCCACCTGTGCGCGCCGTTTCCCAAACGACTTCAAAAAGGGCAGACCCTGCCTGAACCTGCACATTAAACGGTGCATGGGTGTATGTAGGGGCAACATCAGCGAGAAGGAGTACACCCAAACGCTGCAGCAAGCCATCTCGTTTTTACGCAACGACAGCGCGGGAACCATACAGGCACTCACCGAACAGATGGAGCGAGCTGCCGACAACCTGCAGTTTGAGCTTGCCGCCCGTCTGCGCGACCGCATCGATGGCATCCGCAAGATTGGCGAGCACCAAAAGGTCATGTATACCGGCACGCCGGATCAGGATGTAATTGCCCTTGCCCAAGGGTCAGATCAAGCGTTTGCCGTGGTGATCAAGTTTCGCGGACACCGTTTGGTCGATAAACAGGGCTTTTCACTGGGCGAGGTGGAGAGTTTAACCGCCGCACGCGGCGAGTTTTTGGTTCGTTACTACGCCTCGCGCAGTGACATTCCCCGTCAAATCTCGCTGGACGGCGAGGTGGACGATATGTGCTTAATCGAGCGGTTTTTATCCGAACAGGCGGGAAGAAAATGTGTCATTCACCTGCCGCAGCGGGGGGAACAGGTGCGGCTGGTGGAGATGGCAAGAACGAATGCCGCAGAGCATATCGCACAGCAAAGCGGCAAAACGGGAAGGGACGTTGCGGCACTGGACGAGCTTGCGCGTCTGCTGGGCTTTTCCAAAGCGCCCGAGTACATCGAGGCATACGACATCTCCAACCTCGGCTCCTCGTCGATGGTGGCGGGTATGGTGGTGTTTGAGCACGCAAAGCCTCTGCGAGCCGCATATAAACGGTTTTCCATCAAGACACTCACCGAGCAAAACGATTACGGCGCGATGAGTGAGGTCATCAGCCGGCGGCTTGCGCGGTACGAGCAGGAGAAGGAGAGCGGCAAAGGCTTTGGGCGTCTGCCGGACCTGATTCTCCTCGACGGCGGCAAAGGGCATGTGTCGGTGATAAGCCCGATTATAAGGGCAAGCGGGCTGAATATTCCCGTCTTCGGCATGGTAAAGGATGACCGCCACCGCACAAGGGCAATCGCGGCGGACGGCGGCGAAATCTCCGTATCGGCACACAAAAACGCGTTTATGCTGCTCACACGCATACAGGACGAGGTACACCGCTATGCCATTGAGTATCAACGGCTAAAGCATAAAAAAACCGGCTTTTCGTCTGCCCTGCATGAGATTGAGGGCATCGGACCCAAACGCGCGGTGGCGCTGCTTAAAGGAATGAAAACACTTCGTGCCATTAAGGAAGCGGATGTAGAAACACTCGCTGCGGTGCCGGGAATGACCCGACCCTCGGCGCAAAAGGTATATGACCATTTTCACGCGCAAGAATAATACAGGAATCCATAGGCGTTTTCCCACCCAACTGCGAAAGCGTGCTTGACATCGTTTTAAACATGACCCATAATAGAAAAGAAATTATGCTGGATGAGCCCGTGTGTGGCTGCATACAGAAAACGCGGGGTGGCTGTATATTCATACCCCGGAAAGGCGCGGACAAGCTGTTATGCGAGTAATTACAGGCAAGGCAAGGGGTGCCAAGCTGATTTCCCCCGAGGGGCAGGAAACCCGCCCCACCACCGACAGGGTAAAAGAGGCTATGTTCAGCATCATTCAGTTTGAGCTGGAGGGCGCGCGCGTGCTCGACTTATACGCGGGCTCCGGTCAGCTTGGTATAGAGGCGCTCAGCCGCGGTGCGCAAAGCTGCGTCTTTATCGATTCATCAAGGGCAAACGTAGAGCTGATTAAAACAAACCTATCAAAGACCGGTTTGTCGCAGCAGGCGCGTGTGGCGGCGATGGATGCCACTTCGTTTTTAAAAAACACCCACGATGTGTTTGATATTATTCTTTTAGACCCGCCCTATTCGATGGAGGGCATTGCCGACGTGCTCGACCTGTGCGCTTTTCACATCAGTGACGTGGGGGTGCTGCTCTGCGAGACGGGCAAACGCGTCGATCTGCCCGATTCGGCAGGCAAGCTCACCATAAAAAAAGAATATCGCTACGGCATTACCCGCCTGCAGGTGTATCGCGTGCCGGTTGCGGAAGAGTAAAGACAAGATTATAGACAGTTTTTTGCCGCGGCTGCGGCATCAAACGGGAAAGGTGTGATGATGACGATGAAGCTCGCCATCTGTCCCGGTAGTTTTGACCCTGTTACCAAAGGACACCTAGACATTATTACCCGCGCTTCGGGGTTGTTTGATGAGGTTATCGTACTGGTGGTTCACAACTCCGCCAAAAACCCAATCTTCACCCCCCGCGAGCGCATGGACATGATACACAAAGTAACCGGTCATCTAGCCAATGTTCGGGTGGACACATTCGAAGGACTGCTTGCCGATTACGCAAAACAGCAGGGCGCTTGCGCCATTGTAAAAGGGTTGCGTGCGGTATCCGACTTTGAGTACGAGTTCCAGATGGCTCTGGTAAACAAAAAGCTGTACCCAGAGGCAGAAACGGTGTTTGTGCCAACGAGTATGGAGAACATGTACTTAAGCTCCAGCATTGTAAAGCAGGTAGCAAGCTTTGGCGGCAACATCTCGGATTTTGTGCCTGCGACGATACTTGATGAAATACACGACCGGCTTTACGCAAACGAATGATTGCACTGTCACCATTTCTTTCATATCGCTGATTAGGGAGGCTGCTACCATATGACGATGAACATTGACGAGGCGCTGGACTTGATGGATGAACTGATTGATACCTCGTGGGCAATGCCCCTTTCGGGCGGGCGTTGTGTCATAGACGTTGTTCGCCTGCGTGAGTTGATGGACGATGTACGCCTATCGCTGCCCAACGAGATTAAACAGGCCAAGGCAATCGTATCCGACCGCGCGGAGATTATCAGCGAGGCAAAGCGCGAGGCAGAAGCCATTGTTGCCCGCGCAGAGGAAAGGGCGCGCGCCATGGTGGCAGCGAATGAAATCACCCGTCAGGCGCAGGAGCGGGCGCAGGAGATATTATCAAGCTCGCAGCAAAAATCCCGCGAAATACGCCAGTTGACCACCGAGTATGTGGATGAGATCGTACGTTCGGCAGAAGAAAGCTTGACTGTAAGCCTCAACAAAGTGAAAACCGTACGCCAACAGATGAGGTCGGGTTCAAAGAACAGCAATATCTAGTATACATAATACTTATCAACCGCAACCGCCTGTACCCCGTAGCGCAGAGAATGCACGGGGCATGGGCGGTTTTTTATGTTAACTCAGAGCAAAAGAACATATGTACGCATTATTTGCCCGTTTTTCGGCATTACTACCACATTTTCCGATTGTTTTATTCGACAAGGCGGTTATCGATAATATGTAATAAATGGTACTGTTTTTGTGTAAAGTGATAATCATTGCCCGCACAATTAGGATATTGTGCAAAGACACTTGCAATTTACATAATTCATCGTTATAATAAAAGAAAAGTGGTTCAAAGTGGTTTAGTGTGGTTAAAAGTGGTGCATATATCGTCATTCAATCTCAGAATGGCTAGTGGCATAAAGTCTCATAATAAAGGTGGTGGTAACAATGCTGATGGGCGAGTTTTCGCACACCCTTGACCCCAAGGGACGTGTGGTTTTTCCGTCCAGACTTAGGGCTGACCTAGGCGAGCATTTTATCATCGCAAAAGGCACAGGCGACTGCCTGTTTGCCTACCCCGAAGACCAGTGGAAGGTGTTGCAGGAAAAGATTAACGCGTTGCCGTTTTCTAAGGCAAGCGCGTTGCAAAGGTTCTTCTTCTCCGGAGCCTGCGAGGCGGAGGTTGATAAAAACGGGCGTGTGTTAATACCGCCTTCCCTTCGACAATTTGCAGGGCTTGAAAAGGACATTATGATCATCGGCGCCTCGGTCAGAGCAGAAATCTGGGATAAGGCAAAGTGGGACGAGCAGAATGCCGCATTGACTGCAGACAGTATTCAGAACATGATGGACGAGCTGGGCTTTTAATTCGTATACTGCATTCTCGGATAAAGGGAGGCGCCTTCGTTTTGGATTTTACACACATCTCGGTACTACTAAACGAATGTATACAAGCGCTTGCCATTCAACCCGACGGCATATATGTGGACGGCACAGCGGGTGGCGCGGGACACAGCGCGCAGATTGCCCAGCGGCTGACAACCGGACGCCTGATTGCAATCGATAAAGACCCCGATGCAGTTAAAACCGCTACCCGGCGGCTTGCGCCTTATCCGTGCGCGCAGGTGGTGCGCGCGGATTTTTCCGAGACAAAAGAGGTGCTAGCTGCACATTCAATTAACCAAATCGACGGGATGCTACTGGACTTGGGCGTGTCATCCTATCAGCTCGATACAGCCGACCGCGGCTTTTCCTACCGACAGGATGGCCCGTTGGATATGCGCATGAGCGCGCAAGGGCAAAGCGCGCGGGAGCTTGTGAATACCGCATCCGCACAGGAAATCGCTAAGATTTTATGGGAGTACGGCGAAGAAAAGTTCTCCCGCAAAATCGCGCAGGCGATTGTGACGGCAAGGCAGCAAAACCCAATCACCACAACCTTTGAACTGGTGGACGTAATAAAAAGTGCACTGCCGGCGGCGGCCATGCGCGATGCGCATCCCGCCCGCCGCACCTTTCAGGCACTTCGCATCGCGATTAACGGAGAACTGGAACTGCTAGACAGGGCGCTGAACGACGCCTTTGGGCTGTTAAAGCCGGGCGGCAGACTCTGTGTTATCACCTTTCACTCGCTGGAGGATCGCATCACGAAGCAAAATTTTGCGGCGCATTGCAGGGGTTGTACCTGCCCGCCCGAATTCCCCATCTGTGTGTGCGGAAAGGTACCTGCCGGCAGACTGGTGAATAAAAAGCCCATAGAGCCTTCGGCGGAGGAACTGGCTCAAAATTCCCGAAGCAGAAGCGCAAAGCTTAGGACGATAGAAAAGGTATGAAGGCAAAAATAAATGGGGGTGCATACCGTGGCAGACAATCTCGCATATGATCTTTCGTTGTTTGAAAACAGAGAGCGTAAGGCAAAGCCGGCACCCAAACAGCTACCCAAGGTATTGCCGCAATCGCGCCTGCGTATTGGTCTTATGGCATTTGGAAGAATATGCGCCGGCATTTTTGTTGGGCTGGTTCTGTGCGCGGGTATCTATAGCCGGGTTGCGCTGACCGAAGCAGTGGCGGACATTGGTGTGGCAAAAGCAAAGCTTGAGCAGCTTCAAAACGAAAACACCCGACTAAATGTACAGCTCGACAGCAAGGTCTCGATTAAAAGTATCGAGCAGTATGCCGCAGGAACACTTGGACTGAGCCGGGCGGAAAAATACCAGATCAACTATATCACCCTTTCGGGCGACGACAAAATAGAAACGAATCAGCATAACAGTGACATCACAGTGAAAATTCCGGACCTAAACGAGCTGTTTTACCGTTTGGTGGAATACATAAACTAAAACGCAAATACAATTTAATGGTTTTACACAACCAAGTTCGCTGTGTTATTGGGTGTATAGCGCAACTCGGCGCAAACTAAGGGGGCGAAGCAATGCCGGCGGGACCAAGTAACGCCATGATAAAAAAGATGCTGATTGTCGTCGTCGTATTGACGGCAATCTGCTTTTCGGTTTTAATCGGACGCCTTGTGTTTCTTCAGCTGGTGAAAAACGAGCCGTATCAAAAAAAGGCAATTAATCAGCAGTTGCGCGAAACAACCGTTAAGGCAAAGCGCGGCACCATCTACGACCGCAACCTGAATGTATTGGCATTGAGCGCAAGTGTGTGGGAGGTAAGCCTAAACCCCACCAACATAAAGGAAAGCCAACGTGAGATGATAGCAAAAAAGCTGTCGGAAATCCTTGAGGTGGATGAGCAGCGGGTCCTTGAGAAATCAAACAAGAAAAACTATTATGAACTGATTAAGCGTCGCGTAGAGCAAGCCGAAGCCGACGCTATTCGTGCATTTATCAGCGAGAATAAGATTACCGGTATTGTACTCAACGAGGACTATAAACGATATTATCCCTACGGCGATTTTGCAGCCACTATTCTGGGCTTTACCGGAGACGATCACCAGGGCCTAAACGGACTGGAATCGTACTACGAACGTTACCTCAAGGGGGTAGACGGTAAGATCGTATCCATCAAAAATGCGTTGGGCAAGGATATGCCCGTAGAGTATGAATCGCGAAACGACGCACAGGACGGGTACTCCCTTGTGCTGACCATCGATGAGGTCATTCAGCACATTGTGGAAAAGAACCTTGAAACCGCGGTGGTGGAATACGGGATAAAAAACCGCGCAACCGCCATTATCATGGATGTGACCACCGGTGAGGTGCTCGCGATGGACACCGAGCCGGACTACGACCCAAACGACCCGTTCACACTCGAAAACCAAGAGCTGGCGGCACTTATTAACGAGATAGAGGACAATGACCAACGGGTTTCAGAGCTAAAATCAGCACGCGAGGCGCAGTGGCGTAACAAGGCAATCTCCGATACCTACGAGCCGGGCTCGGTCTACAAGATTATTACGGCGGCCTCAGCTCTCGAGGAAGGCGTTGTAAACGCAAACACCCCCTTTTATTGCAACGGTTCCCTTACTGTAAATGGTCGTTCCATCGGCTGTTGGAAGCACGCGGGTCATGGCGCACAGAACTTTGTGGACGGCATTAAAAACTCCTGCAACCCCGTGTTTATGGCGGTTGGCCTGTTGCTGGGACCCGAACGCACCGCCCAGTATTATAAGGCGTTTGGATTTAGCGAACCCACCGGTATCGACCTTCCCGGCGAAACGGGCGGCATTTATCACTCCCTGGCGGTGCTGCAAAAAGAGCCGGACACCCTGGCGGTTGCATCCTTCGGTCAGAGCTTTAAGGTAACCCCCATTCAGATGATTACGGCAATCGCAGCCACCATCAACGGCGGCTACCTGTATGAGCCCCATATTGTGAAGCAAATTATTGATTCCGATAAGAACATCATAGAGAATATAGAGCCGGACGTAAAGCGGCAGGCTATTTCGAAAGAGGTTTCCGCAGAGCTTGCGCTGATGCTTGAAAAGGTGGTAAGCGAAGGCAGCGGACGCAGTGCCTACATAAAGGGTTACCGCATCGGCGGAAAGACCGGTACCTCCGAAAAGCTTGATAAGCAGAGCACCACAGGCGTAAAAGAGCATGTGTTATCGTTTCTTGGCTTTGCTCCCGCCGACGACCCGAAGATCGCGGTTTTGGTTATTCTGGACGAACCGGCGGATTCGGGCGCATACGGCTCCACCATCGCGGCACCCGTGGCGGGCGCGATTATTGCCGAGACCCTGACCTATCTCGGCATTGAACCGGCTTACACTGCAGAAGAGCTGGAGAAGATGGACGTTTCCACCAAGAATGTAGTCGGTCTCAAGCCGCATGAAGCCACCTCGGAGCTGAATAAACTGGGGCTGCAGTCAGAGCTTGTAGGCAAGGGCGAAACAATCGTCAAGCAGTATCCGCTAGCCGGGCAGCCCATTCCCAGAGGGGGAAAGGTGATTTTGTACACTGCGACGCAGAGCCCCAACACCTCCACTATTCCCAATGTAATCGGGCTTTCCGCTCAGCAGGCAAATAAAACCTTAACCAACGCGGGCTTCAACATCCGCATTGTGGGCGGTGGCAGCAATCAGGTGGGTACCAAGGCAATCTCTCAATCGATGGTTGGTATAGAGGCGGAGCACGGTACCATCATTGATGTTGTGTTCGGCGTAGACGATGCGGTAGAATAAGGTGTGTACCATTCGTGTATAGCAGTTAATTCTTTGGCTTTCGTATGCTGAATGCAGATATGTAATTGCGAATAGAAAGCTTACCATGGCGACTATACTATAAGCAGCACCCCATTCACCATACGCAACAACTAGCAGGGAGGCGGGCAAATGTTATTATCACAGCTAATGGGTCGTGTCAACTGCCTGTCCGGCGCACAGATACCCGATGCCGAGATATCCCTGGTTACCGGCGATTCCCGCAAGGTGACGGCAAACACCCTGTTCGTGGCAATAAAGGGCGAGAAGTTTGACGGACACGATTATGCCGAAGCAGCGATAAGCCAGGGCGCGGTCGCGGTGATTACCGAGCGGGATCTGGGTCTTGCCCAGCAAGTAATCGTGCCGAATACACGGGCGGCCTATGCACTGCTGTGTGCCGAGATGAGCGGAAACCCCGCCGGCAAGCTAAAGCTCATAGCCGTTACGGGAACCAACGGAAAAACAACAATCACCTATCTGCTTAAGCAGATATTGGAGTCGGCAGGCAAAAAGACAGGACTAATCGGAACCATTCATGTGGAGATAGCCGATATGGTTCTGCCAGCCAAGCATACCACCCCCGACCCTGCGGAGCTGCACGCGCTGTTTGGGCGCATGGTGGCAGCGGGTTGCGAGTATGTTGTGATGGAGGCGTCCTCCCATGCGCTGGACCAGCACCGTCTGGACGGTTGTATGTTTGAGGCGGGCATATTCACCAACCTCACGCAGGATCATCTGGATTATCACCTGACCATGGAGAACTACTACAACGCAAAGAAAAAGCTGTTTGACAGCTGCAAGGTGGGTATTGTTAATCTCGATGACGAATACGGCAGACGCCTGCTTAAGGAGATTCCGTGCAAGGCAGTCAGCTATTCGGCAGATGACGATATGGCGGATTACACCGCAAAAAGTGTAGAAAAGCTCAGCAGTGGCGTAAACTTTGCGTTTGTAGGCAAAGGGATAATCGAGCGGGTTTCCTTCTGTATGCCCGGTGCGTTTTCGGTTTCCAACGCGATGGCCGCGGCAGCCTGTGTGGTCTCACTGGGGTTTGACCCTGCGGCGGTTGCAACGGGGCTAAACCAATGCACAGGGGTTAAGGGTAGGGCGGAGGTTCTGTACGCAGGAGACGATTTTACCATCATTTGTGACTATGCCCACAGCCCGGACGGGTTGGAGAAGGTATTATCAGCGGTACGGGAGTTCGCACCCAAACGGGTGGTGGCGCTGTTTGGCTGCGCGGGAAACCGTGACCGAACCAAACGCGTGAAAATGACACGCGCGGTGGGGCAAAACTGCGACTTTGCAATCCTCACCTCCGACAATCCCCGCAGTGAGGATCCCAACCAGATTATAGACGACGCCATTCCCGGTTTTCAGGGAACGGGTGCGCAGTATAAGGTTATCGTCGACCGCTACGAGGCAATCAAGTGGGCGATAGAACATGCGCAGCAGGATGATGTGCTTGTGCTGTGCGGCAAGGGGCATGAGGACTATCAGGTTCTTAACTTTGGCACGGTATTTTTTGACGAGCATGAAATAGTGAAAAAGCTTATCGCCGCACGCGATGATAAGCGGTAAAATCCGGCGAAATGGAGGAATCGGAATTTGAAGCCATGGATGTTAAACGACATCGCTAGTTTGTTTGGGCAAAAGGTTCCCGAAGGGGTATCCGTACTGGATGTGTGCACCGATTCCCGTGCCATCACCCCGGGCTGCCTGTTTGTTGCACTGGAGGGGGAGCGATTTGACGGTCACAGCTTTGTGCGGGAAGCGTTTGAAAAAGGTGCTGTGGCAGCGGTGTGCCGCAAGACGATTGCGGACGCCGAAAAACCGGTAATCTATGTGAAGGATACCCAGCGCGCACTGATTACCATAGGGTGTGCGCACCGACTAAAATATAACCTTCCCATTGTTGCGGTAACGGGCAGCGTGGGCAAAACCACCACAAAGGATATGATTGCCTGTGCATTGGCGGCACAGCTTAAAACGCTAAAGACCGAAGGCAACCGCAACAACGAAATCGGCTTACCGCTGACCTTGCTTAATTTGGACGAAAGCTATGGCTGTGCGGTGCTCGAGATGGGAATGACCCATCCTGGCGACCTCTCGCTGTTGTCAGCGGCGGCGCTTCCAACCGTCGCGATCATCACAAATATCGGGGTTTCCCACATCGAAAATCTCGGCAGCAGAGAAAACATACTTAAGGCAAAGCTGGAGGTCGCAGAGGGGCTTCCCACCGACGGAACACTTATCCTAAATTATGACAACGACCTTCTTTGCGACATAAAAACCCATCGCGGGCTTGCTATAATATCATACGGTATCGATTGTTTACAGGCAGATATTACCGCAAAAAACATCTCCAGAAAAGGTGAAGAAACGCAGTTTACCATCCGATATCATAATAAGGATTATCCTGCTCGCATTCCGTGTATCGGCGTACACAACGTTCTCAATGCGCTTGCCGCGTTCGGTGTGTGTGCCGCGTTAAAGCTTGACCTGGTTCGGTGTACCGCAGCACTCGGGACCTATACACCGTCCGGCATGCGTCAAAAAATTGTGCGCTATGGCGGTTTTACTGTCATTGAGGATTGCTATAACGCAAGCCCCGACTCCATGAAGGCGGCGCTGGGTACACTAAAAACGCTAAAGGCAGAAGCTGGCGGTGCATCCATTGCCGTTCTTGCGGATATGCTGGAGCTGGGCGACTATTCACAGACAGCACACGAGGCAGTTGGTAGCCTTGTAGCACAAACCGACGCCGATGTATTGATTGCTTACGGAACCGAAGCGGTTCACATGGCGCGAACGGCTCAGCGCGACGGGGTGCGCACGGTGTATTACTTCTCCGACAAGGGTGAAGCGGCACAAAAGCTAAAAGATACAGCAAAGCCGGGAGATACCATCCTATTCAAGGGTAGCCGCGGTATGCGGCTGGAGGAGATAATCGAGAGCTTTTATGGTAAAGAAACTTGATACAGTCCATGTATCAGGCGTCAGATAGTGTTAATCATCTAAGTGCACGGGAAATGAAGCGAGGGACTCACCCCAGTTTTTTAAAAGGATGTTTTGAAAATGAACTCGACAGCAACGATTGTTGCGGCTTTGGTTGCCTTTGTTGTCACCGCCGTGATTGGACGCGTATTGATTCCTTACCTGACCAAGCTGCGCTATGGTCAGACCATTAAGGAGATTGGCCCCACATGGCATAAAAACAAGCAGGGTACCCCCACCATGGGCGGTATCATGTTTATTATCGGCTCATTAGCCGGTCTTATGGTAGGGCTGCTTGCGCTTTCTTATCTTCGCGACGGAGCAATTGAAGTGACGTCGCGGCTTGACAGTATAAAGCTGGCGGCAGGGGTGTTGCTTGCATTGGCTAACGGCTTTATCGGCTTTACCGATGACTATATCAAAGTGGTGAAAAAACGGAATCTCGGGCTTACCGCTTCTCAAAAAACAATAATGCAGCTTCTTGCGGCAATACTATACTTGCTTACCCTTTACCTAGCCGGTGACCGTTCCACAACCATGATTGTCCCTTTTCTGGGGGCTTGGAATATGGGGTTGTTCTATTACCCGTTTTCGGTGCTGGTCATCTATTTCATGGTTAACGCCGTCAATCTTTCGGATGGAATTGACGGGCTGTGTGCCTCGCTTACCTTTGTATGCGCAATCTCGCTTATGCTGATGAGTGCGATGCTCGGGCAGCATAAACAGGGCATCTTTGCCGTGGCACTTGCGGCGGCGTGTATCGGGTTTCTCGTGTGGAATTTTCACCCCGCCAAGGTGTTCATGGGCGATACCGGCTCGATGTTTTTAGGCGGGGCAGTGGTAGCTATCAGCTTTGGTATCAATATGCCCGCGTTTTTAGCGCTTGCGGGCATTGTATATATCCTTGAGGCGTTGTCGGTCGTCATCCAGGTTATCAGCTTTAAGCTGACGAAAAAGCGGGTGTTCAAGATGAGTCCAATCCATCATCACTACGAAATGTCCGGCTTTAGTGAAGTGAAGATCGTACTGTCGTTTTCGCTGGTGGGTGTGGTTGGCGGCGCGCTTGCGTTGTGGGCGTTAACGCTTGTGTAGCGTGATATATTGTGCGGAATAGGGGTGTGTCCTGATTGAAGTCAAGTATTAAATCAATGCTGCGCTTTCCTAAGGGCGGTATGGATATCACCTTTTTTCTGCTCACCTTGGCGTTGCTTGGCATGGGGCTTATTATGTTGTTCTCTTCCAGCTATGCCTACGCGCTGTATTATTACGGTGATAGCTACATCTTTATCAAAAGCCAAGTGCTGTTTTCCCTCATGGGTGTCGCAATGATGATCTTTATCTCGTACTTTGACTACCACCTGCTGCACCACCTTGCCGTAGTTGTTTATGTTATCGTAATCGCGCTATTGATATTTGCGCTTTTCTCTCCGACGATAAAGGGAACACATCGTTGGGTTGTGCTCTTCGGCATCCAGTTTCAGCCGTCAGAGATTGCGAAGTTCGGGGTTGTGCTCATCCTGTCTCACGTTATCGCGCACAAAAGCCAACAAATGGACAAATTTCTAAACGGATTTCTCCTGTGCTTTGCGTTTTTGGGACCGGTGGTGGTACTGGTGTTTTTGGAAAAGCACCTTTCGGGTACCATTTTAATCACCATTCTGGGTGCCGTTATCATGTTTATCGGCGGCGTAAAGCTTCGTTGGTTTTTCCTGTTTGGCTCTGCTGGGGCAGCGATGGCGGTAGCGTATATCGCGCTGACCAACAAGATGGGTTACGCCATAGAGCGTATACAGATCTGGCTGGATCCCACCATCGACCCGACGGGCTCGGGGCATCAAATCCTGCAATCGTTGTATGCCATCGGCTCGGGTGGTCTGCTGGGGCAGGGTCTGGGGAACTCAAGGCAGAAGTATCTGTATGTTCCCGAACCGCAAAATGACTTTATCTTTTCAATCATTTGCGAGGAGCTTGGTTTTATCGGCGCAACGTTCATTATTATTTTGTTTGCGCTTTTTGTCTGGCGTGGGTTTGTAATCGCAATGCGCGCCCGCGATCGGTTTGGTTCGCTGCTTGCCATGGGTCTTACGACGCAGATTGGCGTTCAGGCAATCCTCAATATCGCAGTGGTTACCGGCACAATCCCCAATACCGGCATCAGTCTCCCGTTTTTCAGCTACGGCGGATCATCCCTAGTTATGCTGCTGTGCCAAATGGGCGTTGTACTGTCGGTGTCGCGCTTCTCCGTGTTGGAGAAGTCGTAACCCAGGCCAGAAAACCCGGAAAGGAACATAAACGATGCGCGTTATCTTTACCGGCGGAGGAACAGCCGGACACATCAACCCCGCGCTGGCGGTAGCGGGCTATCTTCGCAGCCGCGAGCCGCAGTCACAAATTCTGTATATCGGAAACCAAAACGGCATGGAAGCACAGCTTGTGCCCGCACAGGGTTTTGCGTTTTCGGGCATTCATGCACGGGGCATTGTACGCAGTACAAGGCTCGGGGCAATCAAAAAAAACCTCAATGCCATCCTGCAGCTCTATACTGCAAGAAAAGAAGCCGAAAAAATCCTTTCCGACTTTGCCCCCGATTTGGTGCTGGGCACAGGCGGGTACGTCAGCGCTCCTGTTATTATCCAGGCAGCGTCTATGGGTATCAAGACACTCACGCATGAGCAAAACGCATTTCCCGGCATCACCACCAAGCTTGTTTCAAAGCATGTGGACAAGGTGTTGCTGGCGGTGGAAGAGGCAAAGTCCCACCTTTCTTCCAAAGCGGACTATGTGGTTACAGGCAACCCAATTCGCGAGGAGATTATTTTTTATCAAAAAAACACGGCAAGAACGGAGCTTGGGCTTGATCGCCGCCCCTGCATCCTGTCTTTTGGCGGCAGTCTTGGTGCACGCGCCATCAATGAGTCGGTAGCCGATTTAATGGCGTGGCACAGCAAAGAAAAAGAAAAATCGGTATACCACATCCATGGCACCGGCAAAAAAGGGTACGATTCGTTTATGGCATTACTTGCCGAGCGCGGTGTAAACCTTTCGGATAATCCGCAGTTAATCATACGCGAATACATAGACGATATGCCGCGCTGCAATGCGGCAGCCGACCTTGTTATCTCCCGCGCCGGAGCCATAACACTCAGCGAGATTCAGGCTTCCGGTAAGGCGTCCATCCTCATTCCTTCGCCAAACGTGACCGAAAACCACCAGTATCATAACGCAATGGTGCTTGCCCGCAGTAATGCGGCGGTGGTCATTGAAGAAAAAGAGCTATCCGGCAACCGCCTAATCCAGTCTGTACAAGAACTGATAACCCACCCGGACAGGCTTTTGGCACTCTCAGCCTCTGCCGCCAAGCTTGCTATCGTAGACGCAAACGAGCGTATTTACCGCGAGATAAAGCAACTTTTATTGTAAATATCCGTTCTTTCACAAACCCGATAAGGTAAGCATAGTATGGCTTGTGAGGGAGAAGTAACTGACAAAGCGAAAGTTTTGCAGGCACCCATCCCTTTGCTCTGCTTATTTGAAGGGGTGCAAAGATATGAATAAATACTTGATTGAGGGCGGAGAAAAAATAACCGGCGAGATCAAGGTTCAAGGGGCTAAGAACAGCGCGCTTCCCATTCTTGCTGCTAGCATCATGTGCAGTGGAGAAAGCGTAATCGGCAATTGCCCGAACCTGTCTGATATCGACGCTGCCCGTAATATCATTGATTATCTTGGCTGCAACACAACGGCTGACGGGCATGTAGTAACCATACATACCGCGGGCCTGTCCAAAAGCGACATCCCAACTCATCTCATGCGCGAGATGCGTTCTTCCATTGTGTTCTTAGGCGCAATCTTAGCGAAAACAGGCAGAGCAAGAATCTCCTTCCCCGGCGGCTGCGAGCTTGGTCCGCGCCCAATCGACCTGCACATCTACGGCTTAAAGCGTTTGGGTGCCGAGATTTCCGAGGATCACGGGTATATCGACTGTTCGTTACCAAACGGGCTTATCGGTGCACATGTTGCGTTGTCGTTTCCCAGCGTAGGGGCGACTGAGAATGTGATGATAGCCGCTACCCTAGCAAAGGGCGATACGTCCATATCCAACGCGGCGAGAGAGCCGGAGATTATAGACCTTGCAAACTACCTTAACGCCTGCGGCGCAAAGATTAGAGGAGCAGGCGAGAGTACCATATACATCAGCGGTGTTCAGGAGCTGCGCGCAACCGCTCACGAGGTTATTCCCGACCGCATTGTCGCCGCCACCTTTCTTTGCGCGGCTACGGTAACCAGGGGCGAGATATTACTAAAGGGAATGAAGCCTCGTCATATCGGCGCCATTTTGCCGGTGCTCGAACAGGCCGGCTGTAAGCTGATTTTATCAAACAACAGCATTTATCTTAAAAACTGCTCCCGTCCCAAGGCGATTCAAACCATCCGAACCATGCCTTACCCAGGGTTTCCCACCGACGCACAGGCACCGATTATGGCGGTGGCAACAATAGCAGACGGCGCGAGTATCTTTGTGGAGAACATCTTCGAAAACCGCTTCAAGCACGTGGCGGAGCTCACGCGATTGGGCGCAAGAATTAAGCTGGAGGGCAGAGTGGCCGTCGTAGAGGGCGTTCCCTCTCTGTATAGTGCAAGTGTAGATTGTACCGACCTGCGTGGCGGTGCTGCACTGGTGGTTGCGGCGTTGGCGGCGGAAGGAACCACCGAGATTAACGGCGTGCGGCATATCGATCGCGGTTATGAGCGGATGGAGGATACCCTAAAAGCTTTGGGGGCACGCATATGCAGGGTTGACGAATAGAATTAAAAAGCCTCGAATAAATAGAGAGGCATCAGAAAGGTAAAGGTTTTTGCTATGGGCAGTGCGGTAAAAAGCAAACCGGGTAATCGGCGCAGACGAAAGCGAAAAGCGGTTCACTATGCGCTGCCCGCCATACTCGTTATGACTGCCCTGCTGGCGGTGCTTTCGTACAAGCTTATCCGCATTAAAAATATCACCGTAGAGGGTACTACAAGGTATCAGACCGGCGAGATTATAGCCGCCAGTGGTCTAGAAATCGGCTCGAGTATGTTTAAGATAAAACCGAGCGCCGTGAACGGGGAGATAGAACGCGTACTGAGCTACATCGGCAAATCGCAGCTGCGCTTTGAGCTGCCTAACACCGTCGTGCTCTCGGTGCAAGAGGCGAAAGTTATCGCCTCGGTTTACCACAACGGCAGCTATGTTCTTCTCAGTGACAGCTATAAGGTGCTACAGCCCGATTGCAAAACCCCGGATGCAGAGGTTCCTGTCGTGATAGGAATGGAGCTGATGACGCCAACCTCAGGGGAGGACATTAAGACGGTAAACGAGGAAGACCTAACCATTCTAAAAAACCTGTATCTAGCGCTCAAGGAGCATCCAATACCTGGTGTGACGGAAATTAATCTCGAGAACATCACAAACATTCGACTGCAGTGTGATAATAGCAATTCCGTTATGCTGGGGGGACCTACCAACCTCGATTATAAACTGGAGTTTGTCAATGAGGTGATCAGGCAGTACCAAGAGCAGCAGGTCTTTGCCGGAGTTGTAGTTAACGCGCAAGCGATAGACGGAGAGACAAGCCTTAGTGTAAGTGTTCTGCCGTCCGCTATGGTCTCGTCGGTGGGAGTGTCATCAGAGGATACGAGTTCGCAGGAGCAGCCTGATGCTGGTGACAATCGTGACGAAAGTCAGGCGGTAAGTCAAATAGAGTAGAATAATATCGTATATATAGTAGACAATCTAGGGCTATTTGCAGTTTTAGTCGTCAAGATGTTGTATTTTGGCTGAAAATCTGATAAATTATATAAGAGAGCATCCAATTTCAAGCAGCTTCCATCCACGTGGTTTTGATATATGTATTATAGGGGGACGTTTCAATGCCTATGAAGTTTGTATTCAGCGAGGACTTTGACAAAGTTGTAAACATAAAGGTAGCGGGGGTCGGCGGTGGCGGCGGCAATGCGGTAAACCGTATGATTGAAAGCGGTGTGCGCAGCGTGGAGTTTTTGTCCATCAACACCGACCAGCAGGTATTGTCCTGCGCGCTGGCTCCTCACAAAATACAGATTGGTGAAAAGCTCACCAAGGGCAGAGGTGCAGGAGGTTCCCCCGAAAAGGGTCTGCGCGCAGCCGAGGAAAGCCGCGACGAAATTGCAGCGGCACTTAAAGGCACCCAAATGGTGTTTATCACCGCCGGTATGGGCGGCGGAACCGGAACGGGTGCTGCACCCGTTGTTGCGGAGATCGCGCGAGACCTTGGTATACTGACCGTTGGAATCGTTACAAAGCCGTTTGATTTTGAAGGAAAACGTCGCATGGAACAGGCGGAGGAAGGTATCGCTAACCTACGCGAGCGTGTGGACGCATTGGTTGTCATCCCCAACGAGCGTCTGAAGATGATTTCTCAGCAGAAAATAACCCTACTCAACGCGTTCACCGCAGCCGATGATGTGCTGCGTCAGGGCGTACAGAGTATTTCCGATCTTATCAATGTCCCCGGGCTTGTAAACCTTGATTTTGCGGATATCTGCACGGTTATGAAAGACGCTGGCTATGCGCATATGGGCGTGGGCAGCGCGGCAGGTAAGGATAAGGCGGAACAGGCCGCGGCGCTTGCAATCTCCAGCCCGCTGCTCGAGACCTCCATCAACGGCGCCCGCGGCGTGATTATTAACATTACAGCCTCTAAGGATGTCGAGCTTGAAGAGGTGGAACGCGCATCTACCATGATTTCCAACGCCGCACACCCCGATGCAAATATCATCTGGGGCGCAGCGTTTGATGATTCTCTGGACGACGAGATGCGTATTACAGTAATCGCCACGGGGTTTGACAGCCAGCCCGCTGCAAGTCATGTCATGGATTTCTCTTTTTCGGGCATCACTGAGCAGCCCATTAATGAAAAGCACGCCGAAGAAGAGGACAAGGATTATATCGATCTCCTAAAAATCTTTAACAACAAAAAATACTAACACGACTTAATCACAGCGGATGGCTATGGAAGGACGAAAGGTGTTTACACTACGATGAAGCGCAAAATAATCATGATATTGGCGGCAGCACTCGCGATAGTAATGATTGCGGCAGCTTTTGCCCCCCTTCTGTTTGCCGAGACGGTTCAACGCACGTTTTTCTTACCCGACATACCGCCGCTTGCAGTGAGCATTGTTCTGTACGCGGCACTTTGCGCAGTAGCGCTGCTTGTTATCGTCAGAATCGTGCTGTCGTTCATTAAGAAAAAGTAGTTAAGCATAATAAAATTAACCCCGAGATGGTTTTGCATTTTGCAATACTATCTCGGGGTATTTTTCGGTCTACATCGCACTTGTTTGACTTTGCCTTTCTTTGACTTAATATGTCACCGCAGGCTTTTTCTCGGCATAAGATGGTTTAGTAGGGGCGCCCCTATGTAATTTTATCCAACGAAAAGCGATGGAGGTATAACAGGATGAAGAACAGCTATGGCGAAGAGGGAGCATTGGCTGCAATTTCATGCGATGCGTTTACCAACCAGCCTATCTCGTATGCAATGGCATATGTTGCTTTTCAGACGTGGGAGAAGCCGTACGATCCGGAGGTCGGGTTTGTGCGGGGCACCATCTTTCCCAGTCTTGATAAGCCGTTCTTAGGCGAGGAGGTCATACCGCGTGGAAAATAAGACAACGCTTCTCAGAAGAATTCAGGTCAGCGATTTTGCGCTGCTGGAGGCAAACCTGTTCCTTGATACGCACCCCAAAGACCAGGACGCGCTGGCATACTACAGCAAGCATCTTGCGCTAAGAGAAAAGGCGGTAAAGGAGTATGTGAAAAAGTACGGTCCTCTGACTGCAAGTCAGTTTGACGGGGGATCATCGTGGAGATGGGTCGAAGGTCCATGGCCATGGGAAAGAGCAAGTGAGGTGTAGCATATGTGGATATATGAAAAAAAGCTGCAGTATCCAGTAAAGATTGCCCGCCCCAATCCCGCCCTTGCACGGGTAGTAATCACGCAGTTTGGCGGGCCTCATGGTGAACTGGGTGCCGCCAACCGGTACCTGTCGCAAAGATACTCCATGCCATATGATGAAGTCGTGGGTACGTTGACTGACATTGGCACCGAAGAACTGGGCCACGTAGAGATGGTATGCGCCATCGTATATCAGCTTACAAGAAATCTCTCAGAGAAGGACATAAAAGAAAGCGGATTCGATACCTATTTTGTTGACCATACCACCGGCTTGTATCCAATCGCCGCATCAGGTGTGCCGTTTGACGCAAGCACCTTCTCTTCTTCCGGCGATGTACTGGCGGACCTTCATGAGGATTTGGCAGCGGAGCAAAAGGCAAGGGTATCGTATGATAATATCCTGCGACTTGCCGATGACCCGGATGTCAGAGACCCCATCAAGTTCCTACGTGAGCGCGAGATCGTCCATTTCCAGCGTTTTGGCGAGGCACTTAGGATCTCGCAAGACCATCTGGATTCCAGAAACTTTTACGCCTTTAACCCCGCATTCGATAAGCCTAAGGGCAATGTTCGGGGTACGGCGAGTAAGTAACGTAGGGCGGACTAGAAAGAACAATAAAGGGGCTGTGACGAAACATGAACTTCGTCACAACCCCAATTTGAATGTAGAAGGTTAAAAAGCTGTTGAATAAAGACGCAGTCGGCAAAGACAGCTGTCAGCGGCGCAAGAGCTAACGCCCAAGCTCCCAACACTGTGTAGTTATTTAAGGATTAGGCGGAAAATTTTCCGTGCAATTGTGAACCAGTACGGTTTTGTTAAATTTTGCTGTGGTATTTGCTTGTAACCCATGGCAACAATTAAAATTTCAGTGTTCACCTTCTTGTTGCCACGGTGCAAAAATCTCTAAAAACCATAATCCTGCTTGATAATGCCAAAACCCCTTCGCTCTGTATGGAACAATTGATTCTGAGAAGTATCCCCTTGGTGACGTGATGCGCTCCAAGGATTTTTTTGCGCTGCGCTACAAATCGTTTAGAAACCTGCATTTTGCGGTTGCCTTTTTAGCAAGTACAGTTCTTTTTGTGCGGGCAACCTGTGCAATCTTCATATTCGCAGTAGTGGACAATGCTTTCAAACCCTGCTTTGCTTTATCTCTTCCCCTCATAAACAGCTTGTAACCTTTGCCTATTTCAATTACACCAAAAAGCGAGACCTTTGCTCTACTTTCGTAGGTTTAGGGCTCGCTTTATTAGACTGTTTCCTCACAGTGTCAATGTTTGGCTGAGGAAGAGAGATTCATCGTTGACTTGTATTCAAGAACGGATGCAAGTATAATAATTCCGTTTACATGTTTGCAAGTACTAAAATGCTGCGAAACCACCATCGACTTATTCCCGCAAACGAAAAATCAATAAAACACATACTCGACATTAACCTGATGCTATCGTTCCACGTTGAGACGGTAATTCTAATGACGAAATGTGGTTCTGAGGACATATAAGATAGGTCGACCACTATATGTAGTGGTTTCGGAGTAAAAAATGAGTAAAAAACGGGGCAAAAAAGTGCATTTTTTGCCCCGTTTTTTTGACCGCTTTTATAGATGACATCCCTATTTTTGATGATAACATAGACAGGAGTTGATTAATCTTTGTAGTTTTTTAGAGTAGGTTAATAAAGATATGCTTCTGGTAAATTCTTTGTCTTTTAATGGTACAGCTTTTACGCTTTTACTTTTAATGGCCATTTTCGGAAGGATCGTTAAACCGACTCCTGCTTTGACGAGTGATAAAATAGGATCGTTTTGCCCGACTTCTACGATATTCTCTAAAATAATTCCTTGTTGATTTAAATTACAATCAAGAGCTTTCCGGATATCACAAGGAAGAGAAGGCAAAATTATATTCTGGTTTACTAATTCACCTAGTGAGATTGATTGATGATCTGCCAAGGGATTGGAATTATGGACAATTACATAATAGGACTCAACTAAAATAGGATATACATAGTCCTTTTCTACAACGTCTTGTCCAAATCCAGCATCAATTTTTCCTTCCGATAAAAGGCTTTCAATCTCATCACTCGTGTTTAAGACCAAAATATTAGCTTTATAACCTGAGTCATTCATCTTTTTTATTATAGCAGGCAATAAAAAGTAGCTTTGCTTGGTAAAGCTGCAATATGAAGCACTTTCTCATTGTGTTCTAGGAACTGCTGTTTTAAGGAACCTACTTGATTCAATATCTTTTCAGCCTCATCCAGAAAGAGATCACCTTCATTTGTCAATCTGACCCCGTTTTTACTTCTTTCAAACAAGGTTACCGCCAGTTCGTTTTCCAGCAGCTTTAGTTGTTTTGTTAAGGCCGGCTGGGAAATATAAAGAGCTTTTGAAGCTTTATTGATGCTTTTAGCTTCGGCTATCTGCCTAACATAGTACAATTGCTGAAGATTCAATTCATCAACCTCCCATTATAACTACAAGTTATAACATTATGACTACCATGTATTATACAGCTAAGAAGTATAAATGTAAAATACAAGTAAACAATAAAAGAAATTGGAGTTGGTTTACTTGAATAAGCATCAGGTCAATATCACACTGCAGGATATTATACAGGCTCACAAACGGATTCAAGCCTACATATACCATACGCCGCTGGAATATAGCGAAAAAATCAGCATTTTATATGATTCAAATATTTATTTGAAATTGGAGAATCTCCAGGTTACAGGAAGTTTCAAGCCCCGAGGAGCTTTAAACCGGCTTTTGACATTGGATGATACTGAACGTAAACGTGGGGTTATAGCACCTTCAGCTGGTAATCACGGAATAGGCTTGGCATATGCAGCCAAAAGACTAAATGTCCCGGCTTATGTTTATTTGCCAAAGGATGCGGATGCAAGTAAGATTTGTTCATTGGAGAGGTATGGCGCTTTAATAAAATTCTTTGATTCAATCGAAGAAGCAAGATTATCTGCACTAAAAGACGCTAAGGAAGATGGATATACTTTTCTTTCTGCTTACAATGATCCATCAGTCATTGCCGCAGACGGAACGGTTGCGTTGGAAATCTTAGACGATCTGCCGGATGTGGATACGGTTTTAATATGTATGGGTGGCGGCGGGCTCACAGCAGGCATGTGTATTGCATTAAAATCAGTAAATCCGAATATTCAGGTCTGGGGTATACAAACGGAAAACAGCCCGACATTAGCTGTTTGGCATCGAACCGGAAAGATAACTGATGTAGATATAAAGCCATCGATAGCTGAAGGTTTAAGTGGACCGATCGAGCCTGAAACTATTTCTTTTCCTATAATTCAAAATCACATTGACCGAATAATAACTGTGACGGAAGAGGAACTGATTGATGCTATGAAAATAATGCTGGATTCCCAGTTTATCGTTGAGCCCTCAGGAGTTGCCGGAATTGCTGCGCTAAAGCGATATAGCAAGGAGTTGAACGGTCGTAAAGTGGCTGTAGTGGTCACAGGGCGTAATATTTCATGGTTACGGTTGATATCATTAGTTAAGTATTTTGCTTTAAGGTAGGAATGATAAAAATGTTAACACTTACCAATAACTGAAGGGTTTTGCAATACATTGAGATTGGTCGCTAATTATAACGATCTGTAAGTTACATTTTATCAAGAAGCAGTTCTATGTTTCGGGGATAACAAATTAACCTTATACATTTGAACTTTTCAAAGAAAGTATGAAAAGAAACGACAAAACTTTTATCAAAAGAAAATTTGTACTTGAATTATTATATTTACTTGATAAGTAAGGTTATCCCATAAAACTGAAGGGTGCTTTTTTTATTTCAAAACTTAATAAATTAATATGAAGCGCTGTCTTTATAAAAAAGGCAGCGCCTTTTTTGCTTTTCCGAGAAGAGAGCTGAAGTATAAACAATGATTTAACCTCAGAAGTAAAAAATGGTGCGGAAGGAACCGGCGCTCTTAAAAAATATGCTCTGCCTCTGCCCGACAATCTCGACCGCTACATTGGCTGCCACTATCCCGGCGTCGGCTTTATCTGCTGGAGTCCTGACAACTCTTGCCTGAGAACCAAGGTTGAGAAATTCTGCTGCCGAAGCAATAAGAGATGCTGACCTGAAAAAATAATAGAAATTAAGTTGAAGTGAATATTTACATCTACATAAACTATATATATACTATATTTAGTTTATGCGTATAAAGGAGGATAAGAATGGCGTACTCATTAGCAATGTATCAAGCGATTTCAATAGTTATATATATTGCATCCAAAAAAGAAGAATGTGAATATGAATTTTTCACTACAATATCTATATCGGAGAGATTAGGGATTTCAGCTCCTACTACTGTTAAAATATTGAATAGCTTAAATGCAGCAGGAATTACTATAACTAAAGAGGGGGCAAAGGGTGGTATTACGCTGGCTAAATTACCTTCTGAAATTACATTATTTGATATATTCATAATATTGGAGAAAGATAGACCTCTATTTAAAACTGATTTGAATTTTAAAATTCATGGACAGGAAGTAGATGTTTTGAAATCTAAAGTCCAAAAATGTCTAATTGATTCTGAAAAGGCTATGAAGGAATCCTTAGGCAAAACTACAATACAGGATTTAATGAAATAGTATTATCTCAAGAACTCTTTTAATAAGAGTTCTGATTTAATACTCTAACTATATATTAATAATATAAAAAATAATATATATATATGTAGTAATATAAAGTTTATGAGCCATTACTATATACAAACATAAACATAGTAACTCGGCTAGATTATGGGCAGAAAAAATGGTTGAAACAATAAAATAAACCAATGAAAACTCGTGATTAAATTTGATGTCCAGAATAAAAATAAGGTGGTGATTAAATGTTTAATGAAATTTGTATTTACGAAGCAAAGATCGAGAAACAAGATGAAATTGAAGCACTCATGAAAGAAGTTGCAGAGTTTTATATGACACAGGATGGTGTTGTTGATGTGAAATATATCAAGCGTACACATCGTCAAGCCGATTTCAATGCAGTAAAGCAAGGGGAGCTACCTATTGCTTTGACAAGGTTTATGGGTAAAGTAACATATGTTTTGCTTTGGACTGTTAGAGATGAAGAAACTCACGCAAGAGTGTCAAAACTAGGATTGGAACATTTCTATAAAAGATGGAACAGATGCTTGACAACAATGCCTAAAATTATTCTAGGTGAAAACATTGTTTAAAATGTGCAAAATAGAAAGTTGACGTGTGCATGGGAACAGGTCAGAACATTAATGACTTTTAATTCGGGGATAATGAAATGAAGATGCTGGATGTATTTCAAAATTACAATAACTACATTTATAACTATGCCTTGAAATTAACCTGTCACCCGGAAGACGCCCTCGATTTGACGCAGGACACGTTTTTGCGGGCAATGGAGAAGCTGGATACTTTAAAAAGCGAACAGGCAGTAGCAAGTTGGTTACGAACAATATGCTTTCATGAATTTGTCAACAAGACAAAAGCAAATCCGCATAAATACTTGGTAGTAGTGGAAGATTGGGAGAAATTAGAGCAGGAAGGATTGCTCTTGGCTGATGTTACCGTGCAGCCGGAGGATGAGGTTATTGTAGCGGAAGAAATCAGTAATTTACAAAACGGATGTTTTATGGCAATGGTACGAAAGCTGACATTAAATCAGCGTATCACCTTTTCACTGGTAGATATGTACGGTCTGCCAATTGAATATGTTGCGAAGCTGTTGGATATCTCTATTGGGGCGACGAAAGGTTTGCTCTATCGAGCAAGAATGAATATCGACTCTTTTTTTGTAGACCATTGCAGTATTATCTTTGAAAAAAATCCTTGTAGCTGTAAGGCGTGGATTCAATTTTCAACAAACCGTTTCAATCTGCAACGTAAGTCCCATAAGCTTATGGAAAAATTAGACTATAAGCAAAAAGGCTATGTCTTTAGTGAACACGTCAGAAAAAAAGTACAGCATCTTTATCACCATATGCCTGAAAAGATGCCCCCCACGGAATGGTATCAAAGTGTTATATCAATTTTGGCATCTGAAAAACAAGGTGGTTAATTTATTCATCGGCATCGTAATTGCTTTGCAGTCTTTTTAGAGCGCTGTTAAATTCCTTTGCAATCCTCTTATCGTTAATCCATAACACGAGACTTACGGTCAAATCAATCATGAGTATGGAAACACCAAGGGATACAGCCATAGAAACACTTGTGAGTATTCCTCCAAAATAAAGAACCGATAGAATGACTGCCTCAAGCAAAACAAAATGGATGATATTCCTTATCGCTGTCTGCTTAAAGGACAATTCCCTCTTTGAATAGGTTACAAGTATGGGAAGGGATGCGAGTGCGCCAAAGAGTAGGGGTGACAAAAACGCTTCGTAGCCAAAACGGACATCTGTTGCAAAGGTCATACCAACGAGAGCCATAGCGGCACAAATGCAGGCAATTGATACAAAAAAGCTCATCATAACCTTTTTTACAAAGAAAGTCTTAAAGTCCATTTCGCTTACCTCCCATCACGGCGCGTTTTATTTCGGGCACATATTGCCTTGAGATGATGATATTCTCGCCGTTTTTCATATGTGCCGTAAACCGCCCGTTTAGTGCAGGGCTTATGCTGTCAAGCTTCATCAGGTTGATAACAAAGGACTTGGAGCATCGGATGAAATGCTTATCCGAATAGGCATTTTCAAGCTCATACAGACGGATTTTGAGTTCATACGACCTGCTCTTTGTATAGGCAAATACCCGCTCGTCAACTGCCTCAAAATAGAAAACATCACAGAGATTGAACTGATAGATGCGTTCGTCCACACTGCCTGTTAAGGTCGTCCCCTTGGTGAGAGCATACGACCGTATGCTCTCTATATCGGGTGTCACCTCAATGCATTCTATAATCAGACATTCATCGGCCTTGTTAATGATCTGCTTGATTCGCACCTGCATAATTAGTATTCCTTTTCTATTTTTAGTTCTCCAGCGTCTTTTAGATAGCAATCAAAAAATTCCAGCACGACCTCGTTCATTGTTTCAATGCAATACCGCGCATCTATCGTACCCACACCAAGCATATTGGCAAGCGCAGGGGAAAACAATGGCAGGTCGGTAAAGTTTAAGTGCCCAGCATCTTGAAACACTGTCTCGTATGCGCACAAGGCGTTTTGTGTCGCATAAAAATTGTTGTACACATCACCGACAAGCTCCGCCGAATTTGTGTAGTGATCTTCCGCATACACATTTAAGAGCGGCACGGGGTAAGGGGTGTCGTTAAGAATAGTCGTGTTGTTTTCAAATGCTACCTCTTCGCCCAGCATGGTTCCGTCAAGGACGATGACAGCGTCAATATCGTCTCGCTCTCTGCCAATCTGTGCGGACGTCGCGCCTCCCAGTGAGTGCCCCATCAGCCCGATCTTTTCTGTATTGATGATAGAAAAGAGCGCATCAGCCTTGTTGTTTTCGCATTGCGAACGGATTGTGTTAAGTACGAAGTGTTCGTCATCGGTGCGAAGCTTCATCCACGCTTTTGTGGTATGGTAAATCTCTTCTTCATGTGTTGTGTCGTGGACGGCGTTTATTTGGGACGCCCTGTTAATAAACTCGGGGTCTACTGTCGTAAGGGTTCCGTTGGTGTCCATTGTGAAAAACGCATGGTAGGTATGTCCGATGCTTGCCACTACATATCCGTTCGAGGCAAGTTCCGCAAACGTAGAGAAGTTGCTCCCGCCAAAACCAAACGCACCGTGAGAGAAAATAACAAGGGGATACGTGCCATCCGCGTTTTCGGGATACCAGAATTCAACTGTTAAGGCTCTGTTCCCGCCGGTTTCCGAGAATTCATCCACCCGGCTGTTATCGGTCCAGGTATACTTTGCCGTCGCTATCTCATGCTCTCCCGTGGTTATGGGCTGTTCGTACTGAGGACAAAGGATTGAAATAAAAAGTGCGAAGGTAAACACGAAGCAGTTCCTTACAAAGCGAAGGATGTTTTTTCCCAGCTTATACTCTTTTTCTCTTTTTCTAACCAGTATCACTACGCCAGCAAGTGCCTGCACAACCAGCACGAGCAAAAGCATTACATAGCGAAAGCTCCATTCGTAAACCCCGGTGACAAGCATAAGCCCGAAAAGAGCCAGCAAGCCGATGCGGACAATTGCTTTTTCTTCTCTGTGATTGTTCTTTGTTGTGATTGACCAGACAAGTAATAACGTCTCCAGTGTAAGTAATAGTACCAGTGTTAAAATTCCCATTGTTGCACCCTCCATTTATAATTCTGCCCCCAGTATAGATGCGATTTTTATAGGGAGCAAGTGATTTTGGATGAGATGCATTTTAGGAGGATAAGCTGCTCAAATTCGATTGTTTAACGTGTTTTAATTATATGTTATGGAAGTAATGAATGCAATTATATCCGATACAAAACGTGTATTGAATCATTTCCTTTAGTCAAATTACAGGTGAATATTTACAAAATATGTATCGTGTGATATAGTTGCAAATAAAACTACAGTAAAAATCAGGGCGAAATATTTACCTCATTTTGAGGTGTCCTTTCATAAAACCCCGACGGTAAAGGAGTGAGGATGACGACGATGTGTAATGTGTCTTGGGTCTCCTCTCGGCATATATGTAATAGAAGGTGGAGATAGTATGGTAATTGTTTATGAATCAAAGACGGGTTTTACCAAGCGGTATGCCGACATGCTCGCAGCTAAAACAGGTCTAAAGGTTTTAACGGCAAATGAATGTGCAAAAATTATCAAGGAAGACGAAATCATTTTTCTTGGATGGATGAAAGCCGGTAAGATACAGGGTCTTGCAAAACTGCGCAATTACAACGTCAAAGCGGTTTGCGGCTCGGGTACCGGACGAACCGCAGAGCCAAACACCGAAACGGTAATCGCAAGGAATGGCATCGAAGGCACACCGTTTTTTTTATCTGCGCGGTGGGTGCTTCCCTCTAAAAGAGATAAAGGGCATGGATAAGATCATGCTGTCGTTGTTTTTAAGGATGCTCAAAGGACGCAAGGACAAGGATGAAAGAATCGAAGAGGCCATCAAAACCATTGAAAATGGTTTTGACGGGGTAAAAGAGAAGAATCTTGAGCCCGTACTCCAATGGCTTGGTGAAAGGTGACGGAGGGGTGTTTATGAAGAGCGTGGTGATAACCGGAAGCACACGCGGCATTGGTTTTTGCATGGCAACGGAGTTTCTGCGCGCGGGATGTCAGGTAACACTATCGGGCAGGGGTGAAACGCTGCCCTCAGATGCTCACACGGCACTGTCGCCCTTTGAGGGGAAGTTTATCTATGTTCCATGCAACGTACAGGAAAAAGCAAGTCTTAAAAACCTATGGGACGTCTCTGCTGCACAGTGGGGCGGGGTAGATATATGGATTAACAATGCGGGGCAAAACGCGCCGCATAAGTTCTGTTGGGAAACTGGAGAAACCTACACCCAAAACGTGATTGCTACAAATATTACCGGTATGATATACGGCTCTCAGATTGCTGCAGCGGGAATGCTGAAACAAGGGCACGGCGCGATATACAGCATGGAGGGGCTGGGCTCTAACAATATGATACAGCTCAAAACAATACTGTATGGTACATCAAAACGCGCATTAACCTACTTTATGCAAGGGCTTGCAAAGGAACTGAAGGGTACTGGCGTACTGGCGGGACGGTTGTCTCCCGGTATGATGCTGACCGATTTCATCACAAAAACGCCGGACGGAGCTCGTTCCGATGTCCTCTTGGACGAACGGTTTAAGAAGCTGTTTAACATACTGGCAGAGAAGCCCGAAACGGTTGCGGAATATTTTATACCTAGAATACTCAGCAACACCAAAAACGACGCTCAGATTGCATGGCTTACAAGCAAAAGGGCGTTATGGTGTTTTACGACCGCAGGCTTTAGAAAAGGCAGGCTAATTAACGATTAGGGGTTCTATAACCAACAAATAAACCAATCGTATCCCGCATATACTGTTACGGGGGCGAAATATAGTATGACAAAAAAGATCAATTGGTTGCAGCTTGTTACCATCGTGCTTGCAACACAGCTTATCGGTGTGCTCGGCAGCCTGTTTTCCGGCAGCATAGGGCAACTCTACACATCCTATATAAAACCGCCGTTGTCGCCACCGGGATGGCTTTTCGGCGTCATTTGGCCTGTACTTTATCTTTTAATGGCGATAGCGGCCTATCTCATTTACCAAGCTCCGCTAACAGAGGAGCGCAAAAGGGCAATCACCTTATATTGGGCGCAACTCATTGTGAACTTCATCTGGCCGATTGTGTTCTTTCGATTTGAGTGGTATTGGATAGCCGTTGCAGTGATTGTGTTGTTGGATGTTTTGGTTTTGTTGACGACGATATCGTTTTATCGCATCAAAAAGGCTGCGGGTTACCTGATGCTGCCCTATTTGCTTTGGATTTTATTCGCCACCTATTTAAATGTTGGGATTGCAGTGTTAAACTGATAGAAAGATGGCACACCACGTTAGTTGACATAGCGTGCCGTGCTCCGTTTTGCCTATGCTCATACACATACTACGTCACGCCTAAGTCAAAACCTGCTCAGATTGTAGATGCTGCATGACTTTGAATTATCCATGAGCGCAACTCATAATACGCTATATCACAATGTGGTATAGCGTATTATATTATCGTGTAAAGAGAGAATGACACATTGTGAATGACGTCGAGAAGTTTGAAGTTGATGCGTTACAAACCAAAGCGCCCTACGTCAACTCTGCGGAACACCTGGCCTAAGTTGCCACAGATAATCATCTGAGCCAAACAGTGGTCATTGTGGAAGGTTATTCCTAGTCAGACATAGTTTTACGCAAAATTTAGCTGCTGTTCTCGTTCCCATACGTTCCTCTTCCTATACCACATCTATGAACACAGAACCTAAAAAAATGCGAACATGATGCCGAAGGAATGCAAAAGCGAGTTTATCGTATTCTATTAAAAAACATTCCATTGGTTGCAAAAGTGCTTCGCAGCTAGAATAAGTGGTTCCTGTTTTCTCCAAGCAAAACGCATTGTAGTATGTTTTTACAATTTGATTGATAAAATCGTAAAAATTCTTACATACGCAATAAAATATTCTATGTTCTTTTCACTCCAATTACTATACAATTAGCCATGAGCAAAACCGAAAAAACCCAGATATAAAGCGGGTTCACGAGCATGGCAAACTCGTCTTGTCACTCCAAAAATATATAGAAACGACCAGCTCACAATGGTATAATTTTGTTGGGAAA
>JAEWPV010000019.1 GCA_023460535.1 Bacillota bacterium
TCTGGATTACTACAACAATCGGAGAATCAAGGCAAAGCTTAAGGGCTTGCCGCCTGCAATTCACAGGCAACAAGCCCTTTCGGTTGCTTGATTAAAATATTGTCTAACTTTTTGGGGTCATTTCAAATTCGCGGTTGGGGGGAAAGAGCTTTATTCATTAAAATGGGCGCGTTCCACTTAGCCAGCCGAGAATTTCCCAATGGTCTCGGTCCCGTTTGCACCACGTGTTGCCTTTCATCATGGATTTCATGAGAGCAAAGAAAAACCGTGTAAACAGCGTAGGGCGCAGGCTATTTATAACACTTACCATTCTGACTGTGCGGTTCGCTACACGACCAAGCTTTCTTTCAATTTTCTCGCGTTTACTTTGTGAAACTTCCTCCCACTTAGATGCTGCCACCGGGTTATCTATTCGTAGTGTTCTGCGCGCACCCCAATAGTTAAGGCTGTTTGCCAATGTTTTTGAGGTGTGTCTAAGCCCCGCGCCCGCCGTCGTGGCAATCGTGATACCCACCTTGCAAAACATCTCCGGTGCCGGGCGGTGGGACATCCACATATAGCACAGGTGATCGAGCAGCGTCTTCATCTGCCCCGATACATCCAACGCGTATACCGGAGAGGTAAGTACAACGATATCCGCCTGCCTGATTGTCTCGGCAATCGGTTGTACCTTGTCCGCATGGGGGCAGGTGTTTTCGCCATTCTGAAAGCAGGAAAAGCAGCCGTTGCAAAATGGCGGTGCATCCTGTGTCAGAAAAAACTCGGTAACCTGA
Organism: Bacillota bacterium; assembly: GCA_023460535.1. Classification (GTDB taxonomy): domain Bacteria; phylum Bacillota; class Clostridia; order Oscillospirales; family Ruminococcaceae; genus Acetanaerobacterium. Next base: position 774 of record JAEWPV010000019.1, read on the forward strand.
GGTTGACTCTCCGCCCTTTGGCAAACGGCTTGTATAAACTGTTTTGCGCAATGGTATGTACTGCCGTTTTTTCTGCCGCCGTGAATAACAGTAATCTTCATCGCATTCATCGTCCTTTTCCTTACTTAAAACTTTGCCATTAAGGAGCATAAATTCTGCCAAATTGCTTAATGTGTTCGCCGACCATTGCCTCGGCCTGTGCAAGCCCCTGCGCGTCGTTGTCAAACTGGTAGAACATCAAAAACAGCGGTGCAACAAAGTGCAGTGCCATAACATTCGGGTCGGCTTCTCGAAACAGCCCGTTATCAATCATACTCCCAAACAGCGCGGACTGATAGGACAGCGCATCTTCAAACGATATTTTGCGGTACAACGCAGCCGCATCTTTGCTCTTATACTGCTCTATCGTCAGCATTCTTCGAACCTTTGCGCTGAGCTGGTCGCAAAACAAGAAATGAAAAATCTGTTTCCCCATCTCAACTAGGCTTTGTTCTGTGACAGCACCAAAAAAGGCGACAGCGTTTTGCCCTTCTATAAACCCGCCCTGCGGGTTTGCAAGGTTTAGCTGTGTAAAAAAGGTATTCATATGTGTGTTGTATTGCAGCAGTATTGCCTCGTAAATTTCTCGTTTGTTTTTGTAATGGCGATACAGTGCACTTTCTCGCACCCCCACTGCGGACGAAATGTCGCGCACGGATACGCCTTCGTAACCGCGTTGCGAAAACAGGTCAAGCGCCGTATTCCATATCTTATCCTTCGTGTTCATAAGCACCACCATTTAAAAGTGAACAGTTGTTAACATCATTATAGTTAACAACTGTTCACTTGTCAAGTTGTTTATGCTTATTATCTTCAAACTACTTTAGTTCTTCTCGCTCTGGTGTACCGTCTCTTCCGTTGTAGGTAATGAAGTACCCTACTGTGTTTTCTCCATATGTCACTGTAAGACGAAGCTGGGGTCCGCCCTCGGGGCGTACCGCCCGGATGTAGAGCGCCTGCCCAGCCATAGACATTCTGTCATACACCACTCCGGTTGTCACAAATTCATTCAGATTTTCGCTGTACTCCATGGTTTCTAGCGTAACCCGCGTACCCTCTTGTGAGGGTACCACAAGCATCGTCTCTCCGCTTTGGTCATGCTCATACTCATCAATGTTTGGGTATGCGGCAAGTGTCGCTGTATCCGGCTGGTTGATGATGACCGCAAGCGTACCCGGGCTAGCGTCAGGCACACCGAAAAGCTGCGCAACCGGTGCGGACGAGGGGTTTACTGTGACGGTACGGGATTGTTCGGTATAGTCTAAAAACTCACTGTCATACACTCCAATTGTCAGGGAGAGGGTATTTGACTGGAGCTGCGCGGAAAGCACCTGCTCGTATTCGTTGTGTGTCGCATACAACAGGCGCAGCTGCGGAGCTTCTTCGCGATGCAGCAGGTAAAGCGCACCACCGGGAGAGAGGGTTCCGTAGCGGTAGCCGATTACAAGCAACAGTGTTCCGTCCGGTTGCCACTCCATCCACTTGATAGACTGAGTGGTTCCGATATCTTGCTGAGAAAGCAGCGTGCGAGCAGTTTTGGTCATTAGGTCAAACTCAAAGATCGCAGCTTCTTCCTCAAACTCTGCCGGAAAGAAGTAGAGGATGCTGCCGCCATCCGGGTCAGCGACGGGGTCGCTGGGTCTTAATCCGCGGGTTCCAAACAAGGCGTCGTACTGATCGGTAGACATATATGCGGCAAATTTTACATTACGGTAAACAGAAGAAAGCAGCCAATCCATCTCGCTCTGCTCTGCAACCGCTGAAACAGATGAAACGTCTGAGGGAGCGTTCGATTGGGAAGAATCTGCCGGCAAGGTGGGAAGTTGGCAACCGCATAACAACAACAGTATAAATCCAGTCAGCAGGGCAATCATCTTAATAATTCTCATTGATTCCACTCCTTTATGGAAGACAGTTTCTTCCTTTGTTCTTGTATCTTCTTCCTGTTTCATGTATATTATACTAAACCGTTACTATATTTTACAACATCCGCATCGGTCAGTCCGCAGCAATATGTTTATAGTGGACTCGTAGCTCGCCATAGCAATACGAAAAAGAAATGGGGACGAACAAATGCCAAACATCGATATGCCGCTTAAAGAACTGAAAAAGTACAAGGGTACAAACGAACGGCCGAAGGATTTTTCTGCATACTGGGCAGCCGCATTGTCAGAGCTTGACAATCAAAACATGGAGTTTAGGCTAACGCAGGTCGATTTTCATGCCGATGGTGTGGAATGCTATGAGATGAGCTTTACCGGCGTGGGCGGCACCCAGCTGCACGCAAAATTCGTCAAGCCCATTAACACCGGCAGCCCCTGCCCAGCTATCCTGATGTTCCACGGGTATCACGGCAACAGCGGTGATTGGCTTGACAAGGTGACCTATGCGAAGTTTGGCTATGTGGTAGCGGCTCTGGATACGCGCGGCCAGGGTGGGCTTTCAGACGACACGGTTGCCGTAAAGGGTGCTGTGCTGGAAGGACACATCGTAAAAGGCTTGGACGATCCCGACCCACATAAGCTGTTTTACCGCAATGCTTTTTTGGATACTGCGCAGCTCGCCCGTATTGTTATGGGTATTCCCTATGTGGATGATAAGCGGGTGGGCGCGACCGGCTTTTCGCAGGGTGGCGCACTGACGCTTGCGTGTGCCAGCTTGGAGCCGCGCATTAAGCTCGCATGTGCAGGATACCCGTTTTTATCCGATTACCGCAGGGTGTGGGAAGCGATGGATATCTCACAAAGCGCGTACAACGAGCTAAGTAACTATTTTAGAATTCGGGATCCTTTGCATAATCGGGAAGCTGAAGTGTTCCAAAAGCTTGGGTATATTGATCTTCACAACCACGCTGAGCGAATTCGATCTACAAAGGTAATCATGATTACGGCATTATCCGACACGGTTTGTCCGCCTTCCACACAATATGCCATATATAATAACCTTAGCTGTGAAAAGGAAATGATACTATATCCGGACTTCGGGCATGAATTCCTGCCAAGCTCAGGCGACATTGTATTCTCGGCCTTTACTACGCAGCTTTAGTTTTTATTTTAACCGGATTATCGAGCTAAATAAGCGGATTATCCGGTTTCGTATTGCCCAAACAGTTTTGGTTAATCAATCGGTTGCATCTCCTTCGTCCTTTCAGCACGGGCATCCCGGTCATTAACGAAGTTGATATAAGACCTTTTCAGCGAAGCATACCAGTGTTTTTCTGTATGCAGCACAGTCTCGTCAAACAAAGTAATAGCGGTTTTATTCAGCACTCTGATACGTTCCATATTCACATAGCATCCGTCTGCATACCGGGCAAACCGACCGTCTAACAGATTTAGAATACACTCCGGCTTATGAGATGTGGAATAAAAGCTGTCTTCGGTTACCACGTTTACCTGCTTTGCCACTGTCTCTACATATATAATGGAGCTGATATGTACGGTGGCGGTAAGACTTTTTGAGCGAACAAGAATATAGTCTTTTCTGCTTGCAGCACTTTGCATCATGGCTTTACCAACTGGTAGCTCAAGCTTTTCAGCGGTAACCGGTTTGCGGATAAACCCAATATGCTCAACCCCGTAGATGTCTTCACAATAGCCGAGAAAAACCGAAACAAACAAGATACCGATGTGCGGAAACCGCTTTTTGATTGCATTGGCGAGTGCGATACCACTGTGGTTGTCAAGCAGAACATCGCAGATAAGCAGGTCGGTCTGTTCGCTGACCGCCGCTTCCATCTGTGCCGAACCTCTCACTGCGGTAATGTTTAGCTCCTGCGCACAGGAGAGTGCGTTCAGTTGGTTTATCAGCTCTAATAGATGCTGTTGGTTGCTGTCGCAGCACAGCACATTAAACATGTATGCTTCACCCGCCTAATACATGGTGCGGCGAAAAACAACGTTGCCCATCGCCGCACAACGGAAGACCGCCAGATGCTTTAAATACCATGGGCAAATGCCACCGACAACACAAAACGAAGCACTGCCGGTCCGCCTACTTTTGGAATTACTATAACATATTCTTTCCACTTTGGCAAAAGCGGCAGAACGGTACTATCCGCTCTGCCGCAAAATATTGTGACTCTGATACCATCTGCAAATCAGTTGTTGCTTTTGGGAAGGTACGGTACGATTCTGCCGACAAAGCCAGGCATCGTCATGGTTTGCAGATATGCGGTTCCGGGACCCTCAAGAACCGTCAGGAACAGCCCCTCTCCACCGAACAGGATGTTTTTAAACCCTTTAACCGTCTCGACCGAGTAGCCCATTGTCGCTTCAAATGCCGCGACATTGCCGGTGTCCACCTTCATCTTCTCGCCGGGGGCAAGTGTAATTTTGCGCAGCGAACCGTCAATCTCTAAAAACGCAAGCCCGTTGCCCTTTAAGCGCTGCAAAATAAAACCTTCGCCGCCAAACAATCCGCTTGCCACGCCCTTGGTTATCTCGTTGGAGCGTTCTACCTGCGGTTGGGCGCAAAGAAACGCCCCCTTTTGGCATATGTACTCTTTACCCGGGAACAGTTCCAGGCTGAGAATCTCGCCTGGGAAGGAGGACGCAATGGTTATCTCCTGATTGGGCGCGGTCGCCGTAAAGGTAGCCATAAACAGAGATTCGCCGGTCAGCATTCTGCCAAGCCCCTTCATCAAGCCGCCCTTCATGTTGGTTTCCATCGAGATATTATTGGTCATCCACGACATGCCGCCTGATTCGGTATAGATGCTTTCTCCTTGCTGTAACTGGATAGAAACCGCCGGAAGGTTTCCGCCAAAGATTTCGTAGGTCATAACAACACCCTCATTCCAAATATTCGGTTCTTGCCATGGAAATTATCTCATAAAACTCGGAGGTTTTCAAGAAAAACTATTTATTTGAAACCGAGGTGAACCATATAGCTCATCAAAACTTAATAATGTCTGAGCAAAATAAAGTATAAGCATGCTTTTGTTGCTGTTACGAAGATTATTTCGCAGACAAAAAACGCTAATAAGGTGTGCCCACATTCGCTAAATAACGCTATAAAAGCGGATTACGGATTGTAGTGCCATCCGTAATCGTTGTGATAGATCATCTGCCTGGTCATGCCACCGTCTATAACGATGTTATCTCCGGTAACAAAGCTTGCTTGTTCGGAGCACAGGAACAACACCATATCAGCTACATCCTGCGGAGTACCGATTCTACCGGCAGGATGCTGCATTAAATCCGCTTTCGTATGGTTCGGGGTATAGCTCGCTTCGTGCTGATACGAGCCGGTATCAATCCAGCCCGGAGAGATGGAATTGACCCGCACCCTGCCAGACAACGTTATGCTCATTGCATGGGTTAACGCATTGATTCCGCCTTTAGCCGCTGTATAGCTTTCAGTATTCTGTTGTGACATAAACGCTCGGGTGGACGAGACATTGACGATGGAGGCGCCTTGAGCAAAATACGGCATAAGCTGCTGGGTAAGATAAAACGGAGCCGATACACCCACACGCAGCACATAGTTAAAGTCCTCATAACCGCAACCGGTAAGCCCACCTCGGGTAATACAGGCATTGTTAATTAGGATGTCGACTCTTTTCGAGCGGTCGGTTACGCGCTTGATAAAAGCATCAAGCGTTGATTGCTCGGCAATGTCACCACAGAAGAACAATAGTTTTTCAGCGTATTTTTTGCTTAGCATCTCGCCGGATACTGCGTCCGTATCAATTATGGCTACCGATGCACCCCGCGCCAGCAGGTTTTCCGTTATGCATCGTCCAATCCCGTTTGCTCCGCCCGTTACCACCGCGTAGTCCATATCCGTTACCACCTCTCTTATATATGTGATGCAAAAATTAGGTAGAACTTGTTTGTTTTGTTTACTTCCTGCGTTTTGCTCGTTGGCTGGCATTTACGGTCATAACCATTCCATCCGCCTTAAAACAGCATATAAAAAGAAAAAGCCCTTGATATTCAAGTGCTTTTAGATTATGCGTGCCCGTGATTATTGGAGCGGGTTACGAGGTTCGAACTCGCTACCTCCACCTTGGCAAGGTGGCGCTCTACCAAATGAGCTAAACCCGCATCTGTTTTTGCTTTATTATTATAACAACCAAAGAAACGATTGTCAAATAAAAATGGAATAATATACAGTAAAAATAGCATTAAACTGGATGTGAGACTAAAAACTCATCCCGTTTCTCAGTAATATGAAAAACGGGATGAGTGGTGATTAATAACAGTGGTTTACTTGTTTGTTACCAGATACGCACACGTTCATTCGCCGGCAGATACATATCGTCGCCCTCTTTGATGTCATACACCTCAAAGAATTCGTCGATGTTTTTGAGTATCTGGTTCACACGAACCTTATCCGGTGAGTGTGAGTCGGTTTTAAGCAGATAAGACGTATATTCCGGCGTAGACTTAGAGCGCCACGCGCGGGCATAGGCGCGAAACAGTTTATCCAAGTCTCCACCCTGATCCTTGGCAATCTGCACCACGCAGCTTAGCCCGCCTAAATCGGCAATATTCTCGCCCAGTGTGAGGGTACCGTTGATGTACTGCCCCGGCAACACCTCTATCTCCTCAAACTGACGAACCATGCGGTAGGTTTTATCCTGATACGCGGTCAGGTCCTCCTTGGTCCACCAGTCATTGTAGTTGCCGTTCTCATCAAACTGCGCACCGGTATCATCGAACGCATGGGACACTTCGTGCGCGATAATGGAACCGATGCCGCCTAAGTTTTCTTCCAGCGGGGCATCTGCGTCAAAGAACGGTGACTGAAGAATTGCCGCCGGGAACACAATCTCGTTGCCGGTGGGCGAGTAGTAAGCGTTGACGGTATGCGCGGTCATATGCCACTCGGTGCGATCGACCGGTTTCCCGATATTGGACAGTGACTCCTGACACATCCTTACATACAGCTTCATAATATTGCCGTACAGGCTGCCGCCGCGATCGTATGGACGGATATCGACGCCGGAGTAGTCAGTCCATGAATCCGGATACCCGACCTTGATTTGCATGGTGTCAAGCTTCTTTATCGCCTTTTCCTTAGTCGGTGCACTCATCCAATCAAGCGACAGAATGCGCTGCTCGTAGGTTGAGATGATCATTTGCGCTATCTGCTCTACCTGAGTCTTTGCTTTTTCGCCAAACAGTTGTTCGGCATAGATGCGGCTTAGCAACTCGCCCAGATAGTTGTTAACGGTATTATACGCTTGCTCAATATCAAGCAGGCTACCGGAAGAGCCGTTGATTGCATTGTCGTACTCTGTTTGTATGGCCTCCAGCTCACTGGTTAGATAGTTGGACGCCTGAGACATTAGCATCGCCATTGCGTACTGCTTTAGGCGCTCAAGGTTATTTTCCGTGTACAGCTGCCCAACTTTACTTAGGTATTGCGGACAGACTACAATATAGGTTTGCGCTGCCAAAATACCCGTATCTTGATAAAAATGACGAGCGTCAAACCGGCCCATCTCCTGTGCAATCTGGTCCAGTGTCATCGGGTTGTAGGTGCTGGAGACGTTATTCCATTCATCCGCATTCCAGAAGGACTCGGTCAGCTCGGTTTCAAAGTCAAGCACATTTTGCGCCGCCTGCTTTGCATTGCCTGCATATTGGGGCAGCTGCTCAAACAGCTTCGTTAGATACTTGATATACGCAGAACGCACCGATACGGTCTGGGAATCGGTGTCGTGGTAGTATTCCTTTTGCGGCATACCAACATATGCAACCGAGACATAAAGCACATTCGTCGAGCTGTCTAACAGGTCTGCACTCACGTTCCATGTAACAAAGCTTCCAATACCCGCATCGTCCATAAAAGCCAACGCCTTTGTGAGTTGTGTGAGATTTTGGGCGGACGCAATGGCGTTAACGAAGGGCAGAATCGGCGCAAGCCCATCCTTGTCTCTGCTTTGATAATCCATCGCACTGTTGTAAAAATCCGCAAGCAGGCGTTCGTCGCTGCCCTCGGGGTAAGCGGGTGCCTTATCGCCTAAATCCATCAGAATAGAAAGCAGGTCGGTGGTGGTCTGCATCGACACCTCGCTAAAGCTGTTGATGGAGGGTACGCCGCTACCGATAACCGCCTTGTTAATCCACTGGCCGTTAATCGCCTGATAATAGTCCTGCGCAAGGTCGCTGCTGTTTACCTGCTCCGTGCCGTTTAACTGGTCCGTCACCTCATCGATCAACGGTCCGAGCAGCATTGCAAAGCAACCCGTCAGTAAAATCGCAACCGACGCGAGGATTGCGACAAACCCCAATACATGCTTTATCTGTCGATTCGCCACCATGATTCCCCCTTATGCTGATGCTATAGCGAATTAGTTGATAATGTCTACGAGTAAAACTTTGCAAAAGCCATAAACTAAAGCTTTTGCTCGATTTTGCTCGGACATTATTAAAGTTAGATAGCTATCTGTCACAATGCTATGTGGGATAGATACCAGATATACACAGAAAAGACCGCCGCGAACACACAACAACCGTTGCGGCCCGCGACGGCCCCAGCTAATACAGATAAATAGGTACTAGAGGTATTTCTTTACGCTTTCGGGAAGTTCGCAGCTGTCGCACGAAACGGTAAACACAATGTTTACCCCATCCTTTTGGTTAAGCTTCTCGAGCTTATCAAAGGTAGCGCCCAGCTCTTCGAGGTTTCTTCCGCCGATTTTCAGGATACCGTCTACAAATACGTCGGTTAAGTCGTAGTTGCTGGCATAAAGCCCAGCAATAAAGCCGTAAAACGCATCATACCCCGAAATGTTGTATGCTTCAATATCAATCAGACGAACACTGTGGTCAAGGTCGTAGGTCAGTTTCATTGCCTTTTCGATGCACACGATGTTGCCCTTGGCGGTTTTTGCGGTTTGATTGATCTGCTCAACCAGTGTCTTGGTTTTGCCCGAGCCTTTGTTTCCAACGATAAGTTTTATCATAAGAATACCTCCCTGATAAATTTAGTATTCTGTCACCTGCCGGGTTGGGGCAGATGCGTTACCCATTGATTTGGGATTCCAGATAGGCCTTTTGGTTCTCGTAGCCGGGTTTGCCCAGCAATGCAAACATGTTCACCTTGTAGCTTTCCACACCGGGTTGGTCAAACGGGTTTACACCCAGCATATATCCGGAGATAGCACATGCCTTTTCAAAGAAATAGACCATATATCCAAACTCATGCTCATTGATTTCAGGTACGTCAAGAAGGATGTTCGGGACTCCACCACCCGTATGGGCAAGCACCGTTCCCTCAAACGCCTTTTGGTTTACGACGCTCATATTCTGGTTGGAGAGGAAATTAAGACCGTCAAAGTTCTCCTCATCCAGCTTAATAAACAAGTCCTGCTTTGGTTTTCTAATGTTGACCACAGTCTCAAACATCAGCCTTGCGCCATCCTGTACATACTGGCCAAGGGAATGCAGATCGGTGGAAAAGGTAACTGAAGCCGGGAACAACCCTTTATTGTCTTTGCCTTCGCTTTCGCCAAACAGCTGCTTAAACCATTCCGCCATCATGGCAAAGGACGGGTCGTAGCTTACAAGCAGTTCAACCGCCTTGCCCTTGCGGTAAAGGCAGGTTCGCGCCGCCGCATAACGGTAGCAATCGTTGTTGTCAAGGTCGCAAACCGAAAGCTCGTCTTGCGCCAGCTTTGCGCCCGCCATAACGGCATCAATATCCGCACCGCTTACCGCGATGGGAAGAAGCCCAACCGCAGTGAGCACCGAAAAACGTCCGCCCACATCATCGGGAATAACAAAGGTTTCGTATCCTTCGCGGTTGCACAGCTCCTTGAGTGTGCCTTTTGATGCGTCTGTGGTGCAGAAGATGCGCTCGCGCGCGCCCTCTTTACCATACTTTTTCTCGAGCAACTCACGGAATACACGAAACGCGAGCGCAGGCTCGGTGGTGGTGCCGGACTTTGAGATAACGTTAATCGAGATATCTTTATCCTCGCAGATGCTGAGCAGCTCGTTGAGATAGGTTGGGCTGATGTTGTTGCCCGCGAAGTAGATTTCCGGGGTGTCTTTTTTAAGATTGTTATAAAAAGGAGACCGTAAAAGTTCAATAGCGGCCCGCGCACCCAGATAAGAACCGCCGATTCCGATTACAATCAAAACCTGCGAATTTTTCTGGATTGTCGAAGCCGCTCTTTTAATGCGCTCAAACTCCACCGTGTTATAATCGGTGGGCAGTGTAACCCAGCCTAAAAAATCGTTGCCTAGTCCTGTTTTGCTGTGCAGTTTCTCGTGGGCGTCCTTAACCTGCCCCGCTAAGGCTGCGTACTCGTGTTCGCCTACAAATCCACTGAGGTATTTACCGTTAAACTTCATCCCCATTTTGCTGTTCCCTCCGACTGTTCCCCCATCCCAAAACCCAATCACTGCTGGTTCTTTCCGGGGTGCAGCTTTATTATTCCCCAATAATGTCTATAGCTCTATCTTACTCTATCAAGAAGTATTTTTCAAGTGTGCGGCATGAAATAATACCATTTTATTTAGCCCCTGTTCACAGGTTTATGGCTTTAATCATGCCAACAGTTGTATATTGTCCGAAATGTTCATACAAAATACGGGCACGTGGTTCGCCGTGCCCGTGTCCGGGTTCATACGTAATCTGTTTACCTACTTCAGCCCAAGCATCGATGTCCACAGTGCCTTGAACGCAACCCAGAAGGTTAGTCTACCAACATAGTTTGCCGCCGTAAGCGGGTAGGAGCCGATCTCTTTTCCGCCCGAAAACATCACCACGCGCCCGAGCGTTTGCCCTGCGGCAACGGGAGCGGAAACGTCGTTAACAATCTCCACCTTGTATTCGATGCTTTCCTCTTCTCCCTTGCGGATTACAACCTCTTTGGTGGTTTGGCTTTCCACTTCGACGGTCGGCGATGTGCCTTTTATCACCTTTACCGGCTCAATGGGTGCGTCCAGTAGCTTTGGAGTAACGACCTCCCAGTTGGCAAAGCCGTAGTCTAGCAGGGTACGCGCGGACGCAAACCGCTCTTCGCTTGTCTTTTCTCCTACCACTACCGCTATGAGCGAAAGCCCGTTACGCTCTGCGGAGGCACTCAGGCAATATCCGGCCGAATCGGTTGTTCCGGTTTTCAGCCCGGTCGCCCCCTCATAAAAATGCACCAGCTTGTTGGTGTTAACCAGCGACGTTTTTCCGTCGCGCAGCGAATCCATCCATACCGTGGAGTAATCCTTAATAATTGGGTGAGACAACAGCTCTTTTGACATAATTGCAATATCGCGCGCGGTACTCACATGCCCCTGCGCGTCCAGCCCGGATGCGTTTAAAAACTCCGTGTTATTCATCCCGAGCTCCTTTGCGCGCCCGTTCATCAGCGCCACAAAGGTGCTTTCGCTGCCCGCTACCGCTTCGCCCAGCGCCACGGCGGCATCGTTTGCGGATGAAATTGCGGTTGCTTTCAGTAGATCGTTGACCGACATCTCCTCGCCTACCTCAAGCCAAATCTGTTTGCCACCCATTTTGCTTGCGTTTTCGGAGGTGCTGACCATATCCTGCAAACCAAGCTTGCCCTGTTCGATTGCCTCAATCGCAAGCAACAGGGTCATAATCTTAGTCACCGATGCAGGCGGCATTACCTCGTCGGCGTTCTTTTCAAACAACACCTCACCGCTGTTAAGCTCTATCAGTATCGCGGACGGTGCGGTAATGGCAACCGGAAGCGTTTGCGCATTCGCGGTGTCAGCATTTACCACAGGGCACAGCATCACCGCCATGCAGACTGCAAGTAAAACAGCAGCTGCTTTTATCCGTCGTTTGTATCCCAGCATATCCGTACCCACCCTTTTTGCGTAAGTTTGTCTGTTTTATATAGTTTATGCGATAAACACCCGCTGATATGATATGGCGGGGAAAAATACAGGGTGGAAAAAGAGACGACAAAAAAGAGAGCAAGTGATTTCACTCGCTCTCTTTTAGCTTTGTATTGGTTTTGTGTAATTAGCCGATGATAAACTTCGCCATGTCGGCATCAAACTCCGCGCAGTTTTCGCAATGAGCCTGAAGTGCGATCGGCTTGGAAAGGTCGAGGCTGAAGATGCCCATGATGGACTTGGCATCCACCGCATATCTGCCCGAGATGAGATCCACGTCAAAGTCGTACTTGTTTACTGCTGCAACGAAATCCTTAACATCATTAATGGTGTTCAACATAATATTTGCGGTTTTCATAAAAAACCCTCCCAGTGAATAATTTTGTAAATATTACTTTCTATTTTGCCTACAATTACACTATATCAGCCCCGTTATTTTAAGTCAACTGCTAATTGTAATTCTGCTTACGATTTATTATAATACTAATAAATAGATGCGGATTTTTGTGTATTTTAACTTCTATATTTTTGAAGTTTCTTTTCCTTTAGGGTTTAACACAATGCACGCATCTGTCAACAGTAGATACCACTCCCAAGCCGGACCGAAGAATCCGGCTTTTGTGTGTTGTTGTAATTCTACCGGGTTCGCGCGGGTCAGGCTTTACCTTAACACAGATTTTCGCACGCTGTGCAAGTAACGGAAAGGTGCTGTTACACGATTATGAGAGCATCGTTTTTCACACTTGGCTGTAAGGTTAACCAGTATGAAACGCAGATATTAAAGCAGCTTTTTTCGGCGCAGGGCTACGACATTGTGCCGTTTGGTGAAGCTGCCGACGTTTGTGTAATCAACTCCTGCACCGTTACAGATGCCGGAGACCGCAAAAACCGCCAAGCAGTACACCGCGCGCGCCGCGAGAACCCCGGAGCTGTCATCGCGCTGACCGGTTGTATGCCGCAGGCTTTTCCCGAGCAGTCGCAGCTGTTAACCGCGGCGGATGTTGTGACCGGCTCTTACAACCGCAAAGGGCTGCTTCGTGCCATACAAACACACCTCGCAACCGGCGAGCGCGTAGTAGACATCGCAAACCATCAGCGGGGCGAGCAGTTTGAACGGATGCAAGCCGACGCTTTTATGGAGCATACCCGCGCATTTGTGAAGATTGAGGACGGATGTGAGCGATACTGCTCTTATTGTATTATTCCCACTGCGCGCGGACCGGTGCGCTCTAAGCCGATGGACGAGCTGCAAAGCGAACTGACAACCCTTGCCGCGTCCGGCTACCGCGAGGTGGTTTTGGTGGGCATTAACCTATCGTGCTACGGTAGCGACATTGGACTTGGGCTGATTGACGCGGTGCGATGCGCGGCAAACACTCCGGGCATTGAACGTGTCCGCCTAGGCTCCCTTGAGCCGGAGCTTTTAACCCGGGAAGACATCCAGGCTATGAAGGAGCTCTCCTGCTTCTGCCCGCAGTTTCACCTTTCGTTACAGAGCGGCTGTGATGAGACCTTACGGCGCATGAACCGCCATTACACCACCGCGCAGTATATGGAACTCGTCAACATCATTCGCGCGGAGTTTGATAACTGTGCCATCACTACGGATATTATGGCGGGCTTTCCGCAAGAATCGGATGAGGAGTTTGAAGCTTCTCTTGCATTCTTTGCTTCGGTTGGATTTGCCAAGGCGCATGTTTTTGCCTATTCGGTTCGGGAGGGAACCCGAGCGGCGAAGATGAACGGGCAGATATCCAAACAGCTTAAAACCATTCGAAGCCGTCGCATGCTGCAGGCTGCAGACCATGCGAGGGATGTTTTTTTGCGTACGCAGATTGGAAGAATCGAGCCGGTGCTGTTCGAGACACAGGAAAACCATTATCACTGTGGATATACCCCAAATTATACGCCGGTTAAAGTCCTTTGCCCGGAAAAGAGCGACCTTCGGGGGCAGATTGGCTTGGTACGCATCGACGATATTTCGGAAGACGGCTGTGTCGGGATATTGATGGATGCCACAGATGGGAACGCTACCGATATTGGATGATTCCCCGCTATGCGGGCTATTTTATACAACAGCCTTGAGAATGTAAAATGTGAAAGGAATGGTTGAGGAAGATGGCGGTTTTTCGGGTGTATGTGGAGAAAAAGAAGGGGTTTGCGGTTGAGGCAAGCGGCTTGCTTGCCGATATTCGTTCCACACTTGGTATCACGTCTTTATCGGATATTCGGGTGATTAATCGGTACGATGCGCAGAATTTGAGTGAGGAGGATTTTGAAGCGGCAAAGCGCACCATCTTTTCGGAGCCGCAGGTGGACAACCTGTTTGATGCGCTGCCCGAGCATACGGGGCGTTTGTTTGCCACCGAGTTTTTACCCGGCCAGTTTGACCAGCGCGCGGATTCGTGCGCACAGTGCATTTCGCTGATGACTCAGAAGGAACGACCACTGATTCGTTCGGCAAAAATATACCTGCTAACCGGCACACTCTCCGATAACGAATTTAGCCAGATAAAGGCGTACCTGATTAACCCCGTGGAAGCGCGCGAGGCAACCCTTGAAAAGCCCCAGACGCTGACGCTAAGCCAACCGGTACCCGACGAGGTAGAGACTGTCTCGGGCTTTATCGGCTACGACGAGGAGAAGCTCGCCACGTTTGTGCAAACAATGGGGCTTGCGATGGATCTTGATGATATTACGTTTTGTCAGGCCTATTTTCGCGATACCGAGCGGCGCGACCCCTCCGTGACCGAGATTCGCATGATAGATACCTACTGGTCGGACCATTGCCGTCACACCACCTTTTTGACCGAGCTGGAGGAGGTGCAGATTGACGACCCCGATATTGCCCAAGCGTATAAAGAGTATCTTGACATCCGCCATCAGGTTTATGCCAGCCGCACCAAGCCCCAAAGTCTGATGGACATTGCCACCATCGGCGCGAAGTACCTGAAAAAGCAGGGACTTCTGCCAAATCTCGATGAATCGGATGAAATCAACGCCTGTTCGGTTAAGGTGACGGTTGATGTAAACGGTAAGCCGGAAGAATGGCTGCTGCTGTTTAAAAACGAAACCCATAACCATCCCACCGAAATTGAACCGTTTGGCGGTGCCGCCACCTGCCTAGGCGGCGCTATCCGCGACCCGCTTTCGGGACGCGCTTATGTATATCAGGCGATGCGTGTAACCGGCGCGGCGGACCCCCTTACCCCCTTCTCAAAAACCCTGTACGGCAAACTGCCACAGAAAAAGCTTGTGACAACCGCCGCTAACGGCTATTCCTCCTACGGCAACCAGATTGGGCTTGCCACCGGTTATGTCAAGGAGCTGTACCATCCCGGCTATGTAGCGAAGCGCATGGAGATCGGCGCGGTTGTTGGTGCGGCTAAAGCCCAACACGTCGTGCGAGAATGCCCGGAGCCGGGCGACGTGGTTGTACTGTTGGGCGGACGCACCGGACGCGACGGCTGCGGCGGAGCGACGGGTTCCTCCAAATCCCACACCCTGCAGTCGCTGGAAAACTGCGGCGCGGAGGTGCAAAAGGGCAACGCGCCGGAAGAGCGCAAGCTGCAACGACTGTTCCGTGACCCCGAGGTAACCAAGCTGATTCGCCGCTGCAATGATTTTGGTGCGGGCGGAGTATCGGTTGCCATTGGCGAGCTTGCGGACGGGCTGCATATTTACCTAGACCGCGTACCGAAGAAGTACGACGGATTGGACGGCACCGAGCTTGCCATCAGTGAATCGCAGGAACGCATGGCTTGTGTGGTTCGCAGCAAGGATCTTTCCCGCTTTATTGAGCTTGCCGACGGCGAGAACCTGGAAGCAACCTACGTTGCTGACGTCACCGATTCAAACAGCCTTGTAATGGAGCTGTACGGCAAGCGAATCGTGAGCATCTCGCGCGACTTTTTAAACAGCAACGGCGCGCCAAAACGCACCGCGGTTCGGGTATCTGCCCCTTCCCTTTCCCCGCCCGCTCTGCCCGACGGAGACTTTTTAGCGCGCATGGAGGCGCTGGTAAGTGACCTGAATATCTGTTCCCAAAAGGGGCTTGTGGACCGTTTTGACTCGACCATCGGCGCCGGTACCGTAACCCTGCCCTATGGCGGTAAAACACAACGCACCGAGATTCAGGCAATGGCGGCAAAGCTCCCCGTTTTGGACGGAGAGACCGACACCTGCTCGGTGATGGCATACGGGTTTGACCCGTATCTCTCGGAGCAAAGCCCGTTTCATGGGGCAATGTACGCTGTGATTAGCTCGGTTGCAAAGGTGGTTGCCGCCGGCGGCTCCCGACACGGCTGCTACCTGACGCTGCAGGAATACTTTGAGCGCACCAAGGGCGACCCGCTTCGTTGGGGCAAGCCGCTTGCTGCATTGCTCGGTGCCCTAAAGGCACAGACGGCACTTGGGATTGCCGCCATCGGCGGAAAGGACTCGATGTCGGGTACCTTTGAGGACATTGATGTGCCGCCGACGCTGGTCTCGTTTGCTATCTCGTGTGCTAAGGCAAGCAAGGTTGTGTCGCCCGAGTTTAAGAGTAGCGGCAATCATGTGGCTTTGATTACACCGAAAGAAGCGAAGAACCACCAACCCGACTTTGACAGCGTTAAGGACTGCTTTGATACGGTGGAGTCGCTTATCGCAAGCGGTAAGGCTAAATCGGTGTGGGCGCTTTCTGCCGGCGGAATTGCCGAGGGAATATTTAAGATGAGTCTTGGCAACCGCATCGGCTTTACCTTTACCAAGGAACTGCCTGAAACGGCGCTTTATTCGGGCGGTTACGGCGGATTTTTGATAGAGCTGGACGGAACAGCTACCGACCTTGACGTAATCGGCGTAACGCAAAGCGACTATTATCTGGAGTACGCGGGGAAAAAGGTTCCGATGTCCCGGCTTGAAGCACACTGGGAGGGCAAGCTTGAAAGCGTGTTCCCCAGCAATGTTAAAGCTGAGCCTGTTCCCGTTGAGACGTACTCCTACACCGCGATGAGCCGTGTGGCGCCAAAAACTAAAATTGCAAAGCCGCGTGTACTCATCCCTGTTTTCCCCGGCACCAACTGCGAGTACGACACCGCGCGCCAATTTGAGCTGGCGGGTGCCGAAGCCGAGTGCTGCGTAATTCGCAATCTGTCCGCTCAGGCGATTGCCGAGTCGGTAGACCGCATGGAGCAGCTGATACAAAGCAGCCAGATTATTGCGCTACCGGGCGGCTTTTCGGGCGGTGACGAGCCGGACGGTTCCGCCAAATTTATCACCTCATTCTTCCGTAATCCGCGAATCACCGAGGCCGTGCGCGAGCTGCTGCAAAAGCGCGACGGGTTAATGATCGGCATCTGCAACGGGTTTCAGGCGCTGATTAAGCTGGGGCTTGTACCGTTTGGCGATATTGTGGACGCAGAGGAAGACAGCCCCACCCTGACCTACAACTCCATCGGTCGACACCAATCGATGATGGTGCGCACGCGCATCGCCTCTAACCTCTCCCCCTGGTTGATGTACACCAGCGTCGGCGACATCCATACGATACCGGTCTCTCACGGCGAGGGACGCTTTATCATATCGGAGGAACTGATGACCACGCTTTCCAGAAACGGTCAGATTGCTACCCAGTACGTTGATTTTGATGATAACCCCTCGATGGATATTCGCTTTAACCCCAACAGCTCGTACTACGCGGTGGAGGGGATTACCTCCCCAGACGGTCGTATCCTTGGTAAGATGGCGCACAGTGAACGCATGGGCAAGGACATCTGCAAAAATGTAGAGGGCGATAAAAACCAAAAGCTATTTTCGGCTGCGGTGGATTATTTCTCGTTGTAATCCCATAAAAGGACGCCACAACAAACAGCCGGAGGGGGTAATGGACTGCACCCCTCCGGCCTTTTTATTGTAAATAATCTAATTACGATACAGGGACAAGTCCTGCCCCGTACCCACCGGTTCCCATACCAAGAAGCGTATAGGTGTTGTGCCCCACGCGCTTTATCCGCATTTCACGGCATACCCCTGTCACTGTTCCTTTACCGTCAAACTCGCCGTTGCCCGCAACGTAAACCGACATACCCTTATCCGTCAGGGTGCAGTTATAGTCAAATTCCACGTGCACGGCAAACTCCTCGATATCACCCGCAAAATGCTCAATGCGATTTATCGTATACGTCAGGAGTTGGGTTCCGTCCTCAGCCTTTTGCGACAGTGCATTGTTCATCCAGTTCTCTAAAAACAATGCGCCGATTTCCTCGGGGGAGGTTTGCGTCGTCATAAGCTTTACGTATTGCGGATAAACCTCGCGCTTAATCATATCCAGGTCATAGCCGACGGCGTTATTCCCTATGGTTTGCTCAAAGGTATCATAATCGACGGAAAATGCCTTGAGAAAATCGTAGACCGATATGTTGCACCGCCCAAAGCGGAGACTGTCCTGCGCCGACCATTGCAACCACCGCAGATACTCTTGCTCGCCGACATAATAAATCAGGCTGGTAACGATCGTATGCTCCCAGTTCTGATGTTCACAATTCGGCGTGTAATTTTCGCTGCCGTTAAGCCCGATATAAAGGGGCAGATATGCCGTTTGCTTTTGCTGCGAAAATAGAATGATTTCCTTATCGCTTTGCTCATACCGCTCGTATGGATACTCAACCGTCTCCGGGTTGCAGGCAACCGTGACGTTAGCGCCTCCCCCTTCTCGAGAGTTTACCAGGTACACATAATCGTATCCGTAGGCTTTACTTTGTTTAAGTACCA
The DNA here is from genome assembly GCA_023460535.1 of Bacillota bacterium. Taxonomy (GTDB): domain Bacteria; phylum Bacillota; class Clostridia; order Oscillospirales; family Ruminococcaceae; genus Acetanaerobacterium. Next base: position 19,388 of record JAEWPV010000019.1, read on the forward strand.
CCAATTGTGCTGTTTTGTTTTGATCAAGCAGGCTTAGAAAATCTTGCATCAGTGCAATATTGACAGTTTCCTGTTCAAGCTCCAGCACGTAGCCGTTTTCGTAGGCAAACTCCTCAGCTCTCGCTTCCTGTTTGCTTTGGGTAAACTGCGATAAAATCTGTTCGGCTTTCTGAACAGCCGATTCGGCGTTTGAATCAGAGGCGTCAACATCCGACAGCGTATCGGAAACAATCAACGCTTCATTATCCGATCGGCTTTGCTCGACTTCCGATGGAGCTGCACAGCCGCCTAAGACGAAGAGTATCGCCAAAAACAGCCATATCATAACGGTTATATGCTTATAGCGCATTGCAAAGCCCACCCATTTCGCTGATTACAGTATTTGTGCCATTTTCTTCCCGTTTTATTGCACCTTTTCGCAAAAAAAGAGAGGGGCTTGCCCTCTCTTACGAATATTATTGATACCGATAGGTGGACGGGTTAAAGAAGCCGTCCTGCAGAATGTCAATGTACTCAAACGCGCGTCCGGTACCGATGGCAACACAGTTCGTCGGGTCGTTCGCCACTCGCGCCTTCATGCGAAGCTGGGATGTGATATACTCCGACAATCCGCGCAGCAGCGAGCCGCCGCCTGTCAGAACAAGCCCTGTCTCAGATACGTCTGCCACCAGCTCGGGCGGGGTGCGTTCGACCACCGACTGAATGGCTTGGATAATCAGCGAAATCGGCTCTTCGAGTGCCTCCTTGGTCTCTACCGCCGAGATGGTTATCTTCTGCGGCAGTCCGGTAATCAGGTTTCTGCCCTTAATCTCCATGGTTTCATCGGGGCTTGGTTCCCAGACGCAGGCAATCTCCTGCTTTAAGCGTTCGGCGGTCTTTTCGCCGATTAAAACGCTGTACTTGTTGCGGATGTATTTGATGAGCGCCGCGTCGAACTTATTGCCCGCAATCTTGAGAGATGATTTGCACACAATGCCGTTGAGCGAAATCACCGCGATATCGGTCGTACCGCCGCCGATGTCGAGAATCATACATCCGTTGGGCTGAGAGATGTCAATGCCCGCGCCGATTGCCGCCGCAACGGGCTCCTCTATTAGGTACACCTTGCGCGCGCCTGCCGTGATGGCAGCTTCTATTACAGCGCGAGACTCCACATCGGTAATGCCGGAAGGGACACAGAAGGCAACGCGAGGCTTTAACAGCATATTGCCGTAAGAGCGCTTTAAGAAATGCTTAATCATCTGCTCGGTGAGAACATAATCGGAAATAACACCATCCTGCAGCGGACGCACCGCGCGGATGTTGTCCGGCGTTCTGCCTAGCAGCTTAAACGCCTCTTCTCCTACACTGACGATCTTGCCGGTAAGCGTCTCAACCGCTACAATGGACGGCTCGTACAAAACTACGCCCTTACCAACAATATATACGATGACGGTTGCGGTGCCAAGATCGATGCCGATGTCTCTTTTGCCCATTTCTTTTTCCTTTCTGCCCTTACGCGCAGCACATGATGAAACACGGAGCACCCGTGGATTAAAATGTCATGTTGAGGAGAGTGTTCCAAAATCAGCTATACTTTTTATTATACAAACAATTCGTAATATTTTCAAGCATTTATGGGTTTGGTCGCACAAAAAACGACACAATAAACCGCCCTTGCTCCCCCCGCCTTTAAAACGTGGGCACACTCGCGTAGGGTGGCGCCTGTCGTAATAATATCATCCACCAAAAGGATGGTTTTTCCCTTTACCAATGCGTTCTTACCCAGCTGGTAAATCCCCTGGACGTTTTTTTGTCGGTCATCGCGGTTCTGGAGATGCTGGGACCGGTTTTTTTGTGTTTGAAGCAGGATATTCTTCGCGTAATGTATACCTAGGCGCCTTGCAAGCGGGCGTGCGAGCATCTCAGCCTGATTATAGCCCCGTGCGCGCCGTTTTAATCGGTGCATGGGCACCGCGGTTAGCATGTCAAACCGGATGCCTTTTAAGCGCACGGAAGCCTGCTTTGCCATATAGGCGCTTAGGTACCGCGCTATATAGGGTGTTTGCCCGTATTTAAGCAGCAATACGCCCTGCTTGGGCAACTCCTCGTAATAAAACGAGGCGACACTGCATTCGTATTCACCGGGCTGTTCGGCGCAGGAGCAAAACCCCCGCTCCATCCCGCAAGACGAGCAGGCAATGCCACTAATCGTTGATACTTTCTCGCGGCAGAGCGGGCAAACCGCACGGTCGTACGCGGTTACCTCCCCGCAAAAGCAACAAACGCTGGGGAATAAAAAGTTTATTAGCATCTGTGATGAGTTCATCGCACCACCCCATCCGTCAGTTTAAAACCTCATCGATGATGAACTGACGCAGATTTGAGTAACGATATGTTTTTTTATTATTTCTAACCATATACGAAAGCGCTTCGGGGTTGCCAAGCAGAATGAGCAAGCGTCTTGCACGGGTAACCGCCGTGTACAGCAGATTGCGGTAATACAGGTTTGGTCCCGGCTTTGCGAGCGGGATAATCACCGCCTCGTACTCGCTGCCCTGGCTTTTGTGCACCGTGATGGCATAGGCAAGCTCCAGCTCGTTAAGCTGTTCAAACGCGTAGTCAGCGACACGATCATCAAAACGAATGGACACCAGCTGCGCGGCACGGTCGATTCCCTGAATAATGCCGATATCGCCGTTGAACACCCCTGCACCGTTTTCGCCGTCGTCACGCGTCCACAGGATATCGTAGTTGTTTCGCACCTGCATGACCTTATCACCCTCGCGAAAGGTAAGAAAACCGGATTTCACCTCCGGCTTGTTATCCGCCTTTGGGTTTAATGATTGCTGAAGCCGGGCATTGAGTGCCCCGGTGCCGAGATCTCCCAGTCTACTGGGGCACAGCACCTGAATATCCCACAGCGGGGAGTAACCGTATGCCTTTGGCAGGCGCGTTTTGCACAAGGACACAAGCAAGTCGGCTTCCTGAACCGCATCGCACTGTAAAAAGAAAAAGTCGTTGTCCTTAACCTCTATGGAAGGCAGCTCACCGCGAATGATCTCGTGCGCACTGGTAACTATCAGGCTTTGCGCAGCCTGACGGAAGATCTCGGTGAGTGTGACGGTGGGCACGCAGTCGCTATCAATCAAATCCTGCAGAATATTACCCGCCCCTACCGAGGGCAGCTGATCAGAGTCGCCCACCAGCACAATCCGGCAGGATAGCTTCGCGGCGGACAGCAGCGACTCAAACAGCAGCGTGTCCACCATTGAGAACTCGTCCACTATCAGCACGTCGCAATCCAGCGGATTTCGGGCGTTGCGGCGAAAGGAGGGCTTGTTCCCTTTGGTATACTCCACCTCCAGCAGCCGGTGAATGGTCTTTGCCTCATAGCCGGAAAGCTCGCTCATCCGTTTGGCGGCTCGCCCGGTGGGGGCTGCGAGTGCAACCTTACCGCCTGTTTTACCGTAAAGCTCGATAATTCCCTTAATGGTTGTGGTCTTGCCCGTTCCGGGACCGCCTGTGAGCACCATAATGCCGTTAGAGAGCGCCATTGCAATCGCTTTTTTTTGCATACGCTCGTAGCTGATGCCCATCTCCCGCTCCAGAGCCGTTATCTCGGCAGACCAATCACGCTTGGTGTCGGGTGCACAGCGAATAATCAGCGACAATCTGCTTGCGATAAAGCGTTCGGCATACGCATACTCGGGCAGATAGAGATACTGCTTATCCCCTATCTGCTCGCTTACAACCGCTTCCCGCTGGGATTGCTCGTAGACGATGTTTTCGATATCATCGGATGAGATACAAAGCAGCTTTTGCGTATTTTCAATCAGTGCCTGATACGGCAGGCAGGTGTGACCGTTTTTGCAGGCATTAGCCAATATGTGGTTAATGCCCGACAAAATCCTGTCGGGCGATTCCGGCAAAAGCCCCAACGCCTTTGCAATCTCATCCGCTTTGGCAAAATCAACCCCAATTTCGTCGGTGCAAAGAACAAACGGGTTTGCGCTGACGATGTCTATCGCAACGGGACCATACTGCTTCCACGCCCTGACGCAGCACAAGGGCGGCACGTTATATCCCTTTAAAAACGCCATGACCGTGCGGATGCCAAATACCTGCTTAAAGCTGTTTTCTATCTGCTTTGCGCGCGCCTTTGATATTCCGCTGATCTGCTCGAGCATATCGGGCTGCCGCTCAATAATCTCAAGTGCCTTATCGCCCAGCGCCTCTACAATCCGTTTGGCGGTTTTGGGACCCACGCCCTTAACCGCGCCGGAGGTCAGATACTTCAGCACCGCGGCCGAAGTGGCGGGCAGCCGCACCTCGCAGGTAATGGCTCGAAACTGCGAGCCGTGAGTTGCATGCGTCGTATAGGTGCCCATCAGCTTAACTTCTTCGCCCTCGCTAATTTCGGCAAGCTCTCCTACGGCCGTCACAAGTTCCCCGTCGCTGTCAAGCTCCAGTACCGTAAAGCCTGTCTCCTCATTGCGAAACACAATGGTTTCAATCGTTCCCTCTAAAACGGAAAATTCCTCGTCGCGCATTGTGTTCCTCCAGAGTTGATTTCATTTGTTTTCAGTATATCCTTTACCCGGGCGTTTGTAAACCTGCTACACGCATGATTTCGCCTGTTAACTGCTGCTCTTCACATAATATGATATTGCCGTATTCTGCGTCGAGGCGCTGGGCAATCTCACGCAGCTCTATGTCGGTACCGTCGTATAGAATAAACAACACGGTTTCCTGCGGCTGCAGTGTGCAGTCGAGCAGGTTCTCGACCGCGCGAACGGAATACTCCAGCTCCGATGCCTGCCGGCGAAGTATCTTGATGGTGGTGGTATTATCCTTGCCAAACAACAGATAGCGCGCGGCAAGCTCCAGTAAAAAAACGATGCCTAATACCGATAGTGCGGATAACACGATAATCACAATAGTATATGGCATACAGACCCCTCCCTGTGTGCTTGGATGTTGAGAAACCTTGCCTTGTGCACTGTGTTTTGCTATTTAAATGCTTCCTATTATTGTACGAAAATGGGATAAACCAAAACATTCGTGCAATAAAGCCCGCTTATCAGCCTTTTTATGTATCTATTCTAGTTTATTGTATGTAACTGCCACCAAGTTGTGATTATTTGTTAGTTGACACCCCACCTTACTCATACTATAATAATGGCATAATCTGTTTCAGGGCGAGGTGTAATTCCTCACCGGCGGTAAAGGGCGCAATGCCACGAGTCCGCGAGCGGGAGTAAAAACCCGCCGATTTCGGTTAGATTCCGAAACCGACGGTATAGTCCGGATGAAAGAAACAAGAACCATACCGATTTTCGATATGAATTCGTTTCGCCCCTGAGCTGTAATTGGTTCAGGGGCTTTTTGTATGGTTTTTTGTTTGGGGCGACTTTCCCCTTTTCGCCGACAAAACAGAAATCATTTTATTTGGAGGAACAAACTATGCGCGCCAACAGCAAAACCCGACAGCTTACCTACATCGCGATGTTCTCCGCAATCTCCGCAGTACTTATGTACTATGAATTCCCTTTGCCCTTTCTGCCGCCTTTTTTGAAGCTTGATTTAAGCGGCATCCCCATTCTGCTGGCTGCATTTATGCTTGGTCCCGTTCAGGCGGTTGCAATTACCCTGATTAAAGACCTCGTCCATGTGTTCACTTCGACAACCGGAGGCATTGGTCAACTTGCAGACTTCTTGGTTCTCTCCACCCTTGCCGTTACGGCGCACTATATTTATGTACTCACTAAAACCAAAAAAGGCGCGTTGCTTGCCTGCGTGACCGCAAGCGTCGCGGCGATTGCTGTAGCGAGCGTGGCGAACTACTTTTTAATCATCCCGTTTTACTCAAAGATTATGCCCATCGACGCCATTATTGCCGCCTGTGCCGCGGTAAACCCCGCCATTGACAGCATCGGCATGTATATCCTGCTGGGTGTTGTTCCGTTTAACATTGTGAAATGCTTTATCCTTTCGTTTGTGACAATGCTAAGCTACAAAAAGCTCGCGCACCTGATTCGAGCAAGTATACCGGTTTAGTGTATTACCTATTGACAGTATCCGCCCTTTCATACTATAATGGTACTAGACAATTGAATATCTCCTTATCAAGAGTGGTGGAGGGACTGGCCCTGTGAAACCCGGCAACCTGCAGATGTAAGGTGCCAATTCCAGCGTGAAACGAGAGATGAGGCGCATATAGACTATAACGTCTCAGCCTTATCGGTTGGGGCGTTTTGTTTGTTTACGGTGTATCTGCCGCCGCATAAATTGCAACGCCAAACAGATAATGTTAACAATTGTACAATGGAGGAATAAGACTATGGCAAAAATGCTTTTTACGTCCGAGTCGGTCACCGAGGGACATCCCGATAAGGTGTGTGACCAGATTTCCGACGCCGTTCTGGATGCGATTCTGGCTAACGACCCCCTTGCGCGGGTGGCGTGCGAAACCGCCGTTACCACCGGCATGACCCTGTTAATGGGTGAGATTACCTGCAACTGCTATGTGGATATTCCAAAGCTAGCGCGTTCGGTAATTCAAGACATTGGATACGACCGTGCAAAAATTGGATTTGACGCGACCACCTGTGCGGTGCTCACCTCAATCGACGAGCAATCTCCCGATATTGCGATGGGTGTAAACCAAGCGTTGGAAACCCGCGACAGCGATGCCAACGACACGGGCGCCGGCGATCAGGGTATGATGTTTGGATACGCGTGCGATGAGACCAAGGAGCTGATGCCTATGCCCATCTCGCTGGCACACGCGCTCGCAAAACGCCTTGCCGCGGTTCGTAAAAGCGGCACGCTGCCCTATCTACGTCCTGATGGAAAAACGCAGGTGACGGTGGAATACCAAGACGGAGTTCCCGTGCGGGTGGATACCGTGGTCGTTTCCACTCAGCATAATCCCGAGGTAACCCTCGAGCAGATTCGCTCAGATGTAATTCGGCAGGTAATCCGCCCTGTTATCCCTGCTGAGCTGTTGGATGACAACACCCGCTATTTCGTTAACCCAACCGGACGGTTTGTGGTAGGTGGTCCCCAAGGCGACAGCGGCTTGACCGGGAGAAAGATTATAGTCGATACCTACGGCGGTTTTTCGCGACACGGCGGCGGCGCTTTTTCGGGCAAAGACCCGACGAAGGTGGACCGTTCCGCTGCGTATGCCGCTCGTTATGTTGCTAAAAATATAGTAGCCGCTAAGTTGGCAAAGCGCTGTGAGGTTCAGATTGCGTACGCCATTGGGGTGGCACACCCTGTTTCGGTAATGATAGATACCTTTGGCACCGGTGCAGTTTCGGACGATATCCTTGCGGACGCGGTTACCCGTTTGTTTGACCTGCGCCCTGCCGCAATCATTGCGCAGCTGGATCTTCGCAAGCCAATTTACCGTCAGCTTGCCGCTTACGGACATATGGGACGCGAGGATCTGGGTGTATCCTGGGAGAAAACCGATAAGGCGGATGCCCTACGTAGTGCTGTGGGACTGTAAATATACCTTCTCATGGATAGAACCGCGGTCGTCCTCATTTAATATACCTTCGAAAAATCTTAGCAAAAGCCATCAATACAAAGCTTTTGATCGATTTTGTTTCAGTATTTTCAAAGTCTTTAGCTATATGTATCGGCGATTATTGGGTTAATCCGCCTAAGAACATTTTTCATATTTTGGTATTTAGTTCTTGCATGACTTTGTCAAACTCCATCTGATGTCATTCTCTCTTATGTTTGTCTTGATAAAACTATGAGAATGTCGTTTTGATGGAGTTTGCTTTTATTTAGCGTTATGGGTATATGTCATCGCCTTTCTTATTAAGTGATTTTGCGTTTTTAATCCTGCTTGAGGCAAATACTTGCGTTGTAAACTATATATCTTTAATCGGATTAATAGAGATTACATCATTGTCATTTCAGTCATGCCACAAACTCTTTATATACCCATTTACTATACAAAAATCAATTGGTATACTGTAATCAAAACAGAATTTAATAAAGAGGGGTTACTATGATTACATCTTTTTCTCAGTCACAGGTAAAGCTTATCGATCCTTATCTGGTAAATGCATTCAACAAGGAAATAGCGTATCTGGAATCCTTCGATTGTGATAGATTGTTGTCATACTTTTATATAACAAAAGGCCTTGCTCCCAAAGCCGCAAACTATTCGGGGTGGGAGGATACGGAGATAAGAGGCCATACGATGGGGCATTATTTGCTGGCTTTGTCGCAAGCTTATTCAAGTACTCAAGATGCAACGATTTATGACCGGCTGCAATATTTGCTGAAGGAGCTTTCGTTGTGCCAATTAGTTAGCGGCTACCTTTCTGCGTTTCCTGAAGAGTACTTTGATAGGGTTGAAAACCGCAAACCGATATGGGTGCCTTGGTATACCATGCACAAAATACTATCCGGGCTAATCTCCGTTTATAAACTCGCTAGAATAGAAACAGCGTTAAACATCGCTTCCAGGCTTGGGGACTGGGTGTTTTGCAGAACTGAAAGATGGACGCCCGAAATACACGCCAATGTTTTGGCAGTTGAATACGGCGGAATGAATGATTGTTTATATGAGTTATATAAGATAACTCATAATGAAAAGCACAGTACTGCTGCCCATAGGTTCGATGAAGTTGAGTTGTTCAAGCAAATTCACAGCGGAAAGGATATACTCAATAACAGGCACGCCAATACTACAATCCCAAAATTCTTAGGTGCCTTGAACCGCTTTTTGGCAATTGGTGAAGCAGAGCAGTTTTATCTTGAGGTGTGTAAAAACTTCTGGGATATTGTGGTTAATAACCACAGCTATGTAACTGGTGGAAACAGTGAATGGGAGCATTTCGGCGAACCCAATATTCTGGATGCGGAGCGTACTTCTACCAACTGTGAAACCTGCAACACCTACAATATGCTTAAAATGACAAGAGAACTGTTTCAAATAACCGGGGACAAAAAATACGCGGATTTCTATGAAAACACCTTTACCAATGCGATTTTATCCTCTCAAAACCCGGATACCGGAATGACAATGTACTTTCAACCGATGGAAACAGGCTATTTTAAGGTTTATAACAAACCGTTTGAGCACTTTTGGTGCTGTACGGGAACAGGTATGGAGAATTTCACAAAGCTAAATGACAGCATTTATTTCTTCGAAGAAAATAAGCTGTACGTCAATATGTATTATTCCACTTTGTTGAATTGGGACGAAAAACGTGTAACAATCACCCAGAAATCCGACATACCCAATACAGACAAAGTAATTTTCATGATCAATGCAGAGGAGCAAACAGAGTTTACACTTTGCTTGCGTATGCCTACCTGGTCTAAGAGCGTTAAAATTTATATAAATGGAACTATCAGCTCTTATTGCGAAGAAAAAGGGTATGCGTTGATTCGCCGCACCTGGAATGATAAGGATACTGTCGAAATCAGTTTTGAAATTGTACCCGCACTGGCTTCTTTACCCGATAATCCCAATGCCGTTGCATTTACTTATGGACCGGTAGTATTAAGCGCAGGCCTTGGAACGGAAAAAATGGAAGAGTCAACTACCGGTATTATGGTAAAAATCCCAAGCAAGCATGTGGAAGTAAAAGATTATTTAGTGATTCAAGGACAAAGTTTGGAGTCCTGGAAAACGAATATTTCATTAAACCTGGTAAAAGAAAAAGACAAGTTGGAGTTCCGGTTAAAAGGAACAGACGCGGATGACATGCTGGTATTCACTCCACACTACAGGCAACATCGTCAGAGATACGGAATATACTGGATTCTTATAGAGGAAGGTTCCGATGCTCTGAATAAATATGTAGAGCAAAAGATTCAGGCAGAACGTCTCAAAGCAGCTGAGATTGACAGCATACAGATTGGCAATGACCAATACGAGCTGTCTCACGGTATTGAAGGTCAGTATACCGAGTCAGGCGATCGGGATGGATTCCATTATCGGTATGCAAAAAAGAACGGCTGGTTTAGTTACCAGCTGAAGGTGAATAAGGAGGAGGAATCTTTTCTGTTGATGAAGTATATGCCCGCAGATTGCAAGGAAAGCTTTGATATATTGGTTAATGATTTCCTGCTGTCGCGTGAGGTAATTGGAGCAACCCCTTGGAATAAAGTGGTTGTTAAGAACTATCGCATTCCCAAGGAGTTGGTTGGGGACAATGATATGATTACCATTAAAGTAAAAGCTTCAGATCGCGAAGTTTCCGCAAGGCTTATTGATATTATTCGCACGACAAGAGAAGTGTAAAAATGGACGTTGGTGATTTCGGAGTTTTACGGTAATAGTGTTGTCAAGCGCGAGAGGTGTTTAGCAGGTCTCCTCATCGTCAAAATCCGCGGTGATTAACAATTCTGTCTGCCGACTCGGCTTGTCCCAAAATGAAAAATCGTCTTCCTTTGTGTGAGCAGAAGATAATAGCGGGAAGGACACCCAGCACGCACCGATCTTCGCAGGAAGAATCGTTGCGTGCTGGGTGTTTAGTTTTGCCACTTTTGTTTTAGTGCCTAGGTTATGTTTTTGCCTTAGCACCGAGATTACTTGTGACCATTCTCCCGAGTACCCGTTCCGACACTTAGGCATGCAAGTTTTGTAGTTCGTCATTATTCGCGCGCAGCCTCTGATTTTCTGCATTCAGGTCTTCATCCGCCTGCATGGGTGGTTTTGGTGTCTCGCCCTTTCCACCTCGTCCTCAGCGCTCAAAATGCAACCCTTCTACTCCGTTGGTCAGGTAATTCCGTTCCCATAGCGCCACGTTTTTGTGATCAGTATCAAGTATCTTACAGTTTCCGCACAGGACAGCTTGTGCTCCCTCATGTATTCTACTACCTACTGTTTAAATTCTCCTCTATGTCGCTTTTTAGGTATCCCTTTTGGTATAACAAAACACCCTATTCGTTTTCAGTATATCAAACTGTCTATCAACTGGGGGACAGTTCAAGTTTTTTACTATTTCGAACTTCTTATTAAGTATTTAATAAAACAAGAGATTGTGTTAGTATGTTTGAAATTACGCTTATTAACAAGGCAACCTTCGTTTAACAATCGACAAATTGAAATCGCATATTGTTCCTTATCTATTAAGCAACTGTCTTTACAAATCAATTTTTATAATTACAAAGTTTCACATGATAGTTTACAACAATAACCAATCATGATAAAATTTACTTGAAACCGTTTACAGGAATCATTACAAACTGGTGCAGATATGAAAATTGCAATACTACGTCTTGGATGATTAACACCACATTATATATATCTAGTAATTCAGTACAGCAAGAAATATCATATCAGTTGTCGCAACCGCGGGCTCTATTTGGCTAAAAATCTTAGTAAATAGATGGTATTATGATGTGCCTCCAGGCTCAAGCACTTATCAATGGATTGAATCGGGGTGGTAACAATGAGATTAATAACGAACGCGGTGATGACGAAGCCGAAACCGCTACAGCAGATTTATAAAAACAATTTTCTAGCTGGTAATGTTGGTTTTAGCCCTGTGTGTAACAATAAATCCAATTATATTACTATTAATAAAGTCGTCGAGAATCGGTGTGAGAATCTCTCGGAACGCTTTCGAAACAGCAACCAGGATTTATTTAGAAAAATCGAGAGGTTGTCTGACAAAGAGAAGTTTGAAGGCGCGATAAGCCAATACGAACAGATGCAGAAAATGTGCTACATGACGGTTAGTCGCGAAGAAAATGGCATAAAGGCATTCACTGACTTGAAAGCCGAAAAGGCGTATTATACTGAACTGCTAAATACAGATGGAGATATCCACATAACCGATGGCAAGTATGCATTCGCACTGGTCGAGAACGGAACGTTGGTAAGCAAGGATGACGTTATGTCTGCGCTTTCTAAAGTACAGGGAACGATTGACCGGATGGTATCTCCAGATGATAATCCATTAAACCATATGGTAAAGGCAGTTTTCAATGGAGCCGCTCGGATGTTTGAAGCGTGCACGGGAATATCCTCACCTTTTCTAAATGTTGACGGAGATAACAGCTTTGCAAGCAATAAGACAGACAGAACCGAAGAGAACTTTATTGAAAAGGCAAAGGAAACCATTCAATCGGTTACATACCGCTCGGAAGGACTGCATGATATGATGAAAGAGTACCTGAAGACAAAGGGGAAAATCGTGTATGAAAACACTGGTAGTTTAAAAATGAATGACTGCTTGAAAATGGCCGAATATTACAGAAGGCAAATTGACACAATCAACGCGGTTCTACCGTCCAACAGTCACCTTGGGTAGATTATGTTTCCCGTCAGAGGTTCGAGTGCTTTCTGATATAAGGTTATAGTAAATTACGGCGGTAGCTTATGTTGCAGCCGTAATAATATCAGATATACGTTATATAACAAAAAGCCTATCGTTTGATAGGCTTTTTGTTATATAATATTTATTGGTTGCGGAACTAGGATTCGAACCCAGACAAACAGAGTCAGAGTCTGTCGTGCTACCGTTACACAATTCCGCAGCATTTGTGCGACGCTTTATATTATACTTACTTTATGCCCCTGTGTCAACATCTTTTTTGCATATTTCGTGCTGATTTTTGCTGTTCTTGTTCCGATTGTACCACAAATATTGTGACGTGATTTTTTCTCTTGGGCATCAATAATGAACCTTATTATCCCCCCTACGGGTTGACTCGCAGGGGGGATAAGTCGTTTACCGTTAAACTGAAACAGGGGTAATGCCCCAGATGTTCTGCGCGTAGTCTGCTATGGTGCGGTCGGAGCTAAAGAGTCCCGCGTTACATAGGTTTAGCCAGGACTTTTGGGCAAAGGACAGCGTGCTTTGGTACTCCCGGTTTACGTCAAGCCGTATGTCCACGTAGCTCGTGAAGTCCTCCAGCAGGTAGTAGTGGTCGGGCTTGTGCCAGCTCGCACCCTTTAACAGCGCGTCGTGCAGCTCGGAAAAACCGCCTGTACCGCCATCGTCAAAAGACCCATCCACCAGTGCATCCACTACGCGTCGGATACATGGGTTGTCGTTGTACAGCGCAAATGGGTCGTAGCGGTCTGCCATCTGTGTTAGCTCCTCTACCCGTCGGCCGAAAATGAAGTTGTTTTGCTCGCCTGCCTCCCGCACAATCTCGACATTCGCACCATCGTAGGTGCCAAGCGTCACGGTGCCGTTTAGCATAAACTTCATGTTGCCGGTGCCCGAAGCCTCGGTGCCCGCTGTGGATATCTGCTCTGAAATGTCCGCCGCGCAAACCAGCTTCTCGGCGTAGGACACGTTATAGTTGTGAACAAACACCACCTTCATCCGTCCGTTTAACCGCTCATCACTGTTAATAACGCGAGCAATCTCGTTGATGAACTTGATGATTGCCTTTGCCCGCTTGTAACCGGGTGCAGCTTTGGCGCCAAACAGGAAGACGGTGGGGTGAAAATTGGTGATGCGCCCGTCGAGGATGCCATAATAAATGTCGAGTATCGCAAACGCGTTTAGCAGCTGCCTCTTATACTCGTGCAGGCGCTTAATCTGAATGTCAAAAATGGCGTCGGGGTTAAGGTCAACTCCCTCATACCGGCGGATATGCTCCGCCAGACGGCGCTTGTTGTCCTGCTTGATGTCGATGAAACGGCGAAGCACCCGCTCATCCTCGGCAAACCGCTCCAACTCCTTGAGTGCGGAAAGGTCGGTAATCCAGCGATCGCTGCCAAGTAGCTCGGTAATCAGCTTTGCAAGTGCGGGGTTACATAGCGCAAGCCATCGCCGCTGGGTAATGCCGTTGGTTTTGTTCTGAAAGCGCTCGGAGAATATACTGTACCAGTCAGCCATTTCCCGCTCGGTGAGCAGCTGGGTGTGAATCTGGGCAACGCCGTTGGTGTGGGCGGATGCATAGACTGCCAGACGCGCCATGTGGATGGTGTTACCGTCCACGACCGCCATGCCCCGAACCTGTTCCTTCTCCATGCCCCGTTTGGCAAAATCCTTTTTTAACCGGCGATCGATTAAGCGGATTATCTGATAGATGCGTGGTAACACCGAGCGCACCAATGCCCCGCTCCACTTTTCCAGTGCCTCCGCCATGATGGTGTGATTGGTATAGTGGAATACGCTCTGAGCGACGGCAAACGCGTCATCAAACGACAGCTCCTCCATATCCATCAATCGGCGTACCAGCTCGGGGATGGCAAGCACGGGATGGGTGTCGTTAAGCTGTATGGCATAAAACTCCGCAAAGCGGGACCAATCGTCACCGTGCAGCCGTTTATGGGTTCTAATTAGGTCGGCAATCGACGCACTGCTAAAAAAGTATTCCTGCTTAAGGCGCAGTCGCTTGCCGGCGAGTGTGTCATCGTTTGGGTAAAGCACGCGGGAGATATCCTCCGCGCGGTTTTTGGCGCGCGCCGACTCATCGTAGCGCTGGGCGTTAAATAACGCAAAAACAAAGCGTTCCAGTGGCTCTGCCTGCCAAAGGCGCAGGGTTCCCACATTGCTTGTGCCGTAACCAAGTATCGGCATATCATAGGGAACGGCGCGAACGGTCTGGTCGGCAAAGGCGACGGTAACCGTGTCCTCCTCCCGGCGAATCGACCATGGGTCTCCGTGGCGTGTCCAGTCGTCTGCTTCCTCCTGCTGCATACCATCCACAAACCGTTGCTTAAACAGCCCGTAGCGGTACCGTATGCCATAGCCGGCAAGCGGCAGGTTATGGGTGGCGGCGCTATCCAAAAAGCAGGCGGCCAACCTGCCCAACCCGCCGTTACCCAGTGCCGCGTCCTCAATCTCCTCTAGGTCGGCAAGGCTTGCTCCGTATTGATGAAGCAATCGGTCGGCATCCTCGGTCAGCCCAAGGCACAGCAGGTTGTTGTATACCGCACGCCCTACCAAAAACTCGGCAGAGAGATAACACGCGCGCTTCCCCTTTTCGTGGGCGAGCCTGCTTTTTTGCCAGTTATCCGCGACGTAAGACATAACCGCCTTGCCAAGCGCATTGTGTATCCGATAGACCGAAGGTCTTGCGTCGCCGCCCGATTGTTCTGCCCTTATGTGTGCGTCAAAGAGTGCTATGAAAGCCTCATTCTGTGTGCTCATCGCTGGCACCACCTTCCGTAAAGCTTGGTCAAAGCAAGGATATCCCGCGCCAGACCGTTTGACATACTGCAGGGCAGTGCACGCCACTGCCAGTTGCCGCCTACGGTAGAGGGCGCATTCATGCGCGCTTCGCCGCCAAGCTCCAAAAAGTCTTGCATGGGGGCAATGGCGATGTCGCCCACGCTTGCCCACGCCGCGCGGATTAAGCTCATGCCTCGAGGGTCGTTTCTGCGTATGCCAAGGTAACGCCGGCAAAAGCGCACATCGGCGCGGGGTGCTGATAAAAACCAGCCGCATACCGTGTCGTTGTCATGCGTTCCGGTGTACACCACACAATTTTTGTCGTAGTTGTGGGGCAGATAGTCGCTTTCTTCCCGGGAATCAAACGCAAACTGCAGCACCTTCATGCCGGGGTATCCGACCTTTTTTTGCAGCTTGCGCACCGAATCGGTCAAAAAGCCGAGATCCTCGGCGATGATATTCCTTTTCCCTAGGGTTTTGCGCAGCACTTGAAAGAAATCGAAGCCCGGACCCTGCTGCCACACACCGTTTTCTGCTGTTTTATCGGCAGCGGGGATTACATAATAGCTATCAAACCCTCTGAAATGGTCGATGCGCACCACATCCGCTATTGTTGTTGCGCTTTGGAGTCGCCGCATCCACCAGGCGTAGCCGTCTTTTTTCATCTCATCCCACCGGTAGATGGGGTTGCCCCAAAGCTGCCCCGTTGCGCTGAAGGCATCCGGCGGACACCCCGCGACCACTGTGGGCAGCAGGCTTTCATCCAGTACAAACAATGTCGGGCTTGCCCAGACATCTGCACTGTCGTACGCGACGTAGATGGGAATATCGCCGATAATGGATATGCCGTTTTGGTTTGCGTAGCGCTTTAGTTTATCCCATTGAAAAAAGAACAGATATTGGACAAACCGCCAAAAGCCGATATCGTTGTGCAACAAACTTGAGTACTCCCGTAGGGCGCTTGGCTCGCGCAGGCGAATGTCCTCTGCCCACTCCGACCACGGCTTGCCGCCAAAATGATTTTTCAGCGCCATGAACAGCGCATAATCCTCCAGCCAGGACGCGTTTTGCAGGGAGAACGCACGCACCTTGCGCTTGTGCGCGTCATCCTGCCGCTCGTAGGCGGCGCGCAGAACATGAAACCGGTTTTCGTACAGCTTGCCGTAATCCACACGCGTAGGGTCGCTCCCCCATTCAATCGCTGTGATATCCTTTGTGCGTAACAGCCCCTCGTCGCATAATTCGTCAAGGTCGACGAAATAGGGGTTGCCCGCAAAGGTGGAAAACGACTGGTATGGGGAGTCGCCATAGCCCGTGGGTCCTATGGGGAGTATCTGCCAATAGCTTTGCCCGGAATCGGTTAAAAAATCCACAAAATCGTATGCCGCTTTCCCAAACGTGCCGATGCCGTAAGGCGAAGGCAGGCTGGAGATGTGCATTAAAATACCGCTGGAACGAATAGTAAAGCCCTCCCATGCCATATATGCTGCGATGATCTATTGCTTGCCAAGCAGATAAGGGGGTTATCCCTTTACTGCACCAGCGGTCACGCCCTTGATAATGTACTTCTGACAGCTAAGGTAGAAGATGATAATGGGAATAATGGTAAGCACCAGCATCGCCATCATAGCGCCCATGTCCTTTGAGCCGTAGCCGCCGCGCAGGTATTGTACCGCGATAGGCAGAGTACGATACTTGTTGCCAATAACAAGCAGCGGCAGCAGGTAGTCGTTCCAAATCCACATTACGTTTAAAATTGCCACGGTGATGGCTGTGGGCTTGAGCATGGGGAATACCACATAAAAGAAGGTCTGGGGCGGGGTGCAACTGTCTATTAACGCCGCCTCTTCCACCTCTACGGGGATGGACTTGACAAAGCCTGAGAACATAAACACCGCAAGCCCCGCGCCAAAGCCCAGATAGATGACAATAATGCCAACTGCGTTATCAAGCTTTAGAATGTTTGCCATCTTAGACATTGTAAACATCACCATCTGAAACGGCACAATCATGGAAAACACAAACATATAATACAAAATGCTGCTTATTTTACTCTTTACTCTTACAATACACCATGCGGTCATCGAAGTAAATAACACAATCACACAGACCGAACAAACGGTAATAAAAAGCGAGTACATAAATGCACTGGGAAAGCCGGTTTTGGATATGCCGCTGATGTAGTTTGTGATACCCGAGAAGGTCTTTTCGTCGGGCAAAGAAAACGGCTGTTCGGAGATATAAAAGCGACCCTTGAATGAGTTGATGAAGATGATCAAGATGGGTGCTAAAAAGGAGACCGCCAATAGGGATAAAAAGACGGTCAACATGAAGGACGACGCCTTGCTTTTGTTTTTTGCCATATCCGTCACCCTTTCTTTGTGGCGGCTAAGCCGCTGCCATATTTTGCGCACAAATTAACCCAAAACACGAAGTGGAGTGCTTGAATTGTTGTAATCAAACCTCTACCTCCTGCCGCCTGCTGAAAACAAGCTGTATCAGCGCGATGGCGCCCACCAACACAAAGAACACTACCGCCTTTGCCTGCCCCACGCCCTCAAACCCGGCGCGCCCGTAAAAGGTGTTGTAGATGTTTAGTGCCAGCATCTCGGTTTGCTTGGAGGGCGCGCCCGCAGTCAGGGCAAGGTTCTGGTCAAACAGCTTAAAGGAATTGGTGAGCGTTAAAAAGGTGCAGATGGTAACGGCGGGCATTACAAACGGCAGCTTAATTTGAAACAGAATCTGCGCAGGGGTGGCACCGTCCACCGAGGCAGCGTCGAGCATATCAACCGGGATGTTTTGAATGGCGGCGATATAGATAATCATCATGTAGCCGACCATCTGCCAGTTCATGAGCACCACAAGTCCCCAAAAGCCGTAATCCGCCTTGGTAGTAATGGTCGCTTCAAACTGGTACAGAATGCCGTTGATGATGAGCTGCCAGATGTAGCCGAGCACAATACCCCCGATGAGGTTTGGCATAAAGAACACGGTGCGGAACAGGTTGGTTCCGCGTATGCCGCGCGTTAACAGCAACGCAAGCAAAAATGCGAGCAGATTAATGGTGATAACCGAAACCACCGTAAAGCGAAAGGTAAACCACAGTGCGTTTATAAAATCCCCGCTTGAGGTAAACGCCGTAATGTAGTTTTTTAGCCCAACCCATCTTGCGTTTGTGACGGAAGTAAACTCGGTAAACGACAGATAAATACCCATTACAAACGGAATAGCAAACGAAATCGCAAACGCGATAACGGTTGGCAAAGTAAATAAGGCATAATACCGTTTTATTGCTTTTTGCATAGAGATGACCATGCCTTTCTGGTTTTTGCTTATTGGCGCAAAACGCACGATAGCAATAAACCGAATAAATTAGATGGCGCGTTATAAGCAAACAGTCTGGTTAACACTCTTTCGTTTTACGCTTGCTTCGGTACGGGTAACCGCGATTATAATTATAATGCCCCGCGCCCAAACGGACGCAGGGCATTACGTACAGTAAAAGCGGTAATATTTTAATGAAGGAGGCTTTTGTACAGATTTATTGGGCGTTAGCCTTTTCACTCGCCCACATATCCTTAAATACGCCGACTACATCGTTCCAGGACTTGCTGCCCTGTGCATATTCCAGCAAAGCGGCGCCAAAGGCGTCCTTAAAGGTCTGGCTGGGGAACGCAGCGAAGGTCCATGCAACAGAAGTCGCGTCCTTTTCCATCCACGCCAGCACTTCCTTGGCAAGCGGGTCGGTGGGCTTTTCGTTCTCTTCGAAGGTATCGAACGGTGCGATGAAGCCCAGCTTGTTGGTTACGAAGTCCTTACCGGTATCGCTGGAGAACAGCCAGTCGAGGAAATCGATAGATGCCTTCTGCTTCTCGGCGGATACCTGGCTGTTAACCGCAAAGTAGTTCTCGGTACCTACGCACAGACCCTGCTTCTCTTCGCCCGAAACGCCGGTGTAGATCGGCATAAACTTAATGTCCTCGGCATTCACGGTGTTGCCGTCTACGCCGCTGATCTGTCCCCAAGCCCAGTTTCCGTTCTGAACCATTGCTACTCTGCCAAGGGCAAACTCGGCCATTGAATCGTCTACCGACTTGCTGCCCAGCAGGCCCTTTGCGGTAACGGAATTGTTCAGGTAAAGGTCAAAGATGTTGCGGTAGTTGTCGCTGTACTTAAAGGCTACCTCGTTTGCGGCAAGTCCCGCCAAAACGGTGTTGTCAAACGCCGTGTTGTCCTTGAACTCGTAGTACAGGGGCAGGTTTGCAAGGTGGGTCTGCCATCTCCAATCCTCACCGGAGGTAAGGGAGGTGGAGGCGAATACGCCTTCGATGCCAAGCTCCGATTTCTTTGCGGTCATGTCCTCAACAACCGCCTTAAGGGTGGCAAAGTTGTTGATTTCGGCAGCGGAAGAGATAGAAACCGCTTTGCTGGAAAGCGCAAAGTATTTTTCCATAATCGCGTTGTTATAGATAATGCCGTAGCCCTCTACAACATAGGGAATGCCGTACACGCCGTCGCCGCTTGCTACGGCAAGGCTCTTGTCGGTCAGGTGCGAATACAGCTCGGTGTCCTTTAAGTCAAGGCAGTAGTCTGCCCAGCTCTGGTAGCCCACGGGCCCGTTGATCTGAAAGATGGTAGGTGCATCGCTCTTTGCAATCTCGCTCTTGAGCGTTTGCTCGTAGGTGCCGCTGGCGGCGGTAACAACGTTAACCGTTACCCCCGTCTCCGCCTTGTAGGCAGCTGCGATTTCGTCGTAAATGGGTGCAATCTCCGGCTTAAAGTTCAAAAAGTAGATTTCTTCAGCCGCAGCGGGAGGTGGGGATGCGGGCTCTCCGGCGCTGGGGGCTGCGGACGGAGTCGTCGCACCCTGTCCGCAGGCCGCCAAAGACATGAGTACCATCAGCGCTGCCAGCGCCAGAGCAAAAATCTTGCTTGCTTTTCTCATAATAATCCTCCTGTAATCGTTTGGTTTATGGTAAGGTCTATCGACCATATCCCACGGTTAAATGCGTTTGACCGACTCCCCTACTACCAGCTCCGCATCAAGCAAACGGTGGTTGGCAGGCTCGGAAGCCTGTACCGAACGCAACAGCATTTTTGCTGTGTGCGCCGCAATCTGTTCGCAGGGCTGACGCACGGTGGTGAGGCGGGGGCTGTAATAATCCGCAAGTTCAATACCGTCAAAGCCAATGACCGAGATGTCGTTCGGCACACGCAGCCCGTAGTCGTTGATGGCGCGGATACACCCCATTGCCATTAGGTCCGACATAGCAAAGATTGCGGTAATTTTTCTGTTTGTTGCCAACAGCTCCTTGGTAGCCTCGTAAGCCGAGCTCACTGAAAAGTGCGCCGGTGCAAAGGACGCGGTGTCAAACACCTGCCCATGCTCCTCTATGCTTTGACGATACCCGGCGAGACGCAGTCCGCCGATGTAGGAGATATCATAATCTCCGCCCACTACGGCAATATGCCGGTGACCATTTTCAAACAGATAATCCACCGCCCTCTTGGCGCAACGGGTGTCGTCTACGCTTACGCTTGAAAGGTTATCAAACGAAAGATCCTTTGCGCTTGTGGTGCTGAGCACACAGGGAATGCCGATGCCGGAAAAGCGTTTTTGAAACGTTTTAATATTACCGCCCAAAAAAACGATGCCACGCGGCTTGATTTCACGGCACAGCTGTTCGGCGCTGCGCACCTCGTTCTCTTCTTCGTCAATATAATGCACCACAACGCCGAGCCCCGACCTGCTTAATGTAATCTGTAAATGCTCGATAATTGACGCAAAAAACAGGTTGAAACTTCCCTTTACAAGGATAACGACGCTGTTGCTCTCCTGCTGCTTCAGATGACGGGCGTTGGAGTTTGGGATAAACCGGTGCTCTTTGACAATCTGGTTTATCTTTTCCTTGGTTTCTTCGCTGACATCCGGATGGTTGTTAAGCGCCCGCGAAACGGTACTGATACCATATCCCGAAAGTCTTGCGATATCCTTAATGGTCAAATTGGCTCACCACCTATAATCGTTTCCGGTATAGTTACCGGAAACGTTTCCAGTCCATGACGCTATTATAGCACAATAGCATGGATTCCGCAATCAAGATTACACAAAAACGTTATTGTGCTTGACTTTTGTTGTATTATTTTATGCAATAATCACAAAAGTATGATATGCCCAAATAACCTAAACAGACATAAATGCAAGTTTAGGCTCCATTTTATTCGGACATGATTTAAACGAATCGCGATACATCATTCATTCGTTTGTCTCGGGAGGAAAACAAAACGGACTAATGTGACGTTTAACCTAAACTCCTTGATTATCCTGCCGAAATAGGATATGATAGGCATAGAGAGGCAGGGGTTTTGTATGACGGTTTTAAAGATGTCAACCCAATATTACAACACCTATACCAATCCGTCCGTCGGATCGGTCGACACTGCCGCGTACGCAAAAAAGGTCTATAATGTAAAAAATCTATCCGCTTCCCTTGGGGTGGCTGCGAGTGCGAAAAGCCAAAGCTTTGCAACACTTCGCAATGTGGACTCCTTTGTAAAAAACGGGTTTACTGCTAGTGGACTTGAGCAGTATGAGTCACTTAAGGCGGCAGTTACTTCGAACACCACGGCCAAGCTTATTTCGGGAGGCACGGGTATCTCTTCGATGTACGGGCTACTTGGAACACAGCTTGATAGGATTACGGATCAGGTAAACGAGTTGTTCTCTTCGCAGGTAACCTCTGCGGTTTCCGGTTATTCCGGCTATCTAAACACCGCCTCGGCTGGCTCTTTGTTGGACATTACGGCGTAGCAGCAAGGTAAGGCATCCGGTCGCCGAAAAGAGATATGACAAACGCAACGGGGCTGCGGCAACACGAACAGTTGCTGCAGCCCCGTGGCTTATTTTATTAACCGCACTGTCTTTTCATCAATAATCCGCTTTCATTATACCTTGATTTTTGATTGTTCATTTGTATCACGGGGTGTTTGCTCCATTGATTTACAGCCTGTACTTTTCCTTGATATATTGGAGCACAAACGTTTCCCTTGGTGTCCAGCGGGGAAAATTGGTTGAATGCATCAGCGTTTTATTTGCCGAGATTGTCTCGTCAATATCAGCCCACACGGGGGTAAAGCCCAACTCTCTTTCGTACTGTTCCAGGGTTTGTTCTCCGAGAACCGGGTGTATAGTGCACAGGTAATAGAATGAGACCATTCTAAAAACGTCATACCCTTCTTCCGAAGGAGTATCCAGCTCAATGACTTTTCCCAGTTCTTCGTCAATGGATAAAACCGTCGCTCCGGATTCTTCCCTTACTTCTCTAATCAGCGCGGTCTGCTTGGTTTCTCCCGCGCTTACACCGCCACCCGGAAACTTATAGTCCCTGTCTTTGGGCGAATATATCAAAAGCAAGCGCCTGCCCTCTATAATTACAGCTCTGACAGCGTCCCTGTGAATTGCCTTTCCGTCAAGGTTTAGTCCTTGCATTCGCACAATTTCCTTTAGCAATTTCATGCAATCACCTCCAACTCATTGTACCACATTTTCGGTTATAATGGGGCTGCTGCACGAAAAAAAGCGCGCAGCCTGTACACATACATCCAAACAAATGTAACGAAAGAAAAACCATCTCAACATCTTTTTTTCGATTGCTTATAAAAGTTACTGATTAAGACGGGCTACCTTGAACCCATAGATGGGGTCAAGGTGCCTACAGACAGCGGACGGGCAATTGGCATAACCATAGTGGAGCGACACTCGGATAGAGGTAATTACATGCAATGCCTGTTTGGTAGGGAGGCGCAACGTCTTTGCGCGAAGTTTGCCCTGCATGAGGTTTACACGCAAGTGGTTTAGTTGATAAGACAACCTTACTCTGCCATCCGCTTTTAAAAATTCTACTCGTGGTTGTCTGTACCAATGCCGATTTCTCTAAAATACATATTCTGATATTTTTGGGGGGTCATTCCTGCTATTTTCTTAAAAATCTCGACAAAATAGCTCTGATTTGGAAAGGCTAATATAGTTGAAATCTGTGAGATTTTGTAGCTGGAATACTTCAGCATATTTTTCGCGGTTTCTATTTTTTTACTTTGGATATAATCGGTAACCGTAATCCCGGTCTCCTTTTTAAAGAGTCTGGAAAGATAGCTGGGGTGAAGTCCTGTATGCCGGGCAAGGTCGGTGATGAGTATTCGTTTATGCAGGTTGTTGTAGATATAATCTACACATCGTGTAATCTGCTTTGAATGAATTCGGCTTTTTCGAATACTATTCATTCTCTTTGTGTAGTCGGCCGACATGACTGCGTGAAGCTGAGATATTTGCTTTTCAGTCGCACATCTATCAGCCTTTTGAATGTACAAATCACTTAGGCTATATGCCGTTTCATGCTCCATTCCGCCTTCAATACAATACCTTGACAGTAATGCGGCAGTAACTACAAAATGATATTTTAAGCTTTGAAGCGGATTATCGGATAGTGTTCCGAATCCGCTTTTTTCTGCGAAGGCACTCTTGCACAGGTGAGAAACGGTATCCTCTTCCCCGTTTTTTACAGCGAGATAGAACGCAAATTCAGGGCTATACGGCGCATGAAAGTGCTCGTGTTCCCGCATGATGAATTCTTTGTAACTTAGTTCTTTTTCCGAGTTCATAGAATCATTCCAATCAATTGTTCTTCTACCTGCATCATATCAATATATCAACAATAAAGCAATTAAAATGATATTACAGGCAAAACAAAGGTGTTAGTATTGATATTGTAAAATGGAGGCGATTGAAATGAAGAAATTTACAGGATATGAACGGGGAATCAATCTTGGCGGTTGGCTTTCTCAATGCGAACACACAACCGAGCACTACGAATCCTTTATTACAGAACTTGATATCGGGCGCATCGCCCAATGGGGGCTAGACCACATTCGGCTCCCCATAGATTATGAGCTTGTAAAGTCAAATGACGACCGTTATCTGGATGCTGGATTTGCGTATATCGACCGATGCCTTGAATGGTGTGGAATATACAACCTAAATATGATTTTGGATCTGCATAAAACGGCGGGTTTTTCCTTTGATGAAAAGGCGGACGACTTTTTTAAAAGCCCATCGCTTCAAGAAAAATTCCTATCTCTATGGGTTGAGATAGCAAAACGCTATGGTAAGTATAGTGATAGGCTTGCTTTTGAACTTCTGAACGAAGTTGTGGATGAACAAGTAGCCGATGCTTGGAACGATATTGTAAGAAGAACCATCCCCCAAATACGAAGGCATGCTCCCTTGACTAAAATTCTGCTTGGCGGCGCAAGAAACAACAGTGTGCTTTGGGTCAGCAAGCTTGATGAGCCGTACGATGAAAACATTGTGTATACCTTTCATTTTTATGAACCCCTGATTTACACGCATCAATCTGCTTACTGGGTACAGAGAATGCCCGCCGACTACACCATTTCATATCCCAACGATTTCAGCACGTGTGTAGACCAAACGAAAAAATATCTTCCTGCCGAACACCGGGACATCTACGAACTAGTACGTTCTGAAAAAGCAGATATTGGTTTTATTAAAGCGGCTTTTGCCGATGCAATTAAAACGGCAAATGAAAGAAATACGGCTCTGTACTGTGGGGAGTACGGCGTAATCGACAAAGCATCACTCGACACGACGCTGAACTGGTTTTCAGATATTCATAGCGTCTTTGAAGAATACGGGATAGCCCGGGCGGCGTGGACTTATAAGGGCAAGGATTTCGGAATAACGGATGCGCATTACTGCGAAATTGCAGATAAGCTGATAGAACTTTTATAAACCAGAAAGGGGTTATTTTAATGAGTATGACAAAGAAGGTATGCTTGTTAATTTCGGCACTGTTGTTATTCGGAGCAACAACCGGCTGCAGCCAAAACACCGTTCCCCAAAAAGAACAAGAGCCCTCTATGGAAGAGAGTCAGACAAAAACGCCGGAAACTCCGGAGTATGAAGGGTATTCCTTGCTGTGGAATGATGAATTTGACGGAGATACGCTTGATGCTACCATTTGGAATATGGAAGCCCGAGAGCCGGGATGGACAAACAGCGAATTGCAGGAGTATACATTAACAGGAGAAAACGTGTTTTTAAAGGATGGAAAGCTCGTTTTAAAGGCCATCAAAACAACCGATTCAAACGGCAAGGACTACTTCACATCCGGAAAAGTAAACTCGCAGAACAAAAAGGATTTTCAATACGGTAAGGTCGTTGTTCGCGCAAAGGTTCCTGAGGGGCAAGGGCTTTGGCCTGCGATATGGATGATGCCTCAGGATGAGAGCTTTTACGGACAATGGCCCAAATGTGGCGAAATTGATATCATGGAAGTACTCGGGAACCAGACCGATACCGCGCATGGCACAATCCATTACGGTGAGCCCCATGCCCAACAGCAGGGAACCTACAAGCTGGAAACCGGAACATTTGCAAGCGACTTCCACGAGTTTTCGGTGGAATGGGAGCCGGGCGAAATGCGGTTTTATATTGACGGAAATCATTATCATACCGTGAACGATTGGTTTACCGCTGTAGACGGCAACGATGAAAAGCCGTATCCGGCGCCCTTTAATCAGCCATTTTTTGTGCAGCTTAATCTTGCCGTAGGCGGTACCTGGCCGGGAAACCCTGATGAAACGACTAACTTTGATAATGCAGAGTTTGAAATTGATTATGTAAGGGTATATCAGAAGCCCAGCTATGACCTTAACGTGAAGAAACCGGAAAAGGTATTCAGAGAGCCGCTGGAAGACGGCAATTATATAAACAACGGGAACTTCTCTGAGGTAGAAGATCTTACCGATGATATTAACTGGAAATTCCTTTTGTTCCAGGGTGGTGAGGGCAAAGCAGAGATTAAGGACGGGATGATGATTATCTCATCAACCAATCAAGGTGCGGTCGATTACTCCGTACAACTGGTTCAGCCCGAGCTGCCAATGCTCAAAGGCAAAAAATACAAGGTGAGCTTTGATGCCTATGCGGACGAGGAGCGAGACATCATCGTGTGCGTTTCGGCCCCCACGAACGGTTGGGTACGCTATTTGAAGGATACGACACTCACCCTTTCGAAAGAGATGAAAACGTATACCTACGAGTTTGAAATGACCGAAAAAGACGACCCCAACGGAAGGCTGGAGTTTAACCTTGGAAACAGAGGCTCGACCGCTACGGTATACTTAACCAATGTTCGGGTCGAAGAGTTGAAGTAGCGGAGCATGGGGCATGAGAAAGAAGCCTCGGTGCTTAGAGAAATTGCTTTGCTCTTTATGGAAGTTTAGTTATGACTTCTAATCATAAAGCTCCGGTCCAGCTTACGCACGCCCAGGCTGTGGGCTTGGCACCCATCCTCTACCCCAATATTTGAATAGAAAAACTTGCTATTGTGCAGGTAAGACTACTGACAAACCCCTCTGATACTTCAGAGGGGTTTGGTTGTTTCAAATTCTACTGTTTTAGCACAAATGTAACGATAAACGTTGTGCCCAAGCACTCGGTGCTTTCCACGGCAATCCTCGCGCGATGGTTCTCTGCAATTTGCTTTGCAATGGAAAGCCCGAGACCGTAGCCATCCTGCTTACGACAGCGCGACTCATCTGCCCGGTAAAAACGCTCAAACAGATGTGGTAGATGTGCGGGGTCTATCGGCTTGCCCGTGTTGTTTACGCTCAGCCTCGCGTGGTCGCCGCTTTGCTCAAGCTGCAGTGTCACGCGTCCCATTTCTCCCGCGTATTTGCACGCATTGTCCAGCAAAATAGCTACCAGCTGCCTTAGCTCGCCCTCGCTGCCGCTTGTTTTAAGCCCCGGAGTAATCTCGCTTGTCAGCGTTAACCCCTCCTCATATGCGATGGATTCAAACGGCAGCAGCGCACTCCACACCGTGTCGCTCAGGTTTATCTCTTGATGCGCTTGGGGCAGGCGCGGAGCATCTGCTTTGGCTAAAAACAGCAAATCATCCACCAGTCGCTTCATACGGTCGGCCTCGGCTTTGGTGTTTTCCACCCATTTGGATTGCTGTGCAATCGTATCCTGCGGGTGAGCCAGCAATATACCAATATTGGTCAAAATGACGGTAAGGGGCGTTTTCAGCTCGTGTGAGGCGTCGGCCACAAACCGCCGCTGACGTTCCCATGCCTTCTGTACCGGACGCAGTGCCCAGCCCGCCAAAAACAGGCTCGCCACAAAGAAGGCACCCAACCCGCCCGCTCCCACCAGCAGTGAGGTAAGCAGGAAACCCGTTAGCGAGCTACGCTCCGCCGACATATCCGCAAAAGCGTATTTCATGCCGTTTGGTGTCTGTTCCTTGATATAACGCAGCCCCAAACCCGCCAGCACCCCAGTGGGCTTTTGGCTCTGCTGTGCCTGCTGTACCGCCAGCGCCGCTAGTTCCTCTGCCACTTCAACATACTCCGGTGTTAAAAACCGGATGTCCCCGTTTTCATCCACAGCGACGCAGAACACCAGCGCCGAAAAAAAAGCGCGCCGATCCTCTGCCCTGCCGCCGATTTCGAACTTCGGCGGTGTGTGTCCGGCATCTCGGGTAAGCATCTGGCGCATAGCCATTTCGCTTTCCCACACAAGCCGTTGGTAGGTGGAGCCGCCCAGCAGAGCAAAAACAACCAACAATACGACGCATACAAACGACATGCTGATTGCAATAAACTGCCACCTCAGCCGTGCGAGCATTGGGTCTCCCCCACGTCTAATTGCTTGTTTCAGTTTCATCACCCCACATCGATATCCAGCCGGTACCCTACCTTGCGTACGGTGTTAATCTGCACCTGCGAGGATAAAAAGTACAGCTTTTTGCGCAAAAAGGAGATATATGCCTCCACGTTGTTGTCCTCCGCATTGCTTTCGGCGCCCCACACCCTAGTAATCAACTCCTCCTTTGGCAGTATGATGCCGGTGTTTGCCATAAGCAGGTGCATTACTTCAAACTCCTTAAATCCAAGACGCACACTCTTTTGCCCACAGGATAGCGTACGGGTAGAGATACAAAGCGTTAGGTCGTGGTATTTTTGCTCTTCCAACACCACGTCCCCCTGCCGGCGGGCAAGCGCGCGAATCCTTGCCAGTAGTTCCTCGGGTACAAACGGCTTTGTCATATAGTCGTCCGCACCGCAATCCAGCCCCGTTACTTTGTCGGTTAACTCGTCGCGCGCGGTTAATAGCAATACCGGGGTTGCCACCTTGTTTGCACGCAGTGCGCGTACCATATCAAATCCGTTTCTACCCGGCAGCATCACATCCAGGACAATCACATCATATTGCACGCTCATCGCATAGGCAAGCCCATCCTCGCCGTCGTAGACCGCATCTACAATATAGTGCTGTTCCTTCATAATCTGACTAAGTGCGTCAGCCAGTCGTTTTTCGTCCTCAAC
Source organism: Bacillota bacterium (assembly GCA_023460535.1). Lineage (GTDB taxonomy): Bacteria > Bacillota > Clostridia > Oscillospirales > Ruminococcaceae > Acetanaerobacterium. The sequence continues at coordinate 47,899 of JAEWPV010000019.1, forward strand.
TATCAGTACGCGCACCGGAAGCTCCCCCCCTTATGCGTCATTGTTATTTCTGCGTGTTATGACGATACTGTGATCAAAGTTAGTTCTTCAGGTTTAGCAACTTCATTATAGTTTGGTTTGCTGACTTATGCAATCATTGTATCTCGGCATGCTGAAAATAACCTGAAACCGAATTTCAGATTATTTTAAGGCTCTACAGGTAACATAAGGCTCATCAAGCACGCCGTCATTCACATCAAGCCGTTTATGGAAGTGATTGCCTTATGAGCACAACACAAAACGTGTTTCAGCGCTACGATAAAAAGTATCTGCTTACCGACTATCCGTGCTTCGGTTTGGCGAGCAAAACACCGAACAAAAGCTTTTAAAGATTACCATCCCCGAAGACCTTGACTAATTCCGCTTCATCACGCGTTTAGATCCCTCACGCTATCCCTTAGTACCAAACTGGTTCCAATCTGTATTTTTGAGGTCACAATACTTGAGCCTTTTATTTTCTGCACCAAGCGTTCAACAGCAATCTTACCCATCTCATCTTGATGAAACTTAATTGTGGTAAGCGCGGGAGAGGATATCTCGCAAAATGGCATATCATCGAATCCAATAATTGAAATATCATGCGGGATTTTATAGCCATGCTGCCTAAGCGCTTTCATTGCTCCAAGCGCAATGATATCGTTATCGGCGATAAACGCCGTTGGTAGTTCGGGCGATGAGCTTAGATACGCGAACATATCTTTGTGTGAACCTTCCATCGTTGGTGTAAGCAATATTTCATAACTAGGGTTGATTCCCAAACCATGTTTCAGCATCGCTTTTTTGTAGCCGAGCCCGCGCTGTTTAAAGTTCTGAATCCGTATGTTGCCCGCCAAATAACCGATTCGCTTGTGCCCTTTTTCGATTAGATAGGTGGTGGCACCAAATACTGAGTCTTCGTTATTTGCAAGGACCGTATCAAATTTCATGTTTCCAAACCACGCGTCCATAACAACAAGCGGACACTTAACGCTCTCAAACGGCACCATATCTTTGCTTGTAAGTTCGGTAGCCAGTAAAAGAACTGCCGAACTTGAACCATTCAGGATTTCATCAAGTCGATGGGCATAATCATCCTTAGTTTGGTTGATATTGTACATTATCGTCTGATACCCAGCTTCTCTGCAGCAGGATTCTATTTTGTCTATTAAGAATGCAAAAAATGGCGTATCCGCTACAACCTGACCGTCCTTTTTATACATCACAAATTTTATGTCATTTACTTTTGAGGCGTTTATATATCCAATCTCCCGAGCGATTCGCCATATTCGCTCTGAAGTTTCGCTATTTACTCCTTTTTTGTTGTTAAGAGCATTCGATACAGTAGCCGGAGAGTACCCCGTCATCTCACTGATTTTTCTTACGCTGTATTTCATTCTATCTCTCCTCAGCTTTCTTCATAAATAATAAACTATTTACATAAACATTTCAATAGATTTTATGTTTTTGTTGAATACAATAAATTATTTGTATATATCTTTAAATATTTATCGCATTTTCTGTATCTTTGTCACTAATTATTTGCAAATATCGTTGAGCTAGTATAAACATAATATAAACGTTTACGTAAACAGTAACCCTAAAAATATGCCCTGACTAAATTAAACCGGTAACGTCATTTGGGACTATGGTTTTTATTTTTATACAATATTGAAGGGATTTTAACTATAATATAAAACAGGATATTATGTGGCAGTTTTGCTTTCCACCTTCTTTCTTTATCAATCCGAAAAATAGCTCTGTGCCTTCTTGCGAGTCACTCCAATCGTTAACTTACATAAAATGTCTCTCCCTTATGTTGTTATTGGGTTTAATTTTATCTTAATTTGTTATTTGCTTCAACCGCAAATACAACCTAATAAAGCGAAATCGAAATTGTGGTAATTGGAACAGGGACAAAATTCGCAAGGAAAACCGCATGGCTCTTGCCATATCCGCGGTTATTGCGACGCTAATGGTACGCTTCTTAATCGCCGTCACGTGACGCAGGGCGTGTTAAGCGGACAGTTTGATCCGCAAGTTGGAACAGCTGCCGCGTTATGAGCGATAAGGAAATCGAGGAGATTCGAAACATCACGCGGGAGATTGACCGCTAGTTTGGTGAGGGCAGTATGCCAAACGGACAGTTCTACCCAACCAACACCACTCCGGTGTTCGTGGAAAGCGAAAGCGGCTACGGCGCGGAGCTGATGACCTGAGGATCCCCAAAGCACTAGGGCAGCGTCGTGATTATCAACGCTCGTGCAGAGACGGCAAGCGAAAAGCGCACCTTTTCAGGCGCGCTTGCGGCAAGACGTTGTGTAATACCCTCTACGGGCTTTTTAATGGACGCATACGCCGGGGCAGAAGAAAGAGAAGTATCTGTTTAACGACCCTCAAAGCCCCCTGCTGTACATGGCGGGGTTATAACGATTGGTGGGGTAGGGGTGGCGAAGGCAGGAAACACTCTTATCCTCCTCCAGTACGTCTAAGTCGATTATTACCGTAATCAACGTGACGTTGCATTATATTTTGCAAAAATCAATTCTGATTACTCTTTCGCAAATACGGTACGGATAATTAGCTTATCGTTATAATAACGAGCGCTTATCTCGCCGTTCATTTGTTCTGTGAGCGCTTTGGCGATAGAAAGGCCAAGACCTGTTGACTTTTTTGCAGCCTCAACCGTATAAAAGCGATCAAACAACTTGCCAACCTGTATCTCGTCAAGCTGTGACGCACTGTTTTGGAAATCAATCTCCCCAGCTTCGCTTAGCGTAATGTTCAAATCACCATCGCTGTATTTGATGGCATTAGTAATAATGTTACCAAAGATGCGGGACAGTGCCTCACGATCAAGCTTACGCTGAATTTTGCATTTCGGCATTGTTATTACCGGAGTAATTCCACTGTTTTTCAAGGCAGCGTAATAGGCCGATACGCTTTCTTCCAAAACGCTGTTCACTACCACATTTTCAAATCTCATGTTAATTGGCGCAGATGCGACAATGGAGTAGCGAAATAGCTCCTCCGTGAGCAGTTTCATAGCTTCTGTACGATTCTCAATTACAGCAAGATATCGCTTGACAGCTTCTGGATTATCCTCTCGCTTCAGCAAATCCAAATAGCCACATATGGCGGTGAGCGGCGTTCGTAGGTCATGGGAAATGTTGGTCACGGCCTCCTTCAGCTCGTGATCTCCGTTTAGGTATTGCCTGCGCTGCTTGCGAAGTAAACGCAACTGCGTGTTAATTTCAGAGGCTAGCCGCTTTGCGTGTGGATCATTGGAGGATATGGAGATGAGCGTGTTGGTATCAATAGAAAGATGCTCGGTGAACCCCATGCGGATTTCATCCATGCTTTTATAAAGGATCAGTATCTTCACAACAAGCAAAACGAAAATCACGGACAAAATACCGCACAGAATCCAAGGAAGCATTTTATTACCTGCCGTTACTTTAAATTTTTTCTGCGAAATGCGAAGATGCCTGCTATCGTCGTGACAAACGAGATTACCGCAGAGGATATCAACGACAGGATTGGGCGGCCAATTTCAAGGTTTGCCATTAGAATTGCCTGTCCGCTCGGCAGGCAGTCAATCGCAAACTGATAAATGGTTCGCGTCATTCCGCTCACATAATTCGGGTTGGGCGTTGGTTCTGCCATCTGCACACTAGTTCCGGTCAATACATAGCCGCTGTTTAGCTCTGGCTCGCCAAGGCTGTTATAGAGTATAGAAGCCGCCACCAGCAATCCCAATGCCAGTATTATCGAAACAACTGTCGTAATCGCCTTGTTTGAAGAAAGCATACAAAGCAGCGTAAGAATACCCGTTAATGCCGCCGTAAAGAAAATGGAAATCAGGGCGTATAGCAATACTCCTCCAAAACCAATCGTCCAAACGCCAAAAGTGGGAATGCCCACGAGCCCGCCGATTAGCCACGCGACGACAAAGCACACACCTGCAGTAAAACAAACAACATAATTTGATAAATAAACTTCTGCGCGCGTACGACCGACAACTATTTTGTTACGCATGGTGCCCTCGCTGTGTTCCGTTCCTATAAACAGGCTTGTAAAGATGGCACTGAAGAGACCGAGAAGAGGAGCCAAATTGAAATAATAATCATCCAGCTTCCGTGTATATCCCTCTGCCATCATAGCGGTGGACTGCCTGGAACCGTTCATCATCGTCCATACAGAAATAACCAATATGGCGAGTATTCCGATCCAGAAGATCTTATCCTTCCAAAGGCGGTGGAATCCTGAAGATAAAAGATTACGCATTCTTGCCACCTCCCACCATGCTAACATAATAGTTTTCTAGGCTTTCGTCCCGTTCGTGCACGGTAATAAGCTCACAATTTTCCTTGGACAACGCCAATGTGAGTTGAGAGATGTTTACCTTGGCAAAAATATCTGCAGTAATATCTGTTAGGATTTTATACTCTATTCCCATTTCGTCAAGCACACCTGCAAGTGCTTTTGTAGAAGAAACCTCCACCCGCATACATTTTCGGCAAGCCGCTTCAAGTTCCTCTGAACTAATTTCTTTCACCATTCGTCCGCCGTCAATAAAGCCATAATGCGTTGCAAGTTTAGATAGCTCATCAAGAATGTGGCTGGAAATTAAGACGGTGATCTGCTGTTCGCGATTGAGCTTCAAAATGAGTTCTCGCATTTCGATAATGCCTTGTGGGTCGAGTCCATTTACAGGTTCATCCAGAACAAGAAAATCAGGATCACCACAGAGGGCAACAGCGATGCCTAGGCGCTGCTTCATACCAAGCGAGAAGTTTTTGGCTTTCTTTTTACCGGCGTCCGATAGTCCTACCAGCTCTAGAAGCTCAGGAATTCCTTCCAAAGAGGGTAAACCTAGAACACGGTATTGCTCTTTGAGGTTCTCCTCTGCAGTCATATCAAGATAAATCGACGGCGTTTCTACCACCGCCCCCATCCGTCTGCGCGATTTTACAATCTCCTGTTTATGGTTTGATATACCATACAGCGAATAGTCTCCCGATGTGGGTATCTGCAGTCCGCAGATTAGCCGGATTAACGTCGTTTTGCCAGCCCCATTTTTGCCGACAAAGCCGTAGATCGCGCCCTTTTCGATGTGCATGGATAGCCCGTCTAGCGCTTTGAAGCTTTTATAGTGCTTAGACAGGTTTCCCACAGTTAATACATATTCCATATCAATGCCTCCTTTGGTTGATGGAGATATGGTAGCACGATATGGTAAAGACAATGGTTAAGGAAATGGTTAAGGTTTAGTAAAGCTTTAATGAGATCGAAGGATTCATTTCTCATTGCAGCTTGAACCCGATTCCCCAAACAGCCTCGATGTAATCCTTGTCACCGACCTCGCGTAGCTTTCTTCGAAGATTGCTGATATGAACCTTCAGAGAGCTTTCCATGCAGTCGGGTGTTTCAAGGCTTATGAGATCAAGCAGCCGGGATTTCGTGACCACCTGAGAGGGATTGAGCATAAGCTGCTTTAGTATGGCAAATTCCGTTTTGGTCAGCTTAACCGGGATTCCATTCACTCGGATAGTATGTGCGGCAAAATCCATGACCAAATCCTCAAAGGTCAACACGGGAGAGGCACCCATAGCGAAAACGTTGCGAAGCTGTACTGAAATACGAGCAAGTAACTCCTTCATATCAAATGGCTTTGCAATATAGTCCGCAGCGCCACCCATGAGCAAACCGACCTTATCGCTTATTTCTGCCTTGGCACTGACGACGATAACTGGAATTCCTGCAAGCTTCGGCAGGATTTCTTCACCGCTCAAGCCCGGTAGCATCAAATCCAAAAGTATCAGTTCGGGACGATGATTTGACAAGAGTAATAATGCCTCCGTACCGGAATATGCCCGCAGAACGCCATAACCTTCCTTGGTTAGAACCTCCTCAAGCATATTACCGATGCAAGCATCGTCGTCAATAATCATTATGTTTTTCATGGATATCATTTTGGAGACTCCTTTGGACTCGTGTCGTATTAACATAATGAGCGAATCCGAACGCGTCACTTTATTGCTGTTCGGCGATCAGCGTATATGCGTATTATTGATATACCCTACAATACCCAAACGCTTCATATTTCCACTTTAATCATTATAACCTTCCACATTTTCCGCGTCAATTGATAACGGTAAAAACACCCATAAGCCGCATCGTGAGCCAACTAAATTTCAAGTGTCATCATAAAAGACATCCAGAGGAATTCCTTTATTAACTTGATGCGCAATGATAACACTTCTACCCTACCAATGTTGCAGCACTGGGAGCAGGGCGAGTGTAGTATCCGTTGTTGTCTGATATCAGATAACCGTAGTCAAAACCACCGGCTAAGCCGGAGGCATGAAAAGCCCTATAAGGGCATAATACAAACAATACCCCTAGGCAGTCAATACAACGCTGTGGTACCATATCTTATCCGATAGTGAGGGAGATGATTCCAAACACAAGACTGATTTTACCTCGGACAAATATGATGTTGTCATTATCTTTCTAACTGATTCTGGTGAACTTGGTATCCCTATATTAATTAAAAATGCATTAGAAGAAGAAAAGATTCTGTACTATTTAAATAACACAACTCAAAAAGAAACAATTGATGTCGTCACCGGGGGAGGAGGTCCTGTTATCCGAGTGTTTAATAAGGACGAATGCTATAATTATATGTTACGAGGGGAACAGCTTATTGATTATCAAAGCGAAATGGTTTATAGAGCTCCCGATGAGCTATATAAATGCTTACAGATGTCAGTTGCGTATGAATTAGTATGCCTGTTTGAAGAAAAATAGTTGTTGTTAATAATATTATATCTTTAGGATGCAGTTAATACCTGCATCCTTTCTTACTTTCATTCTAAAATCAGGAGGTGCAAGCTTGAATTTAGTCACACGCTACAGAAAGGAGTTGAACCCAATCATCCAAGCACTTGAACATATGCCCGGTGGGAGAAAGGTTATTATCACTGATCCACAGACAGAACTTGTTGAATTTGTCTACGGCGGCATGAAAAAGCAAGGGGGTATGCTGATTATTGTTGATGCAGATATTCAAGACAAAAGGCTGAACGACACCATACAGAAGATCATACGGCAAGCTCGGGCGGACCACGTAGGGTTTGGTTTGGTGTGGTCTGATAACGCGTCTGTAGGCTCTGTAAAGTTAACATGAAAAAACAGCACCGCCAAACGTACAAAAGCTTCAAGCAACGAGCAAGAACTGCTGTTTTTGTTTATGAGACAGTTTAAGACCAGCAACCTGAGCCGGAGTCATTCCA
>JAEWPV010000020.1 GCA_023460535.1 Bacillota bacterium
GAATACATCATTGCTTTTGACCGTAATGGTCAGCTTTGCTTTGCCCTTTTGCACTCGCTTTCCACTCGTTCTGATCTCCACCCGTCCTTTTCCTCATTTTCGTTAGTCGTTTTGCCCATCGCTAATAAAATCCGGACATGTTTTTTACGTTTTGTGTTATCGTTCGGTGCCCAAAAAGAACAGTGCAATCGTTCCGGGACCGGAATGTGCGCCGATTACAGGGTCTACGTAGTTTATTAGCACGTCTTTGACGTTGAACCGTTTTTTTACCTGACCGGCAACATACTCAGCATCCTCAATACAGTCCCCATGCGTGATAAATACGGTCTGATTATGCGGCTCAATCGCAGTCTTCTGCATATGGTCAACCAGTGTATCCAACGAACGCTTGCGTCCGCGCGCCTTCTCAACTAAAATAAGACGCCCCTCGTTATCCATATGCATAATCGGTTTCACACCCAAAATGGTACCCAGCACTGCGGAGCTGGCCGATACTCGTCCGCCGCGCTTTAAGAAGAACAGGTCATCCACGGTAAACCAATGGCACAGGTGAAGCCGGTTTTCCAAAACCCAATTGTAAACGTCGTTAATGCTTTTACCTTGCTCGCGAAGCTTTGCGGCATGGTAAACCAGTAATCCTTCGCCCATTGAAGCGCCGAGGGTATCGACGAATAAGATGGTTCGATCGGGATATGCACTCTTCAAATCCTCCAAAACCATTGCCGCAGCTTGATAGGTGCCGCTAAGTGCAGAAGAAAAGCCGATGTACAAAATATCGTTACCCTGTTTTAGAATATCCTCAAAGATGGGTGTACATACGTTAATATCAATTAACGTAGTGGTAATCTCTTCTTTGTTACGCATCATGGTATAAAACTGCTTGAGTTCAGTTTTTTTGCCTTTTTCGTAGCTGTAATATTCCTTTTCACTAACCCGAAACATCAACGACAGAATGTGCAGATTAAACTTTTCAATCAGTTCATCGGTTAGGTTACTGGAAGAATCGGTAACGATCTCAAATGACATAAAGGGTGCCTCCACTTCATATGTTTATTAATCTTAACATCTAGTAATTAAAACTAGAATAGCACATAAGCTGCACCATGTCAAGCGTTGCGATACGCTATTGAACTTATTATGTGTATATGTTAAAATAATAAACACAATATTGTATTTATGACATTTGGTTGCCATTGTGCACCAAAAAGCAAAAAGACTGATTGTATTAAGAAGGGGTGCCATCGGGTGGACAACAAGCTTGAACAGGAGCTCTTACAGTGGTCGGACGACATCCTAGCCTTTCATCTGCCCCGGTGGTCGGAGCTTCCTGAAATTGACCTGTATATGGATCAGGTTATAGTTTTTTCAGAGCGAATCTTTTCCCGTTTTCCGGGAACACATGCGGGAAAGCTGATAACCCCGTCCATCATCAACAATTATGTGAAGCTGGGTATTATCCCCCAGCCTGTAAAAAAGAAGTACTCCCGCACGCATATTGCGTATCTGATGATGATCTGCCTGCTCAAGCAGGCATTGCCAATCCTTGCGATTACCGATTTAATCGCTTACCAGCTCCAGTCAGAAGACATAATGGTTGTATATGACCGCTTTTGCCGGTTGCAGGAGCAATCGACAAAGGTAGCGGTGGAAACCGCGCGCATGGAGTATTTTTCAACCACAGAGCAAGACGATGCAAACAACCGTTCATTAATAGAGCTGACCCTGAAGATGGCGGCAACCGCAAACTCCAGCAAGTTTTTTGCCGAAAAGGTTATCACCTTAAAACGCGAGGAAGAAACGATTCGTTCAACAGAGGAGATTTCGGACGAGGAGAAAAAAAGTAAAGCAAAATAACAGCACCCTGCCAAAAATTGGCAGGGTGTTTTACTGTAAAAATCAAATTTAGTTTTTCTGGAATCCCAGTATTTGCTCATGACCTTCTATGTGCAGGTAAATGCTTTTCATTCCGTACTTTGCAAACGTTTTGATTATCTGTGAGGGGGAATAGAACTTAACGTCTCCAGCCTTGGATAATGGCACAAATGGATTCAACATCAGCCTAACCGGTGCAGCGTAATAGATTTCGGCAATATATAGGTAAGCACCATGCTTTAGTAACCGAACTATTTCCCCGGCAAACGCATTGACATTCGGAAAGTGGTGGTAAGCGCAACAGACGGTAGCAAGGTCAAATTGCTCATCACAAAATGGAATGCTGTCACAAGGGGCGACAGCAAACGTCATGTTGGGGTGAAGCCGGTTCGCGTTTGCAATCATATTATCCGAGATATCCGTTCCATATCCGTCTATCGTATAGCTATCGCCTATCATTTTTAGCAGCGCGCCAGTCCCGCACCCCACGTCCAATACCTTGCCGCCGCGAAAGGAAGAAAGAGACGCAAGGAGTTTGTGTTTAAACACCAAACAAAACCATCCTTCCGGGGTGCGGTCATAATTGTCTGCCATTTTGTCGTAGCTTTCTTTTGAGCGCGCCTCGAATTTGTTCAAACGTCCGTTCTCCAATCTGCGGGTCAGTCAATTATTCACTCACATCTGTAGAGCTTGCAGGTACATCGCCCTTGAGTTTGCGCTTGCGCGAATATGCGGCTGCACACAGCAAAGAGGTAAATGGTATGGTAAAAAGAATACCCAAGCTGCCGATAAGTGCCTGTAGGATTTCAACCACAATCATTTCGCGGTTTAGCAGGTGCAAAACAGAAGGGGAGTATACAATCAGCAGCAGTACAACCGAAAGGGAGCTGCCGATGTATGCTAAGATAAGGGTGTTGGACATCGTACCCATCATATCGCGTCCAATGGCAAACCCGGAACGCAACAGGGCAGAGAAGGTGGGGTTTTTGCCTTCCTGGCTCAGCTCATACAAAGCCGACGCGATAGACATCGCTACATCCATAATGGCACCCATCGCACCGATGATGATTGCACCGAATATAATCGCCTTAAGGTCAATGGGGTGGGTCGTCTCCAACACAGCAAGAAAGGTGGAGTCCTCGTCGGTATACCCGCTGAGTTTTAAAAATACGTCGGAGATTATCGTAATGAGTCCCGATATTAGCACGCCGCAAAAGCAGCCTATGATAGAGGCCAGCGTCTTAATGTCGGGACCGTTGATAATGAGAATGGTCATTACAATAACAAACAGGCAGATGATGATAGAGGACAGGTAAATGTTATAACCCGCAAGTATCGAGGGGATAAAGACAAAGAACACCGCAGAGCAGGTAAATGCCAAAGAAACAATGGTATTAAACCCTTTAAAGCCACCAAACAACAGTAACAAAAGCACAAAGATAACGCCCATCACAATCAGCGTGTCGGTACGGCGGTATTCCACAAACATCCACTCGTAGGACTCCGGATTGTCAAGGTCCTTTGAAACCAGCACCTTGTCGCCCGCCTCTACCTCCTTTAGACCGGAGGGCAGATACCCGTCGATGCTTTGAACGGCAATCATCTCCGCACCCGCATCCTTACCGCCTTCCAGCTTTGCGATAAATCGAACCGTCACGTTTGTTATATACGTTCCGCCTAAATCAAACTCATCCTCGGTGCGGTCGAGCACCATTGAAACAGTTGCGCGTACCGGTTCAAGGCTTGACGAACCGAAAAGAACCTTTGCCGCCTCATTTGCGGTAAGGCGGTTTCCAAAAAACAAAAACATCAGCGAAAGCACTACCGTAATAAAATAAACAATCAAGTATCGAAGTCGGCGTTTGTTCTTATCTATCATCATAATCGTTCGTTCCCTTCTAAAAACAAAGGATTTTGTCGAAGGCAAGTAAAGGCAATCATCTTAGCAAATAAATCTAGGTTACACAATACCATATCATCTATGATAATTCAACAATTCAGATGTATATATTCGAGTAGTGTATGGCTGTTCTTCTATTCAGTTTGCATTTCATGTATAATAGATTTATAGCAAACGGGGAGGAAGACACATGAAAAAGGGCGCGTTTCAATATTTCGAGGATTGCCCGGTGATTGCCGCAATCAAGGATGACGAGGGTCTTTTCGAGTGCACGCAAAGTGACTGTCGTGTAGTTTTTGTGCTCTATGGAACCCTTTGCAACATAGGCGATATCGTGGGTAAAATAAAAGATGTTGGTAAAACCGCTATTGTTCATATCGATCTGGTTGCCGGCTTATCCGCAAAAGAGGTTTCGGTGGATTTTATTAAAAGAGACACAAAAGCAGACGGGATTATCAGTACCAGACCGTCTTTGCTTCGGCGCGCGCAGGAGCTCTCGCTTATCACAATCCAACGGGTGTTCTTAATCGATTCCATCGCGTTTGAAAACATCACCAAGCAGCTAGAGCTGTACCGCCCGGACTTTATCGAGATTTTGCCGGGGGTTATGCCAAAGGTTATTCGCAGGCTGTGTTCTTGTGTTAATACGCCGATTGTAGCAGGTGGATTGGTGGCGGACAAGGAGGACGTTATGGCGGCGCTTGGTGCAGGGGCGGTTGCGATATCAACCACTAACAAGGCAATTTGGGAAATGTGAGGGCGAAGTTCCCACAATATTGTGTTGTAAAGAACGTCTGAGAATGATATAATACAGGTGAAACGAAATAATAAGCCTAGAGAGAAGAGTCAGGCAATACGTGGCTTGTACCAGCGGTACAGGTTTGGTATTGGATGGCTTTTTTTGTCGTGCGAATTGGTGTGATAATTTTGGGGGGAGGAAACGACATGTATGATGTAGCGATAATCGGTGCGGGGATATCGGGATGCTCCTTGCTTTATGAGCTTGCCCGTTTTCGCCTGCGCGTAATTTTATTGGAGAAGGAGAACGATGTCTCGCTGGGCACCACCAAAGCCAACAGCGCAATCGTTCACGCGGGCTACGATCCGCCGGAAGGCTCGGTAATGGCACGCACCAACGTAGCCGGCAATGCGATTATCAAGGAGCTGTGCAAACTGCTGGACGTGCCCTATAAACAGATTGGTTCGTTGGTCGTTGCATTTTCAGATGAGCAAATGGATACGGTAAACAAGCTGTATCACAGAGGAATTACCAACGGGGTGCCCGGCATGCAAGTGCTTACAGGGGAAGAAACGTTAAAAATGGAACCGGAACTGAGCACGCAGGTTGTAGGTGCGCTGTACGCGCCCTCGGCCGGCATCGTCAGCCCGTGGGAGCTAACGCTTGCCTTGGCACAGAATGCCGTACAAAACGGCGCCGAGCTTGCACTGCGACACGAGGTTCAGGAAATATCAAAAACCGAGGATGGCTTTATAATTGAAACGTGTGAAAGAATGGTTCATGCGCGTTTTGTCGTCAACGCCGCGGGCGTAGCCGCCGACCAAGTTGCCCGCCTAGCGGGAGACGACACGTTCTCTATCCTGCCGTCGAAGGGGGAATATTATCTGCTTGACAAAAGTCAAGGCTCCTTGGTGAACCATGTAATCTTTCAGTGCCCGGGCAAAGAGGGTAAGGGCGTTTTGGTTTCGCCCACCGTGCACGGCAACCTTGTTGTAGGACCAAACGCGGTTGAGAGCGGCGCAAGCAGCGTAGCCACAACGGCGCAGGGTCTTCAGTTTGTGCGCGAAATGGGGCAAAAATCAGTGCCCTCCATCAATTTCAGAGAAAGCGTACGAACCTTTGCCGGCATTCGTGCCATATCGGATGACAGCGATTTTATCATAAGAGAATCATCCGTGCAAAAAGGGCTGTTTCATATGGCGGGAATCAAATCTCCCGGCTTAACCGCGGCTCCTGCCTTTGCGCGTGAGATGGTAGAGCAGTTACGGCAGGCGGGATTACCTATGAAGCCGAAAAACAACCCGGTCACCACGCGGCGTGTTCAGCGTTTTCGCGAAATGAGTAAAGAGCAGCGGGCAGAGGTAGTTAAGCAAAACCCGATGTTTGGCAGGGTGGTTTGCCGCTGCGAAACGGTAACCGAGGCGGAGATTGTTCAGGCGTTACAGATGCCCATCCCTCCCGTGTCGCTGGATGGAGTGAAACGACGCTGCTCCTGCGGCATGGGGCGTTGTCAGGGCGGTTTTTGCGGACCGCGTGTTCAGGAGATTATCGCACGGGAGCTGGGAATCGGGGTAACCGACGTACCGCTTGATCGGGACGGAATGACAATATTGTACGGCGAGACAAAATCGGCAGGCAAAAAGGCGGTGAAATAGTGGTTGGGTATGATGTGATCGTTATCGGCGGGGGTCCTGCCGGTCTTGCGGCCGCAATTGCGGCTTATGAAGCCGGTGCAAAACGGGTATTGCTGCTCGAGCGCAATCCGGATTTGGGCGGCATACTGAATCAATGTATTCATAATGGGTTTGGGCTGCATTATTTTAAAGAGGAATTGACCGGTCCCGAGTATGCGGGTAGATTCATTGAATTGTTAAGAAAAACCAGTGTACAAGTGATGACCGACACCATGGTGCTCGATATAGGCAGCGATAAAACCGTACGCGCCGTTAACAGCACAACCGGCTACATGGAGCTACAGGCAAAGGCGGTGGTACTTACAATGGGGTGCCGCGAACGCACCCGCGGCGCGATTGCAATCCCCGGCGATCGTCCGGCGGGAATCTTCACAGCGGGTACCGCGCAGCTGTATGTAAACATACACGGCTATATGGTGGGGCGAAGGGTGTTGATTCTGGGCTCGGGAGACATTGGGCTTATCATGGCGCGCCGCATGACACTGGAGGGCGCTACGGTGTTGGGATGCGTTGAGCTTATGCCCTACTCGGGCGGATTGACCCGCAATATCGTACAATGCTTGCAAGATTATGATATCCCACTTTATTTATCACACACCATTACCAACATTAAGGGTGATAAAAGGGTAGAGCGGGTAACCGTTTCTAAGGTGGATGAAAACAGGCGTCCTATACCGGGTAGCGAAATGGAATTTGAATGCGACACCGTCCTGCTTTCTGTAGGGCTTATCCCCGAAAACGAGTTGTCACGCTCAGCAGGCGTTACGCTGGACGAACGCACAGGCGGTCTTTGCGTATACGAGAATATGGAGACCACGGTTCCCGGCATTTTTGCGGGGGGCAACGCCGTACACGTGCATGACCTTGTAGACTTTGTGACGGCAGAAAGCCAAAAGGCAGGACGCGCCGCCGCACGGTATGCGTTGCAGCAGGGCCAGCAGGACACGGCGTCAATCTCTATTATAAACGGCAACGGTATAAGCTACACCGTGCCGCAGCGGATTCGCCCTGCGAATATTGAAAAGACGGTAGAGGTGTTCTTCCGCGCTCGGAACGTTTACAAAAAGGTTGGGATTGCCGTATCATGCGGGGACGAGACAATGGCGATTTATAAGCGAGAGCATATAACTCCAGGCGAGATGGAGCGAATTGTAATACCCAAAAACTCTATTGAGAGGGCAGACGGCCGGGACATTACCGTATCCATACAGCAAAACAATTCGTAATAACCGTCAGTTGTGCGATAAATGAAACGGAATAAACGTGAGAGGGTCAGGTGAGTAGTATGACGGAGCTGGTGTGTATTGTATGCCCAAAAGGGTGCCGCCTACAGGTGGATGAGCAAAATGGGTTTACCGTAACCGGCAACGATTGCCCGCGTGGTGAAGCATATGGAAAAAAGGAGCTGACAAACCCCACCAGGGTTATCACATCAACGGTGCGAATAGAAGGGGCTGCCTATAAAAGACTGCCGGTTAAAACCGATGCGGAGATTCCGAAAGGCGCTATCTTTGATGCAATGCAGATTCTAAATGAAATAACGGTGCAAGCACCAATCAAAATAGGAGCGATCGTTGCAGCCGATATACTCGGGCTTTGTGCCAATTTTGTAGCTACAAGAGATATGGAGCGGGTATAAATCTTGTTTTACCCTTATTGTGAGAAGCATCAAAAGTAAATATGAACAAAACATGTCCAATTACAGTTGCGCCATTTTGCCCTATTTACTCTTGAGTAAATAGGGCAATTGCGGTATACTAATACAAATATAGTGAACAGAATAAAGAAAAGGAGCGTTTTGATATGGCGCACTTTTACAGCGAGCCATCCCGTACCTTCAGTGAATATCTTCTGGTTCCCGGATATTCGTCCGATAAATGCTTTCCCGCAAATGTTTCGCTAAAAACTCCGCTTGTGAAGTTTAAAAAGGGCGAAGAATCGCCGCTTTCCATGAACATTCCGCTGACATCAGCCATCATGCAGTCGGTTTCCGATGATAAGATGGCGGTCGCGCTTGCCAAGGAGGGCGGCATTTCGTTTATCTTCTGCTCTCAGTCCATCGAAAGTCAGGCGGCAATGGTTGCTAAGGCTAAGGCATATAAAGCGGGGTTTGTGGTAAGCGACTCCAACATTACACCCGAAGCAACCCTGGCCGACATCCTTGCCCTTAAAGACAAAACCGGGCACTCCACCGTTGCGGTCACCGCGGACGGTTCGGCTAACGGTAAGCTGCTGGGCGTTGTTACGAGCAGAGACTATCGCATTAGCAGAATGAGCACCGACCTTAAGGTAAAGGAGTTTATGACTCCCCTTGAGTCGCTGGTTTACGCGCCGAAGAGCACCACGCTCAAAGAAGCAAACGACATCATCTGGGATCACAAGCTCAACTGTTTGCCCGTGGTGGACGATGAGGGTAAGCTGCTGTATATGGTATTTCGCAAGGACTATTCGTCTCACAAGGAGAACCAGTACGAGCTGCTCGACAGCTCGAAGCGTTATGTGGTGGGAGCGGGTATTAACACACGAGATTATGCCGAGCGGGTTCCCGCTCTTGTAGAGGCGGGCGCAGACGTATTGTGCATCGATTCCTCTGAAGGGTATTCCGAATGGCAGAAGATAACGCTCGATTACATTCGAAAAACATATGGAGATACCGTAAAGGTAGGCGCAGGCAACGTCGTGGATCGGGACGGATTTCTGTTTCTTGCCGAGGCGGGTGCCGACTTCATTAAGGTTGGTATCGGCGGTGGCTCCATCTGTATTACCCGCGAGCAAAAAGGCATTGGACGTGGGCAGGCTACCGCGGTAGTTGAGGTTGCAAAGGCACGCAACGAATATTTCGAGAAGACCGGCATTTACATCCCCATCTGCTCGGATGGCGGTATTGTTTATGATTATCACATGACCCTTGCCCTTGCCATGGGCGCCGACTTCTTAATGCTTGGTCGTTATTTTTCTCGCTTTGACGAAAGCCCCACCAACAAGGTAAACGTTAACGGAACCTACATGAAGGAATACTGGGGCGAGGGAAGTGCCAGGGCAAGAAACTGGCAGCGCTATGATTTGGGCGGCTCCCAAAAACTCTCGTTTGAAGAGGGTGTGGATTCTTATGTTCCTTATGCGGGTAGCTTAAAGGATAACGTAGGGTTATCCCTAAGCAAGGTTCGTTCTACCATGTGTAACTGCGGCGCGCTTACCATTCCCGAGCTGCAGACAATGGCAAAGATTACGCTTGTTTCGGCTACGAGCATCGTCGAAGGCGGCGCGCACGACGTGGTGCTAAAGGACAGCAACGTGACGTTGTATAACAAATAGCATACGCACACAACAATGCCCCGCCGGTTGTTCGGCGGGGCTTTTTCTTCACAGAACAGAACTGGAATTATTTCATGAAAAGGCAGCAATACTACTTGTCCACCATTAGCGCGCAGATGGCGTCCGCAAACGCTGCAGGCTCATCGATTGGCATGCCTTCGATGAGAAGCGCTTGATTGTAGAGCAGCTTCGCATAGGAACTAAGCTTTTCGTTTTTTTCTTTATGCAGCGCGGTAAGTGTCGCAAAGATGGGGTGAGAAGCGTTAATCTCCAGCACTCGGTTGGCCTTAATCTTTTGGTCGGTTGGCATGGCGTTTAGAACCTTTTCCATTTCAAGAGAAATCTCGCCCTCGCTCGCGATGCAAACGGGGTGCGATTTCAGACGGGTGGAGAGAACGACACTCGTTACTTTTGTGCCCAGCGCATCGCGCATTGCTTCAAACAGCTCCTTATGCTCCTCGGTCTGCTTTTTAATCTCTGCTTTTTCCTCGTCGGTTGTAAGGTTCAGATCGTCCGCAGAAACGGATTTAAACTTTTTGCCGTCGTACTCATCTATAACACGCAGCGCGAACTCGTCTACGTCATCGGTGAGGAACAGGATGTCATACCCCTTATCAAGAACCAGCTCGGTTTGAGGCAGCATAGAAATCTGGTCAATGCTGGCGCCCGCGGCGTAATAGATATGCTCCTGCCCGTCCTTCATAGCGTCCTTGTACTCCGCAAACGTAACCAGTTTTTTATTTACAGCCGAGTAAAACAGCAGTAAGTCCTTTAGATGATCCTTGTTTTGACCGTAGCCGGTATACGCGCCTACTTTTAGCTGAATGCCAAAGCTCTTATAGAACTGCTCGTAGGGCTCGCGTTCTTCCTTAAGCATCTTCAATAGCTCGCTGCGTATCTTTTTATCCAGACTGTTTGCAATGATTTTGAGTTGACGGTCATGCTGCAGCATCTCGCGGGAGATGTTCAGCGACAAATCCTGAGAATCCACCAGTCCCTTTACAAAGCTAAAATAATCCGGGAGAAGGTCAGCGCATTTTTCCATAATCAGCACACCGCTGGAGTATAGCTCAAGCCCTTTTTCGTACTCCTTGGTATAGTAATCAAAAGGCGCCTTTGCGGGGATAAACAGCAGGGCACTGTAGGTAGCCGCTCCTTCCGTTTTGCTGTGAATCACGCGAACGGGATCGGTATAATCATAAAACTTATCTTTATAAAAGCGGTTGTATTCGTCATCGGCGACCTCGTTTTTATTTTTGTTCCACAAAGGTACCATGCTGTTCAGGGTTTTATTTTCTACCACCGTTTCATATTCGTCGTCGCTTCCTTCTTTTCGCTGCTCCCGCGTCATATCCATTCGAATGGGGTAACGGATGTAATCGGAGTATTTTTTAACGAGAGAGGAAAGACGGTAGGCATCCAAAAATTCATCGAACGATTCATCACCAACAGAATCCTTTATCGTCAGGTAAATGTCGGTACCAACGCCTTCTTTTTCGCAGGGATCAATGGTATAACCGTCCGCACCGATCGATTCCCAACGAAACGCTTGGTCGCTGCCGTATGCCCGGGTGATTACCGTAACCTTTGCGCTTACCATAAAGGCGGAATAGAAGCCCACACCAAACTGTCCGATGATGTTAACATCGTCGTTTTCGCCAAGCTCCTTTTTAAATTTCAGAGAGCCGCTGCTTGCAATTACGCCAAGATTATTTTCAAGTTCCTCTTTGGTCATGCCGCAGCCGTTATCGGATATAGATAGTATCCGGTTTTCTTTATCCACCGCGAGACGTATGGAAAAATCATCACGGCCAAGCCCGACGCCCGGGTCGGTCAGTGAACGAAAATAAAGCTTGTCTATTGCATCACTGGCATTGGAGATCAGTTCACGAAGAAAAATCTCTTTATGGGTATAGATCGAGTTAATCATCAAATCCAGCAGACGCTTCGATTCCGCCTTAAATTGCTTCTTAGCCATAGAATCACCTCAACAATGTATTAGCACTCGACGCATTCGAGTGCTAATACTACTATATAATACTTACACATTTTTTTCAAGTGGTTTTGCTTTAATTTTCATGATATCGGATACCCGATTTCCGCAAGATACGGGCTGTACAGCTTTCTGGCTTCAGAAAAGCGCTCGGTCGGGTTTTTGTTAAATACGGTTTGATAATCCTGCACACGGTAAAATCCCTGAGAAAAGGCAAATAAATGATACAATAGCGTAACAAATATCGTAAAGCCCACCGCAAAGCCGAATAAAACCTTCGCGTCCTTCATGCGAAGCAGTTGTTCCTTGTGCTGCTTACTTTTCTTGTGCGTTTTTGAACCGGTAAGAAGACGGTTTTTTGCTCGCGAGAGGTTGTAATCGATTAGCTCGTGTTCGCTTGGTAACAGGGTACAAAGCATGTTTGGAATAAGCGCAATGGCAGGCAGAAAAAAGTAGATCGCAAGGCGCTCCACAATATAAACCCGCGCGATGAAGAGCGAAAAAACAGCGGCATACATCATTAGGCTAATATATACGTTATTATCCGGCGATTGACGCAGCAACGGTTTTTTAAAACACCACACTGCCGCAAATACAAACGAGGGGAATATGCCGTATACAAGCGCAGAGCTTTGCCCAAACATAGAATCGGGCGAATAGCCTTGATAGATGTAGTGGGTAACAAACTGCAGAATGCGGGGCGCTGCAATATACCCCACAATAAAGATAGAACAAACAATAAGAAACGACTTGTAATGAAACGGAATTTGCGCAACCAGATACACAGGCAGCATGATAAGTGCCGAGTTGTGAATGGATGCTGCCGCAGCAACAAGCAGCAGATAGGGCAAAACGCTGCGCTGCCGAATGTATCGGATTGCAAGCGTACAAACAGAAGCGGCCAGCAGCTGCCGAATTAGGCTAAGCGACCAGTAATAAAACAGCATGGTCATATAAAGATAAACGCTGAGAAAAGGCAACTTCGATTCCTTATACACAAACAAAAGGACTAAAAGGGTTGTTATAATTGCAATAAATGCGTAGAACCATTGAAAATGGTTTGTAAATAACGCAACAAGTTTTATCAGTAAAAAAAAGCCCGGTTCCTTTTGATAAGAAAAGCAGTCCGTCACAGGCAGGGAGCGTACCGTATCAAACATGTGCATATAATTGTAATAGTCGTCGCCTACCTCATACCGCACCGCGCTAACAACGGACAGAAGAAGGAGGGAGAGCAGAAGAAACAACTGTGACTTACGTTTTGATTGTCCGAAGCAATAAAGAAGGACGCCTAAAACGAGTAAGGCGCCCATAACAGCATAATATACACCGGTCACTCCCAATCACTCCCCCACATGTAACAGCATTCAATGAGTATATTATGGGCGAATGGGTCTAAAACAATCCGGAATCTTTCAAATCATAGTTTAGTTGTTTGCTCAGTCACATAAATCCAATCGACTAGATCATTATCGCTTAAGGCAAAAGCGCCCGAGCTCACGCCGGGCGTACCATCATAGCTGTCTACAAGGTAAATCCAGCCGCTTTGCGCCCCGTAGTCAAACTCGTACAGGTTGTCAATTCCCTTTACATAGGCGGTAGCACCGATACCGGAATAATCAAGCTGAAAATTGTTTTCTCTCGCGGCACGTATCAGTACGTCCAGCACGGTCTCATCCTTGTAAAGCCCCACCTCTGTCAGCGATAGGATGATTTCGTTGTTATACCCCGTAATGCGCATACTCACAAACTGTTCGGCACCGTCAGTACCAAGCGCGGTTTGATTAGCGCAGCTGACAAACAGCACAACGATAACGAGTAAGACGAGTACAAGACGTTTTGGTTTCACCGGTTCGTCCACCTTTCTGTCAAGGGTTTTGCTGTTGTGAATCGCTCGATTCGGGCGAGTTTGTAATGCGATCCGCATCAGGCTTGCTTGGCTTTTTTGCGTAGCGGTCACCGATCTTTCGCACGAGGAGAAGTATCAGGTAGATTAAAACAATAATACCAACCGTGAAAAACAGAAAGGATGCAGATATCCCGGCCGTATCGGTGGGGGCAGTAACCGCCGCAAGCCGAAACGGCGACTTGCCAAAGCATACGGCACCCATAGCCATAACCGCCTGCTCGGTAGCCAGAACATTTCCCGCACCACCGGCTATATGAGAAAAGCTGCCGTCACTGTTTTGAAAGGACAGCAACGCATCATACACGGTAATACCATCTTTAGAAAACCGCTCGCCATACACGCGAATGCCAAGTGAGATTAGTGCCATAATAACCGAGGCGGTGCTTTCGCTGCATGGGGTACCCAAAGAAGAAAAGCTCGCGTCCTCATTTTGAACCTGCATCAGCCAGTCTACCGCACGGTCAATGGCGCGGGAAACCTCAGCGTTTTCGGAATACCGGGACAGCGCCATTAAAGCATATGCGGTTACATCCACATCCGCGCCCATGGTATCGTCAAGACGAAAGCCGCCATCATTGGTCTGGTAGGTTAAAATTGCCTCGCACAGATTCTCCCTGCTCCACTTAGCTTGGTCAGGGAGCGGATATCCGCAGCTGTCCAGTGCCAGCAGGGCAAAAATCGGACCGTTTGCGCCTTGCTGCAGCATATCATTGCGCCCGGCAAGCAGGTCTATCAAGTTGTGATCTGCTAGGTTAGTCGCATCATATCCGCCTGCCGAGGCACTGAGAATATCATACGCAAGGTCTGTTATTTTGGTGTAACCCGTCTTAACATTCCCTTTTACAGCCGTTTTCATCTCCCGTACCGCATTGCTATCGGGTGTCGCACCGGCCGCATTGAAAGCCGCAATTGTCCACCGACCTGGGTTTTCAGATAGATATGCAATCGCACCAAGCAGCTCGGAGGGCTTTGTGTTATCGCCGCTTTGCGCAAAAACGGTTATGTTTGATATACAAAAAATAAGGACAAGAATAACGGCTGTGATGCGGCTTTTTAACATAGAATATAAGACCTCGTTATTTCTTAATTGGGGAGAAGTATAACACAATAATTACGGCAAATTTGCCGTTACGGCGCGTGTCTACAGTCTGCGAAACAGCTTTACGCGAACAACCCGAATATAGAATTGAACCAGACTGGAGAGCGTAAAATCGTAAAGGACAAATACAATGTTGCCCACAAGCGAAAAGATGAGCAAGGCATACCGGCCAAACCCGTCAAAGCTCTGTATTACATATTGCATCTCAAACACAAAAAAAATAAGCGCATAACAGCCCAGTACACAAAGGTTAAAAACCGTAAGCTTTATAATCCATTCTAGTACACGGCTTGATACTCGCTCGATTAAAGACTTAAGTATCGGGTAATGCCCAAAGAAAAACACAAACAGCAGCGCAGCCTCGCGGTCGGGAGTCAGCAGTAAGGAAAGAAGGGCGGTAGCCGCAAACACCGAAAACGCCCATTTATAACCCAGTTCCAGTACGGCACATATCATCAAGGCACCTGCAAGACCGGGCAGGGCATAGGTCGCAATGGGTAAGATGCCCGTACCCATAAGCAGGATGAGCGCCAGCGCGGTTAGGATACCGCCAAGGGCCACCTTAAAACTCATTTTTTTACGGTTAGCAGCAGTCAATCAAATCACCGCCTAAGCATTCGCAACAGCAATCGGCGTACATTAAGCCGCAGCATAAATCGCACGGAGAACAGCCGACAATCGGTACATTGTTGGTGCGATAGCCTCCGTTGCGTCCGGCGTAGGTTCCGCCCGCCCGCTGATAATTTAAGGTGTTCAGAGCGGCGGTGTACTCCGCGTTACCCGGGTTCATCCGGCACGCGGTGGAAAAATACGTATAAGCGCTGTCCAGGTATCCTTTTTTGTACTGTATACTGCCTTTTAAAAAGTTCCATTCCGCATCGCGAGAGGGCAACGGAATTCCGTCAAGCAGTTCTTCGGCTTCCACGGTGCGGTTTTCGTTGATTAAACGGCGAATATCTCCAAACTGCGAAGCACCGCCGCCATTACCAGAGTATCCATAACCCGTGTTGCTTCCCGAGCGTCGCATATTCATTACGGTATCGTATGCCTCGTTAATCTCCTTCATCTTTTCCGAAGCAAGGTCGGCAAGGGGATTGTCGGCATAGGCGTCCGGGTGGTATTTTTTTGCAAGCTCACGGTATGCTTCCTTAACCTGTTGGTCGGTAGCATTCGGCGACACGCCCAGTACTTTGTAAGGATCCATAGTGTTCATCCAATCTGCCGCTGTGTATCGGCGCTGAAACTATAGCAAAACGTCCCTTATCACACACAGATAAATGATAAGAATTTAAGCATATTTATTGTTGTTCTTCGTCTTTGGTAGAATCAGAGTCGCTCGTTATTCTTGCAAGTGCTGTCGGCAACCCAAGAAAAACAATGTTCTCCAAAATATCAGTATGGTTATATAGTGTTAGCAGCTGAACCGTCTTTGTCATCTCACCGTGGGTGAGCCGAAGCGAACAGGCCGCTTCGGATTTAATCGTTTCTATGGGCTCGTCCTTCAGGGAATAGATAAACGGGTTGTACCGCTTGTGTTTCAGGTCATCGTCCAAATCATCAAGCGCATCGATAAGGTAGATCCATCTGCCCAGCAGGTAGCCAAAACGAGAGAGTACGCGTCGCTGCCGTTCATCATCAGATAGCATTTCGCATATGCTTGACAAAGCGTTGGCAGTGGGGTTTGCCGCTTCATCCACACTTTGGCAGCCTTGCCGCTCCAACAGCTTCTGGTGGTTCATCAGGTTCTTCAGCACATTGTTAAGCTCAGGGTATAACTTATCTGCCCGCCGCTTCGCGCACAAAAGAAAAGGGTGAAGAAGCAAAGAAACACCCTTTTCCCAAATCCCGCCGTCATCAAAATTGTCCCTGTTTTTATAGAAAACCATCAGCATGGCGGCACAGGCAGTCAGCCGCAACGATTCGTTGCTGTGGCAGCATAAGCGTTTGTTAAACGGATGCATCATACAGCGTTGTCTGGATGAACAGGTTGGTGCGTCTGTTAATCCAAGCTGCAACAGGGCTAAAAAGGTGAAATCGTAGTTCAGGGTCATTCGCGCAAAGGGGCCGAATAACCGACCCAGCTCTTTGCATAAGCCGCAATAAACCGAACGATAGGTCTCGTAATCCTTTATTTTTAGCTCCGGCTTATGCGGTCTGATATATCCAAACAAAATGTCACCCTTTTGCACTGCGTGAGTATGTGACAATAGCGCACAGTGCTGCTAACTATGATTTTACTGTTTTTTATTGGTCAATACAATTAAGAATCTGTAAATAATGCTTTTTGCCGCAACATGTCACTTCTTCTTAACCGGATATTTCAGTGCATCGTCAGAAGTCGATGGTTGGTAGAATTTTGGGGGTTGCACATCCATATGCTTTTTGATATCATAATGGGATATTTGTTGTGAATGTATGGAAGGATGAAGTTCGGTGAGTTTGTTAATGCTCCTTTTACTGTCCCTCGGGCTTGCAATGGATGCATTCGCGGTTTCGGTGAGCAATGGAATATGCACAGAGAAAAGGGGGATACGTTTTGCGTTGCCCTATGCCTTCGCATTCGGTGTCGCGCAGGGAATTATGCCAGTACTGGGTTGGCTGGCGGGACAGGCGTTTGCATCGGTAATCCAGCGGCTGGATCATTGGATAGCACTGGTGGTACTGGGCTTTATCGGCGCGAAGATGATTATCGAAAGCAAAAAAAAGACCGAGTCGTGTGAAATCAACAAGGAGATTTCCGCAAAAACCATTATAGTTCAAGCCTTGGCAACCAGCATCGATGCGCTTGCTGTCGGGGTAAGTCTTGCAGCTATGAATGTGAGTATACTCTACTCCGCTTCGATTATTGCCGCCATAACGTTTGTGCTTTGTCTCTTTGGTGCGTGCATCGGCAACCGTGTGGGGCACCTACTGGAGGATAAAGCAGAGGTGTTTGGCGGAGTTATTTTAATCCTTATTGGATTAAAAATATTTATAGAGCATACCTGGTTTTAGATATTATCACTAAGAAGCGCGGCGGTTTCTTGGGGTGAAAAGCCTTGACGAAACAATCGCGCTGTCGTATTATTATATCGTTGCACTGCTTTAAAGCGCAACACTTTAAACGGATAAATAACCGTAGCGCAGAACGCGGGTTAGCGAGTAGGCGCATCGGGGAAACATGGGTGAGGCTATGACAATTTGGATTATTGTATCAATCTACTTTTTGCTTATGCTGGTTGTGGGTATTGTCAGTGCTCGAAAGGCGAATTCGCTTACGAACTTTGTTGTTGGGGGTCGCAGTGCAGGACCGTGGGTCAGTGCGTTTGCGTACGGTACTACATACTTTTCGGCGGTTATTTTTATCGGCTACGCCGGTCGTTCCGGCTGGGATTTTGGTCTGTGGGCAGTCGTGATTGGCGTAGGAAATGCCTTGATTGGGGCGTTTATCGCTTGGAAGGTGCTTGCAGAACGTACCCGTAGCGTAACTAGACGACTAAAGATTAAAACCATGCCGCAGTTGTTTGAAAAGCGGTTTTTCAGCAAGGGCATGAAGATCTATGCCGCAATTATTGTATTTATATTTATGACGCCGTACTCCGCTTCGGTATACTCCGGGCTAAGCTACCTGTGCGAAAAGGTGTTGGGTATCGATTATCACATGGCGATGTTGGGTATCGCTGTGATAGCGGCGATCTATCTGGTGGCAGGTGGTTATGTCGCTTCGTTGCAGGCGGACTTAATTCAGGGCGTTATCATGATTTTTGGCGTAATCGCCATGGTGTTTTTTGTTACTCGCGCGGACGTGGTGGGCTCTCTTACAACCGGCGTTGCCAAAGTGGTTGACACAATGGCGTCGGGTGAGGTCGGTGCGTCGGCATCAAAGACGGTAATTGGTGTTATCAGTCTTGTAGTCCTTACAAGCTTCGGCAGTTGGGGCTTACCGCAGATGGTACATAAGTACTATGGCATTGCAAATGAAAAGAGTGTAAAGACCGGTACTATTATTTCTACTTTGTTTTGTGCGATTATAGCAATTAGCGCCTATTTCATCGGTTCGTTGACCCGTCTTTTCTTTACAGAGGTTCCCATTGTAAATGGCGTAAAGAACTACGATGTTATGGTGCCGGAGGTACTGGTTTCATCCCTGCCAAACGTACTGCTTGGCGTTGTGTTGGTGCTGGTATTGTCTGCTTCTGTTTCTACCTTATCAGGCATAACGCTAACATCCTGTTCTACGTTCTCAATTGATTTGATGCAATCAACATTACTACCTAAGATGACCAAGAAAACCACGCTGCTTTTAACAAGGCTGCTTTGTTTATTGTTCATTGCGGTATCTTACCTGATTGCGTCGTTTAAATCTCCCATCCTTACACTAATGGCGTTCTCGTGGGGCAGTGTTGCCGGTGCGTTCCTTGCTCCATATCTACTCTCCCTGTATTGGAAGGGCATCAACAAGGTCGGCGCGTGGGCAGGGCTGATTACCGGTCCCGCATTGTGCATTACGCTTGCCGCGCTTTCGGGCTTTAATTCCGCCAATTCCGCTGTGTATGGCGTTATTTCAATTGCTGCATCCTTTGTGGCATGCTTTGTAGGCTGTAAGCTTGGCGACAAATTTGGTGCAAAGATTACCGATAACGAGCAAACCGCAAAAGAACAGTTCTATGACAAAGACTTTACCTTGCAAGAAAAAGACCCAGTTACCGCATAGGGGCAATGCATACTTATTAAACCATATCAAGGCACAAATACTAAACTGCCCCATGGGGGTGGTTTAGTATTGTGTTGTTTATGGATAGTATGATAAAATTTAAATACTCAGTTATTGTAACAACATCAAATGTAGTATTAGGCAGACAGAAAACGGCTTTGTATCAACGCAAAGCCAACGAAAGGACATGGTTTAGTATGTTTTGGCAAAAAGACATTGAAACAATGGGGAGGAAAAAACTCGAGGAGCTGCAGCTGTCGCGCCTGAAGTGGATTGTGAATCATTGTTATCAAACCGTGCCGCTTTACCGCAATAAGTTTGACGAAGCGGGTGTTGAACCGGACAAGCTTAAAACGCTCAGCGATATACAGTACATACCGTTTACATCCAAAGAAGACATTCGCGACACCTATCCATTTGGGATGTTCGCGTCCCCGATGAATAAGATTGTGCGCATTCATGCGTCGTCCGGAACCACCGGTAAACCCACTGTAGTGGGCTACACCAAAAACGATCTGACAAACTGGAGTGATCTGGTCGCGCGTCTTTGCGCGGCGGCGGGAGCGAACGAGGACGATATCGTGCACATCGCGTTCGGGTACGGTCTGTTTACCGGTGCCCTCGGGCTGCACTATGGTTTGGAGCGCCTTGGCGCTACGATTGTACCCACATCGAGTGGAAACACCGAAAAAAACCTGATGCTGATGAAGGACTTTGGCGCAACCGCACTGGTGTCCACCCCTTCCTATGCACTTTATATGTCAGAGATTGCGCGGGAGATGGGGCTGAAAAAGGATGACTTTAAAATGCGCCTTGGTCTGTTCGGCTCCGAGGGCTGTACGCCCGAAATGCGCGATAAGATTGAAGAGGCGTGGGGGCTGTTTGCCACCGACAACTACGGCATGAGTGAGCTGATGGGACCGGGCGTTTCGGGGGAATGCGAATATCGCTGCGGAATGCACGTGGCGGAGGATCACTTTATCCCCGAAATCATCGACAGTAAAACCGGCGCGGTGCTTGGAGAGGGAGAAGTCGGGGAACTTGTGATCACCACCATTACAAAAGAGGGCTTTCCCGTTCTTCGTTACCGCACCAAAGATATTACCCGCCTAAACTATGATGTTTGTGCCTGTGGACGCACCCATGTGCGGATGGATAAGATTATGGGTCGTACAGACGATATGCTTAAGATTCGCGGCGTAAACGTGTTCCCATCGCAGATAGAAAGCGTGCTGGTATCCTGCCCGCAGGTGGGCGGACACTATCAGCTCATCGTCCGAAGCGAAGGCTATATGGATACGCTGGAGGTTAAGGTTGAGCTGTTTGACACCTCGTTGCTTGAAAAATATTCGGAACTGGAAAAGCTACAACGGACTATCAATGCCAAGCTGAAAACGGTTTTGGGCATCGACGCTAAGGTGTCGCTGACCGAGCCGAAATCACTGGAACGGTTCCAGGGCAAGGCAAAACGCGTCATTGATCTGCGCAATACAAAGGAGGATAACCATCTGTGAGAGGTTTAATGCTAGGAAACGAAGCGGTTGCTCGTGGGCTGTACGAGGCGGGGGTTACGGTTGTATCCAGCTATCCGGGAACGCCCAGTACAGAGATTACCGAGTACGCCGCAAAATACAAAGAGATGTACTGCGAGTGGGCACCCAACGAAAAGGTGGCGATGGAGGTGGCGTTGGGCGCATCCATCGGCGGAGCGCGTGCCTTTTGCGCCATGAAGCATGTGGGGCTCAACGTAGCGGCCGACCCGCTGTTTACCGCGTCCTATACCGGAGTAAACGCAGCGCTTGTGATTGGTGTCGCCGACGACCCCGGTATGCACTCCTCCCAAAATGAGCAGGATTCCAGACATTACGCGATGGCCGCAAAGCTGCCGATGCTCGAGCCCAGCGATTCCGAGGAATGCAAGGAGTATACAAAGCTTGCTTTTACGCTTTCCGAGCAGTTTGACACCCCTGTTTTACTGCGCCTGAGCACGCGAGTATCCCACTCTCAGAGCGTAACAGAAACCGGCGACCGACTGAATGTGTCGCTTAAGGAGTACAAAAAAGACCCCGCAAAATACGTCATGATGCCATCCTACGCAAAGGCAAAGCATGTGGTGGTGGAAGAGCGCACGCAACGTCTCGTTGCCTATGCCGAGAGGGCATCGGTTAATACGGCAGAATATAACGATACTTCCATTGGCATTATCACCTCGGGCGTTGCATATCAATACGCCAAAGAAGCAATGGGCGATAAGGCAAGTTATCTAAAGCTGGGTATGGTGTACCCCCTGCCCGAGCAGCTTATAGCAGAGTTTGCAAGCAAGGTGGACACACTGTATGTTGTCGAGGAGTTGGATGACTTTATCGAAACCCACTGCAAAAAGTTAGGCATTTCGGTAAAAGGAAAAGAGGTATTTCCGCTCATTGGGGAATACTCGCAGCGTCTGATTCGTGAAAAGCTGCTGGGGGTAACCGCTAAAAGCCAGTTGTTTGATGAGGTAGTGCCGGTACGTCCGCCTGTGATGTGCCCGGGCTGTCCGCACCGGGGGCTGTTCTATTCGCTTAATAAGCTTGGTGTAACCGTTTTTGGAGACATCGGCTGCTATACCTTGGGCGCGGCACCGCCACTTGGCGCGTTGGATACCACCATCTGCATGGGCGCTTCCATCTCCGGTCTGCACGGTTTTAATAAGGCGCGCGGAAAAGAGAGCGCGAAAAAGAGCGTCGCCGTAATCGGAGACTCCACATTTATGCATTCCGGAGTGACCGGGCTCATCGACATCGCATACAATCAGGGCGTCTCTACCGTTTTAATACTCGATAACTCGATTACCGGAATGACGGGGCATCAGCAAAACCCCACAACCGGGCTGACCCTGCAGGGGGATGTTACGGCGAAGGTTAGTATCGAAAAGGTTTGTGAGGCGGTTGGTATTAACCGTGTCCGTGTTGTAGACCCCAACCAGGTAAAGAACGTCGTTGCGGTTATTTCTGAAGAACTCGAAGCGGACGAGCCGTCGGTTGTAATTGCCCGTCGTCCCTGCGCACTGCTCAAAACCGTTCGCCGCGGTAAGCCGCTTACCGTAGACCAAGACAAGTGTAAAAGTTGCCGTGCATGCTTTAAGATCGGTTGTCCGTCCATTCGTATGGTAGACGGCAAGGCGTCGATAGATAAAACACTGTGCTTTGGCTGCGGGCTCTGCGCAAGCTTATGCTCGTTTGGCGCAATGGCTGTTGCAACAGAAGAATAACCCAAACGGAGAATGCCGTCTGCGGCAGATAACAATCAGCGGCGGTTCGGTTAAGGGAAAGGAATGAGTGTAAGTGGCTACTGAGAATAAAAGTATAATGATAGTTGGCGTAGGCGGACAAGGCTCTTTGCTTGCAAGTAAGCTGATGGGGCATGTGTTGCTTGCCCAGGGCTATGATGTTAAGGTCTCCGAGGTGCATGGCATGTCTCAGCGCGGTGGCTCGGTTGTAACCTATGTGAAGTATGGTGAGAAGGTGTATTCCCCCACCGTAGAGATTGGGGAAGCCGACCTTATCATCGCGTTTGAACTGCTAGAGGCGGCACGATATGTACCATACCTTAAACATGGCGCGACAATTATTGTCAATGCGCAGCGCATTGACCCCATGCCCGTGATAACCGGCGCAGCTACCTATCCAAGTGATATTGTTGAAAAGATACGCGCAAAAGGCATCCATATCGCCGAAGTAGACGCGTTAGGTCTTGCACAGCAGGCGGGCAATGCAAAATCGGTAAACGTAGTATTGATGGGCGTTTTGTCAAACTACATGAATATCCGTAAGGAACTGTGGCTTACGGCAATCAATGAATGTGTTCCCGAACGGTTTCGCGAGCTAAACCTTACCGCATTTGAGATTGGTCAAAACACAAAGGTGACTGTTCAATAAATTATAAGGGGGATTATAACATGAGCGAGCAATATCTTACACCCGAGATAGAGACCGCGCCGTTGCATGAGTTGCGCAGCCTGCAATCGCTTAGAATGTCTCAAACCATTCGGCATGTTTATGACAATGTTCCGTATTACAAAGCAAAGATGGATAAGCTGGGTGTATCCCCCAACGACATCCAATCGGCGGACGACTTAAAAAAGCTTCCGTTTACTGTCAAGCAGGACCTGCGCGACAACTACCCCTATGGAATGTTTGCGGTGCCGATGGACAAGATTGTGCGAATTCATGCTTCCTCTGGAACCACCGGTAAGCAGACTGTTGTGGGCTATACGCAAAACGACATTGATGTGTGGCGCGAAATTACTGCCCGTTCGCTGGTTGCGGCGGGGGGTACACCGAAGGATTTTGTTCACATTGCTTATGGCTACGGGCTATTTACCGGTGGTCTTGGCATGCACTACGGCGCGGAAGCCATGGGGGCCTCAGTTATCCCCGTGTCTACCGGCAACACCCAGCGTCAGATTCAGATTATGCTTGATTACGGTTCGTCTATTCTGTGCGCGACGCCGTCTTATGCGCTGTTTCTCGGCGAAACCCTCAAGGAGATGGGGCATGACAAGTCTAAACTGAAGCTGAAGGCCGGCATCTTTGGCGCGGAGCCTTGGACAGAAAATATGCGCAAAGAGATTGAAGATCTGCTGGGGATTAAGGCTTACGACATCTACGGTCTGTCAGAGGTGATGGGACCCGGAGTGTCGTTTGAATGCAGTGAGCAGAGCGGCATGCACATCAACGAGGATCACTTCATTGCCGAGATTATCGACCCCGATACCGGAGCAGTTCTGCCGGACGGTGAACAGGGCGAGCTGGTGTTTACTGCCATTACCAAAGAAGCGTTGCCGCTTATTCGTTACAGAACAAGGGATATTGCCACCCTGACTCGTAAGACCTGTTCCTGTGGTAGAACGTTTGTTAAGATGACAAAGCCTTGTGGCCGAACCGATGATATGCTCATCATCCGCGGCGTGAATGTCTTCCCGTCGCAGGTAGAAAGCGTGTTGCTGTCTTTGGGGCAAACCGCGCCGCACTATGTGCTGATTGTAGATCGCATCGATAATCTGGACACGCTGGAGATTCAGGTGGAAATGTCAAACGAGATGTTCTCGGATGCCGTCCGGCATATCGAGGAGCAGGAAAGAAAAATTCGCCACGCGGTGGAATCCACCCTTGGTATCTCGGCTAAGGTTCGCATCGTAGAACCCAAGGCAATTGCCAGAAGCGAGGGCAAAGCAAAGCGTGTGATTGATAATCGCAAACTGTAATGTTATGTCCAACTTTATAAGCTAACTTATAAACTAAGTTTATAAGTTGGGTATAAACCGCTGGAAAGCCAGACAAAACCATGGTATAATAACAGCAGGATGTCTGATTTGCGGTTTTGGGCAAATTACAATATTGATAACGGTCAATAATCATCGGCTTTTCGTCGATGGGTTTTAATTAGCGGATCGTATTACGACGGAGGGATTGCCATGTTTATCAAACAGCTTTCGGTTTTTGTCGAGAACAAGCCAGGTCGCCTTTCGGAGATTACCGACACCTTAGAAAAACAGAAGATTGATATCCGCGCACTTTCAATTGCCGACACGACGGATTTTGGTATTTTGCGGTTGATTGTAAACAATCCGGATGAGGCCGAGCGGTTGCTTAAGGATGCAGGCTTTGCGGTTTCATTAACACAGGTTATTGCTATCGGCATAGAAGATACGCCGGGCGGTCTTTCCAAGGCGCTCAGATTGCTGCTTAACGCCGGTATCGGCGTAGAGTATATGTATGCATTTATCAGCCGCGAGGGCGAAAAGGCCTATGTGATCCTGCGAGTGGAGGATAACGAAAAAGCGGTGGCGGTGTTTCGTAACAGCGGCGTAGAGCTTTTAGACAGCGCAAGCATCTATACAATGTAAGTAGTTATAAACGTGCGAGGCCTGATTTGGCTTCGCACGTTTGAACATAACAGCATGTTTTACTCAACATGACGATATTATATTTAAACGGAGGATTGATGGCGTGGATATCGCGATTGGGACGACCTATAAACAGGAGTGGACGGTTACCGAAGAGATGCTCGCAAAGAATATGAAAAGCGGCGCCGTTTCGGTGTTTGCTACGCCAATGATGGTTGCTTTGATGGAAAGCGCCGCGAGCGACTGTCTGCAGCAGTTTTTGGAGGATGGGGTCATCAGCGTAGGGTCGAGCATATCCACCACGCATCTCGCCGCAACACCGCTTGGCATGAAGGTATGGGCAGTCGCCGAAATCACGGCGGTAAAGGGCAGGCAGGTTGACTTTAAGGTTACGGCGTTTGATGACAAAGAGATGATTGGCGAGGGCGTTCATTCCCGCGTGTACTTGGATCAGGCAAGGTTTGAGCAAAAGGCTAACAGTAAGCTTGGTTGACACGAATAAAGACCTTCTTTCCGGCGGCATGCTCGGCAAGAAGGTTATTTGCATATTCAAGTATTTTCATGGCGATTTACACCCCGGGGCGTTTACTCCGTTAACAGCTAATTGGGTTTGCGTCCTGCGCGGTAAACCGTGCGCACACCCAGATAAACAACAAAACCGATGACCGTGCCCGTTGTGTTAAAGATTACATCGTCCACATCGCTAATGCCTGTTGCAAATACAAACTGCAGCACCTCTATAGAGACCGAGCAGCAAAACCCCATCAATGCGGTAAACCAAAAGCCATGCCGCTTGCCCACCACGGGCAAAAGCGCCCCAAACGGAACAAACCAAAGAACATTGCCAATCAGGTTGTAATAAAAAAACCACTTCGTATACGCGTGGTACAGCTTAATCGTGTGTACAAAAGGCGTCAGGTTCACGCTGTCCAGCGAGTTTTGCCAGGCGAACCACAGGTTTTGGTTTATACCGTAACGAAACACCGTAATCTGGTACAGGCAGATAAAGTAAAACACAAACACCCAAAGAAGCGCTTCGCGTCGTCTGTCACGCGGCGGCACGCCGCGCTTCTTTTGGGCATACAGTGTTAAGCATCGCCACACCGCCCAGACAAAAAACAATAGTAATGCGACCAATACGGCATGTGCCGAAAGTCGAATAATCCCTGCTAAACTCATGCCGTACCCTCCAGTGCCAAACGAAATGGCTCAGTTACCCTGTTTTACGCCAGATCATGAAGGTCGTACGGCGTCTTTTGATACACAATATGGTTTAACCAGTTGGCATACAGCAGGTTGCCGTGGCTGCGCCACACAAAAGGGGGCTGCCTAGTCGGGTCGTTTTGGGGAAAGTAGTTTTCGGGCATCGAGATGACACACCCCTTATCTAGGTCTCTAAAGTATTCCTCCGCCAATGTCATGCGGTCGTATTCGGAATGACCGGTAACAAAAATCTGCCGGTCATCGTCCGAGCAGATGATATGCGCACCCGCGGTATCCGACCAGGTTAACAGCCTCAACCCCTCTGCCTTAAGGATATCGCGTTTGCGTACCTCCGTGTGGCGGGATTGCGGTGCTGCAAACACCTCGTCAAAGCCCCGCAACAGGGGATGGGTTTCATCCAGCACCTTGTGGGGAAAAACTCCGAACAGCTTGTTATCCAGCGGGTACTTCGGAATGCCGTAGTGGTAATACAGCCCCGCCTGCGCTCCCCAGCAGATGTGAAAGGTGGAGTATACGTGTGTCTTAGTCCATTCCAGAATTCCGCACAGCTCATCCCAGTAGGAAACCTCCTCAAACTGCATCTGCTCCACCGGGGCGCCGGTAATAATCATGCCGTCAAACCGTTCGTCTTTTATCTCATCAATGGTCTTGTAAAACGCAAGAAGATGCTCTTGCGGCGTGTTTTTCGAGGTGTGAGAGGCGGTTTGCAGCAGTTCAATATCCACCTGAATCGGGGTATTGCCAAGCACGCGCAACAGCTGGGTTTCGGTCTCAATCTTCTTGGGCATCAGGTTTAAAATGACGATGCGCAGCGGTCGAATATCCTGCGACTTTGCGCGCTCCTCATACATTACGAATATATTCTCCGCCTCCAGCACCCTTGCTGCGGGAAGCGAGTTAGAGATACAAATAGGCATATAAACTCCGTTCTGCCGTAACGGCAACTGATAGTTATCAGGTACAAAATAGGCAAATAAAAAAACGCACGGCAACCCATGCGTCCGCACAACCGCTGTTTCAGCAGTGCGGGCACATTCGCATCATGCAGCTGGACATTCGTATTGACTTCTCCAAAGCATGAAAAATGGTCGTCGAGCGGTTCATTCAAATACAGCTCCTAAAGGATATTTTGTGTAAAATGAATTGTCTTAATACTTATTATAACAGAGGGATGGCGAAAGCACAATGCCCGCACCTGCTACGCGACTGCGAACGCCTTGGTTACTGGTGCAAAGCGAAGCCACAAAAAAACACTTTGATATAGCTTGCGATATTATGTGCGAAATAACTCCTGTTTCTTGTGTTCTATGTACAAAAATATGTTTGCTTAGTAAAGATTATGTGATGTAATTGATAAGCTCAAGGAAAAATGGTATACTTTTGCTGGTATCATGATAAGAGTATGAGGAGAGTGCCTATGAAACTGGATTACAAACGCACGATATTGGTTGGTCTTGCATTTCTTACCATTAGCTCCTTTTGGCAGCTATACGACTTTGTGGTTCCTCTGATTATGTTAAAGGCGTTTGAAATCAAGGATACCGTTGCGGGTGTCGTGATGTCGCTTGATAACGTACTGGCATTGTTTATGCTGCCCCTGTTTGGAATGCTGTCGGACAAAACCAACACAAAAATCGGGCGCAGAATGCCCTATATAATCGCCGGTACGGCAGTCGCGACCATATCGATGTCGCTGATACCGTACTCGGCCAGCAACAAAAATCTGCCCCTGTTTATTGTGTCGCTTGGTATCGTTTTAATCGGCATGGCATTGTACCGCTCTCCCGCCGTCGCGTTAATGCCCGATGTCACGCCAAAGCCTCTGCGTTCCAAGGGCAACGCCGTTATCAATTTAATGGGTGCCGTGGGCGGCATATTGGTTTTGGCGCTGATTACATTCTTAGCGCCCGATAAGGATAACCTGAACTACTGGCCACTGTTTCTCGCAACTGCGACGATTATGATACTCGGTGTCGTCATCCTAAAGCTCACCATAAACGAGCCCAAAGAGGTACATAAGATGCGTCTTGCCAGTGCCGAGATGGGCATTGATGTGGAGGAAGCGACCGACGATGCCCAGACGGTGCGCGAAAACCACAAGCTGGAGCCCGAGGTGCGCAAAAGCCTGATTTTTATCTTGCTCTCTATCTCGCTGTGGTTTATGGGCTATAACGCCATTACCACCGCCTTCTCAAAATACGCGCTGGTTGCGCTGAATATCTCCGAGTCGCAGTCTGCCTCTATACTGATGGTTGCGACTGTGACTTCAATCATTGCGTTTATCCCCGTGGGTATTCTGTCGTCCAAGTTCGGGCGCAAAAAGAGCATTCTGTTTGGCATTACGTTGCTTGCGCTGGTGTTTGGTACCGCCACTTTGTACACAAAATTCTCGCCGCTGATGTTCTTATCCTTTGCGCTTGCCGGTATTGCCTGGGCATCCATTAACGTCAACTCCCTGCCCATGGTGCTCGAGATGTCCAAGGGTGCGAACGTTGGCCGATATACCGGCTATTACTACACCTTCTCCATGTCCGCACAGATTGTCACCCCTATTTTGTCGGGCTTTTTGCTGGAGCATGTAGGCTATTACACACTGATGCCCTACGGCGCCTTGTTTGTCGGTCTTGCGTTTATTACCATGATGATGGTCAAACACGGCGACTCAAAGCCCGTACAACCCGTGTCCAAGCTCGAGGCATTTGACACTGCCGATTAAGCTGACCCAAAACCTATTGTTATCTTACTGAGAGTTTGGTGATAGAGATGGTTATCTATGTGATATCGGTTATCGTACTGCTGTTTGTGCTGTATCTGCTGCTGCTTGCGCCGGCGGATTTTGAAAAGGGGGAAGGTGATGCCTTATGGCGCAGCCATTACGCGCATCGCGGTCTGCATACCAAGGACATGGCTGTACCCGAAAACTCCATGGCAGCGTTTGAACAGGCAGTAAAGGCAGGCTACGGCATTGAGCTTGACATCAACCTCACAGCAGACGACAAGGTGGTCGTGTTCCACGACGATACCCTTACGCGCATGTGCGGCGTAGAAAAGCGCATTGCCGACTGTACCTATGAAGAAATCAAGGAGCTTACTCTACTCAAAACCGCGCAACGCATCCCACTGTTCGAGGATGTGCTTAAGCTGGTCAGCGGCAAGGTGCCGCTGATTGTGGAGCTCAAGGCGACCAATCGCAACGCAGAGCTGTGCAAGATTGCAGCACAGATGCTCGATGCCTACAAAGGAACCTACTGCATCGAATCATTTCACCCCGCCATAGTGCGGTGGTTTTGCAACAACAGACCGGGGGTAATTCGGGGTCAGCTGTCGGCGGGGTATCGCAACTTTCATGGCATCCCGTTTTGGCAGGCGGTTATCCTGTCGTCGCTCGTCACCAATGTGATTACCCGACCCCACTTTGTCGCCTACAAGCACGACAACGCCCATAAAAGGCTGCGTCTGAGCCTATATCGGTTTATCGGGGGCAAGCTGGTGGCATGGACGGTACGCGACCCGGGCGACGTTCCCTACTGTAAAAACCGCTTTGACGCAATGATATTTGAGTTTTTTCACCCCTGAATACATATGGATATCTAGTAGATACGTGCATAAAACAGACCGGCTCCTTTTTTAGGGGAGCCGGTCTTGTGTATTTCATGCGTCCCAATACGATGCTCACAATCTTCTTATCGGGAAAAACAGATAGCCCGTTCCGGTTTGCGGGCAGTTATAATCATGAACTGCTCCAACCAGCGGTATGCCGTTCTCCTGCATATAGCCGATACCGTTTGCAAAGGTATCGTTGCCTGCGTTTTCGACTTAGAGGTATTCGTAGCCCGGCACCACCCATTTGCACCAGCCATCCGGCGCTTCGGCGTCATCGTCGCATTCCACCCCCGCAAGGTACAAGCCCTGCGAAAAGCCATCTTGCCATGGGTCGAACGACCGCGAGAAATCAGACATTGCGCCCCAAAATCCAAGAATTGTTCCGTGCTCGTCTTTTTTTGCCAGGCGTTCAACCTCGTTAAAATGCAGGGTAGCCTCACGCCAAAGCGTTTTGATAAAGTCGTCTCCATCCTTTGTGGAGCCTTCTTTGCCGATTATAACAAACGACTCCTTCACGCATTTTTCAAATTTCATTGCTTTACTCCTTTTCATCCCGAAGCTTTGATGATAGGGGGACGATGTTTACTAACGGTATTATATCATTTCATACCTCATATTACCATAATTCTATACAAGGATTTCCTTTCTTATAATATGCACCTATGCCACGTCAGGATAAAAATCAACGACCACATTAGCGCTACAGCCACACAAAAGCTTATAACTGTTGCCGCACCCCGCCGTTTTGAATAGGATATACCGAACGACCATACTGGCAGGGAAGGGGCGGGCACAAATGCTCCAGACAATTGCATATAACAGGGAAGCCGCTGTTGCGTACGC
Source organism: Bacillota bacterium (assembly GCA_023460535.1). Lineage (GTDB taxonomy): Bacteria > Bacillota > Clostridia > Oscillospirales > Ruminococcaceae > Acetanaerobacterium. Next base: position 30,772 of record JAEWPV010000020.1, read on the forward strand.
GCACCAATGGGCGTTTTCCCGCAACCCGCGCTACGCCGATTTTGAAAACATGGGTGGCGACTGCACCAACTTCATTTCACAATGCGTGTTTGCGGGCAGCGGGCACATGAACTACACGCCCGTTACGGGTTGGTTTTTTCTCACACTCGCAAACCGCACCCCATCCTGGTCGGGTGTGGAGTACTTCTACCGATTCATGACAGGCAACCGGGACGGAGCGGGTCCCTTTGCGCGGCGTGTCTCGATCGGCGAGATCGTGCCCGGCGACGTTGTACAACTGCGCTTTGCCGCAGACGAACGGTTTGGGCACTCGCTTTTGGTGGTATCGGTCGAGTCCCCCGACGAACTGGGCATTCGCATCGCCACCCATACGTTTGACAGCGACAACCGCAGACTGAGTACCTACCATTACAACGAGGCACGTTATCTGCATTTTGAGGGCGTCCGGCGGTACGTGTAAGCTCCCGCGGGTGGTATGCATAAATACAGAATTGTTCCAACATAATACCTGCAACAAGCTAAGCCGTCCAAATCAAATGGTTTGGACGGCTTAGCTTGTTGCATAGGGCGTAATGACAGGTTAGCGGTGTGGTGCCATCGTTAGCGTTTGGTTGTGTTTTATAGGCAACCGAGTTATAATACCTACGAGGAATACAGAAATCTATCAAACCTTAATTATTCGTTGTCAGATAATTGATTTAGAAAGCCGGAGGACGTCGCATTGCAAGACAAAGATCAAAAGCAAAGAAAAGTACCGTTGTGGGAGATATTCTTAGTGTTTTGCAAGGTTGGGGTATTGACCTTCGGCGGTGGGTATGCAATGCTGCCTATAATCAATAAAGAAGCGGTGGAAAATCGCGCTTGGGCGTCTACGGAAGAGATTATGGATTATTATGCGGTCGGGCAATGCCTGCCCGGGCTGATAGCGGTGAATACCGCTGTGTTTGTCGGCGATAAGCTTCGTGGCAAAAAAGGCGGTGTTGTCGCCGCCCTTGGGGTTGCGCTTCCATCCCTTGTAATTATTATGCTGATAGCTGCCCTACTCAAACCCTTTATGAACAACCCGATTGTGCAAAAAGCCTTTATCGGGGTTCGAATTGCGGTTGCCGCACTGATTGTAAAAACGATTATTACGATGTGGAAAACCGGGATTAAGGATCTGTTTGCCGTTTTGGTGTTTGCCGGTGTGTTTCTCCTTTCTGTATTCACCGGCATCTCTACAGTTTTGCTTATCCTATTGGCTGTGGCGCTTGGGATTGTGGTGAAGGTTTTTTTAAAAAAAGACAGATAATCTTTCTCTGTGCGTCACCAAATTAGTTATGCGCAAAGCTTTAATGGAGGCAACATGATTTACCTTTTATTGTTTGTGGAGTTTTTTCAGATTGGATTGTTTGCCGTCGGGGGTGGGCTTGCCACTATTCCGTTTTTATATGATCTTGCGGCAAAATACCCTTGGTTTACCCACAGCGAGGTTGTAGACATGATAGCGATATCTGAATCGACCCCTGGTGCCATCGGCTTGAACATGGCCACCTACGTCGGTTTCACCACGGCGGGACCCCTCGGCAGCATCGTCAGTACCGTGTCCATTATCATCCCCGAAATAATCATTGTCTTAGCGGTATCCAGAGTGCTTACCCGGTTTTACACCAACCGGTTTGTCGCCGCCGTGTTCTATTCGGTTCGTCCGGCAGTAACCGCTCTGATTGCCGTTGCCTGCCTTGAGGTGCTAAAGGTATCGGTATTAAATGGGGATGCCTTTTTGCCGGCCCTGGATATTTTTCAACTTATCAATGGTAAGGCTGCCGTGTTGTTTGCCGTCGTTTTGTTGTTGGTACTAAAGCTAAAAAAACACCCGGTCTATTATATTGCCGGATGCGCACTGATTGGCGTTTTTTTGTTTTAGCGACATCGTGCTTTCTCACTTTAAAGATTTATTGCGTAAAATTGCGTTACCTGGTTGACAAACCGCGTGGATTCTGATATCTTTATTGCTATATTGGAATATTGAGTAACGCAACGACAGGGAATAGTAATCCACCCCCTTAGGTCAAAGAGAGCCGCGCTAGGTTGAGAAGCGGTACCTATCAGAATGGATGAACTCGCCCTTGAGCGGTCGGCTGAAAGTAGTGATGCAATTAGGCGCGAACGGATTTCCACCGATATCGGGAAGGCTTGTTTTTGGACGTATTGCGTCTACGATGAGTGTAGAGTGGGTGTTTTACTAACACCAATCGGAGTGGTACCACGGAAGTGTATTTTGCTTTCGTCTCCATGCACGGTGCAGATTATTCTGTATCGGCGTGTGCGGACGAAGGCTTTTTTGTTTGTCCCAAACACGCGTACTTAACGGGTTACGTACACAACAACAGTGCGGAGGAATGAACGATGAAAGAGTTTTTGGAGATTACCGTCGGCAATCTGCTGGCAGAACTGGCAGAAAAATACCCCGACAGCCTTGCGGTCAAGTATACCGACCGGGATTTTACCCGTACCTGGAAGCAGCTGAACCAAGAGGCGGAGCTGCTTGCGCGCGGCTTTCTGTCCATTGGCATCGGCAAGGGCGACCATGTTGCCATCTGGGCGACCAACACCCCCGAATGGATGCTGACGCTGTTCGCCACGGCGAAAATCGGCGCTATCCTTGTTACCGTTAACACAAATTATAAGGTGTTCGAGCTCGAATACCTGCTTCGCCAGTCCGACGCAAAATGCCTTGTTATGATGCAGGGCATAAAGACCACCAGCTATGTGGATATCGTAAACGAGCTGTGCCCGCAGCTCAAAGACGCAGAACCCGGCGCGCTTTCGCACCCTATGCTGCCCTGTTTAAAGAGCATCGTGTTCGCGGGCGAGCATACCCCCGCCGGCATGTATAACTTTAAGGAGCTGTACCGGTCGGCAGAACGCGTTTCGATGGAGCAGTATCAGTCGGTTTCCTCCACACTGCATCATCATGAGGTCATCAATATGCAGTATACCTCGGGTACAACGGGCTTTCCCAAGGGTGTTATGCTTACCCATTACAATATCATCAACAACGGCAAAAGCATCGGCGACTGCATGAAATTTACCCATGATGATAAGCTGTGCATCCCCGTGCCTTTTTTTCACTGCTTTGGTTTGGTGCTTGCGATTATGGCATCCATAACCCACGCGACCGCAATGGTGCCCATCGAGCTGTTTAACCCCGTAGCGGTGCTTACCGCAATCGAGAAGGAAGAGTGCACCGCGGTTCATGGCGTACCCACCATGTTCATCGCCATGCTCGAGCATCCGGACTTTAAAAAGTATACCTTCCCACGCCTGCGCACCGGCATTATGGCGGGCTCGCCCTGCCCCATTAAGGTGATGCAGCAGGTGGTAGACGAGATGAATATGACCGAGATTACCATCGCCTATGGTCAGACCGAATCGTCCCCCGTTTGCACCCAGACCACCACCGACGACAGCATTGAGCATCGCGTTTCTACCGTGGGACGGGTTTTGCCCTCTGTCGAGGCGCGGATTGTCGACCCTGAGACCGGTGAGACACTGGGACCCAACCAGCAGGGCGAGTTTTGCACCCGCGGCTACCATGTGATGAAGGGCTACTATAAGATGGAGGAGGCAACCGCCGCCGCCATTGATTTGGACGGTTGGCTACATACGGGCGACCTTGCACAGGTGGATGAAGACGGCTACTACAAAATTACCGGGCGATTAAAGGATATGATTATCCGCGGCGGCGAAAATATCTACCCCAAGGAGATTGAGGAGTTTTTGTATACCCATCCCGCGGTTAAGGATGTACAGGTGATTGGTGCGCCGTCAAAAAAGTACGGCGAGGAGGTCATGGCCTGTATTGTTGTGCGCGAGGGGATGTATATTACCGAGGACGAAGTGAAAGACTATGTGCGCGCATCCATGGCACGCCATAAGGTGCCCAGCTACGTTGCGTTTGTGGATAGCTTCCCGATGACGGCTAGCGGCAAGATTCAAAAGTATAAGCTGCGCGAATGGGCGGTGGAAAAACTGGGTCTGCAGGAGGCCGCAAGCATAGAAACGGCTTAAGCAAAATATCGACACCGGTGCTTGCACTAGGCAAACAAACCCACAAACGCTTGTCAGCAGGGTATTGGCGGCGGTTTGCTAAGAACGTACATCATGCGTAACGATAGGTACAAGGCAGTCCGTGCAGCGAATTTCTTGCGCGGACTGCCTTTTTGTGGGTGATGGTAGATATTTTTTTAGATTTGCGGTATAATGAGTTGAACCAATGCGTCTGTTAAAAATACTGCCAGGTCTTTGGCAATGGCAGGTGCAGATCAACCCTTTTATCAGCAAATTAGTTCTCGACATCTTTGTGTGTACCGATATGCTGTTTCCTAGGCGGCGGATAGTAGCCGCCGCCAGGATAAATTAGGCAGGTGAACGATAAACGATGGAGATCCCATCCAATAAGCTGTGCATGGGCTGTATGGGCAAGCGCGAGGAAGACGGTGTCTGCCCCGCATGCGGCTTCGACCCGACGGCACCGCACCATCCACTCTATTTGCGGGCAGGCACCTTAATCACAAAGCGTTACATTGCGGGCAAGCTTCTGGGTTATAACGGCGAGGGCGCAAACTATCTCGGCTACGACCTTGCGCTGAACAAAAAGGTAATCATTCGCGAGTATATGCCCGATGTGCTGGCCGTCAGAGAAAAAGGCGGCATCAACGTACTGGTACTCAAGGGCAAGGAGACGCAGTACAAGGCGTTGCTTTCTGATTTTTGCGAACTGAACCGCTCGTTGCAAAAGCTTCGCAGCTATGTCGGCATTGTTTCGGTGTTGGATTTTTTTGAGATGAACAGCACCGCTTACGCCATCTACGACGATTGCGGCGAAACCACCCTTTCCGCCTACATAGCCAAAAACGGCCCCATGCCGTGGCAAACGCTTCGCGATGCGTTGGCGGCACCCCTTGCCGCGGTGGAGGCGATGCATACCATGGGTATGTACCATCGGGGAATCAGCCCCGAAACCATCTTTGTAAACGAAAACGGCGCGTTTAAGCTGGACGGCTTCTCCATTGCGGCGGCACGCACGGCAAAAAGTGAGCTTGCAGCGGAGTTGTTTTCGGGTTATTCTCCGCCCGAGCTGTACAGCCTGACCGGCTGGCAGGGAAGCTGGACAGACGTGTATTCCATTGCGGCTGTATGCTACTACGCCCTTACAGGGCAGAACCTGCCGGACGCTGCGCAGCGTCAGACGCTTGACCCGTTAAAGCAGGCGCATCAAGTTTTGGATACAGTGCCTCTTGTGGTGTCCGATGCGCTGATGGCGGCGCTTGCGCTGGAACCGAGGGTTAGAGTACAATCCATCGGCGATTTGACACAGGCACTGGCCAGCATCCAGCCCGCGCAACCCATCCCGGATGTTGACACGGAGAAGGATAACCAAAGCGGTGATGCCAAACCGCAACACAGCGAAACTAGAGGTGAAACGATGCATAAAGAACAGATGACGCCCAAAAAACAGCAGCGGATTATCAAACGCAAGATACGCAACCGCAGTTTGATTTACATGCTCAGCTCAATGTTTATCACCACCGCGATACTGCTTACCTTGATGTTCGTCATATTAAGCGAGATTGACAGCAGCATGCTGGTGTTTGCCAAAGAACCCGGTGTTGCTTCTGCGCCCGTATCCGATGTTTCGAGCGAGGAAGAAGCACCTACCACATATTATCTGCCGAACTTTGTGGGCAGTTACTTAGAGACTGTAAAGAGAAGCGAAGACTATATGGTGCGCTACGCCGTTACCGATAATGAGGAGTTCAACGAAGAATACCCGGCTGGCGTCATCTTTGAGCAAAATCCCCCTTCCGGCACCATAGCGAACGAATTGGTAAACGTCGCGGTGAAGGTCAGCAAGGGACCCGCCCCCATTCCCGAAAACATCGTCGGCATGTATCAGTCCGAAGCGGAGAGTATGCTCAAGGAGCTTAAGATTTCCTACCGGATTGCCGAAGCGTACGACGATTTTTATCCTGCCGGGCAGGTCATCAGCTATACCAGAATGCCCGGAGAGATCCTTCTTAAGGTCAGCTTGGGCAGCATGGGCGGTGGCGGCGGCTGGAACGGCGACCAGAACGGCGAGTATGACGGCATGACGTGGGAGGAACTTCAAAAGTTCTTGTACGGCTGATGACCTCGGTTTAAGACTCTATCTATTTTTGACGATTTACAGAAAAGAGGTAATGGCAGATGAAGCTTGCGTTTTCAACACTGGGTTGCCCCGGCTGGAGCTTTGAAGAGATCTTTGCTACCGCAAAGGATCTGGGGATGAACGGTATTGAGATTAGAGGCATCGGTGGGGAACTGTTCGCACCCAAAGCAAAACCGTTTTTGCCGGAGCATATGGATGCCACTAGGCAAAAGCTTACCCTTTCGGGTATGAGCATCCCCATGCTGACCAGCGGCGCGGTGCTGGGAATAGCCGATCAGGCGCAAGCGGGTGTTGAGGAAGCTAAGGCGTATATCGATCTAGCCCATGCTCTCGGTGCATCGTTTGTCCGCGTGATGATTACCCCGGTTCCGCACCCCACCGACGACGGAGACATTGCCGTTGCCCTTACCGCCTACGAAACGCTGTGCCGGTATGGAATGGAGAAGGGCGTTACCCCCCTGATAGAGACCAACGGGCCCCTCGCCTCCTCTGTGGCGATGAAAGAGTTTATGGAGGGCGTTTCCAGCGACAACAAGGGCGTACTGTGGGATATCCACCACCCGTTCCGTTACTTTAACGAGCGTCCGGACGAAACGTATGCAAACATCGGGGCGTATGTGCGTTACCTTCATGTTAAGGACAGCGCAATGACAAACGGAACCCTTCAATACCGTATGATGGGCTACGGAGACGTTCCGATTCTCGACACGCTGGTAGTGCTGAGTAAAAACGGCTACGACGGGTTTGTCAGCCTGGAATGGGTCAAGCGTTGGTGCCCCGACCTGCAGGAGCCGGGCATCGTCTTCTCGCACTTTACCAGCTATATGGGCTATCTGCTCAGGCAGCTGTAACAGCAATTATGTGGTCGGCATGGCAAAGGATGAATGCCCTCAAGCTAAGCCGACCATATTCTTCTTATGGGGGGATGTAGGATGAACAGAGTGGCACTTATTACCGGGGCTTCAAGGGGGATCGGCCGCGGGGCTGCGGCTGCGTTAGCGCACGAGGGCTTTGCAGTGGCGGTAAACTACTGCAGCAACCGGCAGGCGGCGCAGGCGTGTGTCGAGGAAATTAACAATTCTGGCGGGTGTGCGCATGCCTTCTGTGCCGACGTATCCGACCGCGCGCAGGTCGCTATGATGATTGACGCGGTGCATCAAACGCTGGGCAGGGTAGAGGTGCTCGTGAACAACGCGGGCATTGCCAAGCAACAGCTGTTTACGGATATTACAGACGGGGACTGGGACAGAATGTTTGCCGTAAACGTCACGGGGGCGTTTCATTGCATCCAAGCGGTTTTGCCTGATATGTTAAGCCAAAAGAACGGCGCAATCATCAATCTCTCCTCCGTTTGGGGCATTACGGGCGCTTCGTGCGAGGTGCATTACTCCGCCTCCAAGGCAGCGATCATCGGTCTTACCAAGGCGCTGGCCAAGGAGCTGGGTCCCTCCGGCATCCGTGTTAACTGCGTTGCACCCGGGGTGATACAAACCGATATGAACGGCGCCCTTGACAGAGAAACGCTCGCCGCACTGCGTGACGAAACCCCGCTGGGTGTTATCGGCTCGCCGCAGGATGTGGCAAATGCGGTGAGCTTTCTCGCGTCCGAAAAGGCGCGGTTTATCACGGGGCAGGTGCTTAGCCCAAACGGCGGGTTTTTAGTTTAAACGCGCGGCGTTCAGACGAGCGGCTTTATGGTTAACCGGCAGCGGTTACATTCATTTTTATGAAGGACATCAAAAGGGGAATTAGCAGATGACATTGACAACCGAACAGCTTGTTCTGCGCCCGTTCTCGCAGGAGGACTGGCGCGACCTGCATGAGTATCTTTCTCAACAAGAGGTGGTGCGGTTCGAGCCGTACGACGTCTTTACCGAGGATCAAAGCAGGGAAGAAGCCCGGCGGCGTGCCACAGACCCCCACTTTTGGGCGGTGTGCTTGGCACTAACGGGTAAGGTAATCGGCAACATATATTTTGCACAGCAGCAACCGGAGGAGTTCTCAAACTGGGAGCTTGGGTATGTTTTTAATCAAAAGTATCAGAAAAACGGCTACGCCACACAGGCATGCCGTGCCATTTTAAACTATGGCTTTTTGCAGTGTTCGGTTCGCCGTGTCATTGCAATGTGTAACCCGCTGAATGCGCCCTCATGGCACCTGCTGCAACGCCTGGGCTTTCGCCGAGAAGGGCACCAGCTTCAGAACATCTTTTTTAAGCATGACGCAAACGGTAACCCCATTTGGTGCGATACCTACGAATACGCCATGCTAAAAGACGAATGGAAGTAAACCGTAAAAACGACCCCGAGAGGTTTACCTCTCGGGGTCGAATCGTTTCAAACGATATTATTAGTCGCTTACATAGGGCAGCAGTGCAATGTGACGAGCACGCTTTACTGCAAGCGTCATCTGACGCTGATGGCGCGCGCAAGCGCCGGTAACCCTGCGGGGAACGATCTTAGCGCGCTCAGAAAGGTACTTTCTCAGCTTCGCTACATCTTTATAATCGATATCATGAACCCTGTCCACGCAAAAACCACAAACTTTGCGGCGTCCCTTTCTGGGACCGCGGGGGCCGGGTCTGTCGCCTCTGTCGCCTCTGTCGTTTCTGTTATCCATGGTGACAAACCTCCTTATCGTATTGGTTTAGTATCAACAATTTCGTTACAGTTAAAAGGGTAGATCGTCGTCTCCGGCAATGACGGAAAAATCCTCGGTGCCCGCATTTTCAAATGCAACGGGCATTGGCGGGGGTTCAAATCCCGTGTTCGTGGTATTGCCGCCGGAGCTGCTGCTTTTGCTTTCGCAAAAGCTTACGTTATCGGCAACAATCTCAAACGCCTTGCGCTTTATACCTTGATTATCGGTGTAGCTGCGGGTTTGAATCTGTCCGTCAACCGCCATCATGCTGCCTTTTTTGAAATACTTGCAGACAAAATCGGCAGTCTGTCGCCAAGCGACGACATCAATAAAATCTGCCTGACGCTCAGCGCCCGGCTTTGTGTAGGAACGGTTTACCGCAAGAGTAAAGCTGGCAACTGAAAGGTCGGAGGCAGTACGCCGCAGTTCCGGATCCGCTGTGAGTCTTCCCATAATAATGGCCCTGTTCAACATACGATGTTACCTCCCAAGCTGTTTTACTTATCCTCTTTGTTCACAATAATGGTGCGCAGAATACCGTCTGTAATCTTGTACACACGATCAAGCTCAGCGGGGAACTCGGGGGAGCTTGTGAAGTTCACAAGATAGTACACACCCTCATTCTCGTCGTTAATCGGGTAAGCAAGTCTGCGCTTGCCCCACTCGTTCACCGACTCGATGGTTCCGTTCTGCTCGATGAGCGCCTTGAATTTCTCAAAACGTTCGGTTACACCCGCCTCATCCAGCTTTGCGCTGATAATCATAATGGTCTCGTAAGCTACCGATGCCTTTGGCATAGTTTTTACACCTCCTTTTGGACTTAAGGCCCCAATAAAGGGGCAAGGATGATTGCCGAAAAACGGCAAATGGTTACACCAAAACAGTATAACAGAAAAATTATAGCAGACCGTCGCCGGGTTGTCAAATTATTTGTCCTATAATAAGCGTTATTCTCACAAACGTGCTTGCTACAGCTTACAGGAAATACCCTTTAAGTAAGACCGGAACGACTCGCCCACCTCAGGGTGCATCAGACCAACCTCCACAATCGCCTGTAAAATACCAAATTTGTTGCCCATATCGTATCGCGTGCCTTCATAATCCACGCCAACAATCCCCTCGGTTCGGGCGAGCACCGCCATTGCGTCGGTCAGCTGAAGCTCGCCGCCGGCGCCGGGCTTGGTGTTTTCCAAAATTGAGAAGATGGAAGACGGCAGCACGCAACGTCCCAAAATGGCAAACAGCGACATCACCTGCTCGGGGCGGGGCTTTTCCACCATGTCGGTTATGGTATACAACCGGTCACGGATATGCTCCGACTTCATCGAGCAGTATTTGCCGATGTCCTCACGGGCAACCTCTTTAATGCCTACAACCCCCTTGCCGTACTCCTCGTACGCGCGGCAGAGCTGCCCACAGGCGGGGTTGTCCGATATAATTACATCGTCGCCGTATAAAACGGCAAAAGGCTCGTCGCCCACAAAGGTCTTGGCGCACAGCACGGCGTGCCCCAACCCAAGCGGCTGCTTCTGGCGGATATATTGAATGTTAGCGAGGTTCGAGATGGCGACCATGTCGTCATACACATCGGTTTTACCCGCCCGCAGCAGCTTTTCCTCCAGCTCGGGGGCGCGGTCAAAATGGTCCTCCACCGTCGTTTTTCCACGGCTTGTGATAATAAGGATATCCTCAATGCCGGAACGTACCGCTTCTTCCACAATATATTGAATGGCGGGCTTATCTACGATGGGAAGCATCTCCTTGGGCATGCTTTTGGATGCGGGCAGCACACGGGTACCAAGTCCCGCGGCGGGGATAACCGCCTTTTTAATCTTCATGTAATACACTCTCGCCTTTCCGTAACGTGATGGATTCCCTGTGGCTACCCCACAGAGGATAAGAACAGAAAGAGTCTAATCAGAACATCAGACAAGATAAACAGCAAGAAAGCCGCAATACCCAAACCGACAACCAACCCGGTACGAAAGCCACCGTGTTTTTTCAGGGCGGCGTGATACTGCTGGGTATCGGAAAACCTGTCTTTTAAGGATCTAATGGTATCAAACACATGCCGCTTGTACAGGTGGTTGGCATAGGTGCCCAATAAAACCGATCCAATCCAGAACACGTAGTTGATAATCTGCGTTATGCCAAGCAGCTGCTGCGCCCGTGCCGGCAGGTTCTGCAAAAAGCCGAGCGTGTCGTTTATAATGGCATCGTAGTTTTCCAGTACAATCATATAGCTGGGGATTAAGCGGATAATGAACACGGCAATCAGGAATATACCCAATGCGGTCATGCGCCTGCCGCAAAAATACAATGCGTTGCCGAAAAAAGCCGCCCAGTTCCAGGATGCGCGGCGTCCCGTTGTGCTCATGGTCTTAAACCGTGGCAGGTAGTAGTACGAACCGGGTCCGACAAACATCGCAAGCTCCTTTACGGGGATATCGTCGATTGTTTCGTCGGCGTGAAGCCCGCCGTACGGGGTGGTAAACGGCGTATACGGCATAACAAAAACCGGCGGCTCGGCGCCCTGCTTCGGCTGTTCGCTTGTCTCACCGTTTTCCGGCGCACGGCGATTGCTAAGCATGCTGCCGCACACCTCGCAATAGGCGGCCTGGGGCGGATTTAGCGTATCGCATCGCGGGCAGCGCGCGGGGGCGTTGCCGTCGATGGTTTTTTCGGGGGGTCTGCGCCATTCCTCACCGGCTGCGTGTTTTTCTATATACGCGCACGTTCCGTGTGCCACGTAGCAGTCTCTGTGATGGGGCGCACCGCAATCGGGGCATACGACCACGTCGTCCTTGTCTGCAAATGCCTCCCCGCAAACGGGGCAGCGAATTCCGTCATATCTTCCCATTTGGTACATCCCCTGTATCGTTATAATCATTTCAGCTTGCCTAGTTATCATGGCTGAACCGCCTTTATTATAAACGAATATCAGATAAAAGCCAATATATTCTTCCAATGTTATAACAGCGTTAACGTCAAGTTAACAATTAGTCTATAAATACTGTTGACAGCGTAATACTATGTAGTGTATAGTATTGCTTGAAACGAGGTGTGTCTATGGATGTTCAGCTTAAGAAGGGTTTGCTCGAAATTTGCGTGCTAACCGTTCTTTACCGTGGCGACTCCTATGGGTATCAAATCATTAAGGATGTCAGTCCGCACATTGATATTTCCGAATCAACACTCTATCCAATCTTAAAAAGGCTCGAAGCAGGCGGGCTGCTTACCGTTTATTCGGTAGAGTACAACAGCCGGCTGCGAAAGTACTATAAAATTACGGACGAAGGCATAGCCAGGATGAGGGACTTTGTCACCGAGTGGCAAGAGGTTATGAAGGTGTATCATTATATTACGGAAGAGATGGGGGACATCGGGGATGAATAAGGACGTTTTTGTCCAAAGCTTTAAACAAAAATTACACATGCTCCCGCACGGGGAGGTAGAAAAGTCGCTGCTGTTTTACACCGAAATCATTGATGACCGGGTAGAAGACGGCATGAGCGAGGAAGACGCGGTAGCAGCGCTTGGTGATATCAACGAAATCGTACACGAAATCATGCTGACGGTTCCGCTCTCCTCCCTTGTAAAGGCAAAGATGAAGCCCAAGCACAAATTAAGTACGTGGGAGATTGTCTTAATTATTTTAGGCTTTCCGCTGTGGTTCCCGCTGCTTGCGGCGTTTTTCATGGTATTCCTTTCGGTTTATATCACAATCTGGTCTATCATTCTAGCACTTTATGCGTTTGTCGCATCGTTTGGCTTAACTGCAATTGCTTGTATTATTTTATCTATTTTAGTTATTGCACAAAATCCTGTTTCAGGTGTTTTTCAGATTGGTTGTGCCGCAATTTCCATTGGTCTAGGAATTTTTTCATTTATCGCGGTGAAGAATCTGTCGGCATGGCTTATTAACCTTACCAAACTGTTCTTGCGGTCGGTCAAGACGTTTTTTATTAACAAGCAAACGGAAGGAGACACAACGGATGAAATCGCTTGACAGAAAACTTATATTAGTAGCGAGCGTTTGTTTGCTAATAGGTATCGTGATTGCTGCTTTCGCTTTTACGGTGGGAGGCTTTCAACTAGAAACTTTTAGCATTGGAACCCCAACGGATGAAAAGACCTATCAGTTTATTGGCGAAAAGGTAAACGCGCTGAACATAAGACATCTGGAATCTGATGTTGTTTTAACCGCGTCGGATGATAATCAGTTTCACATAACAGCATATGAGAACGAATCAGAACACTACAACATAAGTCTTTCAAACAGTGGGGAGTTAAGCATTGAATTTATCAACAATAGAAGATGGTATGATTATATTAAGTTTGAAATAAGCCCTGTGAAAAAAGCTCTAACGATAAGGGTACCGAAGGACTATCTGGGTAAAATAGACGTTTATTCAAACTTGGGAGACATCACCATATCAGGACTGAAAGTCCGCGAAGCAATGAACCTTAATAACAAGCTCGGAGCCATTGAGATCGATGGCGTAGCCTCAGAAAAACAGATTTCATGCCAGTCGAAGAGCGGAAATATCCAGCTCAAATCGGTTTCGTCTGACGAAGAAATACAACTTGAGACGAACCTGGGAGACATAGTAACTTTGGATGTCAAGTCGTTGGGGCGGATGACTGTTGAAACAAAGAGCGGAAGCATACAGGTAAACGAAAGCTCAGCAAAGGACGATATCCTTGTCAGCACAAAAAACGGACACATCGAGTTAAAAAAGGTTACGGCAAGTGATGTAAACATGGAGACAAAGTTTGGGGATATCGAAGCAGAGTTTGTTGAAGCGGCGGGTCAGTTTTCGGTAAATTCGGGTAACGGTAGCGTGAAGCTTGAAGAATGTATAGCAGAAAACGACCTGATTGTTAACCTAAATCTAGGTGACTTTAGCGTGGCTTCAAGCCGTATTGCGGGCAAACTTTATGTCAAATCAAGCAGTGGAGCCATAGAGCTTTTACAAACAGCTGTGCAGGGGGACGTTACCCTAGAAAGCAGAATGGGCGATATCAGCTTTATGAACCTGAGTGGAAACAACTTTTTTATTCAAAGCTTTAGCGGAACGGTAAAGGGCGATATCGCCGGAGATGTGAAGGAATACACCATCGAGGCGAAAACGAAGAAGGGAGCTGTCAACGTACCTCACTCGGAGAACGGAGAGAAACGCTTTCAGGTATCAACCGAGAGGGGAGACATCGACATCGATATGAAATAGCCCTAGTAATACATTATACTGCAAACGCAGGGGTACCTCAGGTATCCTTCCGTTTATCATTTTTCGTTGCGCAAACACAGATTTGGTCTATGTACAATCGGTTGCCCTTCTCCGCTTTACAACAAAACAAACCTGCCCTATAATAGTAATACCATGCCCAAGACAGGGTACAAGTTTTTTTTACTACAAACGAAGCCGCGCACTGGCGGCGGAATGGGGCAACGTATGCTGATATACGAAGAACTCAAACAGCGGTTAACCGGCTTTGCAAATGAGCTTGCCGACCTTGCCGACGCGCTGTCTCTAGACAAAACCAGAAACGAGATTGCGTATATGGAGGAACAGACGATGGCGCCCGCCTTTTGGGATGACCCATCTGAGTCTCAGAAGGTACTGCAACGAATTGCACAGAGCAAGGCAAAGGTTACGGGCTACGAGCGTCTCAAGTCCGATTATGAGGACACGCTTACGTTAATAGAGCTTGCCGACGAAGGCGAAGATGAATCGCTTTACGATGAGGCGGTACAGGGCGTAGACGCGTTTGAGAACGCGCTTTCCGAGGCGCGCCTTGCCACACTGCTTACGGGTGAGTACGACGCAAACAATGCTATCCTAGCCTTTCACGCGGGGGCGGGCGGCACCGAGGCGCAGGACTGGGCGCAGATGCTCTACCGCATGTATACCCGCTGGGCGGAACGCCACGGCTTTCGTTACAAGATACTCGATTACCTTGACGGCGAGGAGGCGGGCTTAAAGAGCGCGTCTATCCTCATCGAGGGCATAAACGCCTACGGCTACCTAAAAAGCGAGGCGGGCGTGCACCGCTTGGTGCGCATCTCGCCGTTTGATTCCTCGGGGCGCAGGCACACCTCGTTTGCGTCGCTCGAGGTCATGCCCGAGATCGGCGAGAACTTTGACATAGAAATCAACGATGAGGACCTGCGGGTGGATACCTACCGTGCCAGCGGAGCAGGCGGCCAGCACGTTAACAAGACCGAGTCCGCCATCCGCATTACCCATCTGCCCACCGGGGTTGTGGTTGCCTGCCAGCAGGAGCGTAGTCAGCGCCAGAATCGCGAGACAGCGATGACGATGCTAAAATCAAAGCTGATTGAGATAAAGGAACGCGAGCATTACGAACGGATCGAGGACATTAAAGGCGTGCAAAAAGAGATTGCGTGGGGCAGCCAGATTCGCTCCTATGTGTTTATGCCATACACCCTCGCTAAGGATCACCGCACGGGCTTTGAGTCTGGTAACATCAACGCGGTAATGGACGGAGAGATCGACGGCTTTATCAACGCCTACCTCAAGGCAAAAAGCGCAGGCGTGCAATAAATACGACTTACTCCGTGTCCCGCGTTGCGCGATATTTGATATGAATATTTAGGGGATAGCAATCGATATGCGAAAAAAGGGAAAAGGCAGCGCGGTTAAGTCCGCGCTAACGGCGTCCTTTCCGGTGATGCTTGGCTATGTGTTTGTGGGCATTGCGTTTGGGCTTTTGTTTTGTGAAAAAGGGTACGGCGTGCTGTGGGCTCTGTTGATGAGCGTTACGGTGTATGCCGGTTCTATGCAGTTTATTGCAATAAACTTCTTTTCCGGTGCGTTTTCACTGTGGCAGGTTGCCGTCATGACGCTTGCCGTAAATCTGCGGCATGTGTTCTACGGGCTGTCGATGATTGAACGGTTTAGGGGCATGGGGCGAAAAAAGCCGTACATGATATTCTCCTTAACCGACGAGACCTACTCGCTGCTCTGCTCCGCGAAGGTGCCCGAGGGGGTAAAGCCGCAACGCTTTTTCTTTTTGGTCTCGCTGTTTAACCAGTGCTACTGGGTGTTGGGCAGCGTTATCGGCTCGCTTGCCGGTTCGCTCATCCGCTTTAATACGACGGGCATTGATTTTGCGATGACGGCACTGTTTTTGGTCATCTGCACCGAGCAGTGGCTTTCCTTTCCCACCCGCGTTCCGGCGGTAATCGGCGCGTGTGCCGGTGTCGGGCTGCTCTTTCTTTTGGGCGCCGACCGGTTTATCATCCCCGCTATGCTAATCTCGGTACTGATGCTGCTGTTTCTACGCGGCAGGCTGGAGCATAAGACCAACCCCGAAGGCACAGGCTCTTCCGCGTGCTGAGCAGGGTACATAAGTAAAAAGGCAGGAAAACCGGTATGACAATCTCTTGGCAGCTATCACTGGGAATCATCCTTGTAGTGGCGTCTATTACCTTTTTAACCCGCTTGGCGCCCTTTGCGCTATTTAGCAACGGCAGACCAACACCAAAATCAATCCTCTATCTGGGTAGCGTTTTACCGCCCACGATCATGGCAATCCTCGTCGTGTACTGTATGCGTACGGTAAAGGTGGCCGCATTCCCGTTTGGGCTGCCCGAGCTCATTGCCTCGGTGTGTGTGGTGGCTCTGCACCTGTGGCGGCGCAATACACTACTTAGTATCCTTGCAGGCACGGCGGTATACATGGTATTGGTACAGTTGGTGTTCGTTTAAATTCAGCGATCGTTTCATACATACAATCTAAAACGACGCCCCCGACAATCCGCGTTTTATCGCGCATTGTCGGGGGCGTTTTTCCTACCGCAGCATAAGCACATTCGCAAGCAGTTCGTCCACCGACTGCTTGAGCAAAACCGCCTGCTCGGGGGTAAGACCGGCGTGGCAGAATATCCTCTGCGGTAGCTCGGCAAGTGTCTCGCGCATCGAATATCCCTTTTCGGTTAATCGAATGCGTACACTGCGTTCATCCTTATCCGAACGCGTGCGGGTCAACAGCTGTAGCTTCTCCAGCTTTTTCAGCAAAGGGGTAAGCGTGCCGGAATCCAGGGTCAGTCTTCGTCCCAGCTCCGATACCGCCATATCATCCTGTTCCCACAACGCAAGCAAAACGATGTACTGGGTATAGGTCAGCCCGTGCGGGTCAAGATAAGGCTTGTACAGCCGAACAATCTCCTTTGAGCAGGCGTAAAGGGAAAAGCACAGCTGGTTTGAGAGACGCTGCATTTCGTTGTGGCTGTTCATTGTCTTTCAAGGCACTCCTTTATCGCGTGTTCCATCTCTTCGGGGGTTTGAGTAGGTTCATATCGCCCTGCTATATTCCCGTCGCGGTCAATTAAAAACTTAGTAAAGTTCCACTTAATCGAGCTGTCCGTAAAGGCCTTGCCGTATTTTGCGCGAAGCATAGCCTCCATTCCCTTGCCCTTAAGCCCCTTGCCAAACCCATGAAATGCCGTGTTTTGTGTCAGGTACTCATACAAAGGGTGTATGTCGTCGCCGCGTACCGAGATCTTTGCGGAAAGCGGAAAGGTCACGCCAAAGCGAAGCTTGCATAAATCCGAAACCTGCTCATTGCTGCCAGGCTCCTGCTCCATAAATTGATTGCAGGGGAACCCCACGATTACAAGTCCCTTGTTCTTGTAGGTGTCATATAACCGCTGTAGCCCCTCATACTGCGGGGCAAACCCGCATTTCGACGCCGTATTAACAATAACAACCACCTTGTTGCGATATTCGGATAAAGATACCTGCTTGCCTTCGATGGACTGATACGAATAATCGTAAAATCCCATATTGATATGCCTCCCAGAATATATTTTATATAATTATATTGTATACAATTAAAAATCAAAGTCAAGATGTATTTTGTTTACACACAGGTTATTTCAAACCGCAGAGCTGGTGTTGTTTTGCGCTGTCTTTTGTCTGCCGGCCTTCTTGTTCCGAAAAACTCGATTTGCGATGCGTTAAATTCTGTTTTCGGAGCAATAATAGTTTTACTATGATTTTTAGGTGGGGTTACTGATGATAGCGGTGATTATGGCAGGCGGAGCGGGCAGCCGCTTAAAGCCGTTGACCTGTACAAAACCAAAACCGATGGCAAGGCTGTGTGGGCGGCCGATTCTGGAATATATCCTTGATCTTCTCGATCAGCACGGCTTTACCGAGGCACGGGTCACGCTGGGGTATCTGCCGGGTTGCGTTACCGACCATTTTGCCGATGGGCAGTATAAAGGGGTCGAACTTCGGTTTGTAACCGAACAGCATCCGTTGGGGACGGCAGGGGGGGTAAAAAACGCCGCAAAGGATGTGGATGAGGATATTCTCGTTATTAGCGGGGACGCCATGTGCGATTTTGACCTCGCCGAAATCCTGCGATTTCATCGCGAAAATCAGGCGGATGCAACCCTAGTTGTCAAACGGGTTAGCGACCCGCGGGAATACGGCTTGGTCAATGTCAATGAGCAGGAGCATACCATTGCGGGCTTTGTGGAAAAGCCCTGCTATGCGCAGGTGGTAAGCGACTTGGCCAACACCGGCGTATATGTGCTTTCTTCCAAGGCGCTAGCCCATGTGCCGGACGACACGCCTTTTGATTTTGCAAAGAATCTGTTCCCGCTCATGCTTAAAAATGGCGAGCGGGTGCTGGCTTGTGAGGAGACCGGGTATTGGTGTGATGTCGGCGATCTCGACACCCTTCGGCGATGTTCAGCGGATATGCTGTCGGGACGGGTCAAATGCAGCATCGACGCGACCTTGATAGACGGGGTGTACTATAAGGACGCGAAGGATGCCCAACGCATCGCGGTCAACCCGCCCGCCTACATCGGGACAGGGGTTACCATCGGTCAGGGCTGCCGAATCGGGGAGTGCAGCGTCATCGACGACGGTGCCTGTGTCGGGCAGCGCACAGTTGTAATGGGCAGCCTAATTGGTACCAATGCGGTGCTGGGCGACAACGTTCATATCCGTGGCTGTGTGGTGTGCGAGGGCGCTGTTATAGAGAACAGTGCTAGGCTGTTCGAAGGCTCCGCCATCGGGGCTAGGGCGGTGGTGGGAAATCGTGCACTGGTAGAGCCGGGTGTAAAGGTATGGCCCAAAAAATATGTTAAAAGCGATAGCGTGCTGCGCGAGCATATGCGCACCGGCACCTTAGGACGTGAGCTGTTTGATGATGAGGGCGTATGCATCGAATCGCCCGGCGAAATGACCCCCGCCATGTGTGCACGGCTTGGTGGTGCCATTGGTACCGTAATGAAACATGGGGTATGCGGGGTGTCTCATCTGGGCAAAGCGGGGGGTGCGCTGTGCGACGCGTTTGGTGCGGGTATTCGGCAAACCGGCTGCTCTGTGTGGGATTTCGGGGAATGTATCGAACCGCAGGGTATCTTTTCGTCGGTGCATTGCAGGGTAAAACTGGGCGCGCATATCGAGACGGGGCGCATACGGCTGTTCGGCGCAGATGGGCTTACTCTGAGCCGCAGTGTGGAGCGGGAGATAGAGCTTTGTATGCTTCGTGCGGAGGTAAAGAACGCGGCGTTTGAAGAATACGGTTCACTCAACAGAATGGAATCAATCGCAAGGCTGTATCCTGCTTATCTCAAAGAGCACAGCAAGCATCCGCTACAGGGCATGACAGTGTCCGTCGCGTGTAAAAATGTATTGCTCAAGCGCATAATTCACGCAGTGCTCGATGACCTTGGCTGCAGCCTGTCCAGAGCGGGAAGGCTCAGGCTTCATCTATCGGATGACGGCTTACGGCTTGCCGTGTCCCAAAACGGTGGGCAGCGTGTGTCGGACGAACGGATTTTTGTACTGCTGGCAGAGCACGAGCTCGCCATCGGCAACAACCTAGCCGTGCGTTACGACGCGCCGCGCGTGCTGGACTATATTGCCGAGGATTACGGCAGAACGGTGTTCCGATATCTGTCCTGCCCCGCCGACGACAGCGACCGCAGGGCGCGGCACATTGCAACAAGCCAGCCATGGGTTCGTGACGCGCTGGCAAGAGCCGTTATGCTGCTTTCTTTACTAAAAAAGACGGGCAAAGATCTTTATGCGCTGTGCGATGCCCTTCCGGCGTTTGACGGCGTCACCCGCATCGTTCCCTTAAGTCAAAACCCCTGCGAGGTAATGCGCCGCATCGGCGGCACGGCGGGGCATGGGACGATAGGGGAAGGGCTGGTGGTCGCGTACAAAGGCGGTTCTGTGCTGGTGCGTCCGCTCAAGCGCGGCGGCGGTGTGCGAATCTTTGCGGAGGCGGCAAACTATGAAATTGCACGGGAGCTGTGCGGGGGGTTTGAGAAGATGATAAAGGGGTTTGAACACGATGCAGCGAGATAGCAGGCGGTCTTGGGAAATTGCGGCTTGACACCATTCGGGATTTTGTTTACAATCTAACTAACGTATTTGTTCGTGGGATTATTCTGCAGGTTTGCATCTGTGCATGATGAACGGGTTTGTTACAACGGCGCGTAGACGCGTGTGATAAACCATAATCATAGCTTTCTTTGATGCTGTATGCACAGGCGAGCGGCTCTTCGGCATTAGGCTGTATGTCCGGTAGTACAGCTTTTTCGGTTGCCCGTGGATTTGCCAAACCGAGCGGAGTAATCCATTATTGTCAGTGCTTTGGCGCGCTTTTTTGGTGCGCCGAGCGGGGTATTGTGTGCGCAAACGGGGGTATCGTACCTGTTTGCGGGTATGTCCTGCTTAAAAAAGGTTGCGATAATGGATATGAACGGATACCTGCCTGTTTCTTTTTACGGTGACAGCGGTATGCCGGCGAAGGGATTTGCGTTTAGCTCGCCCCGTGTTGGTGCGCGACAACCCCTTTGCAGGATACCGAGTTTCTTTAAGTAAGAACAGACAGGTTTGTTTTTTGGCTTATTGCCGCGCTTGTGATAGAAAGACGCGGCAAAACGGTACATAGGTACATAATTTTAAATTATTAATCCTGCCGCTTTATCGCTGTGGGAATCAGGAGGTTTTATACTTTTGAGTCAAGAGAACAAAGATGCAAAAGAAACAAAAGAAGCAAATAAGGGTCTTACCAATAAGAATACCAATGTAAAGAGGCCGGCTAATACCGGCGCAGAAGCAAAACAGAAACAGTCCGGCACCACGCAGCAGGCAGACGGTAGTAAGCCGACCAGATCAAGACGCGGAGGCAGAAGACGGTCCAACGGCTCTGCCGCTGCGGCTGCAAAACCCGACCAGACCGAGCAGACCGCACAGCAGGAGCCGCAAAAAGGCAAAAAGACCGATAAGTCACCCAGGCAGGGACGCAAGACGCCCGTAAAAATTATTCCCCTTGGCGGACTAGGCGAAATAGGCAAGAACCTGACGGTGTATGAATGCGGCAACGACATGTTTGTTGTGGATTGCGGTATTGCGTTCCCAGATGAGGAGATGCTGGGCGTAGACATCGTGTTGCCCGATTATACCTATATCGAAAAGAACATGGATAAGCTGCGCGGCGTGGTCATTACCCACGGTCACGAGGATCACATCGGCGGTCTGCCGTACTTTTTAAAACGCTTTAACGTGCCGGTATACGGCACTCGCCTGACGGTCGGGCTGATTGAGGGTAAGTTAAAAGAGCACAACATCCTAAACAAAAGCAAGCTCAATGTGGTAAAGCCCGGGCAGACGGTGAAGCTCGGTTGTATGGCGGTTGAGTTTATTTCGGTTAACCACTCCATCCCCGACGCGGTGGGCTTTGCTATTCACACCCCGGCGGGCGTAATTATTCAAACAGGCGACTTTAAGATCGACTACACCCCCATCGAAGGCTCGATTATCGACCTTGCCCGCTTCGGCGAGCTGGGCAGCAAGGGCGTGCTCGCCTTGTTGTCCGATTCTACCAACGCCGAGCGTCCGGGCAGCACCATGAGCGAAAAAAAGGTCGGCGAGTCGTTCGAGACTTTGTTTGCCAGAGCGGGCCAGCGGCGCATGATTATCGCGTCGTTTGCGTCCAATATCCACCGTATTCAGCAGATGATCGATATGGCGGTGCGTTGCGGCCGCAAGGTGGCTATCTCGGGGCGAAGCATGATAAACGTCACCACTAAGGCAATGGAGCTTGGCTATCTGCGGGTACCTGAAGGCGTGCTTATCGACATCGAGATGATTCGTCGCTACCCCGACGACAAGCTTGTCATCGTAACAACGGGCAGCCAGGGCGAGCCGATGGCGGCACTCTCGCGCATGGCAACGGGCGACCACCGCAATGTATCCATCAATGCAAACGACTTTATCATCATCTCCGCCACGCCCATACCCGGCAACGAAAAGCTGGTTGGCCGCGTAGTAAACGACCTGATGAAGTTGGGCGCCGAGGTCATATACGAAAAGATGTATGAGGTGCATGTATCGGGTCACGCCTGCCAGGATGAGCTGCGGCTGATGATCGGGCTTACCAAGCCGAAGTTCTTTATTCCGGTGCACGGCGAGTACAAGCACCTGAAAAAGCATGCGGGCATTGCCGTAAGCATGGGCATCCCCCCCGAGAATATTATCATTACCGAGATCGGCAGGGTGGTGGAGACCGACGCCGTAGACATGAAGATTACGGGCACCGTGCCCGCCGGTCGCGTTTTGGTAGACGGGCTGGGTGTTGGCGATGTGGGCAGCATCGTGCTGCGAGACAGAAAGCACCTTTCGGAGGACGGACTGATTGTTGTGGTGCTAGCAATGGAAAAGCGCAGCGGCAAGGTGGTTTCGGGTCCGGATATCGTATCGCGCGGCTTTGTGTATGTTCGCGAGGCGGAAGCGCTCATCGACGAGGCGCGTTCGGTTGTCAAAAATATTCTTACCCAGTGCGGAGAAAAAGACATCCGTGAGTGGGGTCAGATTAAAACAAAGGTCAGGGACGCGCTGAGCGATTATGTTTACCGCTCAACCAAGCGCAGCCCGATGATACTGCCCATTATTATGGAGGTATAGTCTCTTAAATTATCCAATCGATTGCGCGGACGGCTAAGCTGTCCGCGCACTGCTTGTTTGCGGGGGTTTTTATTCCAAGTTATCTTATCGCGTTGTGTTATTTTGCATTATTTTCATCAAAGCTATGGTTTTATTTACACAAACTTAGTATAATGAAAGAGTGCGCAGTACAGGCAGGCGGGTTTGGGGTAGGTTAAGGCGAACAGCTTATTGGTTCGTCGGTGTCCACTCTTAGCTTTCTTGCCGTTACCGTAGCGGGGTTTTGTGCGTAATAAGCAATGCCCCGCGTATTGCTTGCGCAAGGTTTTACAAATCTGTACACGCGGCTTTGCGTTGCGACAGAAGAAAGGTTGTGGGGATTGTGAAAAAGAAGATATGGTTTTTTAAACCCATTATTATTCTCACCTTAATTCTGTGTGTATGGATGTGTCTGATGACGCTCTTTACCAGGCAGCTTACGCTGTTTTACGCCGAGGCGGCGCTTACGCTTTTGCTGGCGGCATTTGCGCTGTACCGGTATAAAAAGATACAGGGCGATCTGTATCATGTCGTTGATAAGGTGCTTACCCGTCTGAATGTATCAAGCGAGCAGTCGCTAAACGCGCTGCCGGTGCCGCTTATTGTGCTGCGCGAGAAGGGCGAGATCATTTGGTATAACGATTTGTTTGAAAAGCTTGTGCTGGAAGGACAATCGATGTACGGCAAGCAGTTCGACAGCGTGTTTCCCGGCATAGACATCAATGCCGCCTGCACCCAAAGCGGCGTCAATATCTCATACGGTCGGCATTGCTTTACGGGCTTTGCCACCCGCATCGAGGATAAGAACGGCACGCTGGTTGCCATGCAGTGGATAGAAAACACCGAGCTAAAGGAGATTGCGCAGGAGTATTACGAGTCCCGCCAGTCGATTATGCTCATTATTGTAGACAATTACGAGGAGCTGACCCAAAACGCCAAGGAAAGCGAAAAGGTGCAGCTTGCCGGTGAAATCGATCATACCATCGAGACGTTTTTAGCACAGACAAGCGGATTGCTTATCCGCACCGGGCGCGATAAGTTTACCGTGGCCATAGAAGAGCGATACCTGCGCGAGATGATTGAACGGCGGTTTGATATCCTGGATCAGGTACGACAGATCATAGTGGGCGGGCGGCTGAACGCCACCCTTTCTATCGGTGTGGGGCGTGGGGGCAAGAACCTGCGCGAGTCCGAGCAGTATGCCCGTCAGGCGCTTGATATGGCGCTGGGACGCGGCGGCGATCAGGCGGCGGTCAAGACCTCCGGCGGCTACGAATTTTTTGGCGGAATGTCTAAGGGCATAGAGAAGCGCACCAAGGTAAAAACCCGCATCATGGCGGCGGCGCTCTCCGAACTGATAGAGACCAGCGAGAACTGCATCGTGATGGGGCACCGCTTCGCGGACCTTGACAGCTTTGGCGCGGCAATGGGTTTGCTACATTCCATTCGCTTAATGGGCAAGCCTGCCGTAATGGCCATTGACAGAGAAAAGAATCTGGTGCACAGCTACATCACCTTAATGGAAGAAAACGGCTTACAAGACGCGTTTGTCTCCCCCGAGGACGCGCTGCTGATGGTGAATAAAAAGACGCTCCTCATTGTGGTAGACACCCATATGCCCTCGATGCTGGAGTCGGAAGAGATATACAGAAACTGCAAGACTGTTGTGGTGGTGGATCATCATCGTAAAATGGTCGGGCATATCGACAACGCGGTTATCTTCTACCACGAGCCCTACGCCTCCTCCGCGTGCGAGATGGTAACCGAGCTCATCCAATATTTCGGCGAGCAGGTAAAGGTGGGTAAACTCACTGCCGAGGCGCTACTTGCGGGTATTATGCTTGATACAAAGAACTTCGTGCTTAAAACCGGCGTTCGCACCTTCGAGGCGGCGGCTTATCTGCGCCGTTTGGGGGCCGACACCGTTTCCGTTAAAAAGATGTTTGCAAACTCTATGGAGGCTTATCAGCTTAAAACAAAGATTGTATCCTCTGCCAAGGTGTACAAAGGCTGCGCCATAGCCGTAAGCGAGGAGCAGTCGGATGAGATGCGAATTGCGGCGCCCCAGGCGGCGGATGAGCTGTTGTCAATCAACGGGGTAAATGCGTCGTTTGCGCTGTACCGGGTGAAGGATACCGTAACCATCTCGGCGCGATCCCTAGGCAGCATAAACGTACAGGTCATCATGGAGCGCATGGGCGGCGGCGGGCATCTGACCATGGCGGGCACCTACGTGGAGGGCAAGACGCTTGCCGAAACGGTTGAAGATTTGATGCGCAACATCGACAAGTACCACGAGCAAACCCCCACGCTGCAGCAGTAGCAATAAGCGGTAACAAAATAGATTGTACCTTGAAGGAAAGGATTGAATGATATGAAAGTAGTACTCAAACAGGATGTAAAAGGAAGCGGAAAAAAAGGTGAGCTCGTCAATGTTTCTGACGGCTACGCGCGCAACTTCCTTCTACCAAAAGGTCTTGCGGTTGAGGCAAACGCGCAGGTGCTAAACGATATTAAGCTCAAGGCCGAAGCCAAGGAGTTCCACCTTGCGCAGGAGAAAAAGACGGCGGAGGATGCAAAGGTCGCCATCGACGGCAAAAGCGTAAAGCTGTTTGCCAAGGGCGGCACCGAGGGCAGACTGTTCGGTTCGGTAACCGCAAAAGAGGTCGCCGACACCATCTCCAAGCAGTTTGGCGTAGAGGTAGACAAGCGCAAGGTGTCGCTGGAAAGCGACATCAAAGCATTCGGCACCTATACCGCGGAGGTGCGCCTTTATACCGGCGTTACCGCAAAGGTGTTTGTAGTGGTCAGCGAGGCATAGCCCATTGTTAAAAACCCCTAGGGAAGGGCGGTATACGGTGAACAGCTACAGTGAAACAACCTATGGGCAGCGTGCGCCCTTTAATGTTGAGGCGGAGCAGTCGGTGCTCGGAGCGATTATCATCGACCAGACCTGCCTGACTACCGTGCTTGACTATGTTAAGGCGGATTGCTTTTATCGTCCGCAGCATCAGGAGCTGTTCTCCTGTATGGTGCGGATGTTTGCGGCGGGCAGAAACATCGACTTTATTACCCTGCTTGAAGAAGCGGTAACCGAAAAGATTTTCGAGACACCGGAGGACGCAAAGCTGTACTTGGCACAGCTTGCGCAGATTGTGCCCACAACCACAAACATCGAGGCATACGCTTCGATTGTGCAGGAAAAATACTATATCCGCCGCCTGATGGACACCGCAAGAGAGATTATCGACGAGGCGGGCGAGGGCGGCTACGAGGCGCGCGAGCTTTTGGACGCCGCAGAACAGCGGATCTATGAGATTCGGCAGGGAAGAGACTCCAAAGGGCTTGTCCGCATCGAAGACGCGATTATTGAGACCTACGACCGCCTGCAGAAGATAGCGGGCGAGGATCGCAACCGCTACCTTGGCTTGCGCAGCGGGTTTTCTGCGCTTGACAGCGTAATTTACGGCTTAAATAAGTCCGACCTCATTCTGCTAGCGGGACGCCCAGGTATGGGTAAAACGAGCTTTGCGCTTAACATCATGCAAAGTGTCGCAGCCACATCCGGCAAGCGGGTTGTGGTGTTTTCGCTCGAGATGTCGGCGGAGCAGCTTACCACCAGACTGATGAGCGCCGCGGCAAGAATACCAAGCGGTGAGTTCCGAACCGGTAACATGACGGGTGCCCAGTGGCAGGACTTGGCAAAGGCGTCTCAGCTGCTTGCGACCTACCCAATCCTAATCGACGATTCCTCCGGCATTACCGTACCCGAGATGAAGGCGCGCCTTCGCAGGGTAAAGGACTTAGGGCTGGTGGTTATCGACTACCTGCAGCTGATGAGTACCGGCAGAAAGTCCGACAACCGCGTGCAGGAGGTGTCGGAGCTTACGCGCTCGCTGAAGATTATGGCTAAGGAGCTGGATATTCCGGTGATTGTATGCTCCCAGCTTTCGCGCGGACCCGACTCGCGTGCCGACCACCGCCCCGTACTCAGCGACCTGCGTGATTCCGGCTCGATCGAGCAGGATGCCGATATTGTGCTGTTTTTGTATCGCGAGGCGTATTATAACGACAACGACGAGGGTGCCGACCGCAACATCGCCGAGTGTATTGTGGCAAAGAACCGCCACGGCGAAACCGAGGCGGTTAAGCTGCACTGGGACGGCAAGTTCACCCAATTCAGTACACTGGAGAATTACCGTGATGGAGGCTAAAGCAATCAAGGCGCTTACCCGTTGGCAGATGCTAAACCGCGGCGACACCGTTGTGGTCGGGGTATCGGGCGGCGCGGATTCCATGGCGCTTTTGCACCTGTTGCATGCCTTAACGCCCGAGTATGGGCTTACGCTGCTCGTGTGCCATGTAAACCACGGCATCCGTGGGCAGGAGGCGCAGCGCGACGAACGGCTGGTGGCCGATTATTGCGCGCAGCTTGGAATCGTGTGTGAAGTGGTACATGCCGATGTTCCCACGCTCGCCGCGCAGAAGGGGCTTTCGATTGAAGAATGCGGACGCATGGTTCGCTACGAGGCATTTGAACGCCTTTCAAAACCCTTTGGAGCAAAGATTGCAACCGCACACACATTGTCCGACAGCCTTGAGACCATGCTGTTTCATCTGGCCAGAGGCACAGGACTTCCCGGCTTGTGCGGTATTCCGCCGGTTCGCGGCAACATCATCCGCCCGTTGATTGAAGCGTCACGCGAGGATGTAGAGCTGTACTGCGCCCGCCATGGTGTTGCGTATATTACAGACAGCACAAACGCTCTGCCCGACTATACCCGCAACCGCATCCGGGCAGAAGTGGTACCCGCGTTGCTTGCGGTTCACCCTGCCGGAGCACAGGGGGTACGCCGTACCATAAACGCGATTCGTGAGGATGAGCGCTATCTGTCCGAACTTGCGGACGAGGCATTGCGGCAGTGTTCGGGTTCGGACGGCTATGATGCGGTAAGGCTTGGCGCCTTGCCAAAGCCATTGTTAGTCCGCGCCATTGCTGCCATACTAAAACAGCACGATGTTTCGGTGCGAGCGGGGTTCATCGAGCAGCTTTCGCTGCTGCTTGGCAAACAAAAAAGGGAAAATGCATCGCTTACCCTGACCACAGGGTTGCATGCAAGGCTTCGGGGCGGCGTTTTGCGTTTGGAACGGCAGCTCAACCAGGATATCCCCGACTATCAGGTACCGTTTACCGAAGGCGTTTGTACCTTATTTGATAAGACGAAAGCCCAAGTAAAGATAATGCGGAATTTAGACGAAGATTGTTTAAAAAAAATTCACCCAAAGCTATTAAAAAACATGCTTGATTATGATAATATTATAGGAACAGCCTATTTTCGCCCCCGCCGCGAGGGAGACGCTATTCGCCTGATTGGACGCGGCTGTACGAAAAAGCTCAAAAAGCTAATGAACGAACAGGGTATTTTACCCGCACAGCGTGCGCTGGTTCCCGTTTTGTCGGACGAGCAGGGCGTAATCTGGGTGCACGGCTTCGGTTGTGCCGAGCGGGTGGCAGCTACCCCCAAAACAAGGCATACCGCCGTCATTCAAATATCCAACGCGGAATAGCTTAATTACTTCGCTTATCGGAGGAAACAATGAAAGAGGATATTCTCAAGATTCTCATTACCGAGCAGGAGATTGCCGATAGGGTTTCGGAACTGGGCAAGCGGATCAGCGAGGATTATCGTGACAAAAATCTGCTTCTCATCAGCGTTTTAAAGGGCTCGGTTGCGTTTATGGCAGACCTGATGCGCGCCATTGACGTCAATGCCCGTATCGACTTTATGTCGGTATCCAGCTACGGCGCGGGCACGCGCTCCAGCGGCGTAGTAAAGATTGTCAAGGACCTTGACATGCCGATTGCCGGGTTTGATGTGTTGATTGTCGAGGACATATTGGATAGCGGTATGACCCTTTCCTACATCTCAGAGCTTCTTTTGGCAAGAGACCCCGCAAGCATTCGCATCTGCACGCTCCTTGATAAACCCGAGCGTCGGAAGGCAAATATTGTAGCGGACTATATCGGCTTTGAGGTTCCCGATGAGTTTGTAGTGGGCTATGGTCTGGATTATGACGAGAGGTACCGAAACCTTCCTTACATCGGCATCCTAAAACCTGAAGTATACAGCGGGTGATTGCTTTTGGCGGCTTAGGAAACATTTATTCGCCGCCGGGATATAATTGCCGCGTTTATGCACAATAATGTTAGTACCTCCACAGCTATTTTTAACCGATTGCCGCGCCGCCCGTATGTGGGTATCATCGCGGTCCTCGTACGGAGCTGTGACTATTACAGCAAGGAGTGGTGAACATGGGTGACAACAAAAAGCGCAAACAGATAATCGGCTATGTGCTGACCCTGTTGCTATTAATTTCGGTCGTCTACTTCTTTATGACATTGCAGGCGCCGAAATCCGAGACAAAATATTATGAGATACTGCAATACTTCTATCGCAACGAGGTAGAGGAATATAAGTTGGATCTTGGCTCGGGCAACCTGAACATGAAGGTTAGGGGCAAGACCGACGCAATGACCTACACGGTCCCCAACGTAAACCTGTTTTTAGAGGATACCATGGCATACGTTCGGGAGTATAATCAGCAAAACCCCGAGGCTCCGATTAAAATTGACTATAAGAAGATAGAGGAGATTCCCGGTTGGGTATCCATCCTGCCTTCGATACTGCTCATTGTGGTCATGGTTGGCTTCTGGGTCTACATGATGCGCGGTGCGGCAGGCGGCGGCAAGATGAATACATTCGGCAAGGCAAAGGTCAAGCATCAGTCCGACAGCCGCAAGACCACCTTTGCCGACGTGGCGGGTGCCGACGAGGAGAAGGAAGAGCTCAAGGAGATTGTCGAGTTCTTAAAAAGCCCGCAAAAATACAACGACATCGGCGCACGCATACCAAAAGGCGTGCTACTGATGGGACCTCCCGGAACGGGAAAAACCCTGATTGCACGTGCCGTAGCGGGCGAGGCGGGCGTACCGTTCTTCTCGATTTCCGGCTCGGATTTTGTAGAGATGTTCGTTGGTGTCGGCGCATCCCGTGTGCGTGACCTGTTTGAACAGGCAAAGAAGGAAGCCCCCAGCATCGTGTTTATCGACGAGATCGACGCGGTGGGTCGTCATCGCGGTGCCGGTCTTGGCGGCGGTCATGACGAGCGCGAGCAGACCTTAAACCAGCTGCTGGTTGAGATGGACGGCTTTGGCGCAAACTCCGGCGTTATCGTCATAGCGGCAACCAACCGCTACGATATCCTAGACCCCGCGTTATTGCGTCCCGGACGGTTTGACCGGCGTATCGTGGTTAACTCCCCCGACGTGCGCGGCAGGGAGGATATCCTAAAGGTGCATACGCGCAATAAGCCCTTAGCGCCCGACGTAAACCTTTCGGTTATCGCAAAAACCACCGCGGGCTTTACGGGTGCGGACCTTGAAAACCTGTGCAACGAGGCGGCACTGCTTGCGGCGCGCAGGGGCAAGCATGCCATTACGATGCCCGAGATTGAGGAAGCGACCATCAAGGTTGTGGTAGGTCCCGAAAAGCGTTCTCGCGTTATCAGCGAAAAATCCAAAAAGATTACCGCGTACCACGAGGCGGGACATGCCATTATCAGTCACTTCTGCCCCACGCAGGATCCCGTACACCAGATTTCTATTATTCCTCGCGGCATGGCCGGCGGGTTTACCATGAGCTTACCCACCGAAGACAAGAGCTATGTGCTTAAAAACGACATGCTCGAAGAGATTGTTGTGCTTTTGGGCGGTCGCGTTGCCGAGAAGCTGGTGCTTGACGATATCTCCACTGGTGCGTCAAACGATTTGGAGCGCGCCACCAAGATTGCCAAGGCGATGATTACGCGCTACGGCTTTAGCGAAAGCCTGGGTCCTGTTGTATACGGTCAGGCGCAAGAGGAGATTTTCCTCGGACGCGACTTTAACAACGCCCGCGATTACTCCGAGGCGGTTGCCGCTGAGATTGACACCGAGATGCGCAAGATCATTGACATTGCGTACAAACGTGCCAAAGAGATTCTTGGCGAGCACATGGATAAGCTTCACGAGCTTGCGCGTTATCTGCTGGCCTGCGAAAAGATGGACGGCGAGGAATTTAAGCGCTTTATGTCCGGCGAGCTGGATGTGGACGCGGAGATTGCAAAGTGGAACACCGACCATGCAGACGAAAAGCGTTTTACCGAGGAACTGATGAAAAAGGCATCCGAAATGGGCGTAGGCAAAAAAACCGCCCCGGCTGAAGAGAGTAATCAGCAGGACAGCACGCCTGTTCCTCCTGCGGACGATCATAACGAGCAGTAGTCAATCACTTTTTTGTAGCATAAAAGACCTGCCGGGAAGCACCCGACAGGTCTTTATCTGTGTTTGATGCGTCTGTTTTTGGGGAAATAGTGAATTAACATTTACAAGGATTGGTTCATGGTTTATAATGGGCATGACATCTTGCAACTACACTACACCTTGTATTTTTCGTGTAATTTACGGCGCAACAAGAACGGATGGAGTGACATAAATGATCGAAAAGGCAAAAATAAGCGACCTCCCCGAAATACTTCAGGTGCAAAAACAAGCGTTTCAGCCGGTAGCTGTGGTGGAGAACAACGACCGCCTGCCTCCGCTGGTTCAAACCTTGCAGGAGATAACTGTGGAATATGACCGCCGTTTGTTTTTAAAGTACATACTGGACGGCAAAATTGTCGGCTCTGTCCGCGCCCATCTGGATGAAAACTGCATTTGTCAGATTGGAAAGCTTGTCGTATTACCCGAGTTTCAGTGCAGGGGGATTGGCGCCGCGCTGATGGAAGCAATCGAACGCGAGTTTGAAGACAGCAACGGCTATGAGCTGTTCACCGGTTCAATCCATGAAAAAACAGTTGCATTTTACCACCGATTGGGCTACAAAACCACAAGAACGACGATCATGGACGGTGTGTGCATGGAGTTTATGAGAAAAGATCGGTACCGCACGGAAGCGACTTCACATTATACAAGTAAATGGAGGACACTAGAATGAGGACTACAATTGCACGCATATTTTTTGGTTTGCTCGTTATACTTCTTGGTATCGGTCTGCTTGGGCAGGCAATCGGCTGGTGGCTGCTTATCGGGTTTGCAGGTTGGTGGACATTGTTTTTGATAATCCCCGCCGTGTTTTTAATGATTGCCTACGGTCCGCGTTTTTGGAACGTTTTGCTGCTGTGCGTCGGTACCCTGCTTTTATTAAAAGAACAGCAGATTATCACGCAGGAGATGGTCGTGCCCATCATCATTGCAGGTCTTGTCATTATCCTTGGTCTACGCATTGTGTTTGGCAACCGCTTTCAAACAGTAAAACCGGTATCGGGTTTTTCAACGGTGCCTCCTGTTCATTCCGGTCAGGCTGATTATTCTTCCCAGCCGGAATACAACATCGTCTTTGGCAGCATTAAGGTCAAAAATGTTTCCCCCAACCTCATTGGCGCAAAGGTTTCCTCTGTGTTCGGCTATGCGGAAATTGATTTGACCGAGATTGGCATAACCGGCGATGTTATCATCGAAACCAGCGCGGCGTTTGGCGGGGTAAGGATATACGCGCCCAGGAACTATCGATTAAAGGTGGAGTGCTCCTCCGCGTTTGGCGGCTGCGATAACCGTGCGGCGGTACCTACCGACCCGTCACTGCCCCTTGTTATCATCAAGGCAAGCACCGCATTCGGCGGAACAGAGATTCGATAGTAATACATAGGCGGTCATGAATATAAGGCGGCTGCAGGAGGAATAGTAACACAATGGCAAAAAGAACGCAAAGCTACGACAACGAAAGCATCTCGTCGCTCAAGGGCGCCGACAGAGTGCGCAAACGCCCGTCGGTCATCTTTGGGTCGGACGGATTGGAGGGGTGTCAGCATTCGTTCTTTGAGATACTCTCCAATTCCATCGACGAGGCGCGCGAGGGCTTTGGCAACAAGATTATCGTAACGGTTTTCCGGGATGGTTCGCTTGAGGTAGAGGATTTTGGGCGCGGCATCCCGGTGGACTACAACCAGCGCGAGGAGCGATATAACTGGGAGCTTGTGTTCTGCGAACTGTACGCGGGTGGTAAATACAACACAAACTCGGGCGAAAGCTACGAGTACTCGCTGGGGCTTAACGGGCTTGGACTGTGCGCCACCCAATATGCGTCGGAGTACATGGATGTGGAGATTTTCCGCGACGGCTTTAAATACTCGCTGCGGTTTGAGCACGGCGAGAACGTCGGCGCGCTTAAAAAGGAGGACGCCTCCCGCAAAAAGACAGGCTCGCGCATCAAATGGCGTCCGGACCTGCAAGTATTCACGGATATCAATATACCGAGGGATTATTTTGAGCAGGCCATCAAACGGCAGGCGGTGGTTAACGCAGGGCTGCTGTTTACGCTGCGCTTTGAAGAAGAAAAAGGCTTTACCACCGCCGACTACACCTACGAAAACGGGATTACCGACTACGTGCAGGAGCTTTCCGGCACCGACACCCTTACGCCGGTGCAGTTCTGGCAAACAGAACGCCGCGGACGCGACCGGGAGGACAGGCCCGAGTATAAGGTGAAGCTTTCGGTTGCGCTGTGCTTTTCCAATCGTGTCAAGGTAACCGAATATTATCACAACTCCAGCCACCTGGAGTACGGCGGCTCGCCCGAAAAAGCGGTGCGCTACGCAACGGTATCACAGATTGACACGCTACTAAAACAGGGCGGAAAGTACCTGAAAAACGAAAGCAAGATAACCTACGCCGATGTGGACGACTGCCTGGTGCTTGTTTCAAGCTCGTTTTCCACCATCACCTCCTACGAGAATCAGACCAAAAAGGCGATAACCAATAAGTTTATCTACGAGGCGATGTCCGACTTCCTAAAGCATCAGCTTGAGGTATATTTTATCGAAAACCCCGACGATGCCCAGCGCATTGCCGAGCAGGTGCTTATCAATAAGCGCAGCCGCGAAAATGCTGAAAAAACAAGGCTGAACCTCAAAAAGAAGCTGGCAGGCTCGTTGGATATCTCAAACCGGGTGCAGAAGTTTGTAGACTGCCGCACCCGCGATACCGCCCGCCGCGAGATCTACATCGTGGAGGGCGACTCTGCGCTGGGCGCGTGTAAGCTTGCGCGCGACTCCGAGTTTCAGGCGATTATCCCCGTACGCGGCAAGATACTGAATTGCCTTAAGGCGGAGTACGACAAGATTTTTAAAAACGAGATTATCACCGATATCATCAAGGTGCTCGGCTGCGGCGTAGAGGTGCACTCCAAGGCAAACAAGGAGCTGTCCTCGTTTGATTTGGATGGACTGCGTTGGAACAAGGTTGTCATCTGTACCGACGCGGACGTGGACGGCTACCAGATACGCACCCTGATTCTGACCATGCTGTTTCGCCTGACGCCAACTCTGATTGAAAAGGGGTTCGTCTACATCGCGGAGTCGCCGTTGTTTGAAATCACCACAAGGGACATGACATACTTTGCCTATACCGAGCGCGAAAAGCAGCAGATTGTAGAAACACTGGGCGACAAAAAATTCACGCTTCAACGCTCCAAGGGTCTTGGCGAGAACGAGCCGGATATGATGTGGATGACCACCATGAATCCTGAAAGCCGACGGCTGATAAAGGTAACCCCCGACCTTGCGGAAAAAACCCTTGCCACCTTTGATCTGCTGCTGGGCGACAATCTCACAGGACGCAAAGACTTTATCGCCGAGAACGGGCACCTGTATATTGACGCGGCGGATGTGTCATGACAAAAGAGCTTTTACTTGCGGTTTGCCTGCTGCCTGCCGTGTTTATGCTTCACGACTTTGAAGAGATTGTGTTAATGCAGCCATGGCTTGCAAATAATTCATCCCGCATCCAGGCACGGTTTCCGCGCCTTGCCAAGCACATCAATCACGCGGCGGCACGGTCCACATCCGCGTTTGCGCTTGCGGTTGCCGAGGAGTTTATCTTGATTTGTTTGGTTACCGCGCTAAGTGTGTGGTACTCCTCCTATGGGGTGTGGGTTGCCGTCTTGTGCGCGTTTATCCTTCACCTGTTGCTTCATATTGGTTAGAGCCTTGTGTTAAAGAGCTATATTCCGGCGCTTGCTACCTCCGTTCTGTTACTGCCCTATTGCGTGTGGGCAGTATTACTGCTTGTGCGCTGGGCGCAATTTAAGATATGGCAGATTTGCCTGCTTTGCATTTTGGGGATTGTACTTGTAGCGGTAAATTTGTTGCTTGCCCTAAAAGCGGCCGATTGGTTTGATAGACAGCTCGACAAATATAAGGCAGGACATAAGTAAGTGCACGCAAAAGCATAAACAGTAACCGTTTTGACTATTGTCAATAACGGTTGGAATACTACTTCCTCTGCGGCAGAGCCGCACGCTACTTTTTGTGGTGTTATGTGCCTTCGCGGTGCAGGGCGCCGGAAAGGAACTTCGTAACCATGGCAAAGAAGAAACAACCCGAAAAGCAAAAAGCCGGTCTATCGGAAAACGCGTATATTGAAGGCGCGGGGCTTGTTGTAGAGCAGCCCATAACCGAGACACTGGAAAAAAACTATATGCCCTACGCCATGAGCGTAATTTTGTCGCGCGCCATCCCTGAGATTGACGGTTTTAAGCCCTCTCACCGTAAAATACTCTATACCATGTACAAAATGGGGCTGCTTACCGGTTCGCGCACCAAGTCCGCCAATATTGTAGGGCAGGTCATGCGCCTGAATCCCCACGGCGACGCGGCAATCTATGAAACAATGGTGCGCCTCTCGCGCGGCAATCAGTCGCTGATTGTACCCTATGTTGACTCCAAGGGCAACTTCGGTAAGAGCTATTCGCGTGATATGGCGTATGCCGCCGCGCGTTACACCGAGGCAAAGCTTGATAAAATATGCGCCGAGCTGTTCCGCGATATCGACCGCGATACGGTGGATTTTGTGGATAACTACGACAATACCACCAAGGAACCGACACTCCTGCCCACAACGTTTCCGACTGTTTTGGTCAATGCTAATATGGGTATTGCCGTCGGCATGGCAAGCTCCATCTGTCCGTTTAACCTTGCCGAGGTGTGCGAAACGACCATCGCCTTGATGAAAGACGAACACCACGATATCCTGTCCACGCTAAAGGCCCCCGATTTTCCCACTGGGGGTTTGGTTCTGTACAACCGCGATGAACTGGCAAAGATTTACGAAACCGGTCGCGGCGGCGTGCGGGTGCGCGCGCGGTATCAGTACGATAAAGCCTCAAACTGCATAGAGATTACCGAGATTCCGCCAACCACAACAGTCGAGGCGATTATCGATAAAATCGTCGACCTGGTCAAGTCCGGCAAGATTCGCGAGATTTCCGACATCCGCGACGAGACCGACCTCGCGGGCTTAAAGATTGCCATCGACATCAAACGCGCCACCGACCCGGACAAGCTGATGCAAAAGCTATTTCGCATCACCCCGTTGGAGGACTCGTTTTCGTGCAACTTTAACGTGCTCGTGGGGGGCACGCCGCGCGTGCTCGGGGTTCGCCAGCTTGCCTTGGAATGGACGGCGTTTCGCACCGAGTGCGTGAAGCGACGTGTGTTTTATGAGCTGAAAAAGAAAAAAGAGAAGATGCACCTGCTCAAGGGGCTTGCAAAGATTTTGCTCGACATTGACAAGGCGGTGCGCATCGTGCGCGAGACCGAGGAGGAGACCGAGGTCGTCCCCAACCTGATGATCGGCTTTGGCATAGACGAGGTACAGGCGGATTATGTGGCGGAGATTAAGCTACGTCACCTAAACCGGGAGTATATTCTTAACCGCACAAAAGAGCTTGACCAACTGCATAAGGATATCGCCGACATGGAGGATATTCTGGCAACCCCCAAACGCATTAAGCGCATTATGATTGAGGAGCTTTCCGAGGTGGCCCAAAAATACGGAGCGCCTCGCAAAAGCCTGATTGTATTTGCACAAGACGAGCCGGAGGACACCGAGGAGGAGGATATTCCCGATTATCCCGTTCACCTGTTCTTTACCAGAGAAGGGTACTTTAAAAAGGTTACCCCGCAGTCTCTGCGTATGAGCGGCGAGCACAAGCTCAAGGAAGGCGACGAGGTAATAATGCAAGAGGACACCACCAATGCGGCGGAGCTGCTCTTCTTCACCAACCGTTGCCAGGTATACAAGGCGCGTGCCAGTGATTTCGAAGATACCAAGGTCAGCGTACTGGGGGATTATATCCCAGCCAAGCTGGGTATGGATGAGGGCGAAGCCGTGGTAACGATGGTGGTGACGAAGGACTTTTCTGGGTATATGCTGTTTTTCTTTGAAAACGGTAAGCTCTCTAAGGTTCCGCTTGCAAGCTATCAAACCAAAACCCGCCGTAAGAAGTTGATTAACGCCTACAGCGCAAAAAGCCCTGCCACGGTGATTTTATTTACCGCGCAGGACAGGGAGTATATGGTGACAAGCTCGGCGGGGCGTGTGCTGCTTGTGCATTCCGGCGCGGTGGCAGAAAAGAGCACCAAAGACAATCAGGGCATATCAATTATGGTGCTTAAAAAGGGTCAGACGCTAGCTGCCGCTATACCGTTTGAGGAGCAGATGCTGGGCAACGCGCACCGTTTCCGCACAAAGACGCTTCCTTCAGCCGGTTCTATTCCAAAGGAGTCGGATCTGGGCGAGCAGCTGAGCTTTTAGAACATAAAAAACGGGCAGCATCACCAGAATGCTGCCCGAACGATAATTGTATCTCAGTATACATTATTTCCATCATGCAAACGCTTGACCTCGCATACCGCAGTCACAACCATCGTGTTATTATTATGGCTGCCCACGGGCGAGATATCACAGGAAAATAGTGGTGCGATTTTATCCGTTTTTATGACAGACCGCCTTGCCATATGGCAGAGCGGTCTGAAGTGTGTACAGCGTTTGGGCGGTGATGGATACGAGCAAGAGCAAACCGGCCCTTTTCCGGGTTATGAGTATATTTATAGGTCTTCATTATGGTGTTGTATGTGTTTTTCTGTCGTTTTGCAGGAATAGTATATTTATCTATTGATTTTTTTGTCTCTTGCATATAGTATAATGGTTGACATTATGCAATTTTCATTTTGCTACCCTGCATATATTGCTTATGCTAAAATTATAGAACCCAAAACAGAACAGATTAAAAACACAGATAAAGCATGTGTTGTTTAGACATTATTGTGTTTTAGTCTGTGTAGGGACATAGAAAATCAAAAGAATAAAAATGATTAATGACGAAGGATATGGTGAAGCTTCATGCAAGGTAACCTGCTGCAGATTATTGGGTCGAAGATGAGTCGGTTTTCAAAAGGGCAGCGTGCCATCGCCGCTTATATTACTGCGCACTACGATAAGGCGGCCTTTATGACCGCGTCCAGATTGGGAGAGGCGGTGGGCGTCAGTGAGTCCACCGTGGTTCGTTTTGCGTCGGAGATCGGGTACGAGGGCTACCCGGAGCTGCAGCACGCGTTGCAGGAGATGATTCGCAACAAGCTAACGTCTGTGCAGCGTATGGAGGTGGCCAGCGAGCAGATTGGCGTGCGCGATGCGGGCGAGGTGCTGGAGAAGGTACTGGGTGCCGACATCAACAACATTCGCCGCACGCTAGAGCTTACCTCTAAGCAGTCCTTTTCCGATGCCGTCAGCACTATTATCGCGGCAAAAAACATCTATATTATGGGCGGCCGCAGCGCGGCGGCGCTGGCAAACTTTTTGGGCTTTTATTTTAATTTGGTGTTTCCAAGCGTTAAAGTGGTAGGTACAAGCAGCTCCAGCGAGGTGTTCGAACAGCTTCTTCGCATCGGCAAGGGGGATGTTTTGATTGCCGTCAGCTTTCCGCGTTACTCTAAACGAACCGTTCGCGCAGGTGATTACGCGTCCAAGTCGGGCGCGGACGTAATCGCCATTACCGACAGTGCCTCCGCGCCGCTTGCGGCATGCGCATCGCACCTGTTAATCGCGCGCAGCGATATGGCAAGCTTTGTGGATTCGCTCGTTGCACCGCTTAGCCTGATAAACGCACTGATTATTGCAGTCAGCCTGCACAAGAAGGAGGAGGTAGCCGATACCTTCTCAAAGCTTGAACATATATGGGATTTATATAACGTATACGAAAAAAGCGACGCGGCGCCCCAGAATGAACTGATAGAAGACTAAGCTGTGCGTATGGCGGCGATACGGATAGGAACTTGCTTTAAGCGATACAATTGATTGCACCGCGTGTGCGGAAAGGACATGGAAAACCAACTTTGAATAACAACTATGATGTTATAGTAATCGGTGCGGGGGCAGCGGGTTTGATGGCGGCGGGCACCGCCGCGGCACAGGGCAAAAAGACGCTTGTGCTTGAGCGAAACAACCGCCCCGCCAAAAAGGTACTGATTACAGGAAAAGGTCGTTGCAACGTCACCAACAAATGTACCGAAGACCATTTTATTTCACAGGTAAAAACAAACGGACGCTTTTTATACAGCGCGATTGCCGCGTTTTCTCCGCGGGATACCATGGCGTTTTTTGAACGGCTGGGTGTTGCGTTAAAAACCGAGCGAGGCAACCGCGTTTTTCCTGTTTCCGATCAAGCCGCCGAGGTGGCCTCGGCGCTTGCTCGCCATGCAAAAGAACAGGGCGCGCAGCTTGAGACCGCGCGGGTGACCGAGCTAATGCTACAGGACGGTGCCGTAAAGGGTGTCGTTACCGATCAGGGGCAGACGTTTTATGCGTCCGCCGTGATTATTGCAACAGGCGGACTGTCCTATCCCGGCACCGGCTCTACCGGAGACGGCTACCGCTTAGCGTCACAGGCAGGGCATACGGTAACGCCCACCGCACCCGCCTTAATCCCCATCGTCACCAACGAGGACTGGTGCAAACGCGCGATGGGCTTGTCGCTAAAGAATGTCACATTGTCGGTCGAGGACACAAAACGCGGCAAGAACGTGTTTTCAGAGCTGGGCGAGATGCTGTTTACCCACTTCGGTGTGTCCGGTCCGCTCGTGTTAAGCGCGTCCTCGGTCATGGACAGCAAACGCCTGCCCGATTATCGCCTGACCATCGACCTTAAACCGGCGCTCACGGTTGAACAGCTCGATAAGCGCATCCAGCGCGATTTTTCCCAGAACCTGAATAAGGATTTTCTAAATTCTTTGGGCGCCCTGTTGCCTAAGAAACTAATTCCTGTTATAGTTAACCTGTGTGATATCCCACCGGACGAAAAGATTAACCAGATTACCCGGGAACAACGTGCCCGTCTCGTGCAAATGATCAAGGCACTCACCGTAACGCCCCGCGCGTTTCGCCCGATTGAGGAAGCGATAGTCACGTCGGGGGGCATTAAGGTAAGCGAGCTTGACCCCAAAACGATGGGCTCAAAGCGGTGTGCAGGGCTGTTTTTTGCGGGTGAAGTCATCGATGTGGATGCCTATACGGGCGGTTACAATCTGCAAATAGCGTTTAGCACCGGTTATCTTGCCGGCTTGTACGCATAAGAAGTCTAAATTATCGCATAGGAAGGGATTGCTACAGTTATGAACACGAAGGCGGTTGCAATAGACGGGCCGTCGGGCGCCGGTAAAAGCACCATCGCAAAGGCGGTGGCAAAGCGGCTCGGCTTTATCTATGTAGATACCGGCGCGCTGTATCGCGCTGTGGGGCTTTATATGCTCGACCACGGGGTGGATACACAAAACGATCAGCAAGTGATTCCGCGACTGAGTGAGGCGGAGGTGTCGCTTCGATTTGTGGACGGCGAGCAGCGCGTGTTTTTAAACGGACAGGATGTCTCGCAACGCATCCGAGAAAACGAGGTATCAATGGCGGCGTCGAATGTGTCTAGCATCCCCCAGGTACGCTCGTTTTTGTTTGACCTGCAACAGGATATTGCAAAAAAGAATAACATCATTATGGACGGGCGCGACATTGGAACGGTGGTGTTGCCCAATGCGGATGTTAAGATATTCCTCACCGCGTCGCCCGAGGAACGCGCAACGCGCCGCTACGAAGAACTGCTGGAGCGCGGACAAACGGTTTCATACGATACCCTGCTGCAAGAAATCAAGCAGCGCGATTATAACGATTCCCACCGAGAAATTGCGCCGCTAAAGCAGGCGCAGGACGCGGTGCTCGTTGACACCACGGGCAATGAACTGGAAACCTCCATACACCAGTTGGGGGAGCTGATTACGCACAAGCTGGGCTTGTAGATTTTGTGTAACGGCGAAGATTAGTGCCATCGTGTGTAAGCGGCACTGGAAAGGCAGGCAGCAACAGATGAGTTTATATCCCGCGGGAATACTGCTAATGCGCGCGATTACGGCAATGTCGTTTCGCGTAAGAATAGAGGGCACCGAACACCTTCGCCAAGACGGCGGCTTTATTATCGCCTCCAACCATGTCTCCAGCTACGACCCGGTGTTTCTTTCGCTCGCCGCATATCGGGAGAAAAAGCGAATAAACTACATGGCGAAGGAAGAACTCATTAACATACCATTAATCGGACGATTGCTGCGCGCGCTCGGCG
The DNA here is from genome assembly GCA_023460535.1 of Bacillota bacterium. Classification (GTDB taxonomy): domain Bacteria; phylum Bacillota; class Clostridia; order Oscillospirales; family Ruminococcaceae; genus Acetanaerobacterium. The sequence goes on from JAEWPV010000020.1 coordinate 72,129, forward strand.
CGTTTCCCGTACGCAGGGGCAAGGGCGACCGCGGTGCGTTGGACATGGCGGCAAAAATTATCACGGACGGCAAGATTCTTGGCATCTTTCCGGAGGGTACACGTTCCAAAACCGGCAAGCTGTTGCCTGCAAAATCGGGTGTTGCGGTAATTAGCGCGAGAACCCACAGCGATGTGGTTCCCGCTTCGATTCATATTGAGGGGGCTAAGCTAAGATGGCTTGCAAAGGTAACCATCCGCTTCGGCAAGCCCATCGCATATGAGCAGTTAAGCCTGTCTCAAGAATTTACCACCCCTGAGTTAAAGTCGGCAAGCGCCTTTGTGATGCAACAGATATCCGAGCAGTACGAAAAAGGCGTTTGGAGTAAGGCGTAAGACCGCGTCTTGCATTGCAACCCAATCGGAAAAACGGAGTAACCTATGGAGATAAACGTTGCAAAAACCGCAGGCTTCTGCTTTGGGGTGGATCGTGCGGTGAATATCGTGTACGACCTGTTGCGTGAGCATGACGACGCAATAGGTAGGGTCTGTACGCTCGGACCCATTATCCACAATCCTCAGTTGGTTGAGCAGCTAAAAAAGCAAGGCGTATACATCATACAAGACCCCGCACAGGCGTTGCCGCAGGACACGGTGGTGATTCGTTCCCACGGGGTCTCCCGCGCGGTATATCATCGGCTTGCCGAAACGGGCTGTCGGGTGGAGGACGCCACCTGCCCGTACGTTGCCCGTATTCATCGCATTGTTCGCGAGCATTCGGCTGGCGGCGGTGTGATAATTGTTGCGGGCGACTGTAACCATCCCGAGGTACAGGCAATCTGTGGGCACTGCGAAAATGAGGCATACGTGGTGGCTAACGAGCATGAGCTAAGCGCCCTGCTAATAACCCATGATTTTTTTGCAGGGAAAAAAGTGCTCCTTGTTGCACAAACTACTTTTAACAAGTTTATCTATGAATCTTGCGTGGAAACTGCAAAAAAAGTGTGTACAAACCTCGCGATTTTTGATACAATATGTAAGGCTACTGCAATGAGGCAGGATGAGGCGTATCAAATATCCAAACAATCGGATATTATGCTCGTTATCGGAGGCAGGCAGAGCTCAAACACCGCAAAGCTCAAAGAGGTTTGCGCACAAAACTGCAATACGTTGCTGATTGAAACGGCGGCGGAGCTTACAAAAGAACAGTTTGCAAACGTCAAAAAGATCGGTGTTACTGCCGGCGCTTCAACTCCGGCTTGCATAATTAAGGAGGTACAAACAACGATGAGTGAGATTTTGAACAATATCGACACAGAGGATGTAAGCTTTGAAGAAGCACTTGAGCAGTCTTTAAAAAGCGTACAGAACGGTGACAAGGTAAAGGGCACTGTTTCGGGTATCTCCCCGACCGAGATTTCCGTGGAAATCGGTACCAAGCATGCTTGCTATGTTCCGCTTGCCGAGCTTACCGATGACCAAACCCTGAAACCGGAGGATATTGTCAAAAAGGGCGACGAGATTGACCTTGTTGTAGTTCGGGTCAACGATGTTGAAGGAACCGTAATGCTTTCAAAAAAGCGTTTTGATGCAATAGCCGGATACGAGAGGGTTTGTGCCGCTGCGGATACGCAGGAGGTACTGGAGGGTAAGGTTACCGAGGTTATTAAGGGTGGCGTACTTGCGCTCACCAATGGCGTTCGTGTTTTTATCCCCGCTTCTCAGGCAACCCTTTCGCGCGAAGAGCCGCTTGAGGGTCTATTAAAGCAGCCCGTTCGTCTGCGCATACTTGAAGTGAACCGTCAGCGCGGTCGTGCGGTCGGTTCCATCCGCTCGGTGCTTCGCGAGGAGCGCAAGGGCGCGGAGGAGAAAATCTGGAACGATATCGAAGAGGGCAAAATCTATTCGGGTTCTGTCAAGTCGATTGTTGATTTCGGCGTATTTGTTGATCTGGGCGGCGTAGACGGCTTGGTACATATCTCCGAGTTGTCGTGGAACCGCATCAAGCATCCTTCCGAGGTTGTGAAGGTCGGCGATGTGCTCGAGGTATATGTTAAGGGTGTCGACAAAGAGAAAAGACGCATCTCCCTTGGCTACAAAAAGACCGAGGACAACCCTTGGGAGGTTTTCAAGCGCGAATACAGTGTTGGCAGCGTCGTAAGTGCAAAAGTTGCCTCGCTTACCCAGTTTGGCGCGTTTGCAACCATTATCCCCGGCATCGACGGTTTGATTCACGTTTCGCAGATTGCCAATGAGCATGTTGCCAAGCCGCAGGATGTTCTTAAGGTTGGGCAGCAGGTTGATGTGAAGATTACCGAAATCGACCTGGACAAAAAGCGCATCAGCCTTTCCATTAAGGCACTGCTTGCGGATGAGTCCGCCGAGCAGACCGAACAAGAGGCTTCTGCCGAATAATCAGCCGCAATATGGTACGTTAACGCCCCCGTCTGTCGGACGGGGGCGTCTTTTCGTCTGTGTGGCAACCATGCGGGTGGAATATAACCAAGCGCTCCCGAATAATAATGGACTGGCATACCCATAGTATAAGCCGGACAACGGAAAACGGGGGAGCGCAATGAAGCGAGAAGATACGACCAAAATAATGGGGCTGACATCTGCGCAAGCAGCAAAGCAGCTTTTACGCCACGGTCACAATACACTGAAAAACACCCGCAAAATAAAGCCGGTTACCATTCTTTTTTCTCAGTTCAAGGATGTATTGGTTGTCATCCTGCTAGCGGCAACGGTGCTTTCGGTTTTTATGGGAGAAATCGGCGAGGCGTTAACGATACTGGCAATTGTGTTTCTAAACGCTTTACTGGGCTTTTTGCAGGAGTTTCGCACCGAGCGCACGCTGGAGGCGCTTCGGCGGATGGCGGCGCCCACCGCTCGCGTGATGCGCGACGCAATGGAAACGGTGCTGCCCGCGCAGGAGGTCGTGCCGGAGGATATTCTTGTGCTGCGTGCGGGCGACCGAGTAGCGGCAGACGCCATGCTGCTTGAATGCAGCGAGCTTTCCTGCGATGAGTCGATTCTTACGGGCGAGTCGCACAGTGTAAGTAAAGAACATAAAAACCTCGTGTATATGGGAACGATTGTGACGACCGGGCGCGGGCGCGCGCGGGTTGTGACGACCGGCATGAACACCGAAATGGGCAAGATTGCAGGGATGATTGGCGAGATACAGGAGGAACCCACCCCCTTGCAGCGCAGATTGTCACAGCTTGGCAGGTACATTGCCATCGGCTGCGTTGCGGTTTGTGCCATTGTCGCGGTTACCGGCATTCTGCGCGGTGAGGAACCTTTTTCCATGCTGCTTACCGGAATTTCGCTTGCGGTGGCCGCAGTGCCGGAGGGTCTGCCTGCCATTGTCACCATATCACTCGCGCTTGCCGTGTCGCGCATGCTTAAACGAAATGCGTTGATTCGCAAGCTGGGCGCGGTAGAAACACTCGGCTGCGCCGGGGTGATTTGCTCGGATAAAACCGGCACAATCACAGAAAACAAAATGACGGTTACCGCTGTCGTTACCCCCGATGGTGTTTATGAGGTAAGCGGTGCGGGGTATGATAAGGGTGGAAGCTTTCAAAGCGCTAAGGGTGCTGCGCCCGAACAGGACACTGCGCTGCAGTCGCTGTGTGAAATCAGTGTGTTGTGCAGCAACGCGCACCTGTATGACGAAGAAAAGCAGCAGCTTCGCAGAATTGCATCACAGGGCAGCTACACCGTTACAGGGGAAGCGACCGAGATTGCCCTTCTGATAGCCGCCGCAAAAGCAGGCGCAACAGAGCAGCTGCTGCAGCGCAAATTTACTCGCCTGGCGGAGCTTCCCTTTAGCTCGGAGCGCAAGAGAATGTCGGTGTTGGTGCTTTCGCAGGACGGAAGTAAGCGACTATTGACTAAGGGCGCATGCGATGTGGTTTTGGGGCAATGCACCTACATAAAAAAGCGCGGAGAGATTGCGTTAATGACGGAGGAAGACCGCCGCTGGGCAAAAAATCAGATTGAGCAGATGGCAAAGAATGCCCTTCGTGTTTTGGGCTTTGCGTATAAGAACCTTTCCGGTTCGCATGTAACAAAGGAGGACGAAGCGGGCTTGATCTTTGTCGGTATGGCGGGCATGATTGACCCGCCGCGCAGGGAGGTCTATGACGCCATTCGCCAATGCCGCCGCGCGGGCATTCGCCCTGTGATGATTACGGGGGACCATATGCTCACGGCATCCGCCATTGCACAGGAGATAAGGCTTCAAACCCCCGGTGATGAGGTGCACACCGGGCAAGAGCTCGACGCAATGGATGACCGACAGCTTGCCCGGGCCGTTACGGTTACAGCGGTGTATGCCCGCGTAACTCCCGCACATAAGCTGCGCATCGTCCGCGCGCTCAAGCAAACGGGTCAAGTTGTGGCGATGACCGGTGACGGAGTCAATGACGCCCCCGCCGTGAAGGAGGCCGACATCGGCGTAGCCATGGGAGAAAGCGGCACCGATGTCACCCGCGAGGCATCGTCCTTGATTCTGCTTGATGACAATTTTGCTACCTTGATTGCGGCGGTGGAAGAGGGCAGGGTAATCTACCAAAACATCCGCAAGTTTATCCGTTATCTGCTTTCCTGCAACATCGGCGAAGTGGCTACCATGTTTGTTGGCATGCTGATGGGGCTTCCTGTCGTGCTGCTGCCAATTCAAATCTTGCTGGTGAACCTTGTAACAGACGGGTTACCAGCCATCGCGCTGGGGCTGGAGCCGCCGGAAAAGGATGAGATGACAAGAAAACCGCGAGGCAGGGACGAAAGCATCTTTTCTAACTCACTAGCCACAACCATAGTATTTAGAGGCTGCATTATCGGGCTTGCAACCCTCGGTTCATTTGTTTCGGCGCTTAAGCATACACAAAGCCTTGATACCGCGCGCACTGTGGCGTTGCTTACTTTGGTGTTCAGCCAGCTCATTCATGTTTTTGAATGCAAGAGCGAAAAGAAAAATCTGTTTCAAATCAATGTTTTTACAAACGCAAAACTGGTGCTCGCGGTGCTTGTCTCTCTGGGGGTTTCTTTATTAGCCGTATACTGGCAGCCGCTTTCCACAATTTTTAAAACCCAAAGCCTTTCTTCAAGCGAACTAATGCTGGTTATCGCATACAGCTTTTTAGGACCGCTGATTGTCACGTTGCTTAGCTTTTTTCGACCAAGAAAGAAGCCTGACGAAGCAAAAGACCTTAAACCAGATTCTGATTACAATAATGATGCGAAGCGATAATAATAATTCATGGAAAAAGTGATATATAAAAGCGCGGGGTTATCCGGTTAACGGTAGTCCCGCGCTTGTATTTTGCCCATGCGTTTTCTGCTGATCAAATTACATCAATCAGGATTATACCTTATTAGCGTACCTCAGACAGTATCAAAGATAAAAGCTATAGTTTGGACGGAATGAACGAAACCAATAAGCAAAAACTAACCGGAGAAAGTGTGCTCAGGTGAGTATGCCTTTCTATTTTCGCATGGCATGAGCATTTTTGATTTGTATTATTTTAAACGGCTTTTCGCATTTTAAACAGTACGCAAGCACGTAACGCGTTCCCGAAGAGCGCATATCCCAAAACGCAAGCACATAATCGCTGTAATCTACAATCGAAACGTTTCGTTTTAGCGGCGCGAACCTGCCAAACATTAGGTAATCCGGCTCATAGCATCGAAAAGGGAGGTTCAGTCTCTTAGCTGTCTGTTGTGCCAGTGTATCAATGCCGCGCGCACCGCCGCTCACAATCTCAGAGCAGTTTTGTGGAACATACGGCAATATATCTTGTACCGTCATGCACCCACAGTTGCGGGAGCCGATAATTGCAACCTTCACTCAGGCACACCTCCGCCGCTTACAAAGTTATAAAATTAAGTATAATTTTAACACATTTCACGCTATGCGGCAATAGTGCATATAATAGATGGGCTTGTCTTATCATAATAAATTATCTTTTTCAGTGCGATTATTTCGGGTGGTTATGGCAGCAAAATCAATCAATTGATGCGCTTAGTGCTGCCGCAACCTGACAATACAAGCCGCCGTGCCGCCCCGTATTTTTCCACATGACAAATACTGCGTATGCAAGGGAAGTTGATACATTCGGTTCTATTTTTGCCTACAATAATTAAATCCGCCACGGCAAAGATATGACTGGGCAAATTTTATGTTTGTTGATTATAAACCACATTGTCAATACATCTTTTATTAAAGCGATGTATGCGAAAGAACCGGTTTTGTCAACAGTGGAATAGAAACGGAAAGGCACGGTAGCGTATGAAAAAGCTGATTAAATCAATAACGGCGGTCTGTCTTGCGGCTGCCATAACGGCATTAACTGCGGTTGCTGTTATGGCTTCCAGATTACCCGATGAATTCTTGGTGCAGGCAGGCAACCAGCTTTTGCTTAGTGAGAATATAAAGGCAGGTTCGCTGCAAGACACAATATCGGGCAAAACGGTAAGGGCGGAAAAGACGACAAACGCAGGCGCATTTTACAGTACACAGCTTAGTATCTTCGGTCTGATTCCCATTAAAGATGTTAAGGTTTCGGTAATCGACGAGCGGGTGGTTATCCCCTGCGGCACACCGTTTGGCATTAAGATGTTTACCGATGGTGTGGTGGTTGTGGGCCTCACCGATATAGAGTCGGATAAGGGAATGCGAAATCCGGCAAAGGAAGCGGGAATGAAGCTTGGGGATATTATTACAGAAATTAACGGAAAGAAGGTATCTACCAATGAAGATATCTCTTCTGAGATTTCCTCCTCCGATGGCAAACCGCTTACCATAACACTAAGGCGCGGGCACAACGAAATACAGCTCACGGTCACGCCGGTCAAAGCAAAATCGGATGATCGCTATAAAGCGGGTATCTGGGTCCGAGACAGCTCGGCAGGAATTGGCACGGTAACGTTTTATGATATGCAAAGCGGGCTGTTTGGTGGGCTTGGGCATCCCGTTTGCGATATCGATACAGGCGAAATTCTGCCGCTGATGAGCGGAGATGTGGTGGGTGTCACCATAACCGATGTGACCAAGGGCGTTCCGGGACTACCGGGAGAACTCAAAGGCAGCTTTAACAGCAGCAGTGTTGACGGCAGCCTGATTATGAACACTTATACGGGTATTTATGGAATGCTCAACGCAAGCCCCAGCAAGCATGCGGCTGTTCCGGTAGCTCTTAAACAGGATGTTAAAGAGGGAAAAGCTACAATACTAAGCACAGTGGACGGTGGCGAGCCGAAGGAATACAACATTATTATTGAAAAGGCGAACATGAACGATGCAAACCCCACTAAGAATTTGGTAATCCGCATTACCGACAGTCGCCTGCTTGAGAAGACAGGTGGGATTGTACAGGGTATGAGCGGCAGCCCCATTCTGCAAAACAACAAGCTGGTTGGCGCTGTTACCCATGTGTTTGTAAACGACCCGGCAAGAGGGTACGGTATATTTGCCGAGAATATGCTGTTGGAGGCAGATTCCATTAAAAACACCGCGAAATCAAAGGCTTCATGATGCTTTGCGCTCAAGCGCACGGCAAAATAGCCTATAAATTAACAGCACGTTTACGACTGCTTTGAATAGTATTATCTAGTTATTATGCAATAATAACGAAACAATAGAATAAAATGTAATATTTCTATTGTATATTCAAAAAAAGTGCAGTATAATTTTATATAGTCATTGCTATGACATATTTGTATGTACTTGTGTGCTTGTTTGTGTCGTTTAAAAATAGATTGTCCTTTCTCGGGTAAAAAAAGAGGTGTTTTTGTCAATCAAAATGTTTGTCGTCGTACCGCAAAATCTTTGAAAACTCCTTGCAATAATTACCAATATATGGTAGTATTAGCTTAAACCGAAGGAGATTTAGGAGGAATGGAAATGGATACTTCGTTAAAAGTTCTTATCGCGGACGATTCAAAGGAATTTGGCGGTTTGTGTACGGAGGTTTTAAAGTCACGGGGCTTTATTCCTATTACTACGCCAAAAAACGGCAGCAGATTGGTTGAAAAGATCGAAGAACTTTTGCCCGATGTGGTGCTCGCCGATGTTTTTCTTCCTCACATTGACGCAATCGGCGTTATGAAGTCGGTGGCAGGAAACAAAGGTGTTCCCAAAAAGCCGATGTTCATGATCATGTCCGGTTACGATAATCCCATGCTTGAGCGCGAGGTGCTCAGTGCAGGTGCTGCGTTTTACTTCCTCAAGCCGTTTGATCTGGACGTGTTGGCGGACCGAATTGCTACAATGGCGGGCGCCTCCGGTAGTGTAAAATCAACGATAAAGGATCTGCATACTGTCCGCACCCAACCGATGGACCTGGAGCTGATGGTCACGGACATCATACTGCAAATCGGCGTACCCGCTCACATCAAGGGCTATCATTACCTGCGCGAAGCAATTATGCTCAGCGTGAAGGACAGCGAGATGATTAACTCGGTTACCAAGCTTTTGTACCCAACCGTCGCGAAGCGGTTTGATACCACCTCGTCGCGGGTGGAGCGCGCGATTCGTCACGCCATAGAGGTTGCGTGGGATCGCGGCGATATCGATACCCTAAACTCCTATTTCGGTTACACCATCAACGGCGTACGCGGCAAGCCAACCAATTCCGAGTTTATTGCGATGATTTCGGACAAGCTTAGACTCCGCATGCGCGGAGCGGTTTAAGAACAACATCTATCATTATATGCGAATATTCGCCTCCCTATTGCAAAACAGCGTCGTCGTATCCCCCTGCGACGGTGCTGTTTTGCTTTTTCATGTATTCAAGCTGGCTTGTCAAACACAACTTGTTGTATAACGGCTGTAAAAGTGATATAATCTATTTTAACGGTGTACTGCGGTGAATATGTATATACCGTAACTCGTTATTGGAGCGTAATGTAATGCGTGAGCTTTCTCGTTATACCATTGTTACCGGGCATTATGGAAGCGGTAAAACCAACCTTGCAGTAAACCTTGCGGTGGATTTTGCACAACGGGGCGAACGGGTGACAATCGTGGATTTGGATATTGTCAATCCGTATTTTCGCACTGCCGATTTTAAAAAGCTGTTTGATGAGCTTGGAATACGTCTAATAGCCCCCCCGTACGCGAACTCAAACCTGGATCTTCCCGTCCTGTCGGCGGAGGTCTTTTCGGTGTTTGCGGATGACGCTTCCCGGGTAATATTTGATGTAGGCGGCGATGATGCGGGCGCGGTTGCGCTGGGCATGTACCGCTTTCATTTTTCACAGGTGAACTACGATCTGCTGTACGTGATAAACCGCTACCGGTATCTCACGCGTACGCCGGATGAGGCGTGCGAACTGCTGGCTGAGATTGAGGCGGCATCCCGGCTTAAGGCAACGGGTATAGCAAATTGCTCTAACCTGGCGCGGGAAACTTCTGCAGAGGATATTCTAGCGTCCGCCACGTTTGCGCAGCAGGTATCCAACGCTTTGGGGCTGCCGCTGGTATGTACCGCTGTGAAAAAAAGCTTGGTACCGGAGCTATCCGATCAGGTACAACACTGTTATCCCGTAGATATTTATGTTAAAACCAACTGGGATTAGTTGTTTTTATAATTTACTTATAGCGGCTGGGAGGTTACGATATGGCAAAGATGACGGTAAACGAAAATATCTGCAAGGGCTGCGGTGTGTGTGTACTGGCTTGCCCGAAAAAGATTATCTCTCTTGCGAAGGAACGCATTAACGTCAAGGGGTATCACCCCGCGCAGGTTTTAGAGATGGAAAAGTGCATTGGCTGCGCAATGTGTGCAACCATGTGCCCAGATGTAGCAATCAAGGTGGAAAGGTAGGTAACGGCAATGAGTGAACGAGTTCTTATGAAGGGGAACGAAGCGTTGGCGGAAGCCGCTATACAGGCGGGCTGCCGTCATTTTTTCGGTTACCCGATAACGCCCCAAACCGAGCTTTCGGCATATATGGCAAAGCGCATGCCCAAGATTGGCGGAACGTTTTTGCAGGCGGAGTCTGAGGTTGCGGCTATCAATATGGTGCTGGGTGCAGCGGCGGCAGGTGTACGAGCAATGACCTCGTCCTCCTCGCCCGGTATCAGCTTAAAGTCGGAGGGCATCTCCTACATCGCGGGTTCCGATCTTCCGTGCGTGATTATCAACGTACAGCGCGGCGGACCCGGTCTCGGTGGCATTCAGCCGTCTCAGGCGGATTACTGGCAGGCGACAAAGGCGCTGGGGCACGGAGATTTTCAGCTTCTTGTGTATGCGCCTTCCACCGTGCAGGAGATGGTTACCATGCTGTTTCGGGCATTTAACAAGGCGGACGAGTACCGTGTACCCGCAATGATCCTTGCCGACGGTATGCTCGGGCAGATGATGGAGCCGGTGGAGTTCCCCGAAGACGCTCAGATTACCAAGGTAGAAAAACCTTGGGCATCTAATGGTCACGCGGGCAAGCGGCCGCACAATGTGGTTAATTCACTCTACCTAAATCCATACGATCTGGAAAGTCACGTGGTGGAACGCTTCCAGAGGTACGACAAGATTAAGCAAAATGAAGTTTTAGTCGAAGAATTTATGATGGATGACGCCGAAATAGCCGTTGTTTCTTACGGTGCAACGTCGCGTATCGTAAGAAGTGCGGTAAAAACCGCGCGTGAGCAGGGGATTAAGGTCGGCGCAATCCGCCCCATCACCCTGTGGCCTTTCCCCGAAAAGGAGATTGCGGCTGCGGCCAGCAAGGTGAACAGCTTTCTGTGCGTAGAGATGAGTATGGGTCAGATGGTAGAGGACGTTCGCCTCGCCGTAAACGGCGCTAGACCGGTATCCTTCTTTGGTCGCACCGGTGGCGTTATTCCCACCCCTGCTGAGGTGCTGGAGCAGATTAAAACACTTGCGGGAGGTGCCAACTGATGGCTGTTGTATTTGAAAAACCCAAGGCGCTTGCGGACGCGCCGTTTCACTATTGCCCCGGGTGTACCCACGGTATTATCCACCGTCTGGTTGCCGAGGCATTGGACGAGCTGGGTGCGGAGGGCAAAGCGGTTGGCGTCGCGCCGGTAGGCTGCGCCGTAATGGCGTACAACTACTTTACCTGCGATATGGTACAGGCTCCCCACGGCAGAGCGCCGGCGGTGGCAACGGGCTTAAAGCGCGCCCTGCCTGACGGCGTCGTATTTACCTATCAGGGCGACGGAGACCTTGCCGCCATCGGTACTGCCGAAACCGTTCACGCCGCCACAAGAGGCGAGAATATTACGATCATCTTTGTGAACAACGCCATATACGGCATGACAGGCGGACAGATGGCACCCACCACACTGCCGGGGCAGGTGACGCAGACCTCGCCCTATGGACGCGATGTCTCCACTGCGGGTCACCCCATCCGCGTTTGCGAGATGCTTTCTACCCTTGACGGTGTGGCCTACGCCGAGCGAGTGTCGGTCGATACGGTTCCCAACGTGCGTAACGCAAAAAAGGCGATTAAAAAGGCGTTTCAGGCTCAGATAGATAAAAAGGGCTTTACGATTGTGGAGGTTCTCTCCACCTGCCCCACCAACTGGGGGCTTACTCCCGCCGACTCCTTTGAGTGGCTGCGCGCAAACATGATGCCCTACTATCCTTTGGGCGTGTATACGGACAAAACAGAGGAGGGCACACGCTAATGGAGAACGTTAACATCCTGCTTGCGGGCTTTGGCGGTCAGGGTATTTTATTCGCCGGTAAGGTTATGGCATACGCAGGTCTGATTGAGGAGAAAGAGATCTCCTGGCTTCCCTCCTACGGTCCCGAAATGCGCGGCGGAACCGCCAACTGCAGCGTGTGTATCTCCAAAGAACCAATCGGTTCACCCCTAGTTATTAACCCCAACGTTCTCGGTGTTATGAACGGACCGTCCTACGACAAGTTCATCAACTCGGTAGAGCCGGGCGGAATTGTTGTTATAGACAGCTCGCTCATCTCGCAAAAATGCGATCGCACCGATGTATCGGCTTTTTATGTTAACGCCACGGCGGTTGCCGACGAAAAGGGTCTGCATGGTCTTGCCAACATGATTATGCTCGGCAAGATGATGAAGGAGAGCGAGTTTGCTTCGCTGGATGCGGTGAAAAAATCGCTTGCCAAATGTGTACCGGCCCATAAGTCGCAGCTGATGGAGAGCAACATCAAGGCAATCGAGCTTGGCATGAGCCTGTAACGACACACAAACAATCAAAAACCCGTGCAGTTCAAAGAGAACTGCACGGGTTTTCTCATATTTGCTTGTATTATCGAATAAAGTGGGTTGCAACCTTTTCCTCGCGAGAGGGAAGGGCGACTCCGGCCTGCTTTCCGGCATCGATGCAGTGCAAAAGCCATGCCATATTGCGCCCAAGCTGTCGCATGGTCTGCAACCCCTCTTCATCCTTACGCACATCGTCCGGGGTAAAGCCGTGCACGCCGTTCCAGTAGTTAGAGGAAACAACCGGCATACTGCGGATGGTAAAATACTTTATCAGCTGGTCAAACGCAGCGGTGGTGCCGCTGCGGCGTGCGCTTACCACACAAGCGGCGGGCTTGTTCTCAAAGTTTTTTCCGGCATAAAACATGCGATCCATCAAACAAACCAGCTTGCCCCCAGCCCCGGCATAATGCACGGGGGAACCAAACACGAAACCGTCCGCATCGTCCGCAAGGTCAAGCATGCGGTTGACGGCATCGTCAAACACGCAGCGTCCCGTTTTAAAACAACCGCCACAGCCGGTACAACCGTTTACCGGGTCGCTTCCAATATGCACAAGCTGTGTGGTAATTCCCTCTTTCTCAAGCTCGCCCTGTACCTCGCATAGCGCCGTGTAGGTACATCCGTTTTTGTGCGGGCTTCCGTTAATCAGCAGTACGTTCATGCCACACGATCCTTTCAAAAATGCTTCACTTTGGTAGGTTTGTATTCATACAATAGGCATTACTTCACGGCATATGCCGCAAAAATGCTGATGCTTGCTTCTTCGTCGGAATCAGTGGAATCGGCACAGCAGTTACAGCCTACGCAGGTAACCTCTGCGTGGGTAAAGCCGGCCTGGGTTAACCACTCTACTATTTTATTACGCTCAAAACCCATCCATACGTCATGCTGCTGCGTCTGCAAAAATAAGTGGTCATGTGCATCCAGGTCGGTAATCACCAACTTGCCGCCGGGCGTTAAAATGCGGTACATTTCCTTAATTGCCGCGAGCGGATTTTCGGTGTGATGGAGGTACATGTTTGCAAATACATAGTCCATCCTTCTGTCCGGGATGGGAATGCTGCTACCGTCGGCGGCAATGCAGGTTATCGAGCCTTTGCTACAAAGCTTTTCCTGAAGTAAATCAAGCATCTGCTGCGATTGGTCAACGGCATATACGTTAACCTGATGTTCCATCAATCCCTCGGTGATAAATCCGGTGCCGGCGCCGATATCGGCAGCGGTGGAACCAGGCGCTATGTCGGCAAGACGAAATGCCGTTTCTCGTACCTCATCAGAGAAAAACGAGCGTCGCATGGTATCCCAGTCTCCGGCAATCGCATCAAAATAGTCTTTGCTCATGTCCTTTACCCCTCCGTTTTGTCAGCCTCAAAGGCGTTGTTCAGTATTTTAAGTGCGCGAATAATCATTGCACAATCCTCTTCGTTAACAGTATTCAGCAAACGTGCAAAGCGATTGTTCATAGCCAACTCAATCTGCTCAAACAACCTCCACCCTTGAGTGGATAGCGAAATACTAATGCTTCTTCTGTCCGTGTCTGCACATACTCGTTCCAGTAGTCCTTGCCTCACTAGCCCATCCACCGCTTTGCTCACCGTGCTGGTGTCAAGCATCAGGATATGAGCAAGCTGCTTGAGCATTAAGCCCTGACCGCGCCCGACTTCAACAATCGCATGGCACTGGGTAAGGGTTATGCCTTCGCAGCATTGGTCACGCCCCAACAATTCCAGATACCGTGATAAAACCCGAGTGGATTCACGCAGTTCATGTGCTGCTTCTGTCTTCATCCAATCACCTCAAAATCAAAATACCACAACTAGTTGAAAGATGCAATAGTTTGAGCAAGAAACAATACAAAAAACAAACCCATCACAATGAATGGGTTTGTTTTTTAGTGAACAGATTAATGAGTAACCGAATGCGTTGTGTCAACCACGTTTGCCTTAGCCGGTCTACTTACAAAGTACGCACTTAAGAGTACAACCACCGAGCCGATAATTTGAAATACCCCAAACGATTCTTTCAGGATAAGCACGCCTGCAAAAATGGAGATAACCGTGGTGATGTTAGCAAAAATCGACGCCTTTGCAATAGAGATATGGGTGATGGCGTAGTTCAGCAGCAGATAAGCCGCAACCGACGACACCCCGCCAAGGAACAGCACTGAAACCCAAAAATCAACGCTGCGCAAGGGGATTAACAGCAAATGCATGTTGCTTCTGAACTGTATCAGCCCCAGAACAGGAAAGACGACGCTGCCCATTAAAAACATAATGTAGGTACGCTCAACGGCGCTATACTGCACCGATACCTTGCGGCTAAGCACATTATACATCGAAGCTGCCAGCACAGCCAGCAACGAAAGTATAAATCCCAGCCAGTTAAAATCAGCCATCTTCTGTCCCAGAGTGGTGATAAAGATACCGATTACCGAAAGGCAGGACCATACAATCTGAACCGGTGTTACTCGTTCACGCAAAAAGAGAAAGCCAAGTGCTACGCTCACCACCGGTACTACAGCGATGACTGTGCCGATGATTGAGGTGGAAATTAGCGTGACCGCATAATTTTCCATAATAAAATAGATCACGGGTTCAAACAGCCCCAGCAGTAAAAGTAAGCCAAATTGAGGGCGAATCAGTTTAATGGGAATTTTTTCCACCATAATGATGATGTTAAGTGCCAAAAAAGCAACCAGAAAACGAAAGCCCAGCAACACAAACGGACTGGTTAAATCCAGTGCACGCTTAGAAAACAAAAAGCTAAAGCCAAAGATGGTGTATCCCATAAAGACTGCAAGTAACGAAAAGGATTCCTTTTGATTGTTGTTCACCGTATAACTCCCAATGTAAAGACCGGTACAGCGCAAGCGTCGTATCGAGTCTGGATGCAAATATAAAGATTAGGCGCAGTTGTAGTTATTTGATTGCACGAGCCTCGAGGTAAAACCGCTTTTCACACGCCTCGCCCATCGAGAAGGTTTTACGCGGTAGCGCTCCGTCTAAGATAACTGTGCTAAACAGCTCATTCTTTTGCATGCTGGGCAATACAAAGCCGATGTTTCCCGGCTCCTTCGCAAGGCGTTCTACCACGTCCTCACCGTGTATATAATCTACCTCGCCGCCGTGTCGGGAGAGATAATCGTCGATAAATGCCTGTAGGGTACCCACGGCTAGGTTGCTTTTGGGGTTTCTAACCGTCACCGTGCCCGCGCGCTCGGGCGTAGCAAAGCCGAACACCTGTCCGCAGGAGGAGCCATAGGAGCAATCGTAATACGCAAACAGCTCATCAAGCATCTGCTCGGGGTCTACCCCAAACACCACGCGGTGAATTGCCTCAAACTGTAGCGACGCATCATGCAGGTTGACCACTTCCACCAGTGCATACCGAGCAGGGTGCGTCAACGCTTGTTCGGGCGAGAGCGTTTGGGCAATGCGGTTGTAGCACTCCTTCGCCGCGGCGAGCGAGTGGTTTCCGTCGCCAACCGCAAACAGTAGGGGAGCGAGACCGCTCACACCGTATCGTTTATCAAATGCATCCTGCTCACACAGCAAGGCAAGCGCCTGCTCAACCGAAGCATGCAGGTCGGCGGGAACCCGATATCCCCGAATTGTTCCCCCTCCCTGCATTAGCGTAAAGTCATACAGCGGAGTCATCCGGTCTTTTTGATTCGCAAGCGGGGCAATCACGCTGTCAGAGCAGTCGTCAATCAGTAGCATCACATGGGGCAGCTCAAGCGGTGCGTTCTCTCGAATGGATACGCGCGCAGGGATGCGTTCTACCACCGTTCCTTCTGTCGCTCGAATCAGGCTTTGAGAACCCTTTGCGTAATCGTAAGCAAGCAGATCAATCTTTCCCACAAGCCCCTTGCGTACCAGCCCGCTTTTTACCGTACGTTCCACGTACACATAGCTGTCGGATTGCTCATGGAGCAAACCATCCTGTATGTATCGGTTCATATGCTCGTTAATCCCCGCAATGCGCCGGTTAAAATCATCACCATGCAGGTAAAGCTCCGGGAAAACCATATGCAGCGCAGAAGGCGAATCGCCCACCTCATCTTTGGTGCGCTGCCAATACTCAGGCTCGGAGGTGTATTGGTCACAAGCAACGACGCTCCATTTTGTCATGTCACCTACCTCGGGCAGCAGGATATCTGCGGGGGAAAAGGGCGGTTGCTTTGTCATATCATCTTCTCCTTTACCTCATTGTACACCACATTATAACATTGCTTTATGGGATAGGCAATTGCCATAACGCAAAAAGGTCATGCGGGAAGTGCGTAACCCGCATGGCCTTTTTGCTAAAACAGGATTGCTCAATAGAGCATAAAGTGGTTTTCAGGTGTGAGAGAATATTAGCGGCGCGTCCTTAACGGTTGACTGCCGCACAATCAACTGATGCGGTATGGTGATAAACTCGGTGGGGGAGTTCACATCCGCAAGCTTTTTAAGTAAAAGCTCCATCGCGGTTTTGCCCATCTCTAAGCGCGGCTGCGAGATGGTGGTGATGGACGGCGAATAATACTCGGTAATACTGGTATTGTCAAAGCCGACAACCGACACATCCTCGCAAACCCGAATACCCAGCTCACTAAGCTTTTTCATGGCACCCAGCGCCATACTGTCCGAGATGCAAAAGATGGCGGTTGGGGGGTCAGGTAAGCGCATCAGCTGTTCACATGCATGCATTGCACGATAGGTACTGTAGCCGGCGTGAAGTACGTAGTCCGGTCGAACAGAAATACCCGCCTCGGCAAGTGCCGCCGTATAACCCTCGGTACGGTCTATGGAGGTTGCGTGTATCTCTCCGGCGGCAATCAGTGCAATCTTTTTGTGCCCGCAGGCAAGCAGGTGCTTTACCGCGTCATAGGCGGCTGTTTTGTTATCAATGCTCACACGCGAGGCGTTAATGCCGTTTTTGTACTCGCAGCACTGTACAATCGCGTGGGAAGCGGCAATCTCGTTTAACCGGTTGGTGCTCTGCAAGGTTGAGAAAAAAATAATCCCATCCACTAAACGGGTAAACAGCATATTGATATAGTTGTCCTCCGCGCCGGGGTCACCGTGGGTGGAGCCGATAATTACGTCATAGTTGCTTGCCTGTGCCACATCCTCAATACCCAGTACAATACGCGAATAAAACTGATTGGTCAGCGTAGGAATCAATACAAGTATCTTGCGGCTGCTGCTCATGCGCAGATTTCTTCCAAGGTAGTTTGGCGAATAATTTAGCGTCTTCATCGCCTGCATAATGGCCTGATGGTTCTCGGGCGATACGTTTTTGTTATTGTTGAGCACCCGCGATGCCGTAGCAACCGAAACGCCCGCCAGCTTAGCAACATCCTTTAGCGTAGCCATATAAGCAGACCGACCTCCGTTCTTACAGTGAAATCGTTTACAACTTAACAAACATAATATCATCTTTCATACCAAAAGGCAATAGAATTTATTATTTTTTGTATTGGTTTCATAGAATACAATCAAAATGACTGTCGTTTTGACAACGGCTAATTTTAATGGTACTACTTGATATTCTACGAAAGCTGTGGTACGATGTGCTCAATCGATTGTTTATCAGTCGGTTTTTCATTGAGATACTATGTAAACGATTACACAATTAATATTGGGGGCTGATAATATGACGGACAGAATCAAAGTTGGCATTATAGGCTGCGGTGGTATTGCGAATAATAAACACATGCCCGCGTTAAAAAGGCTGGGCTCCATTGACATGGTTGCGTTTTGCGACATAGAGGAACAACGCGCGCAACAGGCGTGTGAACAGTTCGGAACGTCGGACGCGCGCGTATATACCGATTATAAGGAACTGTTGCGTGACGAACGCATTGTTGCGGTACATGTGCTGACGCCAAACCGTTCCCATGCCGACATAACGGTAGACAGCCTTCACGCCGGCAAGCATGTGCTGTGCGAAAAACCCATGGCAAAAACTGCGGCAGACGCCAAACGGATGCTTGAGGCGGCAAAACAAACCGGAAAGGTTCTTACGATAGGCTATCAAAACCGTTTCCGTGCCGACAGTATCTATCTTAAACGGTCATGCGAAAACGGCGAATTGGGTGAGATATACTATGCCAAGGCACACGCCATCCGACGCAGGGCAGTACCCACCTGGGGTGTATTTCTTAACGAGTACGAGCAGGGCGGCGGTCCCTTGATAGACATCGGTACGCATGCCCTTGACCTGACGCTGTGGATGATGGATAACTACGAGCCCAAGACGGTGATGGGCAGCGTTTTTAAGAATCTGGGTGACCAGACGCAGACCGCCAATGCATGGGGCGACTGGAATCCGGACGAGTACACCGTAGAGGACTCCGCGTTTGGTTTTGTCACGATGAAAAACGGGGCATCCATTGTGATAGAATCGAGCTGGGCGCTCAATAGCCTGGATGTGGGGGAAGCAAAAACCACTCTCTGTGGAACCAAGGCGGGCGCGGACATGCGTGACGGACTGAAGCTCAATTACGTCAAAAACAATACCTTGGTAACCGAGGTGCCGTCTTTGGGTGCCGGCAAGGTTGATTTCTTTGATGGAACAACAGAAAATCCGGAGGATCTGGAAGCGAAGGGGTTTTATGACGCCATATTAACCGGCAAATCGCCCGTGGTGCTGCCCGAGCAGGCGTATACGGTAACGAAAATTTTAGAAGCTATCTACGAATCATCACGGATCGGACGCCCGATTGAATTTGAATAGGGCTAATCGCCCGACCCGAAACGAATATAGGAACGGGAGTGAAAACATTGAAACGACAGTTGGCTCTGCAGCTATACACATTGCGGGAGGACAAGCAGGGTTTTGACGCAATGCTGGAGCAGGTTACGAGAATTGGCTACTCCGGGGTGGAGTTTGCGGGCTTTGGTGACCAGTCGGCGGATGAGATTTTAGTGCTGCTTAACAAATACAATCTTTTTGCATGCAGCGCACACATCGGCATAGATGAGCTTGAGACCCAAACGGAACAGGTACTTAAGTACCTTAAGCAAATTGGTTGCCGTAATGCGGTAATACCCTATGCCACCTTCCAGTCGCAAAGCGATATGGATACCCTGGCATCACGAATCAATGCACTGCTGCCCAAGGTCAAAGCGGCGGGACTAAACCTTGTGTACCACAACCACACAGCAGAGTTTGAAACGCTTGACGGGGTGAGACCGATTGACATACTGCTGCGTGATACTCAGGTCATGCTCGAGCTTGATACCTTTTGGGCACTTACAGCTGGGGAGGATGTCCCGGCGTTTATGCGAACGAATCGTGCGCGTATCTCCATCATTCACCTAAAGGACGGTACCGACGGCAAGCCTTGCGCTATCGGTGAGGGTACCGCGCCCTGCAAACGCATCTATGACCTTGCGCGGGAGCTTAATATTTCGCATATCATTGTGGAAAACGACTTTCCAACCCCAAGCGGATTGGAAGACATAGAAAGAAGTATGCGTTATATTAGCAAAAATTTTTAGGGGCAGGTAGGATTATCTACGGATTAATGCGCAAGCTGTCTGCAAAAAACGCGCATTGGGTTGATTTTATGCTGTATTAACGGTATTCTTAAGAAAGGAACAGGTGAATTATCATGAAATTGGGAGTATTTACGGTTTTGCTGGGTGCAAAGCCGTTGGATGAGGCTCTCGCCTATCTTAAACAAAAGGGTGTCCAGATGGTGGAAATCGGTTGCGGGGGATACCCGGGCACTGCCCACTGCGACCCGGCGGTTTTGCTCCGTGACCCGGTGGCTCAAAAAGAGTTTATGAACACCATTGCCCGCCATGGCATGCAGATTTCCGCGCTTTCGGTGCATGCAAATCCTGTTCATCCCGACCAAGAGATGGCTAAACGCTTTGACGCAGACATGCGTAATTGTGTACTGCTTGCCGAAAGGCTGGGCGTTCACCAAATCAACACCTTTTCCGGGTGTCCTGGCGACAGTGAGCATTCCAAATATCCCAACTGGGTTACCTGCCCTTGGCCGGAGGATTTTTCGAAGGTGCTGGAGTGGCAGTGGAATGAGGTGCTTATTCCGTATTGGAAAGAGTTTGTGCTGTTTGCAAAGCAGCATGGCGTAAGCAAGATTGCCCTTGAGCCCCACCCGGGCTTTTGCGTATACAACACCGCTACCATGCTTCGTCTGCGTAACGCGGTGGGGCCGGAAATCGGCGCAAACCTCGACCCAAGCCATCTTTTGTGGCAGGGGATGGATCCTGTTCGCGTCATCCGAGAGCTTGGTGACTGTATCTTTCACTTCCACGCCAAAGATACGAAGATCGACCGCTACAACACGGCAGTTAACGGCGTTTTGGATACCGGACACTACGGCAAAGAGCAAGAGCGGTCATGGATATTCCGAACAGTGGGCTATGGCAGCGACCATCAGCTGTGGAGGGATATCATGAGTGCCCTGCGCATGGTCGGCTACGATTATGTTGTGAGCATCGAGCATGAGGACAGCTTGATGAGCGCCGACGAAGGGTTAAGCAAGGCAATCACGTTCCTAAAAGACGCGATGATTACCGAGCAATCCGGCGGTATGTGGTGGGCATAGGTGCATAAATCGCCATAAACAAGGAGAATTTCAATGAACAACAAGATTAGAGTGGGCATCATCGGCTGCGGCAATATCTTTCCGATGCACGCGGCGTCGGTTATGGATATTGACGGTTGTGAATTGGTTGCGGTATGCGACGTAAAACCAGAGCTTGCCGAGCAACGTGCAAGAGAGTGCGTTTGCGCGTTTTATACCGATTATCGCGAGATGATTGCGGTAGAGAATTTGGATGTCGTTCACCTGTGTACGCCGCACTATCTTCATGCTGCAATGGCAATCTATGCCGCGCAAAACGGGGTGAACATACTCACCGAAAAGCCGATGGCAATCCGGTTTGAGGACGCGGTGGAGATGACAAAGACCGCGCTGGAATGCGGCGTAACCCTTGGTGTTATCTTTCAAAACCGATATAATCCGGGCTCCACGCTCATCAAGAATGCGTTGGACAGCGGCATGCTCGGGAGAATCAACGCTGCGAAGATGTCCGTTACATGGGATCGTTCAGATGAATACTACAAAAAGAGCGATTGGAAGGGCACATGGGATAAGGAAGGCGGCGGGGTCATCATCGACCAAGCAATCCATACCCTAGACCTAATGCGCTGGTTCATTGGTGGAGAAATTGAGTATGTCGATGCGTCAATCGCTAACCGCGCGCATTCTTACATCGAGGTGGAAGACAGTGCCGAAGGCATAATCAAATATCAAAACGGTACAATCGCGTCGTTTTATGCCACCAATTATTACAGCTGCGACGCACCTGTTGAGATTGAGCTTCACTGCCAAAAAGGCACCGCAAACCTAGTGGGAGAAAAGGCGATCATTACCTTTACAGACGGCAGACAGCTTATCGCCGACCGCAATCCGTCCGACACCTTCCATTATGGCGAAGGAAAGCAGTATTGGGGTGTCAGCCATGTTAAGCAGATTTCGGGCTTCTATCAGGCGCTAAAGAACGGTTCTCAGCCCGATGTTTCAGGCGAAGAGGCGCTCCTAACCCAAAAAATTGTGTGCGCGATCTACGACAGCGGCAAAATCGGCAAGCGCATCCTGTTTTAGCCTGTAAGTCTTCCATAGCATAATACGCAAAAGGGAACGGCAGGTACGCTTGTTCCCTTTTTTGCACTGGTGCGGTGCAGCCGCAGAATATCGCAATAAACAAAACAAATACTAGTTTTGACGGCAGAAGCTTTCTGTGTTCAGTCACAAAACAAAGTGGGGGTAATCACAATGCCGCAAGAGGGCAACATGCACGGCAAAACCTATCAGGATGCAAAAACCGGGCAAAAGAAGCTGCGCAATCAACAGGCTTCCGTTCCAGGCTCCGAGCTGTATATCAATGAGCAGCACAACGTCAGAAAAGAGGCGCTTGGACCAAACACAAAACGAAGAAAAGGGTAAGCCGGCAAGGCAATATTTCAGCGTCCGAAAGGAGTAGGCACACAATGGCAAAGCAGAGCAAGCAAAAGAGTACGAAAAACGGAAAGAAACAGGACGGAACGTTCCGCTCCAAAAAGATAAAGCACGACCCGCAGTCCGAAAGCGCTCGCGCTGTATTCGGTCTTGCCCCCGAAACGCAGACAGATGAGCACAGATAGCCGCCTGTTTGATGAGATTGAACGGCACCTGCTTAAGGATGAACAGCCGTCACAATTTTTAATCGACCTATCAAAGCGACCGGAGTTTTCCCGCTATCCGTTAACCATGCTCAAACGATTGATAACTACCGAGCAATCTCCCGTTCACCACCCCGAAGGGAACGTGTGGAACCACACCCTGCTTGTAGTAGACGAAGCTGCTAAATTGCGGCATAAAAGCAAGGACGCGCGTGTACTGATGTGGTCGGCACTGCTTCACGATACCGGTAAGCCCGATACCACCAAGGTTCGAAAGGGAAAAATCACCGCATACGATCACGACAGAGCGGGCGAAAAGTTGGCTCGTGAGTTTCTTACGCATTTTACCGATGACACCGCATTGGTCGACACCGTGTGTGGTCTGGTACGGTATCACATGCAGATATTGTATGTCGCTAAGGGCTTGCCTTTTGCGGATATTAAGGGGATGAAGCAACGCACCGATATCCGGGAAGTCGCGCTCATCGGTTTATGTGACAGGTTAGGCAGAACCCATGCCGACCGGGAGAAGGAAGAACAGAACATCGCCCGATTTGTTGCGCAATGCACAACTGGACTTGTGACAACCCTCGACGAAGCACAAAGTGAATTCCTGAGATAAAGCGTCAGAGCATCTAATCAGAGTGCATGAAAAAATCCTCTTCGAGAAAGCAATACTACAATAATATCCAAAGCATCTCTCGTTAATTGGGAGATGCTTTTTGTTGTCGCATTTTGCGTCTGTGCTCACCGAGTTCCAGCACAGATGTGCGGAATTGCATCTAATTACCCGGAATCTTGCAAAAAATACTGCGTGCTCTGCACGGATATCGATTTCTTTTTTAAAAAAAGACTGGACAATCAAAGCAAGTTGCATTATAATAAGAAAAAAGAATATTTAGTGATTATCTGGCTATAAAACGCATGATTATTACAATGGTGTAATGACGTACTAAGGACGTCATTATTTTTTTAATTTTACAGGGAATGCGATTGCATTCGAATCGCTATTTTGAAAGGAACGGGATACCTATGATCAAAGTGGAGAACGTCGATAAGCACTTTGGCAAGCTGCACGTGCTCAAAAACATCAACCTACATATCAAAACCGGTGAAAAGCTTGTCGTTATCGGTCCATCCGGATCAGGGAAAAGTACGCTGATTCGCTGCATGAACTATCTGGAAAAGCCGTCTGCGGGGCGTATTTTTGTTGACGGCATAGAGATGACAGCGCACAATGCGCCCATTACTAAGGTGCGGCAGTCGGTCGCAATGGTTTTTCAGAACTTCAACCTGTATCCTCATAAAACGGTAATTGAAAATCTAACACTAGCCCCAATTAAGGTGCAAGGCGTCAGCAAAGCGCAGGCGGTAGAAACCGGCATGCAGTACCTTCAGCGCGTCGGCCTATCCGAAAAAGCAAACAGCTACCCCTCGCAGCTATCCGGTGGGCAGAAGCAACGCGTTGCTATCGCGCGTGCATTAAATATGCACCCGAAGATTATTCTGTTTGATGAGCCAACCTCCGCGCTGGACCCCGAGATGATTCAAGAGGTGCTTGATGTTATGGTCGGCCTTTCCAAAGACAACATTACCATGGTTGTGGTAACCCACGAGATGGGGTTTGCCCAACAGGTAGCCGATCGGGTCATCTTTATGGACGAGGGCGAGATTGTTGAGCAGGGCACGCCCGAGCACTTCTTTAATAACCCGTCCAGCGACCGAACCAAACTGTTTCTAAGTAAAATACTTAGATAACATAGAGCCATAACCGGCTCGACTGTCAATAAGGAAGGATGGAATGAATATGAAAAAGAGAGTTTCACTGTTACTTGCCGGATTGCTGCTGTTAGCGGCATTTGCAGGATGTGCGCCGACACCGGCCGTGCCTTCTTCTCAGGAGCCCGCACCGTCGTCCGAGACACCTTCTTCTGAAGCAGCGGGGGATACGCTGCCTGCAGAGCTTCAGGCGATTGTAGATGCCGGGGTACTCAAGGTTGGCACTAAGATTGACGTACCCAACTTCGGCTACACCAACCCCGATACCAACGTAACCGAGGGTATGGAAATCGACATCGTTAAGCTGATTGCCAAAGATCTTTTGGGCGATGAGAACGCTTATGAGGTTCAGGGCGTTACCGCAGCCACACGCGGACCGCTGATCGACAACGGTGAGGTGGATTTTGTTATCGCCACCTTTACCATTACCGATGAGCGCAAGCTTTCGTACAACTTTACCCGCCCATACTACACCGATGCCATCGGCTTTTTGGTGAAGAAGGATTTGGGTGCTTCCCAGATTACTGACCTCAACGGCAAAACCATCGGCGTAGCGCAGTCCGCTACCACCAAGGACGCATTGGAAGGCCTTGCGACCGAAAAGGGTATCTCGTTTAAATACTCTGAGTTTGCGTCTTACCCAGAGCTTAAAACCGCGCTGATTTCCGGACGTATCGACGCATTTAGCGTGGATAAATCGATCCTGCTCGGATATGTTGACGACAGCACCATGATTCTTGAGGAGGGCTTTAAGCCGCAGAATTACGGCATCGCCAGCAAGCTGGACAAAAAAGACCTCGCCGCTTATCTCGACAATTTTATCGCAGAGATTGAGGCGGACGGCACCCTTGCGGGCATCGTATCAAAATGGAATCTGGGTTAATTAGCTTATAGCACAGTATCGTAACGGCTTCGCCGTTTGATGAGTATGGGGCACCATGCTGCCCCATACAGCCAAACGGCGATACTATTTGTTCTTCTGAATAATTTGCGCATAAATTGTTTATTCCGCTTTTTGGTAAACAATGCTCAAGTTAAACATCGGCGTAAGCCTTGATTTGAGGGCGCAGCAATGCGGTGTTTTCAAACATTGTTTGGCATATTAGCTTCTATTCTGGCTATTTGTGAAAGGGATGAACCGTATGTTCTCTGATACCGGAGCGTTTGCCGCATTTAAATGGGAGGCGCTGATTCGGGACTGGCCCGTTTTTGCACAGGGATTCGGCTACACCCTGCTGATTGCGGCGGGTGCCTTGACTTTGGCACTTGCGCTGGGCATACTGTTTGGCGTATTTTCCACCTCCTCCGTCTTTGTGTTGCGGGGTATCGCCCGTGTGTTTGTAGAGGTTTTTCAAAATACACCGTTACTCATACAGGTGTTTTTTCTGTTTAATGGACTTCCCCTTCTCGGTATAATCCTTGATGTTACCACAATCGGCATCTTGGGTGTCGGCATCTACCACGGTGCATACATATCGGAGGTTGTTCGTTCCGCCATCGGATCGATTAAACGCGGTCAGTTTGAGGCCGCCTATTCACAGGGATTTAGCTATTGGCAGACGATGCGTCATATCATTCTGCCACAAGCGCAAAAGATTATGTTGCCACCGCTTACGATGCAAGCGGTAAATCTGATTAAGAATACCTCGGTCGTCGCCATCATCTCGGGCGCTGACATTATGTTTACCGCAAAATCCTGGTCCAGCGGTAATATTTATTATGGACCTGCGTATGTTGCCGCGGGCATACTGTACTTTATCATCTGCTTTCCTCTTGCAACCTATGCAAAACGGATGGAGGACAACACCAAGTTCGCGCCGGTTAAAGAGGGTAAAGCTACCTCGAGCGCGCGCTGACACAGCACAAGCTGTTTTGTGGCAAACAATATAGGAAAGTTGGGATTCGATGAAAGAGTTGTTTACGCCAAACAATATTTCGTTCATGTTAAAGGGCCTACAGCTTACTTTATATATATCGGCAATCTCAATCGGTTTAAGCATGGTGTTCGGCACCATTTTGGGGGTTCTCAGAAGCTCGATTGGCGGTATACTGGGTAAGCTAGCGGCGGTATACATAGAGGTTGTGCGCAATATTCCGAATCTGCTGTGGATTTACGTGGTTTTCATCGCGTTTCGATTGCCTTCGCTGCAGGCAGGTGTTGTAAGCTTTACCATCTTCACCACTGCCGCCATAGCCGAGATTGTCCGCGGCGGGCTAAACTCGGTGGGCAAAGGGCAATGGGAGGCAGCACGTTCGCAGGGCTTTCATGCGGTTCAAGTACTCATTCATGTTATTTTGCCACAGGCATTGCGCAGCATGGTGCCCGCTCTGGTATCGCAGTTTGTAACGGTAATAAAAGACACCTGCTTTTTGTGGTCGGTTGTCGCGATACAGGAGTTTACCGGTCAAGTCACTATCCTAATGGGACGGTATTACCAGGTAGACCAAATCTTTATGCTCTATGGAGTGCTCGCATTGGTTTACTTTGTAATCAACTATGCGATATCCAGCTTCTCCCGTTGGCTGCATAAAAAATGGGCGTACTAATTAACATAACGTAAAACCAAAAGGGCTACAGAAAGAGCGAAACACAAATGAAACAGGATTGCATCACGGCAAGACCGTGTAAGGCAATCCTGTTTGTTATTTTGTGTATTTGATTTCTGTGTAGAAAGAATAAGCTATCGCACTTCTTTCAGTACACCCATGAACTCCCTCATAGCATGCACCGAATCGACACTGATTACCTGCTCGATGGCACACGCATCCAGGTCGGCGGTAACCGGGTCGATTTGAAGCACATTTGTGAAAAAGGACAGCAGTGTCTGGTGCTTTTTAGAGGTTGCCTCTGCCACAGTTCGCCCCTGGGCGGTGAGATAAATCTCTTTGTAGGGCTCGTTAATCACCAGACCCTTTTCCGCAAGCGTAGACATCGCGCTGTTGGTGCTTGCTTTGGTTACACCCAGACGCTTGGCAATATCAGAGACACGCGCGCCCTTGCCGTCAAACGAAAGCTCAAAAATTGCTTCGAGATAGTTTTCCATGGTAAACGTCAGTTTTTCCATCCTGCTGCCTCCTAGCTCTGGGTAACCGAAAACGTTTTATTTTTTATTATATCGCATATCAAGTGCAAAGAGCAACGGGTACAAAGCTGATTTCGTTCGCTTTTGCACTAATAATCGCTAAAAACAAATAACCTCCCCGGGGATTTAACGAAGCCCCGAGGAGGTATATGGTTCACACTTCTATTCAAATACGGTTTCCACTAGCTTTGGGCAACTGTCGGGGGAGTATTGGAACCGATCCATATGCCCTTCCGTGATATAATAGTGACATGCCGGGGTATAATAACTCGGTTCAAATGCATCAACAATAATAAGCTTAACCTTCATTTTTTCAGGCAAAAGTGATTTTATGTAAACGCTTGCGTGCTGTCCTGCATATACATCATCCTTTAACTCCGCAAGCCCCGCAAAATTTGGTGTGAGTTCCACAAACACCCCATATTCTTCTACGGAACGGATGATACCCGCAACCGTCTGCCCGGGCGAAAAGTACGAAGCGTTTTCCTCCCAAGTTCCCAAAAGCTCCTTGTGGGTAAGGCAAATTCTGCCCGCCCCATCAATGCTGCGTACCACCGCAAAAATGTCCTGCCCGCAACGGAACCGATCTCTGGGATGACGTATTCGGGAAACCGAGATGCTGTCAATCGGAATGAGCGACGAGATACCGCACCCTACATCCACAAATGCGCCAAACGGCTCAAGATGCGTAACCCTTGCAGGAATGATATCACCGCATATTAAATGAGATAGGTACTCCTGTCGGCATTCCTCCTGCGCCATCCTGCGGGAGAGATACGCAATGGGGCTGCCGCCTGTATCTGTTCCAAAGCCTGTTACCTTAAAGCATACGGCCTTGTTAACGCGCGAGATGATGGCAATATCCTTTGTGCTGCCATCCTCAATACCAATTGCACCCTCGCAGCGGGGTATCACCCCGCGCATCAACCCGAGATCTACAATCAGATTGTGGTCGTTGTCGCACAGCACCGCGCGGGCTTCGAGTGTTTTATTTTGTGTATACGCATCTTGAAGTGCGGCAAGATTGCGCAAACCCTGCCTGTTTTCCGCACTTTCCCATAGTAGCCCCTCCGGTCTGTAGCTGCTCATTTCACTGCAACCTCCCATTTTTGTTTTCCCCATTGTTCGATCAACTTTATGCCACAAATTGTGGGCTTTGTCCGAGGCCGATTGATTAGTTTATTCGGACATTAAAAACTGATTAACCAAAACAATTATATGAGAGACAACATCGGGAATAGACCAGTGAACCTACCGATTGGCGCTTGATTCACATGAGAGCATTAAAATACTACGGTATCTCTGCCGCCGGCGTTGATAATGATACTGCGCACCTTGCTTTCCGATTCCTCTGGTGCAACAACCTCAACTACGGCATCCTGGTTGTGCACATCATCGTCCTGTACGCCCTCTCCGGTCACATCACCAGCATCATTTAGTACTACAACAGCAGCAGAGCCTATACCTATGGTGCCGGGGTACAGCGCGTTAATCGCTGGTGCAGCGGCCAGAAAATTGTCGTGAGGACCTTCTTGTCTCGGTGCAATCAACCTGATTTCCACCACCGGACACTCAGCCTCGCGAATGCGTTTAATGCAGGCCTCGGCGCGTTCTACATTATCAAAACGGGTTTTGATTAAAATATCCATACGGTTACTCCTTTAAGCATTTTACACACGGCTTTATTGATTCATCAGTTATTCTGTCCGCTTGCCTCAATATTAACAGCATTTTTTTACGGCAAAATATTCTGACTTATGTATGACGCGCCTTAAAAGCGAAACAAGTGGCAACACAAGCCAAGTTCCATACCCGATAAAAGGTTTGATTTATGACTGTTTTTAGTGGTATAATAATCGAATAGTAATTATTGTTGCTTAATTTAAGTTGCAAGGGAGAAATCGGTTGTGGACGTTCGCCCGGGGGACATCTTGGAGATGAAAAAGAATCATCCCTGCGGGGAAAAGCGTTTTTTGGTAACCCGTTCGGGTATGGATTTTCGCATTCGATGCCTGAAATGCGGACGTGAGGTGCTGGTTGCCCGCGCCAAGATAGAGAAGAACATTAAACGGATTATCAGGGAGCCGGAGCAGTAGCGTTGCTTACTGCTCAAGGCTGATTATACCGATATATTTACCGGAAAGGCATGACGATAGAATGATGTACGACAAGCTGGAGTTTGTAGAACAACGTTATAACGAGATTAACGACCGACTGATGCAGCCGGGTATCGCCAACGACCAAGAGGCATACAAGGTGCTGATGAGGGAGTATAAATCCCTTACCCCTGTAGTGGAGAAGTACAAGGAATACGCCGATGCTAAGGCGGATATGGATGAAGCCAGAGAGATGCTCGACGCGGGAGGGCTTGAAAAGGACTTCCGTTCTATGGTAGAAGAGCAGCTTGTCGATAGCAAGCAGAGGCTGGAGACGCTAACCGAGGAGCTTCGCCTGCTGCTTCTGCCCAGAGACCCGAACGATGACAAGAACGTTATTATCGAAATTCGCGGCGGCGCAGGCGGCGAGGAGGCGGCGTTATTTGCCAACTCGTTGATGCGCATGTATACCATGTACGCCGAAAAAAAGCGCTTTAAATGCGAGATCCTTAACGTCAACGAGACTGAGCTTGGCGGCATAAAAGAGGTCAGCTTCAGTATCGAGGGCGACGGTGCGTATTCCCGCTTTAAGTACGAAAGCGGGGTACACCGCGTACAGCGTGTGCCGGAGACCGAAACGCAAGGGCGCATCCACACCTCAACCGTAACCGTAGCGGTGCTGATAGAGGCAGAAGAAGTGGAACTGGAGATAGCCCCCGGAGACCTTGATATTGCGACCTTCCGCGCCAGCGGTGCGGGTGGGCAGCACGTAAACAAAACCGAGTCGGCTATCCGCATTACGCATCTCCCGACGGGTGTGGTGGTTGAGTGCCAGGATGAACGAAGCCAGTACAAAAATAAGGACAGGGCAATGAAGATTCTGCGTTCCCGTCTGCTTGAAGAGAAGCGGCGCGCGCAGGAGAGTGAGATAGCCGCCGAACGCCGCTCTCAGGTAGGTACCGGTGACCGCTCCGAACGCATCCGCACCTATAACTACCCGCAGGGGCGTGTGACCGATCACCGCATTGGGCTAACCTTATACCGCATTGATGAGATTTTAAACGGAGATATTGATGAGGTTATCGATGCCCTGACCACCTACGATCAGGCGGAAAAGCTCAAGAATATGGGCGAGGATCAATAATACTGATGAAAACACAGCTTATTCATATTAACACGGATGCTCCGCAGCAGAATCTTGTGGATTTGGCAGGCGAACTTCTTGCCAGCGGGGCGCTGGTTGCCATCCCAACCGAGACAGTATATGGGCTTGCGGCAAATGCACTGGATGCACAGGCGGTTTGTGCAATTTTTACCGCAAAGGGCAGACCGCAGGACAATCCCCTGATTGTTCATATTGCCGATACAGACGATTTGGTACCGTTGGTGAGCAATATTTCGCCTATGGCGGAGCAGCTTGCCGATACTTTTTGGCCGGGGCCCCTTACTATGATTCTTCCGCGGGCAAAGACTGTACCCGCTGTCGTATCTGCGGGGCTTGATACCGTAGCGGTACGGATGCCCTCTCACCCGATAGCTCGAGCCATCATCCGTTCGGCGGGTGTGCCGCTTGCGGCTCCGTCGGCAAACCGTTCCGGCAGCCCAAGTCCAACCTCCGCGGCGCATGTAATGCAGGATATGGATGGTATTATCCCGTTAGTCGTAGACGGCGGCTCATGTGGTGTTGGCGTGGAATCGACCGTAATATCCCTTGTTTCCGACATACCGGTCATCCTTCGTCCCGGTGCTGTTACCAAGGAACAGCTGGAACGGGTTATCGGTGCGGTGCGTGTAGACAGCGGGGTACTATCCCGGGTATCGGATGAGGTAAATGCCAGTTCTCCAGGCATGAAATATAAGCACTACGCGCCCCGCGCAAAGGTATACATGGTAGAAGGGGATAGTGCGTCATACTGCAATTATGTAAACTCCATACCAAATGCCTTCGCTTTATGCTTTGAAGAAGACAACGAAAGGCTTGCGACAGATTATGTTAACTACGGCACGCAGGATGACCCATCCTCACAGGCAAAACATCTCTTTGATGCGCTGCGGGAACTCGACCGCAGGGGAGCCAACACCGTGTATGCGCGGGCGCCTAAAAAAGATGGCGTTGGGCTTGCGGTATATAATCGTCTGCTTCGGGCGGCGAGTTTTGACGTAATTAAACTCTGAGGTGACAAAAGGCGGTGCAAAATGGGTAAACTGATTGTAGTGGGGCTTACCGGTCCTACAGGTGCGGGAAAGACGACGGTATCCCGGCTTTTGACGCAAAGCGGGTACCATATTATCGATGCAGACGGGGTTGCGCGTGAGGTTGTTCTACCCGGTACGCCCAGTCTTAATGAAATTCGGCATGAGTTTGGGGAGTCGGTCATCAACGAGGACGGCACGCTCAACCGTCGTGCGTTGGGTGCTGTCGTGTTTGCCGATAAGCAAAAGCTCAAACAGCTGGAAGCACTTTTGTTTCCCGCCATATTATCGCGCATCAACGAGTTGCTTACGCTATGTGAACAAGAGGGGAAAAAGCTGGTTGTTCTTGACGCGCCAACGCTGTTTGAGAGCGGTGCGAACAGCCTGTGTGATTATGTTATTGTTGTAATGGCGCCCCAAAACGCCAGAATCATGCGCATCATCGCACGTGATAATCTTACCTTTGACCAGGCAATGCAGCGGGTATACGCTCAGCAAAACGACGCCTATTACCTTGACCGGGCGGACTATGTTGTAGACAACGGCATACCCGCGCCCGATTATTCGGCGTTACTTCTTTGGCTGAATCAGATTTTACATACGTAATTTGAGCAGATACGGCGTACTAAACACACGCCGAAACGGAAACAATGTTACTGATTGCGCTGTAATACATTGGATAGGTCGAACAACATTGAATCGACCGGAAAGGGTTGACACAGATGGAAGAAGCAAAAAAAACAGCCGCCGAGCAGCTTAAAGAAAAGCTGATGCTCAACAGCAAAAATGGTGGACTGGTATTGAGTGAAGAAGAGATTGCCCGCGGTGAGGTATTTTGCGAAGGGTACAAAACGTTTTTGGATACCGGAAAAACAGAACGGGAGATAACCGAGAACGCCATTCGTTTGCTGCAAGAGAAGGGCTTTATCGAGTTTAAACCCGGCACAAAATATGCGTCCGGAGACAGGGTATACAGCAATAACCGTGGCAAGGCACTAATCGTCGCAACCATCGGTACCAATCCCATCGAGAAGGGCGTTCGAATTGCCGCTGCACACATCGATAGCCCGCGCCTAGACTTAAAGCCGAACCCCTTGTACGAGGATGCACAGCTTGCGCTGTTTAAAACGCATTACTACGGCGGCATTAAAAAGTATCAATGGACTGCGATACCGCTCGCGCTACACGGCGTTATCGTGAAGGCGGATGGTTCTATTGTTCAGGTTCGCATTGGTGAGGATGAAGCCGACCCTGTATTTTGCGTGACCGATTTGCTGCCCCATCTTGCTGAAGAGCAGGTTAAGCGCCCGCTGCATCTGGGTATAAAGGGCGAAGAGCTGAATATTCTTATCGGCTGTATGCCGTTTCGTGATGATAAGGCGAGCGAGGCGGTTAAGCTCAATATCATGAATATTCTAAACGAAAAATACGGTATCGTCGAGGCGGATTTCCTCTCGGCCGAGCTGGAAGCGGTACCCGCAGGCAAGGCACGTGACCTTGGCTTTGACCGCGGCATGGTTGCGGCATACGGTCACGACGACCGCGTATGCGCCTACACCGCCCTGATGGCTGCACTTGATTGCGATAAGCCTGCGTATACCACCGTTACGGTACTTGCCGACAAGGAGGAGACGGGCAGCGAGGGCAATACGGGGCTTGATTCTTCGTATCTCAAATACTTTATCGAAGATCTTGCCGAGCCGTTTGGTGTGAACGGGCGTACCGTGCTCAGTGCATCAACGTGTCTGTCCGCCGATGTGAACGCGGCATTTGACCCAACCTTCCCCGACGTACTGGACCGTCGCAACTGCGCCTACTTGAACTACGGCGTCTGCCTGACCAAATACACCGGTTCACGCGGTAAGTCCGGCACCTCGGATTGCTCGGCTGAATTTTTCGGCGAGATTCGTAAGCTGTTTACGGATAACAAGGTCCTGTGGCAAACGGGTGAGCTTGGCAAGGTGGATCTTGGAGGCGGCGGAACCGTGGCAAAGTATATTGCGGGGCTTAACGTGGATGTTCTCGACGTAGGCGTTCCGGTGCTCTCGATGCATGCTCCGTTAGAAATCGTGTCCAAACTTGATGTCTTCTCAGCTTACCGTGGATTCTTTGAGTTCCTAAATGCGAAGTAGTAACGCGTAGCATCTCTTATTCGCTATAGAGTTAAATCTCATTATATTCACCCACGCAAATGATACAAAATCGATTTAATGGGGCTGTAGTAAAGTAAAAGCTACAGCCCCATTCATTAATGTGTAATATTAATAAGAATAACAAAAACTGCTGATGATTTAGAAGGCAATAAATAAACAGGTCGACTCATATGAATCGACCTGTTTACTAAAAAGTGGCGGAGAAGGAGGGATTCGAACCCTCGAGACCCTTTTGGGGCCTACACGATTTCCAGTCGTGCGCCCTCGACCAAGCTAGGCGACTTCTCCATGTTATTCTGTTTGGTTGCGCTAAGCTGACAATGCACAACGCTTAATTATTATACCTAAAAGCATATCGATTGTCAATCGGAAAAACGACATTTTTCTAAAAATATGAGCTTTCGTCTATTCGAACGAAAGCTCATATTTAATATGGAAATCCATTTTTTAATATACTATTTATTGACTACATCCGTTTCTCCATCGGCGGTTAATGTTGCCTGATTGGGAATCCGCATAAGCAGGATAAACCCGACAACAAACAGGATGACTAGAGCAAGAACACCGTATTTCGAGGAACGAAATAGAAGACCGGAAGCGGCCAAAAACAAAGGGCCGAGAAAATCTGCAAATTTTCCGAATATGTCAAAGAAACCGAAGTACTCGTTAGACTCCTCCTTGGGTATGAGCTTTCCAAAGTAGGAGCGCGAAAGAGACTGAATGCCGCCCTGCGCAAGACCGACCGAAACGGCAAGAACCCAAAACTCCCATTGCTTATCAAGCTGAAAGCCGAAGATGCAGATAACGATGTAAAGCAGCACAAAAACTCGGATTAAATTCAAAGCCCCAAATCGCCCTGCCAGTTTACCGGCAAGAATGGCAAACGGGAATGCAACAAACTGTGTGAGCAGTAGAGCCAAAATCATGCTGTTGCTGTCGATACCTACCTCGCCGCCATAAACCGTTGCCATGCTGATAATGGTGTACACACCATCTATGTAAAAAAAGTAGGCGATTATAAAGTAAAGGAGCTTTTTATCTTTCGCAATCTTTTTAAGTGTAATCCCAATTCGTTTAAAAGAGTGTGAAAGCTTGTCAGTTCTGTTCTCTAAATAATGGTTTTGTTTTACGTTTTTAAGTAGAGGTATTGTCATACCCACCCACCATAAGGCGGTAATAATAAACGAGATTTGTGTTGCGGTAGTAGTACTTATACCAAATGGCTTGGTAAAAATCAGTACGATACCCAGGATAAATGGAATACAGCTTCCAATATAACCCCACGCGTAGCCAGACGAGGAAACATAGTCCATTCGATCATCAGTTGTGACGTCGGTTAACATGGAATCGTAAAAAACATTGCAGGCGGAATATCCGAGACGTGCCATAATGAACATGAGCAGATATGCAACCCAGTCGTTGATAACGCCGAGTGACAATGCGCCAACAACACCAAGTGCTAGTGAAATCACAAACATCCTCTTTTTCATTCCGTTATAATCGGCAATTGCACCGAGGATTGGCGCAAGCAAGGCGAGGATGACAATCGAAACGGATGTCGCAACTCCCCACAAACTGGTTGCCACAGCCGGGTCTGTGCCGGATTGTTCAGCGAGTGAACGAAAGTAGATTGGTATCGTCGTAGATATGAGTAAGACGAACGCGGAGTTCGCCACATCATACAAAATCCAGCTTTTTTCGGTTTTAGTCAGTTTCACGTATACCCCTCCTGCAATATTGAGATGCAGTAACCCGAATAAGATAGCTGCTTGCCACCTTAGGTCAGTGTATCATATAAAGGAGGCACAATCAACAAAAAGGAATGTGGAGAAAAGAAAAATCTATGTAAAACTGACGTATGCTTTGTGTACTACAATTTGAAATCATCCACAGTATACTTCGGCAAAAATAATGGGCTTTTTGGCTCCCGTTTTTGAGGAGCGTACACAAAGCCCCTGCATTTGCCCTGCGGTGTAATTTGCATACCTTTTTTGCAGTGCACCTGAGCGGAATTATCGTTTACCGCGTTTTCACAATAGCCGCAGAATGGCGCAATATCCTTACCGAAAAAACGAAGCTTTGACTTCATGTTCCCACCGCCTTACTTCCGGAAATTTTGCTTTCATTGTAACAAATTTGCCTGCAAATAGCTAGTGTTACAATTCCAATACCGGGTTACTATCCTTCTTGCTCAGTATCAGTGCGGCGCACAGTGCCATAAGAGAGAGTGAGGCGGTGGGGGTTGCAGAAAAGGGTGAGGCAGAAATTAACGAGTTTGCCGGCATAAAGGCGATGATGGAACGCGGAAACAGTTTTGTCAATCCTAATAATATCCCGCACGACAGCACCATATGGATTGGTCGCGACAACAGATACGGTATTGTTTTTACCGGGATACCGGAAAAGAATGACAACGCTTGCCCCATAACAGAAAGTCCGCCAAACGAACAGATTGCACAGGCTATGTACAGCGAGTGGGTACCGCCGATAGCCGGGCTTTCTGCGCACCCGAGTGTGACCTCAAACAGGCCATTTATCACTGCATCTGCAAAACCTTTCGGTGCGAAAGCGAATAACCCTTCTAAAACGGTCGCTATATGCAAGGATTGAACAAAGCTGACGATGGCCGAAAAAGCCGTAACAAATGCGCAAACCGAAAACATAGCCTCAGCAGCTGTTTTTACTGACGACACGAAGGAAGGCACTAGCGGGTTTAGTTTGGTTTGCGTCGGTTCGACAGGCAAAAGCTTGTCAGCCCAAAACCGTGATAGAATCGCAAGGATTACACTGGCAACAGTCTGGGAACAAAACAGCAATACACCCGCTGCAGAATTTCCAAACATCCTGCTGCCAACCGCAGTAATCAGAAAAGCAGGTCCAGCATTTACGCAATAGCACAGCATGCGTGAAGCGACTCTTGAATCAATGCGCCCGGCACGGTACATATCGGCAATCATTTTTGCTCCAGCAGGATATCCGCCAATTAAGCTCATAACAAACACCGCTCCCATATAAGAAGGAAGCCTCAAAACACGGGTAGTAATCCAGGTAAATGGAACAGACAACCGATCGCTTAATCGACTGCTCACAAGAAAGGAGCACAGTATCATAAAAGGAAAAAGCGAAGGAATAAGTGTACCTCCACAGACCAAAAGACCATTTCGAACCCCTTCACTGACAGCGTGCGTGTTGCCAAAATATATGGCGATAATGCTACCAATCAGCAGTATTAGGCCACAATTACTCCAGAAACATTTCAAATGCACCGACAGTCTGTCCATGCGTCACCTCGTTGTATTGATAAGGTACAGCGTACACGCTTTATATATATGGCGCACTTGATTATAAAATAAGCAGTAATCAAATATATATTAAGAATAAGGGTTTTTACTATGACTAGAGCGCGTGGATGTTCGCGCTATGGAGGGTGACTATGACGCGCAGAGAAAGGGAAGAGGCAAAAAAAGAGCAAAAAGAGCTTTCCCGCAAGGGGGCAGCAAAGCTTGCAAAGCTGTTAGAGTTTCCCGAAACAGCAATAGCCGGCACCGCGCTGCTGCAGATTGCAGGGAATCGAGAGGCCACCATTGACGGCTCACAGGGGGTTTTGGAGTACAACGAGGAGTGTATCCGCATCAATGCAGGCAAAATGATGCTAAAGTTTTCCGGAAGAGGGCTTTCATTAAAATGTCTTTCCGGAGAAACATTGGTGATTGAAGGCTTTATCACCCAGATAGAATTTTTGACGTGATGAGATAGTTAGACCCGGTTTGCGCATTAGAGCGCAGACCATCTGTGGCGAGAGGAGATTGCCAAGGTGTTTATAGTAAAACTAATGCGTTGGATAAAAGGATACGTGTCGTTTACCATCACGGGCGTATTTGCAGAACGATTTTTAAATCTGATCGGGCGAGCCGGTATTGCAATATGGGATGTAACGAAAAAGGGGGAAGCGCTTTTTGCGTGTACGGTTGCCAAGGATTATAAAAAACTGCGACCTTATGCGCGACGTTCGCGCGTACTACTGCGTGTGCACAAGCGGTACGGATTGCCTTTTTATACCCGCAAGTACAACAAACGTGCCGGACTGTTCCTTGGAATCATCCTCTTTTTTACCTTTATCATTGCCATGTCACAGTTTGTCTGGTCTGTTGAGGTTTCAGGGAATAAGGATGTGACGACGTTTGAACTGACGCAGGCGTTGGAGGGTGAGGGCATCCGGGCGGGGGTACTGAAAAAGAATATTGATGTACCGACCGCCAAGCAAAATATAATGCTAAAGCTTGATCGTTTGGCATGGATTACCATCAATATATCAGGAACAAGTGCATTTGTTGAGGTGCGTGAGCGTACACAGCAGCCACAGATGGAGGCTGTCGATGTCCCGTCCAATATTGTGGCGGCAAAATCGGGGCAGATTATACGTATGGAGGTGTATAACGGGCAGGCGGTAGTTAAAAAGGGAGAAACCGTAAAGGAAGGCGATCTTTTAGTTAGCGGGGTAATACAGGGCAAAACCGGAATGAATCTGCTTTCGCATTCGGGCGCAAAGGTCATTGCACAGGTTCAGGAGGAAAAGGTGTTTGACATTCCGTTGTTTGTGGAAGAAAAGATAGAAACGGGCACAAAACGAACCAAACGTTTTTTAAGTTTACTTAACGTCGAAATACCCGTTTGGTTTTGTGGCCCGATTGATTTTGATTATCGCCTTGATACCAAGCAAAATCAGCTTTCCTTATTTGGAACAAAACTGCCTGTTTACTATAAGGAAGAAATTCATTACGAGTTAATCGGTGAGAACAAGGGAGTCTCAGTCGACGAGGCGAAGAAAGCCGCCGTCCACCTGATTGCCGATTACGAAGCAAATGTTCTTAAAGCGGAAGAGGTTATATCACGCGAGCTTAGTGTTGTAAAACAGGGGAGTTATTATCGCGTAACGGTATATCTTGTAGCAAACGTGGATATTGCGAAGGAACAGGAAATATTCTTAGAAAATTCGCAATGATTTCACTGTTTTTTAACCTGTAATTGTGATATAATATCCAGTGATTATACAGATTATAGTGGGATACAAGTCGTTTGTACATCGAGGTCTTGAAAAGGATATGTATTAGGAACGGGGAAAACGGTGAATGATAGAACAGGTGGTTAACATTGATCGGCTGGAGCATGCGTTTGCATTGTTTGGCAGCTTTGATTCCAATATTAAGATTATCGAGCAGGAATTTGATGTTGCGGTGGTTAACAGAGAAAGCGACATCAAGGTAACCGGAGAAGCCGAGAATGTGATGCTAGCCAGCCGAGCCATTGAGGGACTGTTAAACCTCCTTAGCCGTGGGGAAGCCATTACCGAGCAGAATCTGCGATATATTGTCTCGCTGGTTAACGAAGGCAACGAGGACCAGATTGTAGCCCTTGCCGGAGAAGACAGCGTTTGCATTACCTCTAAAGGGAGACAGGTAAAGGGGAAAACGCTCGGACAAAAGAAGTATATTGACCTGATGAAAGAAAACACTATTGTGTTTTCAGTGGGGCCTGCGGGTACAGGAAAAACGTATCTCGCTGTCGCTATGGCCGTCAGGGCGTTTAGAGCGCATGAGGTAAACCGAATTATACTAACACGCCCCGCGGTGGAAGCGGGCGAAAAGCTTGGCTTTCTGCCGGGTGATCTACAGACTAAGGTGGACCCGTATCTGCGCCCACTGTACGATGCCCTGTTTGATATGTTGGGGGCGGAGAACTTTCAAAAATATGTAGAGCGCGGTAATATTGAGGTCGCCCCACTAGCCTATATGCGCGGCAGAACACTGGACGATTCGTTTATTATACTAGACGAGGCTCAGAACACGACGCCAGAGCAGATGAAGATGTTTTTAACAAGGCTGGGGGTCAACTCCCGGGCGGTTGTTACGGGGGATATTACGCAGATAGACCTTCCGGAGGAAAAGCGTTCCGGTTTAATAGAGGCAACCAAGATATTGCGGGATATAGAGGGGATTGGGATTATTCACCTAAACCAAAAGGATGTCGTCCGTCACGTACTGGTTCAACGGATTGTTAGGGCATATGAACGGTATTATGATGAAAAAAAACGTATCCGCTAACGCCCCGCGTTTTTGACATAACCAAAGGAGGTCAATAGATATGGAACGAGTAAAAGTTTTAATTTCTAACAGACAAAAAAAGATAAAGATACCCACAGGCATTCGTCTGCTAATCAGACGTTGCTGCCATGCTGTACTGGAGTTTGATAAGATGGACGGTGACTATGAAATCAGCGTCAGCTTTGTGGACAATGAGAATATCCAGAGCCTCAACAGCCAGTATCGTCAAAAGGATATGCCAACCGATGTGCTTTCATTTCCCTTGGGCAGCGACGGCAACTACGACGTTAACCAGGAAACGGGAGCTCAGATGCTTGGAGATATCGTCATTTCCATGGAAAAGGCGGTTGAACAGGCTGAATCATATGGGCATACGCTACGCAGAGAGGTGGCATACCTAACGGTGCATTCCATGCTGCACCTAATCGGCTATGACCATGAGGATGGAGGCATCGAGATGGTGCGTATGCGCGAGAAGGAAGAAGCTGTGCTTATGAGCCTTGGGTTGCCCAGAGGCGAAAGCTATGTGTTAAACGATGAAACATAACGAACATGGTATCAGCGGTTTTATTCGAAGTTTTCGCTGCGCAGTTGCCGGAATACTAAGCAGCGTGGTGAACGAACGCAACTTGCGCATTCATATCGTTGTCGCTGCTTATGTTTTGTATTTCTCTATATTTTATGATCTGACCCGCGGCGAGTATATCCTGCTTGGATTGACCATCTGCTTGGTGCTTAGCACCGAGATGCTCAACACGGCGATAGAGGCCGCGGTTGATCTTGTGACCGAGGAGTACGCGCGTCTGGCAAAGGCAGCCAAGGATATTGCGGCAGGAGCTGTACTTGTTACGACTGTCTTTGCGGTTCTAGTAGGTTTTATGCTGTTGTGGAATCCTGCCACGTTTGCTAAAATTAGTATGTATTTTGCTTCTGCTCCCATACGATCAGTACTATTGGGCTTAAGCGTTCTGTGCTCCATATTGTTTATACTTAAGATAGGCAGGTGGGCAAAAAAAGCCGACCAGCATTATGGCTTGAAAAACGGAGGAAGTAATGACCAACACAAAAAGTGAGTTTGTTGCAATAGTAGGCAAACCCAATGCAGGCAAATCCTCGCTGCTTAACAGCATCATAGGCGAAAAGGTTGCCATTGTCAGCGCTAAACCGCAGACTACCCGTACCCGAATTACCGGCGTGCTGACAAAGGAAGAAACGCAGTATGTGTTTATCGATACCCCGGGGCTGCATAAACCCAAAACCAAGCTTGGGGAATATATGGTTAAGCAGGTTGGGGAATCGGTTGCGGATGTGGATATCGCGGTACTGGTTGTCGATTTTAAGGGCGAACCGGTGCAGGCAGAGCTTGATTTAATCGCGAGTTTTCGGGCGCAGAGCATCCCTGCAATCCTTGTGGTTAATAAGATAGACACCCTTGCACAGAAAGAGGATATCATTCCCCGCATAGACACCTACCGTACGTTATACGATTTTGCTGCGGTCGTGCCGCTTTCAGCAAAAACCGGCGAGGGGGTTGAAGTCCTATTAAAAGAGCTGAATCCCTATGCTCTGGATGGCCCGCATTACTTCCCAGACGACGCGGTTACCGATCAGCCGGAGCGCGTGATTGCCGCAGAGATTATTCGCGAAAAACTGTTGCGCAACCTGTCAGAGGAGGTGCCGCACGGCATTGCTGTCGGCATAGAGTCAATGAAGGAGCGCGAAGACGGCAGCTTGATTGATATCGACGCCATCATCTATTGCGAGCGCGAAACCCATAAGGGTATCATTATCGGCAAAGGCGGCGCGATGCTGAAAAAGGTTGCGACCCAAGCGAGACAGGATATGGAACGCTTCTTCGATGTAAAGGTAAACTTAAAAACCTGGGTGAAGGTTAAGGATGACTGGCGTAACCGTGACGGTCTTGTTCGCTCGTTTGGATATAACTGACGCAACCAAATTGGACTGGTTTATAGACATTGCACAAAGGTATATCATGCTGTTTTGTAAACAACCACAAGATATGGTCCACATTACCTCACATATAATTCTATTAGGTGGCAACAATCTTAATACATCATCTTTCAGGCGCCATACAGCGCCCGCAAGAGTTCGTTGTATCAGATAACCCAAAGACTGCGGGAGTGTTTGCGCCTTGAAACGTCGGGAAGGTAGGGTGAATTGTGGACAGGGAAGCTTTATGGAAGATGTTTGAAGACACCGGAAGTGTTGAGGCGTATCTCCTTTATCGGGATATCCTTGACCGGCAGGGACAGCCTGAAAGTGAGGAACCCCGCAATGCAGATATCTACGGAGGGAGTAGTGCTAAGAGCACGAGATGTTGATGAAGCGGATCGAGTGCTGACCATCCTCACCAAAGAAAGAGGCGTGGTCAGTGCTTTTGCCAATGGCTCCAAACGCATAAAAAGTAAGCTGATGGCCTCTACTCAGACCTTTGCCTATTCGCGTTTTCAGTTGTTTAAAGGAAAGGATCATTATACGGTTGACAGCGCGGAACCGATTACTGTGTTTTATGGTATTCGAAATGATGTCGATTGTCTTGCCCATGCAGGATATCTGTGCGAGCTTGCCCAAAGCCTTGCTCCTGAGGAAGACGAGGCGGAGGGCTTTTTACGTTTGCTGCTAAACTGCCTTCATTTTCTTGATAAGGGCTTGCGCGATCCGTCTTTAATTAA
Source organism: Bacillota bacterium (assembly GCA_023460535.1). Classification (GTDB taxonomy): domain Bacteria; phylum Bacillota; class Clostridia; order Oscillospirales; family Ruminococcaceae; genus Acetanaerobacterium. The sequence goes on from JAEWPV010000020.1 coordinate 114,615, forward strand.
AGCTCTGTTTGAGCTTAGAGCGTTGACTATGGCAGGCTACATGCCCAATCTGGTTGGTTGTGATGTTTGCGGGTGCTTTGAGGCGGATACGATGTATTTCTACATAAACAGTGCAAAACTGGTTTGTGTGCCCTGCGCAAAGCAGCCCTTTAGTGAACAGGTTATCGAGATACCGTTCGCTGTGCTTACCGCGATGCGATACATAGTTTACAGTGAGTTTGACAAGTTGTTTGCGTTCTCTCTTACCCAGCCGAGTTTGGGGCTGCTCGCCCGTGTAGTAGAAACGTATACCCTATGCCGAATTGGACACAGCTTTAAGACTTTGGAGTTTTTAAAATCACTACCGCCAAAAGTGTAACAGAAGCTTTTGCGGCAGTAACGGATGCTCTTTTAATAGAGCGATGATAGAAAGGGATAAACCATATGCTGGATGTAAAGAAGCATTATGCCGCACTGGAGTTGCCCAAGGTACTGGCACTGTTGGGCGAAGAGACCATGTGCGCCGATACATACCAAATGGCAGTGGAGCTCATGCCATCCACCGACTATAATACCGTATCGATTGAGCTGGATAAGGCAAACGATGCGTATATGCTGCTCAAACGGTTTGGCGCCCCCGCTCTTTCGGGAGTCCACAACCCAAAGAGCTGTTTGCGTCGGGCCGCTGCCGGAGGCGTGCTATCGATGGGCGAGTTGCTTACCGTCGGGGCAGTTTTGCGTGGCGTGCGTGGCGTGCTGGAGTGGCGAAAACACTGCGAGGGCATACAAACCACGCTTGATTTTTTATTTGAATCGCTTGTACCCAATAAGCAGGCAGAAGACGCAATCTTCTCTTCGATACGCTCGGAGGAGGAGATGGACGACAACGCAAGCCCCGAACTTGCAGATATTCGCAGAAGGATAAAGCAGGCGGGCGTAAAAGCAAGAGAATTACTTGACCGGATGGTACGCTCGCAAACCTACCAGAAATATTTACAAGAGACCATCGTCACGCAACGGGACGGTCGGTTTGTTCTGCCGGTGAAGGCGGAGTATAAAAATGAGATTAAGGGTCTTGTTCACGATACGTCCGCAAGTGGCGCAACACTATTTATTGAACCGATCGGGGTTGTGGAGGCAAATAACGAGATTCGTGTGCTTGAAAACAAGGAACGGGCTGAGATTGACCGAATCCTTGCGACACTTAGCGCAATGTGTGCTGAGTGCGCCGACGATACTTGCTCAAGCTTTGATTGTATGCTTGATATTGATTTATATTTTGCAAAGGCTCGCCTTGCGGATAAGCTGCGTGCCTCAAAACCTGGTCTTACCACCGACGGGATTATCGAGCTGCGGCAGGCAAGGCATCCGCTTATCGCTCGGGACAAGGTTGTTCCGACGGATATTCGCCTGGGCAAAGAGTTTGACACACTCGTCATCACCGGACCGAACACGGGTGGTAAAACGGTCGCGTTAAAAACGACCGGGCTATTGGTTCTGATGGCAATGTGCGGGCTACTGCTGCCCTGCGCGGAGGGCAGCTCGATATCGATGTTTCATCAAGTGTTAGCGGACATTGGGGACGAACAAAGCATTGAACAGAGCCTTTCCACCTTCTCCGCACATATGACAAATATCGTATCCATCCTTGCCGAAGCAGGGGAGGGGACGTTGGTTCTGTTGGATGAGTTGGGCGCAGGAACAGACCCCGTTGAAGGCGCGGCACTCGCTATTTCCATTCTTGATCATCTTAAATGGGCGGGTTGCAGGGTTGCCGCCACCACGCATTATGCGGAGCTTAAGATATATGCCCTGGAAACCGATCGCGTCGAAAATGCGTGCTGCGAGTTTGACGTAGCAACGCTTCGGCCAACCTATCGGCTTTTAATTGGTGTACCCGGACGTTCCAATGCCTTTGCCATTTCTCAGCGTTTGGGGCTGGAAGGCTCGATTATTGACCGCGCCAGGCTGTTGGTGTCCAGCGATAAAACACGGTTCGAAGACGTGGTATCAGGGTTGGAACAGAACCGTCAGGAGTATGAGCAAAAGATGGAGCAGGCGCGCGAACAGCTTGAGGAGGCTGCCAAGGCAAACGCGCAGATTCAAAATCACCGCAAACAGCTGGAACAGCAGAGAGAGAAAGAGCTGGAACGCGCAAGGCGTGAGGCGAAAAATGTAGTGGAGCACGTTCGTTATGAGGCCGGCCGACTGATGGAGGAACTCGCAGAGCTGAAAAAGCAAAAAGACAGCGAAGATTTCTCCCGCCTAGCGGCAGAGGCGAGGGCTCAGTTTAACTCGCGAATATCAAAATTATACGATAAGGCAGACCCCGTAACAAAACGGCTTGATGAACACTATGTACTGCCTCGCCCATTACAGGAGGGCGACACCGTGCTGCTCGCTGATGTGGAGCAGGAAGGTGTTGTTGTGCGTACCATCGACAAGGATGGAATGGTGGTTGTTCAGGCGGGCATATTAAAAACCAAAACCCCGTTGTCAAATATTCGTCTTATTGAGAAGCCGACTGCGAAAAAGCAACAGGCTTCGCGTGGGCGAACGGTTCGACCAATCGAGCGCGCACAAGCAAACAACGAGATTAACCTGCGAGGAATGAATCTCGAAGAAGCGTTGCTTGCGCTTGACCGGTTTGTTGATGAATGTGTGATGATGAATATTGAATATGTCACCATTATTCACGGAAAGGGCACCGGTGTACTTCGAAAAGGGATACAGGCACATCTTAAGTCCCATCCCTGTGTAGGAGAGTATCGTTTGGGAAGATACGGAGAAGGGGAAGACGGGGTTACCATCGTTCAGCTTAAGTAAAATCAACAAGGGCGACGCCGCTGCGTCGCCCTTGTTACGCCAATACGTATTAACGGTTTACTTTGATGCAGCCGGACTTGCGGTATCTGTGCCACCCTCATCGGCATTATCCATCATATCGTCGCCTATCGATTCAACACCTTCCTCCGCAGCACTTGCTATAGAGGAAACGCCCTCGGCTATCTCCGAAGCAACGCTGGCTACCGGACTGGGTGCGGCCGGGGATGTGGTGTTTCTATTGGTAGTACAACCCGAACACATCACAGTAAGCAATAAAGCGGCGGATAACAGTGCGATATATCGTTTCAATGTGGTCCCTCCCATAAAATATTAGTGCACATTGCTGTTTATGTGCCCTGAAACTATTTTTTACGGTTATGTGTCTTTTATACCGATAACAGTCGAAATAAAACTGCCTAAAAAAAGTGCTTTGCTTGCTGTTATTCAGCAAGCAAAGCCTTAAAAAAACTTTAAAAACGACAGCTACTTTCTAATTAGGGGATTTTCCAAATAGTGAAATCAAGTCTTTTGAAACAACAGCCGGTTTTGAGGACGCGGCTTCCTTATTCAGTTGCTCTGTTTGAATCAGTTCGTTTCTAACTACCCGAATTTCGCGGGGCGCGTTAATGCCGATCTTAACTTTATCGCCCGACACATCAACAATCAGGAGTTCAATGTTGTCTCCAATTACGATACCCTCATTCACTTTTCTAGTGATAACCAGCATTATATAACCCCCTTTTCAGAAAACAGGGGATAGCGAATCGGGTAATCCGATTCTAAAATGCACTGCAAAGCGAGATTGTTTTTGATATTGACGACAAGCGGACTCTTAAGATTGATTGTAGAGTGTTTTGCATCCTCAGGAACAACCGCTATTGCAAAGAAGCGCAGTTCTTCGCGGCTGGTTGCATCAAGTTCTGCCATATCAGCAGCAGAAATTAACGGAGTATAGTCCTTGTAAAATAAAAACGGATCGAATACGATAAAGCAGAGCGCACTGTTATCCGCACATTGAAGCCACATTGGCGTAATATCCTCATGCGGATAATGAATTAGGACATATCGATGATATTCTTCGAACGCTAGAATTCCTTTGGGAAAGATCAGAATGTCCTGCTCATTTATCTCCATCGTACCAAAATCTCTTGTTTCTAATTTCACGCTTATCACTCCAAACATAAAAATAGTTGGGTAAAATAGTTCGTTTACCATAAAGGCATAAGAATACGCCTAAACGGTAAACGAATAACTAGGCTAAGCCTGCATATCAAAAGCGGGAGGCTGATAGTTCGGGTCGGCACTAGGCGGCACATAGATGGGACCGCCGATGTACTCTATCACCACGGACGGACGCTCGAGTACCGTCAGTTCTATGGTGGGGGGAATGAACTCAAAGCTGGGGTTTGACGACTCCCAATCGATGTCATATTCATCCATATCATATTGGATATTCAAAGTGCCGTCTTTCCACGAGATGTTAGGCTTTTGTGATGGAATAAAGCTAAGCATCGTTTCCATATCTCGGTTTAGGTAGTTTTTCGCAATCTGTGGAATCGGGTTCTCGGCTTGCGGTGTGTCCGCAAGGGTGTTGCCCTCATCTACAAACCTGGCTGTTGCCTCATACGCAATACGAATCGCTTTATCCTTCACCTCATATGTTTTGTCAAGCGGGGACATAATGCCCGCACTCTTCATCGATTGATAGGTATCAATATTCACCTTGATGGGATCGGAGGTGATTTTGTAACCCCCTTTTTCGTGAGACATCGACAACTTTGGTATCCCCAGAGACTGTGTCCCTGAGGTATTCTTAAGTTGAGCATGGGATGTCTTAAGCTCAATCGAAATGGGTACGGTTGTGATTTTAATCAGCTGCATAATACCACCACTCTTTTCCTTTTGTCAATAATCGGCTATATTATGTTAAACCTGTGATGTAATTATCGCAGGTAATCGAACAATGTGTTTTGAATCAGCCTAGGTCCTATCTGAAGGCAGGTTTTGTATGCTGTTTCCTCCGCCTTATAAGCGGTTATTGCTTCGGCGGAATCAACCAGTTCAAGCCCGTTTTGCGCCTCCTGCAAGGTAAGTTTATCCGACGCAAGGCGTTCGAGGTTATGCTCAATATACTGTATGCGGTTACCAATATCAGCAACTGCCGTAAGCGTGGAACCGTGCATCGTGTTAAGCTTATCCACATACATTCTGGCAGAATCACTGTCAAACGGCTCTTGACGTAAAAGCCCCGCTATGCTGGTCAGCGCGTCGCAAATGTTGTTTTCAAGCCCACTGGAATCCAGACCATGACCAAGAAAGTCCAGTCCGGAGGTGGAGATCTGTAGCGCGGTCTGGGGATCCAGTTTTCCGGTGACAGGATCAAACTCCAGACCAAGACCAATGTCCAGATAAACATCGCCGTTTTGAGGAAATTCGGTCACAGAAGGATCTGAGACAGCAGCGCCGTTATACAGCAGTCGTCCGGTGGCATCATCCAAAGTAAACGGTGCCTCATTTGCGGTTCCGCCAAAGATGTAACGCCCCGCAAACGAGTTGTTCATCGTTTTGATAATCTCATCACGATAGTTTTCAATCTGCACAGCCAATACTTCACGGTCAGAGCCATTGGGGTCGTTTAATGCCTTTAGCAAAGTGGTAGAAGCGTTTTTAATGCTGTTGCCAACCGTCATTGCGGATGTTTCTGCAGAGGACAGGATGTCCTTGGCATCATTGAGGTTTGAATTGTACATATCAATACGCGCAAGCTGCCTTCTGACTAAAAACGCCTTAGATGCAGCGGCGGTGTTTTCCGAGACCTTATCAAACTTACGCCGCGTAATGGTTTGATCAAACAGCTTGGTCATGCGCTCCATACTGCTGCTGTAGTTCTTAAAAAACCTTCTCTGCGTTATGCTGTTTGTTATTCTCATATTCTACTTACCCCCGTACAAACCGGGTAACACGTAGGTTTACAGACCAACGCGTCCTAGCTTGTTAATTAAGACATCGAGCATTTCGTCAATCGCTGTAATCAGTCTTGCAGCAGCATTATAGGATTTTTGATACACCATCATGTTAATAGCCTCTTCGTTTTCCGATACGGCAGAGACGGCATCTCTCGCGTCAAGAAGCTCCATTGCAACACTGGTGGTGGAATCTGCGGTGCTTTCATAATAATCTTTTTGGTTGCCAAGCTTCGTAACAAAGTGTACCAGATAGCCTTCGAAGGTGCCGGTAAACTCGGTATAGCCTCCATTGCCAAAGCTTAGTGTCTTATCGTCAAACATCGCAATCATCTTTAAGATATTGGAGTTATCGAGCTTACCTTCCGTGGTAGAATCGGACATCAGTATGAACTGAGGGTTAGCAACCCATTCGTCCGAGATGCGAAGATTGCCGGCAGTAAAGGTCGTTGCTCCATCAAATGTTTTAAACAGATTTCCCCCAAGATATGTGGGGTCCCCGTTGATGTCCAAAATAGGGTCTCCATTGCTGTCCAGCGCAGGAACAGTGTTTGCCGAATTGAAAGAAGTTGCAAGGGTGCTGGCAAAAGAATTGAGAATCTCTCTGTAGTACTCAATCCCTTCAAAGCTGTTTTCGCCGGCAGCGGCATAGCCTCCCTTGCCGGAAAGCAGATTGACATAAGCGGTAATCGCGCCGTCTTTCGCGTTATACTCAGCTCCTGATCGGCGCCAGGTAAGGGTATTCAGTCCATTCGCGTCCTGTTCTAAACGCAGGGAATCCGCCTTGCTGCCGGATAATACTACAGAACCGCCGAAGGTCAGCGTAATGGTGCCGTCCGATTCGTTTTTCACATCGACCTCGCCGTATGCCGACAACTGGTCCAGTAAAAGGTTCCGGTCGTCATAAAGCTCGTTGGGACCATACGGACCCAACAGTCGCCGTTCACCGGAAATTGCATCGACGGTAACGTTAGACAAGCTAGCATCCTTTATCTGACTGTTTAGAGAAGAGAGTTTTTCCAAAATGGAATTCACATTCTGAACACACACATTTAGGCTGGTTTGGTTTTGTTCCGCAATCTGATTGAGTTTTGAATTATAGGAGTTCATAAGCTGAACAAGATTTTTTGCGGCCGTTAAAACGGTGTTAGCAATTTCGGGTTTTTCAGCATGGGGGGTAACTTGCTGAAGCTGTAACATCAGCTTGGACATCGTATCCTGCAGACCGGATGAGGTCACATCGTCGAACAGGTTTTCCATGTCATTGTATGTTGACACAATGGTTTCAAGCTCGCCTAAATAGGCTGATTGCTCACGATACCTGGTGTCCAGATAAGGGTTACGAACCTGACTGACACCCGTCACATAAACGCCCTGACCAGCTAAAGTCGAGTTGCCCACCGCATATCGGTTAGCAACACTGGAAATCGACATGGATATAAGGTCGACACGCTGGCGGGTGTAACCTTCCGTATTCATATTGGCAACGTTGTTACCAACAATATCAAGAGCCTTCTGGCTGGCAACCAGTCCGCTGCGAGCCGCTTGAAATCCTAAAAAAGTAGGGCGCATGATATGTTCCTCCAAAGCTAAACATTTTTGGTGATTAGACTTTTATTTATCCCCGCATTGTTCTCTGAGACAGCGCCGGTTCCGTCGTAGGTGTGTAAATCCTGGATATAACCGGAACGCTCGAGTGTTGCTTCAGTGTTCTTTAATCTCAGATCGACAAGCTGTAGGCTCTTAGCGTTAATTTCTTTTATGCTCTCTAACATTTCAAGCAGTTTACTGCGATAGGTAAGTAAACGTTCTTTATCTTCCGGCTGGGCTGCTTCGGCCATTTCGAGTAGAGTTAATCCTTCTTCGCCCAACTGCGTTTGAAGACCGGTGCGCTTTTTTTCCAAAACACTCGCCTTCATAATCATTGCCTGCTCAACCTTGAGCATTTCCTCCAGTTGGGTGATGTCTTTTTGAACAATCACCTGATACTTTGATTTTTCGAAATCAAGCATGTTAGAATATAGGACAATACTCTCTTCTAATATAGAGTAAAAAGGATCATATCGGCTCATCGCTCTTCATCCCCTCATTTATTTATTGACCTATTTAGTCGTTGTATTGCATCCCCAGCATAGCGGCAGCAATACTGTCAGAAGACGGGTTGTAGCTTCCCTCTGAAATACGTTCCTTAATCTGCGCCAAGCGTTCCGCGGATGTACCGGTAGTAACCTCATGGGAAAGGGTCGCAGACAGGGTCTGTTGCGAAGTAACGCCCGAAGCATCTTTAGACAGTTCCAACCGATCCTGACGGTCAGCAGCCGACGACTTATGTGCAGTTTTGGTGTCACTGTTTTTTGCTGAAGGTATATAAGCTTTATAGACCTGCGAAATATTTGATGGACGAATCGTCATAAACATATACTCCGTTCCCGCCGTTAGTTACGGCAAAAGATTGACTATTGTGCAGAGATGATACCCAAAAACGTGGATATACGCATGTATAATAACATCCTTACTGCTTTTATCGGTCATGCCAAGCAAAACTTTAGCGTACACATGTGAAAAAACTTAATAAAGCAGATAAAATCACCACTTTTTAACTAAGAAGTGGGCAATAATTAAAAACGTTTTTTGGTGTTGAGTGACCGAAAAGAGAAAAACAGCGAAAATGTTTCGAAAAACAAGGATTTTACATGGCAAATCATGATATATCTAGGCGATTTATTGACAATTGAATGAAATTCATGTAACATAACATTAGTGTTTGTAGCATTATTTGGGTGGCTAACAATACCAAATACGGTATCGATTTGTTTGGTTTTCTCACAGCGGATTGGGGGCAATCTTTGCAAATGGATTTTCATCTCATTTTGGCAAATGACACATGCCGGCTAACAGCTATGGATTTAGCCTTTTCTTGTTGCATTACATTGAACTTGAGTATCAATAAAATCAAACAGGTTAAGTTGATAAAGCACTGGGGTACCGATACCATATTGTAATCGGTGTCTTGGTGATTTTGTCTTATAAAGCGATTTAAAATTGAAATATTAATATATTTACTCGTGTTCAATTTGGCGTTTTGTTCGAGTCATCAACCTTTTTTCACTTCTTCTTATTAGTTTAAAGAGGAACTTAATTCAGGAGGTAATAGTATGGATTTTTTGGGCGGAGCATCCTTTAATCTGTTGCAACAGGGTATGGATGCTGTGTGGAAAAAGCAAACGGTCACGTTGCAAAACATTGCCAACGTAGAGACTCCGGGCTACAAATCCAAATATGTGGATTTCGAAACGATCTATACCATGCTTAAGGATTCTACAGGAAACAGCACCGGAAAGGTAGCGGCTCAGATTAAGGCTGTGATTAAGGAGGACAAATCAACCTCCCTGCGCGCAGACGGCAACAACGTGGATGCGGATAAAGAAAGCCTTAACCTTGCCAAGGCACAAATCGAGTACGATTACTTCCAAAGCAAGATTACCCATCGTCTTAACTGCTTGCAGCATGTAATCAGCGAGGGGACACGTTAGTTTTTATTTCGCATAAAGAAAGAGAGGAATAACGATGTCTTTTTTAAGCTCTATGGATATTAGCGGATCTGCCTTAACCGCACAGCGGTTTCGTATGGATATTATCTCGCAGAATATTGCAAACTCATCCACAACCAGAACAGCGGAGGGCGGTCCTTACAAACGCAAGCTGGTGGTGTTTGAAGAGCGTGCCGGAACAGGCGCATCGTTTGGTAACATCTTATCAAACAGTATGAAAAGCTACAACAAGCTCAGTGGAGTACGCGTCAAAGAGGTTGTTGAGGACGACACTCCCGGTACGCCGGTATACAAACCGAGTCATCCCGACGCCGATGAAAACGGCTATGTGATGATGCCAAATGTCAACACAACGGAGGAGATGCTTGATCTTATGGCGGCATCCAGTGCTTATGACGCAAACCTCACAGCTTTAAACGCAATAAAATCCATGGCAATGTCAGCACTTAATATTAGCAGATAGCATAAAGGTAAAGTGCTGACGACCCGATCCAGTTTATCTACTTGAAAGGAATGCTTACAATATGAGCGGACAGTTTATTGTTCCGATTTCTCCCATAACCCCAATCAACAGTTTATCCGAGCTGCGCGGTGCACAAAAGCCATCGTCGCAGGATGCGGGGCAGATGTCTTTTTCCAGTATCTTAGACCAGGCAATTAGCACCGTACGCGAGACGAACGCCGCTGAGGTGCAGGATTCCTACGACCTTGTATTGGGCGATACCGATGCCCTTCATAATCTGCAGATCAATCAGGAAAAGGCGTATTTAGCCATTCAGTTATTGCAGTCTGTCAGAAACAAGGTTCTGGAAAGCTATAAAGAGATTATGAATATGGGCATTTAGTGCACCCATTACAGCGCACGATGCTTTTTCTGTCTTGTTATGAGCTTTTATTTTAATGGAACAGTTGGGGATTCTATATGGACGAACAAATTAAAAAAGGCTTAGCATCCGCTAAGGACTTTTGGAAGCGGCAAAGTAAGAAGCAACGAATAACTTACATATCTGTCCTAGGCGGTATCGTTTTGTTTGCGGCGGCTCTTGCTATTGTGCTGAATATTGATAACTATGTTGTTATTGCGCAAGGGCTCGATTCGTCCCAAAGCAGTGAGATGATTGCCCTTTTGCAGGAAAACGGGGTTGATGTTCGCGCCGAACGAGGAGGAGTCATCAAGGTTGCAAAGGACTCAGAATCTCAGGCTTTGATGAACCTTTCCATTGCCGGTTACCCCAGTGGTACCGTACGATATGATATTTTCAGTTCCAATGTTGGCTTTACCAGTACGGAGTTTGAAAAGAATCAGTATTTGCGCTACCAAACCGAGGCAAACATCGCCGCGTCAATCAAAACGATACCGCATGTAAAGGACGCAAGCGTTTCGATTGCGATGGCGGACAACAACCAATATGTATTATCCACCGAACGGGTTGAAACAAAGGCGTCCGCTAAAGTGGATATGTACTCCGGTTATGAGCTGACCAGCGCGCAGGTGAAGGGTATCGAGTCATTGATTGCCTATAGCGTACCGGGGCTTTCGGCTCAGAACGTTTCTGTGGTAGACGGAACCGGGCGACTATTAACTTCGGGAAGCTCTGAATTTGATGAATCGTCTGATAATAAGCTTCGCCTTTCGTACGAGCGGCAGGTGGAAGAGAACCTGAAGAACAAGGTGTTTGATATCCTATCAGGTCCGTTCGGGTCCTCAAACTTCTCGGTGGCGGTTACGGTTCAGCTTGATTATAACAAGATGATTTCCGAGGAAATGAACTACCTGCCGTCTGTTGATGACAAGGGCATGGTTAGCCATGAGGAGACGGTAGATTCCAACGAAACGCAGACGACCGATGGTGGCGTAGCAGGTGTTGAAAACAATGCCGAGGTGCCCACATATCCCGATGTAAACTCGCAAAGCGGTTCACAAAGCACCAGCAGCGCAAGAAGCGTTGATTACTTAGTTAGCTACATAAAGACCCAGACGGAGAAAAACGGTGCCCAGCGCAAGGCGGTATCTATCTCGGTCATGTTAAATCGTGAGGTTATGACAGAGAGCGACCGAGAGAGCTTAACCAATGCGGTCGCCATGGCGGCGGGTGTCGACGCGTCTAACGTCAGTATCTTAAATATCAAGTTTATCGAACCGGAGGGTATCGTTACCCCCGAACTCAATACCAGAATGATTGCAATTGTCGGCGGTGCTGCGCTTGCCGTGGTTTTGATCTTAATCCTTGTTATTTCGCTTATTATTCGCAGGTCTCGCCGTAAAAAAGAGAACGAAGCGCTTGCGGCAGCGATGAACCCGGGTGCAAACATCGATGTCTCGCAGTTCTTTGGTGATCACAATCCTTTGCCCAAGCAGCCGGTTGATTTGGGTGTTGCCAAGCTTGAGGTGACAGAAACAAAAGAGATGGCACTCAAACGCGAAATACAGTCATTCTCAAAAGAAAATCCGGATATTGCGGCACAGCTGCTGAGAACATGGCTAAAGGGAGATGACGACGATGCCTTCTACTAAAAGTAAGATATCACCAAAGCAAAAGGCGGCAGCCGTTATTATATCTATGGGTGCCGACAACGCTTCTCAGGTATACAAATACATGCACGAGGACGAAATAGAAGAGCTGACCTATGAAATCGCACGCTTATATCGTCTTGAGGCAGAAGAGCTTGAACAGATACTCAATGATTTCTACGGGCTGTGCCTTACCCAAAAGGTCATAACCGAGGGCGGATTGGATTACGCAAAAAACGTGCTGGAAAAGGCATTTGGAACGCAAACAGCATCCAACTTGCTTGAGCGAGTAACCCGATCGTTGCGAACCAAAGCGTTTGAGTTTGTTCGCAAGGCGGACTATAAAAACCTGCTTGCCATCATTCAAAACGAGCATCCTCAAACAATTGCGCTCATCCTCTCCTATGCGCGTGCGGATCAGGCGTCTACCGTTATATCCGAACTTCCCAAAGAAAAGCGGATTGATGTTGTTGAACGGATCGCCAGAATGGACAGAACCTCGCCTGAGATCATCAAAAATGTCGAACGTATATTAGAGCGCAAATTTGATTCTGTTGTTTCGGTTGATTTTACCGAAATCGGCGGCGTCAAATACATAGCGGACATTCTAAACCAGGTAGACCGTGGAACAGAAAAGCATATCTTTGATGAGCTGACCCGCAAGGATCCCAAGCTTGCCGACGATATCCGCAAGCGGATGTTTGTGTTTGAGGATATTATCGGGCTTGACAATATGTCAATTCAGCGTTTTATCCGCGAACTGGATTCCAAGGACATTGTGGTAGCGCTAAAGGGTGCAAACAGCGATGTCGCAGAAGCGTTCTTTGCCAATATGTCTCAAAGAATGGGCGAGACCATCCGTTCGGATATGGAATATCTGCATAACGTAAGAATACGCGATGTGGAAGAAGCGCAGCAGCGTATCGTTGCTGTGATTCGGAAGCTCGAAGAGGACGGTGAGCTTGTCATTTCCAAGGGCGGAAAGGATGATATCATTGCCTAGAGTCTTCAAGGCGTTGGAAGCAAATATGAAGGACAGCATTCTTATCGCAGCTGCGCCCAGCTATGTACCATCCAACGCTCCAGCGCCTGTATCTGAGACAGATACTCAATCGGAGAAGACGGGACAGGAGTCGCCGATCATTGAATATACGGCGTCTCTGACCGAGGAACTTCGCATGCAGGTATTACAGGCCGCACAACAGGAGGCAGATAGAATCCTAACTGAAGCGACTGCTAAGGCGCAGGCGAGAACCGAACAGCTGCTTGCAGCGGCGCAGGATGAGGCTAGACTGATAAAGGAACAAGCGTTCTCCGACGGCTTTGAACAAGGCAAGCAGCAGGCTACGCAGCAGCTGCAAAGGGGACTGAATGATATTGCCGCTCTGCTTGACCGTATTGACGATAAGCAGCGTCAGATTATTGATGAAACCGAGGGGGGCATCAGGCTGCTGGTTGTAGATATTGTTCGCAAGATGATTGGCAAGGTATTAAAGGAAGACGACAAGGCACTCATTGGTATTGTGGAGCGAGCGCTTTCGAGCTACAAGAATACGGATTGGGTTAAGATTACCGTTTCCGGCACAGATGCGCAAACCAGCTGCATAACCGACAAAAACATGCTTGCAGAGCTGTTAGACCTTTCTGGCAGCATTGAAGTGGACATTATTCCAGATGCCGCTACCGGCCTTTGTGTTGTAGAAACTCCGGATGGAATAGCCGATGCAAGCCTGGAGGCGCAGCTGAGTAATCTGAAAGATATATTGACAAAGGGGTAACCCCTTTCTTGTTTAAGGATGTGCTGGTTTTGGTACTGGAGGGCATTAAAAACGATCTACGCAGAAAAAGCCTAATAACCTATTACGGCAAGGTGGATAAGATTGTTGGGCTGATGATAGAGTCTTTGGGGCCGCTTACCAACATCGGCGATGTCTGTAGAATTTATGCGGGTCAGAGTGTTCGCATTGTACAGGCAGAGGTGGTTGGTTTTCGGGAAAACCGAGTGCTGCTTATGCCGTATGATGATATTGATGGTATCGGACCCGGCAGTATTGTGGAGTCTACCGGCGACAAGCTAAAAGTAAAAGTGAGTGAGGAGTTAGTCGGGCGAATTCTCGACGGAACCGGCACCCCGATTGATGATAAAGGTGATGTGGGTGGTAGTCTCTTTTACGATGTTACCAACACACCGTCCAATCCACTGGGAAGACCAAGGATTGACAAACGAATTACTTTCGGTGTCAAAACGATTGACGGACTGTTGACCTGTGGAAAAGGACAGAGAATGGGTATCTTTTCGGGCAGCGGTGTGGGCAAAAGTACCTTGCTTGGCATGATTGCGCGCAACGTCACGGCAGATGTCAATGTGATTGCGCTTGTAGGCGAGAGAGGTAGAGAGGTTCGAGATTTTATTGAGCGTGACCTTGGCGATGTGGGTATGGCTCGAAGTGTGTTGCTGGTAGCAACCTCTGACCAGCCCGCCATGCAGCGGCTGAAATGTGCCTTAACCGCAACCACAATAGCCGAGTACTTCAAGGATCAAGGCAAAAGTGTGTTGCTGATGATGGACTCTTTAACGCGCTACGCAATGGCACAGCGTGAAATCGGTCTTGCAACAGGAGAGCCTCCGGTGTCCCGTGGGTATACTCCGTCAGTATACTCGGTAATGCCAAAGCTGCTGGAGCGAACCGGGAATTTCGAGACCGGCTCCATTACGGGCATCTATACCGTGCTGGTTGAAGGTGACGATGTGAACGAGCCGATATCAGACACTGTACGCGGTATTATTGACGGGCATATCGTTTTGTCACGAAAGATTGCCATGCGCAATCAATACCCTGCAATCGATGTACTGGCGAGTGTCAGCCGTTTGATGAACGAGATAGTGGATAAAGAGCAGCTAGACCTTGCCAACCGCCTTCGTAGTGTTCTTTCGATATATTACTCTAACTACGACTTAATTACCATCGGCGCATACAAGGCGGGAACGAACCCTGCGCTGGATGCAGCGATTTCCAAGATCGAAAAGGTCAATGACTTTCTTCGTCAGGATATCTATGACGCATTTGACTACTCCAAAACGATTGAACTGATGAAGAATGCTCTGATGTAAAGGAGCCTGAAATAATTCATGAAACGGTTTGAGTTTTCATTAGAAAAAATGCTTGATTATAAAAATCAGGTGCTAATGGATGAGAAGAATCGGCTTGCGGAGCTTCGGCAGAAGCTTGACCGGTTAACTCAGACGCTCAATGCTTTGCGTGAAGAATATGCAAGATGTAATGACGACTTAAATGAAAAAACCCGAAAAGGCTTAGTGCCGCAGGAGATATCACTTCGAAAAAGCTATCTGAATTCCCTGAATGACCGTATAAAAATGCAGGCCCAACAGGTTAAGCTGGCGCAGATTAGGGTTAACGATCAGATGATGGTTGTTGTTAAGGTATCACAGGATATCTCGACCCTTGAAAAGCTCAGAGAACACCAATATGAAGAATATCTGTTGGAAGAAAGCAAAGAAACGCAGCTGCTGATTGAAGAGTTTGTAGCCAATGCTGCGCTTTCTGGCTAAAATCTATTTGTTTATAGTAACCAATCAGTTCCGTGTATTTTTGATATAGAATACGACAATATGCGACAAAAACATAAAATAGTGCAACAATAGTGCAACAAATAATGTATATCTTTCCCTCGCAATTTGCTATAATATACAGGACAATAACGAAAGGAGGTGAATAAGAAATGAACATGCAGATTTACACCGATTTTTCCACGCAAACGGCTTCTAGCAAATCAAAACCCACCAAGAGTGAGGAAGCGACCGGTTCTACTACTTTTTCCGGCGAGTTGAAAAAGCGGCTTGACGAGGCAAAGAGGACGCAACCGTCTCCCGACAAAGGCATTGACAGGGAGGGAAAGTCCGATTCAAATGACCCGTTGCAGGCTAAAAAGACTGTGACGGACGAAACGGAGAATACCCAATCTCAGGCTGAGGCCGCAATGCAGATTGTTACCTTATTTGCGACAATGGTACCTATTACGGTTCCGGACAAGCCGTTAGTGACGCAAACAGGCAGCCTTTCTCAACAGGTAGCGCCGGACATAACTGTTAGTGCAGCCCCATTACCCAATACGGTTGCAGTGTTACAAACGGCTTCGCAACAAGAGGCAGAACCTGCCGCGTCGCTATTTTCGGTTGAGATGAATGAAGAATCCCTGTTGCCTCACCCAGACCAACAAAAGCCAAGTACCGAAACGCCCCGAGATAGTTCTGGCCTAGAGATGGAGAACGCACTGAGTACACAACCCAAGCTTCAAATAAGTCAAAGTAAGCCAAATAGTTCTGATACCGAAAGCAAAGCGGCTGCTGACAGCGAAAAAACCGCGCAAAAACCGGAGAACGAGTTAAAACCACAGCTTGCAGACGGGCAACTCAATGCGTTTGCGCAGCGTATTGATGATGCTGGACTAACTATCCAATCGTTAACCGCTAAGGCGCAGCCCGATACGCCGCCGACAACACAGGTAGCAACAGCGGTGTTGGAAGCCTATCAAAACGGAAAAACAGAGTTTACAATGAAGCTTGAACCAGAATCGCTCGGAGAATTAACCGTGAAACTGGTCTATGAGCAGGGTAAGGTTTCTCTCAGTATTCTGACGGCAAACGATCAAACCACAAAGCTCATCGGCGCGCAGATGGCCGAACTGAAAACTGCGTTAAAGCAAAGCAACATTCAGATTGAGACCTGCTCGGTAGAAAACCAGTCCTTTAATAACCTTGCTTCAGGTGGGCAGTTTTCAATGCAGAGCGGACGACAGCAACAACGTCCCGAACACACGCAAAGACTAATCATCCAACGTTTACCGTGTGCTGCCGAGGTTTCGCTATCTCCGTTAACGGTGCTGGGTGCCACATCAATCTTAAACTGTTATGTTTAGTGCTTAAGAAAGGAGGAGTATTATGGGTGGTATTTCGGGCTACAACTCTCAGTATTCGTCGTCTGGCGCGAAGAAGGTCTACACGACGGAAAGTGGTCATCAGTATTGGCTTTCGACCGAGGATAATTCAAGCTTAGACATTTCGTCCTTCTTTAAGCTGATAGCCGCGCAGCTTTCCAATCAAGACTTTATGAACCCCACCGACAACACCGAATTCTTGGCTCAACTGGCTCAGTTTACGGCAATGCAGATGCAGCAGGATATCCTGTACTCCACAAATGCAGCGTTTGCATCGTCCCTAATCGGAAAAACCGTTGTAGCAGCTAAGCTGGATTCCTCGGGAAAGGTGATTTCTACAACCGGAGTGGTTGAGCGCATTGCCTTTTCATCCGGAGGGTATGAGTTTTATGTTGACGGCAAGGCGTTTACGCTTGAGAACCTGATGGAGATTAAGGTAGCCAGCTCCTCAACCAAACCAGAAGACGAAAGCAGTCAACCCGTTGATCCGGACAATACAGAAGACCCGGGAGACTCCGGAGACACCGAATAACGCATCGCCGCAGCTGTGAAAACAATGGAAGTAAGCAGCTGCTCATCCAGGGAGGGAACGTATCCATGGCAGACGGACCAATCATTAACCGACCGATATCCGTTACCACTGGGATCACTCTGCCGCAGCAAAACACAACGGTCAGGCAATCAAACGGGGAACAGACATCTTCGTTTGCTCAAATTTTTAAGACGCAGCAGCAAAACCAAACAGCTCAAATCATTTTTTCCAAGCATGCTCAAAACCGTATTGTCGATCGCGGCATCGAGATGGGAGATGCAAAGCTGGAACGCTTGAGTCATGGGATGAGGCTTGCGGAGGAAAAAGGGCTTGACGACACACTGATACTCATTGACAAGACCGCCTTTATTGTCAGTGTTAAAAACGGCACGGTGGTTACCACATTGAACGGCGAAGACCTAAATGGAAGTGTATTCACAAATATTGAAGGAACCGTAATTATTTAACCGGACCTTTTGGAGGTTAACTCAGTTTCCGACCGACTGACGAAACTGACGGTTCCCAGAAAAGGAGTATAATTAAATGGTAAGAGCCATGTATTCCGGCGTTGCCGGATTACGCGCACACCAGACAAGAATGGACGTTATCGGCAATAACATTGCCAACGTCAACACCTATGGCTTTAAATCTTCCAGGACCACATTCCGGGATGTGTATTATCAGACCCTGAGCGGGTCGTCTTCCGGCACACAGCTGCGCGGCGGTGTTAACCCCAAGCAGGTTGGTTACGGAGCGCAGGTTGCGTCCATCGATATTATGATGGGGCAGTCCGGCTTTCAGCCCACGGATAAGGGCATGGATGTTGCAATTGCGGGTCAAGGTTTTTTACAGGTACAGGATTCTGCCGGCAATGTATTTTATACCCGTGCGGGAATGCTTGATATTGACTCAAACGGTAACGTTGTTGATTCAGCGGGCAATTTTGTACTGGGCGCATCAGGTCCGGATGCACGTACTGCAGTGCCTTCCAGCGGCAAAATTCAGGTTACCGTCCCTCCTGTTCAGGATAATCAGGCGTCTGATGAAAAGTCGGTCACCCTTTATGGAACCTTTTCTCAGACGGCCACAATTACCTGTATTGGATCAGGAGAAAACGGAAATATGACCGTGCATTTTGTAGCAGGCACCGCTGGAACTCCTACGAAGGCTACTCTGGAAGGTACGACCTTGACTGTTACATTTGATCCTAATGAAGATTTCACGAACATGAACGATATCAACCAGTATCTCGTCATTGCCGCCGGTACTCCCGGCGACGAAGCCGCCCCCGGTACGATTGGCATCGTGGACGGCAATGGGAATTATCTCTCCCCGGATGCGATTCCGGGTGGTGGTTTTGTACTCAGCGACTTGATTTTCCCCGCTGACCCCGCTGATCCGACTATTACGTTGGATATGACCGGCGAACAGCTTGGCAAGCTCGGCACATTCAAAACCGAAGAAGGTCGAAGCTTTAAACTGCAGGAAGTAAAAGACCTAACGAGTGTTTCCATCGGTTCAGACGGTGTTATCATGGGTAATCATTCCATTCATGGAACCATGGTGCTTGGACGCATCGACCTTGCCATATTCAACAATCCAGGCGGTCTCAATGCGGAGGGTAACACCTACTTTTCACAGAGCGCAAACTCCGGCGAGCCGTCTATCTGCGTTGCGGGTACATCAGGCTCCGGTGCGCTTAAAGCTGGTACATTGGAAATGTCTAATGTAGACCTTTCCGCCGAATTTACCGATATGATAACCACACAGCGCGGCTTTCAGGCTAATTCACGAATTATTACGGTAACGGATGAAATGCTCAATGAGCTTGTGAACCTCAAACGCTAATCTGATTATTGGTGAATAAGGGGTGAAAACAGAGCCCCTTATTCACCAAATTGTTAAAAACGAAAAAGAACATCAGTTAAGGCAAAGACAAATCAATGTTGGTTGTCATTTAGGAGGGAGATTGCCATGATTAAGCTAACCAGGGTAACAAAGAAGGATTCTAAAGAATTTATTTTAAACTGTGACCTGATTGAATCGATCGAAGAAACTCCCGACACCACCATAAAACTGTTAAATGGAAAGATTTTAATTGTCGGAGAAACCACCAACGAAATACTTGAGAAAATAATCGCATATAAGCGAAGAATATTCGGCAAGTTCAACTAATCTGTAGGTGCGTATTCCATAAAAGATAAAAGGATGATACCAAATGGATTTAATGTCGATTATAGGATTCATAGCCGCGATTGTTTTGGTTGTATTTGGCATGGTGTTTACAATGCCAGAAGCGGGGCAGGCATTTAATTTTGCAAACCAGATTAAGTTTTCTGATATATTAACATTCATTGATTATCCGAGTATTGCCATTACCATCGGCGGCACGTTTGCCACTTTGATGATTTCATTTCCGGGAAAAGCGTTTGTAAAACTGTTTAAGCATTTAAAAATTATCTTTTTACCGCGCAAATATAACCCAATCGATCAGATTGAACGCATTGTAGCCCTTGCTAAATCCGCGCGATCCAGAGGCTTGCTTGCTCTGGAGGATGAGCTCAAGGACAACGACGATGATTTTTTGCGCAACGGTATTATGATGGTTGTTGATGCAATTGACCCCGAGAAAGTAAAATCCCTCCTTGAGGACGAACTGGATTTCTTGGATGAACGCCATGCGCAGGATCGATCGTTTTACGACAAAGGTGCGACATTTGCCCCTGCATTCGGTATGATTGGTACGCTCATCGGTCTTATTTTAATGTTAAAGCAGATGGATGATCCTGAAAGCCTAGGTAGTGGTATGTCCAAGGCGCTGATTACTACATTCTACGGTTCTATGTTGTGTAACGTTATATTTATGCCTATCTCATCCAAACTCAAGGTGCGCCATGAAGAGGAATATCTCTGTAAGCTAATTATTTGCGAAGGCATTCTGGCAATTCAAGCCGGTGAAAACCCAAGATTTATTTCCGAAAAACTGTACCGCTTACTTCCCGCATCGTTTGTAGCAAAACAACAGAAGTCTGGGGCGTCGGATTCGAGTGGAGATATGGATTCTGAGCCTGCTGCGAAAAAAAACGCTAAGATTAAAAAATAATATTGCAAATGATTGCTGTTTCGAGGGGAGGGATCACCCGTGGCAAAGCGAAAAAGGCAGGATGAAGGGGCAAGCAGCGAATGGCTCAATACCTATGCGGATATGGTTACGTTGTTACTAACCTTTTTTGTGCTCCTTTACTCTATGTCAACCGTTAGTGAAGAAAAATGGGAATTTTTAAAGGCAGCGCTTTCGAACATCGGCATTACGACAAGTCAGCTTGTGGTAGTTGACGATGTTACTGCAGATGGCGACGGTCAGGTGGGAAGCACGGGAACCGGAATCGGTGACTCTCCTGTTGCCGAGGAATCGGATGTAAAGATTGACGTCGAACTACTCTACAAGCTTCTTCAGGATTATGTGGAGTCCATGACAGACGGAGAGATGAAGGAAAGTATAGAGCTTCAACACGGTAAGAATTATGTTTTTATCCGCTTTACCGATAACGTGTTTTTTAATCCCGACAGTTCAGTTTTGCGGGAGGAGGGAAAAACCGTTCTTACTGAAATCGGTGGGGGGATAAAGCTGGCTGAAGATTCTATTGGCGTGATTCGGATAGAAGGACATACGGCTACTGTTTTAGAGGATGCCAACTATCGGGTGGATGACCGTGAGTTATCTTCGGGTCGAGCCAACGCGGTACTGAAATTCCTTGAAGGCGCTTGTGAGATATCATCCGAAAAGCTGAGTGCATTGGGTTACGGAAAATACAGACCCATTGCAGACAACGCAACGCCTGAGGGAAGAAAAAAGAACCGCAGAGTGGAAATTCTTATTGTAGAGAAAAACATCAACATAGAAGACCAAGAAAGCCTCAAAGAGCTTGTTTCTAAGTTCTTTGGTCAGGATAAATATACCGTTGATACGGACTATATACCATAGTGACCTGCTTGACCCTGAAAGCCGCAAAGAAGGAGAACCCCTGATATGCCAGATATATTGTCACAACAGCAGATTGACGAACTGCTCAAGGGTCTCAACACCGGTGAGCTTGACCTTGATGAAATAGACGAGAAGGCTTCGGAAAAGAAGGTTAAGGAATACGACTTTCGAAGCCCAAAGAAATTCACCAAGGAACAACTGAAAAAACTTGACAGTATACACAGCAACTATACACGAAGTCTATCCTCATACCTAACCGGAATTCTGAGGATGTTTTGTCAGTTGAGTGTTACACAACTTGAGGAGCAGCGTTACCATGAGTTTAGTAACGCCTTGCCCGATTCGGTTATGATGGGCGTGGTAGACCTGAATATTCAGGATGAAAGCGTACCGGACACGAGTATCATAATAGAGATTTCTAGGAATACAGTCTTCTCCATTATCGACAGATTACTGGGCGGAAGTGGAGATATCGTAAATATAGAACGTGAATTTACCGAAATTGAGCTTTCTCTTATTGAAAACGTACTCAAAAACATGGTAAAATTGTTTAAGGACGCATGGAAAAGCTATGCTGATATGGATCCACAGCTGGTTGGAATTGAAACCAACGCAAGACTGATGCAGACAATCTCTCCAGATGACATTGTGCTTATCACAGTTATTGATATCGCGATGAAGGGAATTTCGGGGAATATGAGTATCTGTATCCCCGCCATCAACCTCGAAGAGATCATTAAAAAGATGAATGCGCGTTCGATAAAGAGCGACAAAAAGCTTGACGGATTAAAGGACAGTGAGCGCAGGGATATCATCTTTCGGTCTGTTAAGGACTCTAACCTTGAGTTAACTGCAGTGCTGGGAGAAGCCGAGCTTACACTCAGCGATGTGATTAACCTACAGGTAGGAGACATCGTAATGATTGACAAATCCATCTCGGATTTTATTGATTTTAAGGTGGGGTCAAAAACCTGGTTCAAAGGTAAGATGGGTAATTATAAGAAACGCAAAGCTGTTCAGCTCAGCGAAATTCTGTAGAAATGGGGTTTTCACATGAGTCCTGATATCGATAAAAACCCGTTTGGCGGACCTGCGGAGAGTGACACGCTGTCAAGCTTCGAAATAGACGTAATAGGGGAGATACTCAACATCAGTATGGGATCTGCCGCAACGGCTGTGTCCACTATGCTAAACAGAAAGGTGATTATCACAACCCCCGAGGTCGAAATTAAACAGGTTAAGGATGTTGAATATGCATTGCTTGAGCCTGCTATGTGTGTTGAGATAACCTACATAGATGGAATAACTGGCTCAAACATTATGATTCTTAAGCAGTCTGACATCAAACTGATCTTAGATCAGTTGATGGGGCTTGAACCGACACCGGATGAGAACTATGTCTTTGATGAAATCAGCATCAGCGCAGCGTGCGAGGTTATGAATCAGATGATGGGCTCCTCCGCGACCGCACTCTCAAGCTTTTTAGGGAGACCAATTAATATCTCCACACCGGTTGCCTACGTGCTCGATTCTGTCGACCTAAAAAAGAGCATTGCAAAAAGCGAAGAGGACAGGGTCGTGGTTGTCTATTTTGATTTGACCATCGAGGGGATTACCCAAAGCAAGTTCATGAGCATTATGCAGATGCCTCTTGCTAAAGAGATTATCTCGCAGTCTCGGCTCATGAATGAACCGGAACCGGAAGAGCCGGCGCAATTTTCGTCAAATTCTCAGCCGGTAGAGGATCTTTTACAGAAGGTATACGACGAACCGGATTTCAGCAACATGGGCGCACCGGTATCCACCGTGGCCCCGCAACAGGTACAACCACAAATGCCTCCGATGCAGGGGTATTACCCGCCTCCTCAGCAGCCTGCGTTTACACACCCTGCGGCAGCCTATGCACCCGGCTATCAACAGCCTGCGTACGGGTACGACCCGACGAATGTGATGAAGCAGCCGGTTGATGTTCATGGTGCGGATTTCCAAAGCTTTCACTCCTTAGGGCAACCCTCAGCAGAAGGCCCGCATACCAACCTTGACTTAATCATGCAGGTTCCTCTTCAGGTAACCGTGGAAATTGGGAAAACAAAGAAAAAAATAAAAGAGATACTTGAGTTTAGCCAAGGCATGGTTATAGAGCTCGAAAAACAAGCCGGCGCACCGGTTGATATCATAGTAAACGGTCAGCTTGTCGCAAAAGGCGATGTTGTGGTAATTGAAGATAACTTTGGCGTAAGAATCACGGAAATTCTCAAAAATACCGATTTTCTAAGCGGTATATCTTAAGATTGGCGGTGGACGGAAATGGGAAAGAAAATACTAGTAGTTGATGATGCAGCTTTTATGAGATTAATGATTAAAGATGTACTGACTAAGAACGGATATGCCGAAATTGAAGAAGCGGGTGACGGTGAAATAGCGGTCAACGCGTATCAAAGCGGACGCCATGATTTGGTCATACTCGACATCACAATGCCTAATATGGATGGAATAGAAGCACTTAAGCGAATCAAGGCGATGGATGGCGGCGCTCGCGTTGTCATGTGCTCTGCTATGGGCCAGGAATCTATGGTTGTCGATGCCATTAAGATGGGCGCGCTCGATTTTATTGTAAAGCCCTTTAAACCAGACAGAATTATTCAGACGGTTAAGAACATCCTTGGCTAACCAAACAACTTGGCGTCATTACCTGACATGAATGATATATTGACGTGCGGGTAAAAAGGAGGCAGAGAGTTGGGGGATTTTATATCGGTTGCCGGGGCAATCTTAATGATTGTGGCAATCGTTGTTCTTGCCTTTTATTCAACCAGATGGCTAGGTAAACGGATGGGCGGCTCTGCCGCGAGCAAATATCTTTCTGTTGTCGATCGCATTTCACTGGGTCAGGACAAGTGTATAGCAATTGTCAAGGTCGGCCAAAAACACCTCCTCATCGGGGTTTCGTCCGGTTCGGTTACCAATCTTGGTGAGTTAAATGAAGAAGATTTATCGCAGGTAACTACACAGCAGGCCTACCCTTCATTTGGGGATGCCCTGAGGGATAGTATCAAGAAATATGGCTCGTTTGGAGTTGGTAAACGGGATAAGGAGCATGATTGAGTTGAGCAAGGCAGTAACAAAAAAGCACCTAAAAAAGCCTTTGCTGCGTTTTGTTTTTTCCCTTACGCTGATTATAATATTGGTTATTTCGCTTTTGTATAGCAATGTGTATGCTTCAGAACCCGGAATATCCATTCAAATAAACGGCGCTGAGACCGAGCAAGAGCGCATTCAAACCCTTGACATCCTGTTTCTTTTGACGATTATCGCACTACTTCCCAGTATTCTGATTATGATGACGAGCTTTACGCGCATCATTATTGTTCTTAGTTTACTTCGGAATGCGATGGGCTTGCAGCAAACGCCACCCAATCAGGTTTTGATTGGGCTTGCACTGTTTTTATCATTGTTTATTATGTCCCCTGTAATAAGCTCAATAGAGCAAGTGGCCTATACGCCATATGTTGAAGGTACAATTACGCAGGAAGAGGCAATAGAAAGGGCATCCGTTCCACTTAAGGAGTTCATGTTAAAGCAAACATACCGAACGGACCTTAATTTATTTCGCACCGTAGCGGAGCAGGAACGCCCCGAATCCTATGAAGAATTGAGTATGACGGTTGTCATTCCTGCGTTTATTACCAGTGAGCTAAAACGCGGGTTTACCATGGGCTTTTTCTTATACGTTCCCTTTTTAGTAATCGACATGGTAGTAGCCAGTACGTTAATGTCTATGGGTATGATCATGCTTTCTCCGGTAACAATCTCTATGCCCTTTAAGATTTTATTGTTTGTATTGGTTGACGGTTGGGGAATGACAGTTAAAACGTTGATAGCTAGCTTTAATTAGCTTTATCTTATTACATAGCCGGGTTATGTGCGTTACTTATATAACGAATTAACTTTAATAATGTCCCAACAAGTTAGCTTGATATATCATACAGCTTTTGAATTAATCTGCTTTTAGAAAGGAGATATGGTGTGTGGAGCAGGGGGATGTAATTGCTCTGTTGCGTCAAGCGGTATTAACTGCTGCAAAGTTGGCAGCTCCTGTACTGATTGTCAGTATAGCGGTTGGTTTTTTAATATCGGTTTTGCAGGCAGCAACTCAGATTCATGAACAGACCCTGACATTCGTACCAAAGCTTATAGCAATTGCGCTGATATTGCTTTTAATGGCATCATGGATGATGACGGTTATGAGCGATTTTACCAATCAGGTTTTTGTGATGATGGCTGCGACATAAACCAAATCGTTTTTATATACAGAGGGTAACACAATGATTGATATCTCCTTCAGCAACTATATGGTGTTTTTTCTTGTGCTGATACGGATATCAGGCATGATACTGTTTCATCCAATCTATTCACGTAAAAACATTCCAACCATGGTTCAGGCAGGCTTAATTCTTGCCATATCGGTTATTCTGTTCTATTCATTATCCGACCAAACGGTTGTAATACGCGGGGTTGTTGAGTTCGTTTATACCGCTCTCAAGGAATTCGCCATTGGCTGGATATACGGCTTTATCCTACAGCTGTTCATGTCGGTAATCATGATAGGCGGAGAGGTTATGGACATGCAGATGGGTCTTGGCATGGCAAAGGTGTATGACCCATCAAGTAATGTTCAAATGGCGCTATCCAGTTCCTTTTTAAATATTATGTTTTATCTCATCTTTTTTCTTTCGAACAGTCATTTAACAACCATTCGTATGGTTATACTTTCTTACGATATCGTACCGGTAGGCGTGCAAACCATACATCTTGAGATTGGATATTTTATCACACAGCTTTTTTCCAGCATTCTGGCACTTTCGGCGAAGATTGCCCTTCCCGTTATCGCGATTGAGATTATCTCAGAGGCGTGTGTAGGCGTTTTAATGAAGGCGATTCCTCAGATTAACGTCTTTGTTATCAATATTCAGATTAAGGTCTTGGTTGGCATACTCGTTTTACTGCTGCTTGTGGGACCTTTGTCCTCTTTTCTCCAATTGGTAATCGATCGCTCGTTTGCCACAATGGGGGAAGCGATTCGGGTTCTTGCTTACGGATAATCTCTATTTTTGGCTTTGGGGGGAATAAAGGATGGCCGGCTCCAAAACCGAAAAAGCAACCGCAAAGCGAAAGCGCGATGAACGAAAAAAGGGTAATATCTTTCAAAGTAAGGATGTTGTCAGCGGCTTTTCGCTATTGATTATGTTTTTCTCGCTTAGGTTATTAAGCCCTTTTATGTATGAGTATATTGATTTACTGATTCAAAGAAGTATCGCCAGAGGAACACAACTTACGCTGTTATCTACAACCAGTGCCACAGAGGTCTTTCGAGATCTCATTCTATCAATAGTTATCCTTGCTATCCCGTTACTTTTGATTTCGGCGTTGATTACGATTGTTTTTTCGGTTATGCAAACACGGTTTTTGTTTGCAACAGAAGCACTCAAATTTAAGTTTTCTCGGCTTAACCCCCTAGAGGGCTTTAAAAGGCTGTTTTCTGTTCGTTCAATTGTTGAACTGGTTAAGGCGCTTGCCAAAATTGTTCTTGTAGTCGGAATTCTGTACAACGAGATTATGTCACGAATACAAGAATTGCCCTCGTTATATCATATCGATTTACTACAGGGCATTATCTATATCGGAGACAGTGTAGTCTCTATGGTTCTTTCCATATCTATCATTTTTATCGGTCTATCTGTGCTTGATTATGTTTATCAGTGGTGGGAGTATGAAAAGAATCTTCGCATGACAAAGCACGAAGTAAAAGAGGAGTACAAGCAGCTAGAGGGTGACCCCAAAATTAAGGCGCAAATCAAGGAGAAACAACGTCAAATGGCACAGCGGCGCATGATGCAGCAGGTACCTACTGCGGACGTTGTAATTCGAAATCCTACGCATTATGCCGTAGCAATTCTCTATAAGCCCGGCGAAAACAGTGCTCCTATTGTGGTTGCGAAGGGTGCGGACCTTGTTGCACTTCGCATTATCTCAGTCGCGCAGGAAAACAACGTCTATATTACCGAGAATGTTCCGCTTGCCCGCGCCCTGTACGAGGCGGTGGAAATTGACCTAGAGATTCCCGCGAGTTTCTATGTGGCAGTTGCCGAGGTGCTTGCTTTTGTATATAACCTTAAAAATAAGGTAGGGAACAAAGCTCCCTAATCGCAATGTACTACTATCCACAGTGACTTAATGAAAGTATTTGAATACCCGGTTGCTAGACAGAGATTCCTTGCCGCATAAACGGTGGAACGGACGATGCACATGAAGAAATTTCAAAATATCATAGCGATTTTTATCGTAGTTATCATTATATTTATCATTATACCACTGCCCGCCGGGGCGCTAGACATGATGTTTATTTTAAACATCACACTGTCTCTTGTTATCCTTATCATGTCGATGTACATAAAAACCTCTTTGGAGTTTTCTGCATTTCCATCGCTGTTGCTTATCACTACGCTGTTCCGATTATCGCTTAACATATCAAGTACCCGTCTCATTCTTAGGGACGGTGGCAATGCAGGAAAGGTAATCGCGGCTTTTGGTGACTTTGTGGTTGGCGGTAATGCTATCATCGGTTTTGTTATCTTTTTAATTATTGTCATTGTACAATTTGTGGTAATCACAAAGGGTGCAGAGCGCGTATCTGAGGTAGCAGCAAGATTTACCTTAGATGCAATGCCCGGCAAGCAGATGGCGATAGATGCCGATTTAAACTCCGGCTTGATTGATGAACAAGCTGCCCGTAAAAGACGTTCTGACGTTCAGCGCGAGGCGGACTTCTTTGGCTCCATGGACGGTGCCTCAAAGTTTGTTAAGGGCGATGCGATTATTTCTATCATTGTTACGGCGATTAACCTGTTGGGCGGTATCGCAACCGGAATGATAGCGGGCGGAATGGATTTTACTCAGGTTTGGAATACCTATGCGATAGCCACTGTGGGTGACGGCTTGGTCTCCCAGCTACCCGCTCTGCTAATCTCTACCGCAACCGGAATGCTTGTTACCAGAACGGCAAGTGAAAACAACCTCAATACCGACCTAACCAAACAGTTTGCGGCGCAGCCGACCGCCTTTATTATAGCGGGTTCGGTTGCGGCTTGCCTCATCTTTGTTCCGGGTTTTCCGCCCTTTCAGATTATCCTCGTCGCGGCAGCTCTTATCACCCTGGGGCTTCGGCTCAGAAGCTCGATGAACAAGGCGATGCTTGCCGCTGTTGCCGAGCAGGAGCAGCCGGAAATGGAGCTCTCTGAAACAAGTTTTTATAAGAATATTGACAACGTTTACACCTTGCTTAATGTAGAACAGATTGAAATGACATTCGGTTACAGTTTGCTTCCGCTTGTGGATGAATCCAGCGGAGGGAGCTTTATCGATCGCGTTGTAATGTTCCGTAAGCAGTTTGCCGTTGATATGGGTATGGTTGTTCCATCGGTACGTATGCGAGACAATGGTCAGCTTAACCCAAATCAGTATACAATTAAACTCAAGGGAGAGGAAATTGCCAAGGGCGAGGTGTTGGTAGATCATTACCTGGCGCTGAACCCGGGCGAGATCTCAGAGCCGGTCGACGGCATCGATACGATTGAGCCGGCGTTTGGAATTCCGGCTAAGTGGATTTCAGCGTCCCGGCGAGAGGCGGCTGAGATGGCGGGCTATACCGTTATTGATCCAACCTCCGTAATTATTACGCATCTTTCAGAAGTAATTAAGTCGTATGCCCATGAGCTGTTGACCCGTCAAGAGGTTAATACGCTCATATCCAACATTAAAAAGACCAATGCGGTACTGGTTGACGAGGTAATCCCCAATGTCGTGTCACCCGGAGAGCTGCAAAAGGTACTTGCCAATCTGTTGCGAGAAGGGATACCCATTCGCGATATGGAGACTATTATTGAAACGCTTGGGGATTATGCCACAACCCTCAAGGATGCGGATATGCTGACCGAATATGTAAGGCAATCCTTAAAGCGAACGATTACACGAAAATTTGCCGATGCCAATCAGCTTCATGTTATTACGTTGGATACGGAAGTTGAAAACATTATTATGGGTGCGGTGAAGAAATCTGAGCATGGTTCCTATCTGGCACTGGATCCAGATACCGTGCAAAAAATTGCGGCTTCGTTGATTACGCAAGTAAATAAGATAAGAGAATTGATGCCCACACCCATTATCCTAACCTCTCCGATTGTGCGCATCTACTTTAAACGGCTTGCCGACCAGTTTGCAGCCGGGATTGTGGTATTATCTTTTAGTGAGATTGATAACTCGGTGCAGATTCAGGCGATTGGCAACATAGCCATATAGTCCTGGTTGATTGGGGGGTGCGTATGCTGTTCACAAAACCGAAAAGCCAAATAGAGCTTGAGACGTGGCAGCAATACAGGCAGACAAAAGACCCTGCGCTTCGAAACGAGATAGCGATGCACTACAGCTACATCGTGAAATATATCGTTATTAAAATGGGCGGGATGTTTCGCAATGTCGCGGATCAGGACGACCTGATAAACGAGGGCATTGTTGCCTTAATGGATGCCGTTGAGCGCTATGATATGGAACGCGAGGTCAAATTTGAGACCTATGCCTCCATCCGGGTTAAGGGAGCGATTATTGATTATATCCGAAAACAGGATTGGGTTCCGCGCCGTGTAAGAAAAAATGCGCGCAACCTAGAGAATGCAATCTCTGCACTGTGGGCCGAGTACGGCAGACAACCAACGGATGAAGAGCTGGCTGCTCAATTAGGAATCAGTACGGAAGAACTGCACGCCAACATGGCTCAGACACATAACGCAAGTATTGTGTCATTCGAAGAGTTGCTGGAAGAGGGCGTAGCGGGAGCCGAAATTGCGGCTTCTAAAATGGGCGCTGCCGCCGATACTCCCGAAGAGGCTCTATTTTCCAGTGAGTTCAAAGAAGTGCTGACAGCAACAATTGAACAACTGCCGGAAAAAGAAAAACTGGTCGTTGCAATGTATTATTTTGAACACCTCAAACTCAGAGAGATAGCCGAAATCCTGCAGGTTAGCGAGTCACGCGTTTGTCAGCTTCACACCTCGGCAATTGCCAAGATGAAAAAAAAGATAGAAGCTTATATCAAGGGCTGATATGTCTTAAAGTGGCATGTCGTAAAAGGAGGTTCCATTATGGTAAGAGGATTTTATACCCTTGGTTCGGGGATGCTGTCAATTCAGCGCACGATGGATACCATCAGCAATAATGTTGCCAACGTTCGGACTGCAGGGTACAAAAAGAAAATGCTCACCAGCAGTACATTTGATCAGCAGTTGGTTGCCAGAATTGAGTCGGGTAACAACGGCCGCATAGGAAAAGGTTCAATCGTGCGTTACGTGGATGTGCTTCATACCGATTACAGTCAAAGTAGTCTGGAGGACACACAAATCCCGTTTGACATCGCGCTGGTTGGAGACGGATTCTTTCGTATTCAATCCCAGAATGAAGAGTTGGAGCAAACGCTGCTAACCAGAAACGGTCGGTTTGACTTGGATGAGAACGGCTACCTTGTGCTGAATGGCGGGGGAATGGTTTTAGGCGAAAACGGGCCGATCATGCTTGGTACTTCGAACTTTACCGTTGATGAGGATGGATATGTGTACCTGCCGGAGGACGATAGCCCGATTGATCGGATTTCGCTTGCCTACCCAACCGATTATAAAAACCTGGTCGTGTATGCAGAGGGTCTCTATATCGATAACGACCCCAATCCGACGCAGGTGGATTCAACGACATACTCCACCTCATTTATGCAGGGAAAGCTTGAGAATTCCAATGTGGATATGGCTGAGGAAACCTCTGAGCTAATGGACGCAAGCAGAACGTTTCAGACCTATAGCCAAGCAATGAAGATTATAGACAGGATTATTACCAAATCGGTCACAGAGATTGGTAAGGTTTAATATCAAAGAGGGGGAAATAGGTTGTGAATACCGCATTTTATACTGCGTCATCCGGCGTAATCTATCTTCAAAGAAGTATGGATGTTACAGCGAACAATATTGCAAACACCCAAACACCTGGCTTTAAAGCTTCGGTTTCTTCCTTTGCGGATCTTTTGTATTCCAACATACACAGGAATCAGGATGAGTTAACCAACAATCTCAAAACAGGTCATGGGGTTCGCCTTTCGGGGATTGTGATGAGGTTGGGACAGGGCGCATTGCTGCCAACAGACCGTGAGCTGGATTTTTCTCTTGTAGGAGATGGCTTCTTTGCGGTGGAAAGTGAAAATGGTGAACGGTTTTATACCCGTTCCGGTAATTTTTACGTGAAGCTGGAAGACGATGTGGCATACCTTGCGACTGCTACCGGCGAATATGTACTCACCCCCGATGAAGATCGCATTGAGCTGAATCCAGACGGTGGGTTAGTTAATTTAGAGGAAATCTCCACCCGAATAGGGGTGTTTAGCTTTTCAAATCCCTACGCTCTGATTCAGGAGGGCAGCAATTATTATTCCGCAACGGATGCTTCTGGCGAGGCGTTACCAATCGAAGACTATACCCTAAAGCAGGGTTATTTAGAGAATTCGAATGCGGAACTTAGCACAGAAATGATAAACGTGATATCAACACAGCGCGCTTTTCAGTTCAGTGCCCGGGTGGTTCAAGCTGCCGATGAACTTCAAGCTACGGTAAACAATCTGCGCTAATTGACATGTATCTTGTTCTTCACATCACAGTTAAGGAGGTTATGGCAGATGGATACTTTGCGTTACGAGCAGCTCAACGACATGCACATCGACGTATTGCGCGAACTGGGTAACATCGGCGCAGGAAATGCAGCTACCGCACTCTCGACCATGCTGATGCAGACCGTAAACATGTCTGTTCCAAAAGTAAAGGTTATTGACTTTACGGATCTAACCTATATCCTAGGGGGCCCGGAAAACATAGTAGTTGGAATACTAACCCACATCCACGAGGACATCAAGGGCATGATTATGTTCATCTTGGAACAAAAATTTGCTCATGTTGTTGTTAACATTCTGCTTGGAAAAGAAATCAACGATTATACACAGCTTACAGAAGTAGATTTTTCAGCGTTAAATGAGATCGGTAATATTATGGCGGGCTCGTATGTGAATGCCATCTCATCCTTAACAGGGCTCAAAATCAACATCATGGTACCCTCCATTACAGTAGATATGGCGGGTGCTATATTAAGCGTACCTGCCGTAGAGTTGGGCATGACGGGCGATAAGGTGCTATATATTGAGGAGGACTTTATCGGCTCAAGCGAAACGGTCAGAAGCTGCATGCTTCTTATCCCCGAAATGGATTCCCTTAAACTCATTATGGAACGTCTGGGGATTGATATATGAGCAACCTGATAACGATAGGAATATCAGATCTCAATGTAGCAAAAAAGCCGGATCGGCTTATCACATACGCGCTTGGTTCCTGTGTGGGCATCTGTTTATACGATGCAAAAACCTGTGTGGCAGGAATGGCGCACATCATGCTTCCCAATAGTGAGCAATGTGTGCAAAATGATAACAAGATGAAGTTTGCCGATACCGCAATTGTACTGCTTATCAGTAAAATGGAACAGCTGGGTGCGTCTAAGTTGCGCATGGTGGCAAAGATTGCGGGTGGCGCGCAGATGTTTAAGGTAGATACTACCTATGGCGCGGGCGATAATATTATGAACATAGGTCAGCGTAATGTTACCGCTGTAAAGAAAAAACTTGCAGAGCTTAACATCAGGATTGTTGCAGAGGACACCGGAAAAAACTACGGAAGAACTGTTGAGTTTACTTCAGAGACCGGCGCCGTAATGGTTCGTTCAATAGGAAAAACAAGTTTACAGTTATAGCATTTATTAATATAGCCAAGCAATATGATAGGAGGTTATAACCGTGACCGATCAAAATGAGCAAAACCAACAAGTTGTTGTTGAAGCAGAACCAATTCATGCTCAGTATCGTGTTGATGTTTCCGATGACCATTTAAGGGCATACCTCACGGTTACAACCCCTGAAAATGGCGGCAACGAGGTTTCTCTCGCGGGTATTTATCAGGCGTTAAAGGATGCCGGCGTGGTCTATGGTCTTAAGGATCAGGAGCTCAAGCGGATTGCGTTTGGGAAAATATATGAACGCAAGATTATTGTTGCGGAAGGACTGCCGGCACAGAACGGAAATGATGGTGAGATCGTTGAACGTTATGTAATTGGAGCGCGGGGCATACCAAAGATTAACGTCGATGGGTCGGTAAATTATAAAGAGCTCAATTTAATTAACAATGTAACAAAGGGTCAGGTTATCTGCGAAATCGTTCCTCCGACGGATGGAACAAAAGGGATGACGGTGAAGGGACAGGATATTATGCCCGCGCGGGGACGAGACCCCAAGCCGCCCATCGGAAAGAATGTTTTGTTGACGGACGATGGACTAAAGGTTTATGCGGGTATTGACGGCAATCTTACCAAGCGCGGCAGTTCGTTTGAAGTGGACGACACGTTTGTTGTTAACGAGAATGTGGATAACGCAACGGGAAACATCAATTTCATCGGCAATGTCGTAGTCAAGGGTGATGTCAAGTCCGGATTCTCCATTAAAGCCGGAGGAACTATCCGTGTAAATGGTATTGTTGAGGCGGCCACGCTTTGGGCGGAAAAAGGAATAATCCTTATAGGGGCAAACGGACAGGGCGGTGGCCGAATCTATTCCGGCGGTGACTTGGCGGCAAATTTCCTGGAAAACGTCATCGTAGAAGCAAAAGGCTCGGTTACGGCAAACTCCATTATGTATTGCAACATCAAATGTGGCGGAACGCTGGAACTTAAAGGCAGAAACGCTTGTATTATTGGCGGCTCCTATGTTGTTGCATTGGATGTGATAGCCAAGACGATAGGTTCCTCTTCCCATGCGCGTACAGAAATCACGCTCGGCTCCTCTACAACGCTTGTTGAGGACATTAACAACATCGGTTATCGGTTAAAGCAAATTGATAGCGATATAATCAAGCTTTCGCAGGCCATAGCATTTTTAAGCTCAAAGGATGCCAATACCCTTTCGCAAGACAAGCTAAAGCTATTGGAACAGGCCTCGTATAATAAGCAGGTTCTTTCGCTGGAAAAAGAAAAGCTTACAAAGCGCTTTGAAGTGATGACGGAGGAGCTTGAAAACCCCAATACCAGCAAAATTATATGCAAGGGAACTATCTACATCGGTACGCGTATCATTATAGGAAGCTCCAGCGTGCAGCTGACAGAAAATAAAGACAATACCATGGTATATTACTCTGACAATGAGATCGTGTTTGGCACCGCATAAGGCAGGGAGTGTTTAGTTTGAGAATGATACAGCAGAAGGTCGAAATCTACAGCATGACCGATGTTATGCTGGCCAGCGGCTATTTGGTCGATATCAGCGAGAATCAAATGGAGATTGTAGGGGAATATTTCCCTCATTATGAGAGGGGAGAGAACCTTAAAATCTGCGTGTATGATGACATGCGCGGTATTTGTTGGTACCTGACGTCAGTTGATTTTGCCACGATAGACCGTTTGATTTTAGTTGATTTTAACCTGCTGGATGTCATTCAGCGACGAAGAAGTATTAAGGTAAAAACAGCTTTTAATACAAATATCTATGTAATTTATGCGGGAGACAACAACAAGGTTGGGCTCGATACCCCAATCAAAATAACCGTTAAGGATATTAGTGTTGGAGGGATATATTTTATCTCGGAGCAGATTTTTCTTGAGGGTAGTCATTTTGAGTTTTATTTTAATCAGGGGCCCAAACACCTTCGTATAAAAACAAGGATACTCAGAAAACAGGAGCTTTCTGGAGAAAAATGGGGTTACGGGTGCCAGTTTACCGATATCACCGAAAAAGAACAGGATAT
This sequence comes from Bacillota bacterium, assembly GCA_023460535.1. Lineage (GTDB taxonomy): Bacteria > Bacillota > Clostridia > Oscillospirales > Ruminococcaceae > Acetanaerobacterium. Next base: position 149,841 of record JAEWPV010000020.1, read on the forward strand.
TCTGTTTGCTTATCTATGGGAAGAACAACGGTTACAGTTAAAGCGCATGAAACTGGAATAAAAAGCCCGCCGAAATAGGGCGGGCATGGTTATATATGCGTTATTTACTATGCGTCGGGTTGTTGTGTTTGATTTTTGATTTCTCTTGAGAGCTTCATTAAATCAACATAAATTGCCGCAATAATCTCAAACAGCTCCTGTGGTACGTTACTTCCAATCTCAAGCATAGCCAGCATATTCGCAGTGGTATCGTCACGGTAGATAGGAATACCGCTTTGGTCAGCAATATCGATTATTTTTTCTGCTACATATCCGTATCCGGATGCGACAATAATGGGAGCCATGTCTGATTGTGGATTGTACTTTAATGCCACAGCCTTTTCATTTTTACTAAACTCTGACATCAATACTGCTCCTTTTGTTCAATAGCTTCGGGAATATCTCCTCAAGCCGTCGTTGTTTCTCAATGGAAAAAACCTGAATATTGGTAAAGCTGTAGGATGTGTTAGTTGTTAAGTTTGCAATGCGCTGAGAATACCCATTAAAAAACTGGGTGAACTCGCCAGGACAAAACAGAGTCATATCAATGCGATTACCGGTTACAAGCAGTTCAAACTCCAAGTGTCCGATCTCTTCTACTTCAACAGTAAAGAACACCTTGCTGGATGACGTACCGGATTCACCCTTCTCATTATCCGGATCAATCCACAGCTCCGCAAATGCGGTCGTGTTCTCGTCCGCGAATGGAAGTACATAATGCAAAAGCGGTGTGAACACTGTGGGAGCGGCAGCAAGGCTTTGTAATAAATTATAAACCTCCGCAGTGCCGGATAAGGAACCGTGGCTTAAGTGCTGCTCTATTAAGCGTGATAACCCTTCGATGACCTTAGAGGACAAAACAGCTCCTTCGCTCTGCTTTGTCGCATTTTCTAGGTGCTGCGCAAGTAACTGTTTAAGCGAATCCTTCATTTCTTCGGGTATTTGAGTCGAAAATTGTTCAAATGCGGAAGAAATTGCATCTTTTTCGTTTACAAACTTAGAAAGATTATATACAATTAGAGTAGTAAGACTTAACGTTTTTGCATTTGAATAGATGCTTTCGTTTATCTCGCGCAGAACACTGATTAGTGAATCCTTTAATTGCGCAAAACCTGCGCTACCCGGTGTCATACTCTTAAAGTTAATAGAAAGTTTGGTAAGTGCCTCCGCAACATTTGGTAGACCGTTCATCAAATCAGAGAATTTTGCAAGGTTTGCACTGACCGATTCAAGAATATCCTTCGCATAAACCTGACTGGTTATTGCCTTTAGCAGTTGTCCGATATGGTCTCTGAGCTGAGGATTATCGTTAGCCGAAAGTAATGCGCGAATCGCATCAAAAAATTCTCCCTGAAAAGCCGAGATTCCCTGTTGCTGGCTTAGCATTTCGTTTAACAGCTCGCCCTCCTGCAGCATCAGTGTATTCAAAAGGCTGTTTAGTGAAATACTTGCCGAAGTATCTGCCGCGGTTCTGGACATTACAATACTTAACATGATTAGCCGCTTTAAAGAAGTGGCAAGCAGACCAGGATCGGATAGCAAAGCAGAAAGAGACCCGTTGGTTTGTCGCTCCGCATTCAGATTAAGGGTGTTGTTGTTTGGGGTTTCTCCGTGTTCGTTGGGCTTGGTTACCTTTGTTAAGTCAACTAGGTTAAACACATCCTGCGTCAGCTGTTGACCGGAACGTGGCATATTTACATAGTTTTTAGGAAGTATTGGGGTTGTTATTTTTAACATGTCAGACATGGCGTTCCCCTTACCTTTTATTTTATACTATTTCTATTATCGTTTCTAAACGGTAAAAATTCAACCAAAGTAAAGAATTTATTATTTATCCCTAACCCGTTTTGGCTTTGGATGAATTGTAAATAGATTAGCATAGGCATTGAAATATGTAGTCAGTAGGTGATAACATGAACAAATTTGACGCTAACCTCGAATCAATGCTGGATACCTTTATCTTTGAAAGTAATACGCTACTGGAACAACTGGATGGGATTCTTCTCAAAGCAGAAAAGCAGAATGTAATGGATCAGGAAGATATCAATGAGATCTTCCGAATTATGCACACCATAAAAGGCTCTGCCGCCATGATGGGCATCGAGAACGTATCGGTTGTCGCTCACCGAATTGAGGATATGTTTTACATTATCCGTGAAAACAAAGATGCTGCATCCGATTACAGCTCAATCTATGATATCGTATTTCAAGGCTCCGACTTTATTAAAAATGAGATTGAAACGATACAGGACGAGTCAACCTCCCCGGAAAATCCCGACGAGTTGATCGTCCTGATTGAAGACCAGATTGAACTGATTAAAGGTGGAAAGCCCAAAGCCAAAAAGAAAAAACAGGCAGAGAAAAAATCGTTTGAAATTGAGTTGCCCAAACAGGACAATGCGGACGAACCACAGGGGCAGCAGATAATGTCTACCCCACAAACGGAACAAGAACCCATCTTGCCCGAACAAGAACAAAGCCCAATGAGCGTTGTGCGTGTATTCTTTGAAGACGGCTGCAAGATGGAGAACATTCGAGCCTTTATGCTCATAAATAACCTGAAGGACTATTGCGAAAAGCTTGAGTTTGAACCCTCGGATATAGAGATTAACCAGGCAAGTGCCAAGCAGATTATTGACAACGGCTTTATTGTTTCGTTTATACCTTATACAAGCAACGAGGAGATATACAAGCTTATAGAAAGCTCGTTGTACATCAAGTCATATGAACCGCTTGGCAATGACACGAAGGTGATAGAGCAGACCAAGGCCGCTGTTCAGGAGCAAAAACAACAAGTCGAAAAGCAGGTAGCAGAGATTGAGACGGTTAACAATGCCGTGGCGCAGAGCAAGGTTTCCAAACAAAACCTGATTAGCGTGAATCTCAACAAGCTAGACGAGCTGATGGATTTGGTTGGAGAGCTTGTTATTACCGAGTCGATGGTTATCTCAAACCCTGATTTAAAGGGATTGCAGATAGAGAACTTTACAAAGGCATCCCGACAGCTTCGCAAGCTGACAGACGAACTTCAGGATATTGTAATGTCCATTCGAATGGTTCCGATTTCCGGCGTGTTTAATAAGATGAACCGCATTGTACGCGATATGAGCAAAAAGCTGGATAAGGATGTTGAGCTCATTCTGATCGGCGAGGATACCGAGGTGGATAAAACCATTATCGACAGCCTTGGAGATCCGCTGATGCACCTGATCCGCAACGCGATGGATCACGGTTTGGAGCCGAAAGAGGAACGTCTTGCGAAAGGGAAAACCGGCGCGGGAAGAATTATACTCTCTGCTAAGAATACAGCAGGAGAGGTTGTTATTCAGGTATCGGATGACGGTGCGGGAATAAACCCGTCCGTGATTCTGAAAAAGGCGCGGGCAAACGGCTTATTGACCAAGAGCGATGCGGAGTATACCGACAAGGAGATATATAACCTCATTCTTCTTCCGGGCTTTTCAACCAGCCAGATGGTCACCGAGTTTTCGGGGCGCGGTGTTGGAATGGATGTTGTTAAAAAGAATATTGAAAAGGTCGGCGGCTCAATTAGTATTTCAAGCAAGCTTGGCAAAGGTACAACCTTCAGCATAAAGATTCCGCTCACACTGGCTATTGTTGACGGCATGGAGATTTCGGTAGGCGGTTCGATTATGACCATCCCGATTACCTCGATCCGTGAGTCCTTTAAGATTTCCGCGAAGCAGATTGTCAAGGACGTAAACGGGAACGAAATGGTGATGATTCGCGGCGAATGCTACCCGGTTATCCGCTTGTTCCAGGCATTTGGTATTGAAACTGCCGTGCAGCAGATTTTAGACGGCATTATTATCCTTGTGGAAACCGAGGATAAGGCGGTTTGCCTGCTTGCGGATCAGTTAATTGGTGAGCAGCAGGTTGTGGTAAAGCCGCTGCCCAGTTATCTGAATCGCTTTAGTGTCAAGGAATGTGGTATTGCCGGATGTACCATCTTAGGTGATGGTAGCATAAGCCTGATTCTTGATATCAAAAATCTTATCGCGAACAATTAGCCGACCGGCAAGGAATTTCTAGTTGAAAGGAAGATGTGTTTATGGCACAGTTTTTAGAAGATTTTCAAGAAGACGTAGAGGATTCGCTTAAAGAGAAATATCTGACCTTTATTATTGACGAGCAATCCTATTGCATTGATATTCGCTATGTAATAGAGATTATTGTGGTTCAGCCCATTACACAGGTTCCCGAGCTGCCGGAGTACATCAAGGGCATCATAAATCTCAGAGGCAAGGTCATTCCGGTGCTCGATGTTCGCCTTCGTTTTGGCAAAGAGGAACGCCCTTATGATGATAAAACCTGTTTTGTGGTTGTTGACGTTGCCGGAAACTCGGTGGGTATTATTGTTGACGAAGTGGAAGAGGTCATGCAGATTCTTGATGAAAACGTCGCCCAACCACCCAGCTTCAGCAAAAACGGCTCCAGTAGATATGTAAAAGGCATTGGAAAGATCGGCGAACAGGTTAAACTCATTCTTGATTGCCAGAAGCTGCTCAGCGACGATGAGATTGATGAAATTGTGGCTATAACGGACAATGCAATATCAAAATAACCGAATTATGTATTACTATAGCGACAGGTTAACCGCTTGTCGCTATTTTTCCCACTAGACTACGTTACTAATATGGCGCAGTTTCAGAAAGGCATGGGATTCATTTATGATTACACTCACCGATTCGGAGTTCGAACAGGTATCCGGTTATCTTAAGCAGCATTATGGTATTAACCTTACCAAAAAACGAACACTGATCGAAAGTAGAATGGCCTCGACGCTTACGGAAAAAGGGTTTGATAACTATACCGATTATTTTCGGTTTGTGTTAAATGATCAAACGAAAAAAGAAATGTCTCTTTTAATCAATAAACTAACGACCAATCACACCTATTTCTACCGCGAAGAGGAGCATTTTCGTTATTTTCAGACGGTTTTACTGCCAGAGTATGAGAAAAGCAACCGTGACCATGAGATTCGTATATGGAGTGCCGGTTGTTCTTCCGGTGAAGAGCCATATACGCTTGCGATGGTAATCGCTGATTATTTTGGTTTAAACAAATCAAAATGGAAGACGAAGATTTTAGCTACCGACATATCGCTTAAGGTTCTTGACAAGGCGCAGAAAGGGATATATGCCGAAGACTCGTTGCAAAACCTTCCTGCTGCATGGAAGACCAAGTACTTCGACCGAGTAGATGAGAAGAATTATCAGGTGAAACAAGCAATAAGAGACGAGGTTATTTTTAAGCAGCTGAATTTGATGGATAATTTCGTGTTTGCGAAAAAGTTTGACCTTATTTTATGCAGGAACGTAATGATATATTTTGATCTTCAAACAAAGCAAAACTTAGTTGAAAAGTATTATAACGCAACGAAAAGTGGGGGTCACCTGTTCATCGGTCACGCTGAAACGATTTCTCGGGAGTCCTCAAAATACAAGTACATTATGCCTGCCATCTATTACAAGGATTAAGTGTCTGACGAATGAATTTGAAAGCATTGTGTAATACAAAGCATAACAGGTTCCCGGTTAATGCGAATCGATTTCATCGAACTGCCGAAGAATCGGAAGGGATTGATTATATCTATGAAAATTAAAAAGATCAGGACTTTGGTAGTGGATGACTCGATTCTTTTTCGTCAGTTTATGCTCAAAAGTCTTAATGAAGACGCTGCCATTGAGGTGGTGGGAACGGCGGCAGATCCCGAAGAAGCGCTGAAACTGATTAAAGAATTAAAGCCGCAGGTTATAACGATGGATGTTGAGATGCCGAAGATGAACGGTATCGATTTTATTAAAAAAATAATGCCGGAGCATCCCGTTCCGGTCGTAGTTGTCACTTCACTTCCCCTTAATGCATTGGAAGCTTTAGATGCGGGCGCCGTCGATTTTGTTAGCAAGCCAAAGGTAAAGAACTCTTCTGACCTGTTCAACTTTTCGCATGAACTGGTTATCAAAGTAAAGATAGCATCGATGGCAAAGCTGAAAAAGCCCACGCCGCTTATTAAGCAGGAACACGTATCGTTGGGATCCCTAAAGACAGCCGACAATCTGGTTATAGCAATCGGTGCATCCACCGGCGGTACAGATGCGACCGTGTCGGTTATTGAAAACTTGCCGTCAACGACCCCTGGAATTGTAGTAGTGCAGCATATGCCCGAGAAATTCACCAAAATGTATGCGGAGCGTCTGAACCGCATTTGCAAGATGGAGGTGAAAGAGGCCGAGGACGGCGACCGTGTATTTACTGGTAGAATTCTAATTGCTCCGGGCGATTTCCAGATGAGGCTGATCAAAGATTCCAAAGGGTATGCTGTGCGGTGCGAGCGAGGTGAAAAGGTAAGCGGACACTGCCCTTCGGTTGATGTTTTGTTTGAGTCGGTTTCTAAGGTGGCGGGGAAAAACGCAGTAGGCATTATTCTTACGGGTATGGGGGCGGACGGTGCAAAGGGTTTGCTCAGCATGAAGAACGCCGGTGCATATACGATTGGGCAAAACAAAGAGACTTCTGTGGTTTATGGTATGCCGATGGTAGCGTTTAATATCGGGGCGGTAGCAAAGCAGGCCGCGATAAATGATATTGCTTCGTTGCTTTGCGCTTACATCAATAAACTTTGATGTTTAGAATTTCGCCTATTGATACCAAAAAAGGGGATTGCAGTGTCCCGAACAATGACATCACGGTTTAGTGTTGAGCGACCAAAAGGAGATTCTATTGAGAAGAGTTCTAATTCTCTACCACAGTGGAGTAGGTAACACAAAGCTCATTGCCGATTTGATTGAGAAATTCTTTCGCGGCGAGTATATAACCCGCATCTTATCAGTAGAGCATCTGCATGCGATAGAGGAAATCAACTCGTACGATTTCTTCGTAATCGGTTTTCCAACGTATCACTGTACACCATCTAAGACTATACGATCTTTTTTGAACAATCTCCCTGTTTTTACAATACCAAAACGAATTTTTATATTTACCACCTGTGGATGGTATAGCGGAAATACGCTGCGTATCTTTGCCAAAGAAGCAAAAGTTAAAAACTTGTTAACTGTACTATCTCGTTCATATCGATGTCCCGCAACCGATGGATTGCTCCTGTTCCCGCGGCTAAACTGTCTGGCTCGTTTTGAGCATAAACTGGTCAAAACGATTGAGAGAGACGTCAGGGACGCTCAGCTTCGTTTTTCGTTTGAAGAGAAAGAGCAAATTCCTAGTTTTAACCTAATAAGTATTCTAAATTACCCAAACAAAATTTTAGGATTAAAGCTTGCTCCTTTGGTTGTGCTGAATAAGGACAATTGCATCCGTTGTCGTCGATGCGAGATTAGCTGTTATCATCGTTGTTTTACATTGGACGAAGAGGGATACCCGTTTTACTCGAATCCAGCATGTGAGCATTGCTATCGCTGTATCCATCAGTGCCCGCAAAGAGCACTGTCTATCTTTCGTCGACGCGATTTTAAACAGCTTGATGCCAAGTTTTATCAAGGTGCTTTACGTTCACTGCTTAAATGACAAAACCGCCCTGTTTGCGTAAGCAAACAGGGCGGTACCCGTTTATACAACGTTATTCATAAAGGGGGAACTTTGCGCACAGCGCGTTAACTCCTGCACGAATCTCATCCGCTTTTGCCTCGAAGTCGGTGGATGCAAGATAAATAAACCGTGCAATCTGCTCCATTTCAGCAGCACCAAAACCACGTGTGGTAACCGCGGGGGTTCCGATACGCACGCCGCTTGTGATAAATGGGCTTTGCGGATCGTTGGGAATGGCGTTTTTGTTCACGGTGATATAGACCTCGTCCAATCTATGCTCAAGCTCCTTGCCGGTAATCCCGACCTTGCGCAGGTCAACCAGCATCAGGTGGTTATCGGTGCCGCCGGAGACCAAATCAAAGCCCTGCTTAACCAGTGCCTGTGCAAGCGCAGCGGCGTTGGAGGCAACCTTGGTCTGATACGCCTTGAACTCATCAGAAAGCGCCTCCCCAAGACATACCGCCTTGGCAGCGATGATGTGCATCAGCGGTCCGCCCTGCGTGCCTGGGAAGATTGCCTTGTCAATTGCTTTGCCAAGCTCCTGTTTGCAAAGGATCATCCCGCCCCGGGGTCCGCGAAGCGTTTTGTGTGTTGTGGTTGTCACAACATCCGCATATGGCACGGGAGACGGGTGAACACCAGCCGCTACAAGACCGGCAATGTGCGCCATATCCACCATAAAATAAGCGCCAACCTTTTTGGCTATCTCCGAAAGGCGGGCAAAATCAATCACTCTGGGGTAAGCGCTGGCACCGGCAACAATCATTTTGGGCTTGTGCTCGGTAGCAAGCGCCAAAACCTTATCGTAGTTAATGCGATGGGTATCATCGTCTACGGTATAGGGGATGAAATTATAGTATTTACCGGACATGTTCACCGGCGAACCATGGGTCAAATGACCGCCGTGCGCCAAACTCATACCAAGCACTGTATCTCCCGGGTTAAGCAGTGCAAAATACACGGCAAGGTTTGCCTGTGCACCCGAGTGGGGTTGTACGTTGGCATACTCTGCGCCAAACAGTTTTTTGGCGCGCTCAATCGCAATATTCTCAACAATATCTACGCATTGACAACCGCCGTAATAACGTTTTGCAGGGTAACCCTCTGCGTATTTATTGGTTAATACGCTTCCCATCGCCGCCATGACGGCGGGAGAAACGATGTTCTCAGAGGCAATTAACTCAATGTTGCGCTTTTGACGCTCCAGTTCAAGCCGCATGGCATCGCTTACTTCTTTATCGGCTTCCCCGACAAAACCAATGGTATCGAGTAGATTGTTAAACATCCTGTTCCGCCCTTTCAATCGTTGTTAGTGTCAAATTTAATTATACCTTATTTTGTGCCTAATGCAAGCACACTGTTTTATTGGTGTAGCTTATTTGGTATAATAGAATCCTATTATACCATTATGTCAGGATGGGCTGCGAATGAAACAGGTGCTGCGAAGGCTTTTGATTGTGATTCTTGCTTTTTTCTGTGCGATGGGGGGAATACTCCTGTATTTTCATGCCATCGGCGGTTGTGTAGTGCGTAATCTCACAACAATACCTTGCCCCACCTGTGGCATGACGCGTGCAGCGTTTGCACTGTTATCTTTTCGATTTGCTGACGCGTTTCATAGCCATCCACTCATCTTTGTTTTGGTGCCTTTTATAATGGTTTTAAGCATTTTTTATGTTATTAAAGATATTAAGCCCACAGACAAACGGTATACTCCCGTGTACATTATTACACTAATTGTCTTTTTTGTTGTTTGGATCATTCGCTTAGTTTTCTTTTTAATACCGTAACGGCAGCTTTTGGTGTTAATAAACCGCGAATAAGCAGGATGCAGGAAGGAAACAATGGGCTTGTAGCTGCTTTGCGATATGCGGCTAAAGAAAGTGAAGCTGCTTATGAAAGATTATCCCGCCGGACTAGCAATTACCGCTGCGTGCCTGACTCTGCTTAGTTCTTGTGGCGATGGTAACGTGGATCAGGTGAACAGCCGCAATCAATACAACCACAACAGCGTATTTCCTCCTAAAATAGTGGGTGAAACCTCAGTACCTCCTGCAGGAGAACTGATTTTTCCGTACACAATTTCTCGTAACAGTATAGAGCTGCCGGACAAAACGATGCTGTATGTTAACATAGAGATGACCGAAGGCGAATACTTTGACCGAAGCTCACCAAAGTATGTACAGCGTGGCGGTGTGTTCGATACCAACTACCTTGGTTATTATCGCGTTGCCATCTACACCGACTCAAGTGCTTCAGACGCCGTTTATACATTGCCCGTGATGTTTGATACAGACCAGCTAAACTTCGAAAAGGAGTTTTCGCTCGTGTTTGATGATTATAACGACGATGGCAACCCGGACTTCACACTCGGTCAGTGGGCAGACGAAAACGGGAGCAGCTACCGGTTGTTTACGATTTTGCCGGGGGGAGAGATACAACAGCTTTCCTGCGAGGGCTTATGTGCGGCAGGCTTTGAATCATCACTTCGCCTAGCAAAAGCATCGCCGACGTCTTTTTCCTGCGAGGTTTATGATATAAACACAGGTAAAAATGTTACGCTAACCTACAGTTGGCAGGACGATACTTTCGTTTTGCAAAAAAATTAAATGCTATACCAAATGCCATCGGTAAAACCCGATGGCATTTGCGTTAATACATGTTTCGCACTCTTTGAATGCGTTCTTCTATGGGAGGATGGGTGGAAAACAGTGCCGAAAGCTTCTTCTTAGGGTTAAAAATATACAGCGCAAGCATTTCATCACCACCAAGTGAGCTGATAGTTTTGGCGTCGTAACGCCCGCTTACCCCTGAGATTTTTTCTAGCGCGCGAGCCAGACCTTCCGAATTGCTGCACAACCGAACGGCATTTGCGTCCGCAGAATACTCCCTTTTTCGCGATATCGCGAGATGAACAAGGGTACCGAGCAGTCGGGATAGAAGATACACCACAAGTCCGATAAGAATAATCATCCCGGCGCCGGAGTTGTTGTTTCTGTCGTTTCTGCGTCTGCCTCCAAACATAGTTGAGCGATAAAATATCGACGCCAACCCAATAACAACGCTCAAGAGTGCGATGGAAACCGTTGCAATTAAGACGTCACGTTGCACAATATGTGCCATTTCATGCGCTAAAACACCCTCCAGCTCGCTATCGTCCAGTACATTTAATAGCCCTTCGGTTACCCCGATATAGCTTTTTTCTGGCGATAGGCCGCCTGCAAACGCATTCGGTGTATTGGTGGGGATGATAAACACCTGCGGCACGTCCTTTAATCCCGCAGAGATTGAAAGCCCCTCAACAAGCCGTGCAACGCGCCGCTCGTTTGGGCTGTTTTGGTTAACCGCTCTTCCGCCGACAGATGAGACAATTGAACTCTTAGAGGACGCTATCTGCAACGGGATAATAATCGCGCAGTAACCCGCACCTATCAATATACCCATCTCGATGCTGTCATACACAGAACCAATCAGGTATGAAATCCCCAATACCATTGCACCAAAGAATAATAGCAGAACAGCGGTTTTTACCTTGTTTGCCCGAACCTGCTCGTGAACAAATAAGGGCTTAGAATCAAAAGTGTTATAGTCCATTTTAATCATACCTTTAAATGTTTTAACCTTAACCGCAAAAACAGATGGAGACAGTAGTTATCACAACTCGCTAATGCGAAGGTTATCGGCGTTAACCCGCTCCTCCGGTTTGATTTCAAATACCTTTTCCGGGGTGAAGCGGAACATACCTGCAAGCACGCTATTGGGGAACACCGCAATGCTGTTGTTGTAGTCGGTGACGCATACATTATATCGGGTTCTTGCATACGCAACCTTGTCCTCTACGTCCTTGATATCCTCCATAAGCTTCAAATAGCTTTGATTGGTTCCAAGCTGAGGATAATTTTCCGCCAGCGCAACCATAGAGGGAAGGATTCGGGTCGCCTCATCACTCGCAGCCATAGCCTGTTCTTTGTTCTTTGATAACATGCCGGAACGCGATGCGGCAATCTTGTCTATGACATCATTTTCAAATTTTGTTTGCATCTTAATCGAATCAATCAGGTTAGTTATAATGTTTACCTTTCGCTTTAACTGGTTGTCGATACCCGACCAAGCTTCGGTAATATAGTTCTTCTTTCTTACAAGCGCGTTATAAGCACCAATTGCCCAAAGAACTAAAATAACGGCAATTACGCCTGCAATAATGATAGTTGGCATAATGTTTCTCCCTTACTGTTTGATGGTTGGTTTTGCGAAGTTTATACTGGAATAATTATATCATAACAACCTCAATTTTCTGTATCGTAAATATTAATTTACAGTGTCAGCCGATTTGAACTATTACTATTCTTTCCCGCAATTTCGCGAGATTGTATGATGTAATTAGAGCCTATAAATACCACATTATCATTGGGGAAAAATCGCATATTTGCTAGGCTTGTTTGAATACGATTTTTGCTATATGAAGCTATGTTCGAATAGCGTACATGCCAAGCAACATATAATGGCTATACAGCAAGGCATAAACCATTCGTAGGAATTTAGAACGGGGCTGCTAGTATGAAACGATACATAGTAATTGCGAAAAGCGATCTGTTAACGGCGGTTTTGGCTGTTGCCCTATTTATCGCCATGTTGTTTCTGGCTATTAAGCTTGATCACATAGCCGTACCGGCATCCGGGTGGGCACATAATGCGAAACTGCCGGTTTATGGTGTGGAGGTTTCAGACAAACGTATCGCGCTGACCTTTAACGCAGCATGGACTGCCGACGATATACCAGAGCTGTTGGATATTCTTAAAAAGCAAGAGGTATCCTGCACCTTTTTTCTGGTGGGGGAATGGGCGGAAAAGAACCCGAATGAGGCGAAAATGATAGCAGATGCGGGGCATGAGATCGGAAATCATTCTTACGCTCATCCTGATATGACGAAGCTGTCGGCCGAACAGATTAAGAACGATATTGAAAAGGCAGACAAGGTAATCCAACAGGCTACAGGCGTGTGGCCGACGTTGTTTCGCGCCCCGTCCGGGGGGTATAACGATACCGTGATTCAAGCCGCGCAGGAGATGTCGCATACGGTGATTCAGTGGTCGATTGACAGCATAGACTGGAAGCGACCGGATTCGCAAAAACTGATTAGCCGTGTACTGCAAAAATCAAAACCCGGTGGTATAATTCTAATGCACACTGGTTTGGACAATACCAGGGCAGCGTTGCCTGACATCATCCTTGGTCTCAAAGAAAAGGGGTATGTTTTTGTTACGGTAAGTGAACTGCTGGTTAAAGGAGAAGCGACAATAGATTACAACGGAATTCAACATTCAATTAAATAACGTACCATTACAAACCTATTCTATCTGCGTTTCTGTTCCCAAACTCATACGCTTACGGTATAATGGGTTCAAGATTAAGCTTTGAATAAAGAAAACGAGGGACACCGATGCAAAAACAATTTATCTCGGCGATTATTGTTGCCGCCGGCAGTTCATCAAGAATGGGTGAAGGCATAGACAAACAGATGGTGATGCTTGGAACCCTGCCTGTTTTGGCTCATAGCATCCGCGCGTTTGAACAATGTGCGTCTATCGATGAGATTATTGTGGTGACTAAGAGCGAGCATATTATGGATGTGGGAAACCTGGCGCAAGCGTTTGGGTTTAGTAAGCTTCGTTGTGTCGTCGCGGGTGGTGCCACCAGGCAGGAATCGGTTTCGAACGGAATATCGGCTTGCGGTGAACATGTGGAGTATTATCTTATCCACGATGGCGCGCGACCGTTGGTTAAAGAAGAAACAATTAACGCTGTGATAGAAAATGCGTTAATTTACGGTGCGGCTGCTGCCGCTGTTCCTGTAAAGGATACTGTAAAACGCGTCGGATCAGATATGAAAATCGAGAATACCGTCGATCGAGCAAGTCTGTATCTTGTGCAAACCCCGCAGATGTTTGCAGCAGATACCTACCGGATGTCACTCAAGCAGGCAATCCATATGGGGCTTGATTTAACTGACGACTGCCAGCTGTTTGAGCGCACCGGTCACCCGGTTTACCTGTGTGAGGGTGACTATGGTAATATTAAACTCACGACGCCGGAGGATATCGCCATTGCGCGCGCGTTGATGCGCTTACGAGAATTATCGGACGAATAAAAGCAGAAACGGAGAAGTGTTTCATGAAGGACATCAGAATCGGTCACGGATATGACGTACACAGGCTTGTTACGGGTCGCGCTTTGATACTCGGCGGTGTTTCCATACCCTATGAAAAAGGGCTTTTGGGGCATTCGGATGCGGATGTGCTTGCGCATGCAGTCTCTGATTCTATTTTGGGCGCGTTGGCACTTGGTGACATCGGCAAGCTTTTTCCGGATTCAGATCCGGCTTTTCTTAATGCAGACAGTATGCTTTTGTTAAAAAGGGTAGCTATTATAGCGAAGGAAGTAGGGTATGGGGTTGGAAACATAGATTCAACCATTGTTGCACAACAACCAAAGCTTTCAGCATATATTGACGCAATGCGTAAGAATATAGCACAAGCGGTATGCTGCGAGATAGAGCGTGTCAGCGTGAAGGCGACCACCGAGGAACAGCTTGGATTTACCGGGGAGGGGTTTGGAATTTGTGCTCACTCGGTATGTTTGATGCAGCAATTCTAGACTTACGATACACAATTATCTTGGTAATCAAGTAGGTTTTTTTGTTGCAACTCCTGTCGTTTGGCATAAGATGAACTATGGCGATTAGGGATGAGTCATTGTTTCATTTTGCGCCGAGCAAAGGAGTGTATAAAATGCAGAGCGGATTGCTCACCTTTTCGACGGTGACCTACGCGATGAAAGCGCAGAGCCTGCTGCAGCGCAGCGGAATCCGGGCAGAGATTCAAAAAACACAGGACAGACAGCGCAACGGATGTCAATATACGATACGCATCAATGCTCGTTTTACTACAGCGGTTGAACTGCTGGATAAGATGAATATACCCTATCAGAACGCATTGAAGGATGATGGAGCATGACGTATTTTGATAACGCCGCAACCACAATGCCCAAACCTGCTTCGGTACTGCGCGCGGTGAAAGAGTGCGCGGAATACTACGGTGCAAATCCGGGACGAAGCGGGCATCGTCTTTCTATGCTTACGGCTAAAAAGATATTTGAATGCCGTGAAACCGCCGCAAAGCTGTTTGATGCAGAACCGGATAATGTTGTGTTTACCGCAAACTGTACGCAAGCATTGAACGTTGCCATAAAGGGCGCGCTCCCTAGGGGCTCGCATGTTATTATGTCCGATATGGAACACAACTCGGTGTTCCGGCCCATCTACCGTCTTTCTCAGGACGGTGGGGTAACCTACTCCATCGCCCAAACGTATGAAGGCGACGATGAAAAAACGGTGCGGTCGTTTGAAAGCCATATCAATTCAAAAACCAAAATGATTGCATGCTCTTCAGGGTCTAACCTATGCGGAACGATGTTGCCGTGCGAAGCGTTATGCAATCTTTGCAAAAAAAACGGGCTTCTTCTTTTATTTGATTTGGCTCAGTCTGCGGGTACACGTCGCGCATATCTTAGTAAGGCGGATTATTTGTGTATGCCGGGTCATAAAGGGCTGTATGGTCCACCCGGCACCGGCATGCTGATAACGGCAAAAGGAGAAAGCCTTGCCACCATAATGGAGGGTGGCACGGGCAGCCAGTCTTACTTAAAAGAACAACCGCCCAGTATGCCGGAACGACTAGAGAGCGGCACATTGAACACATACGGGATTATGGGACTCAATGAAGGGATGCAGTTTGTTTTATCCATGGGGTACGACCGCATCTACCGTCACGAGCTTGCGCTGACACAGCTTTTATATGACTCATTGAAAAAGATAAAGAACATAAAACTTTATACCGAACGCCCCGAATGGAACACGCATCTTCCGGTGCTGTGTTTTAATCTGGGAGAATCAAAGAGCGAGACAGTCGTAGAGGAAATGAGCAAGCGCGGCTACGCATTGAGGGGTGGATTTCACTGCGCACCGCTTGCCCACCAAAAGCTAAAGACTGGGGATTATGGCGCAGTACGCGCTAGCTTTTCTGTTTATAACACACAGGAACAGGTGCTGAAGTTTGTGTATGAACTAAAACGCCTTCATTAGTCACGAAACATAGAGAATGCTTGTATCCCGTCAGGCTTTTTTGCGTTGTACTGCTGAACAAACCAATGGAATATTCGGCATTGCAATCACGAACAAATATGCTACAATAGAATTAGCCGCATTGGGTGTATTCACAGGGTTTTGAGCGCGGTTTTATAACCTGATAATCGCAACACCGGTGCAAGTGATTCGGATTCATGCCGTGTGTTGCAGCATAGATCGGGAAAGGCGTGGTCGTTTAAATGGAACTGTCAACGATATGGGAAAATATTGTACTATGGGCGGACACCATTGAATTATCGGATTTTTTGGATGTTGCGATTGTGTCTTATCTCATCTATAAAATCATCAAACTGGTTCGTGACACCCGTGCCGAACAGCTTGTGAAAGGGTTTGTTCTTCTTGCTGTAGGTTATGTCTTGGTGGGCGTGTTAGAATTGACAACCATGAGTTTTTTATTGCAAAACGTTCTAACGATTGGAGTAACCGCATTGGTCGTTGTGTTTCAGCCCGAGCTGAGAAGGGCGCTGGAGCAAGTAGGCAGGGCGAAGATTGGTCTTACCATGTTCTCGCAGGGGGACATCGACGAGGACGAGCAGGAAAGACGTTGGCATACCGCTGTTTCTGCCATATGCGAAAGCGCGGTTTCTTTATCGCGCCAAAAGATTGGTGCACTTATTGTTATTGAACGCGATACGAAGCTTGGCGAGATTATTAAAACGGGTACGGTGATTGACGCCGACGTCAGCGCTGAGCTGGTTGGAAACGTTTTTTTCCCAAACTCGCCGTTACATGATGGAGCGATGATGATTAGAAACGGCAAGCTTTATGCAGCGGGCTGCTTTCTTCCCATATCGGACAACCAATCAATCAGCAAAACGCTGGGTACTCGCCACCGCGCGGCACTGGGCATGAGCGAGAACTCGGACGCGATTATTATAGTAGTAAGTGAAGAAACCGGCGTAATCTCGGTTGCAGAAAACGGTAAGTTGATAAGAAATTATGATGCTGCCACGTTGCAAGAGCGTTTGGAAAAATCCTTGTTTGCAAGCAAACTGTCCGAGCTTGCGGAGAAAAGACCGTCGTTTTGGAAAGGGAAATCAAAATGAAGGTGAACATGAAGAAATTTTCATTTCGCAAGCTGTTTTATAATGATAGAATTTTGATGATTATATCGGTGATACTCGGTATAATTGTATGGGCATTTGTCGTTAACGTAGTCGAAACCGACAAAAAGCAAAAGATACCGGATATTCCGGTTGCCTTTGATACGACCAGTCTAGAAAAGCTGGGGCTCAGCGTTATCTCTGTTGACAATAAAACGGTTGAAATAGAGGTTGTGGGAAGCCGATTCACGGTTTCGCAACTGACGCCCGACGACTTTATCACCTCCGTATCCCTGTTCGGTGTGGACTCACCGGGAACCTATGACCTAGAGGTTCAGGTAAGCAAAAAATATCAAAACACAGATTATAACATCAATCAGCCCACGTCTCCCATAATGGTGTCGGTGCGGTTTGATAAGTATGTTTCGAAAAAGCTACCTTTGTCGATTGATCTGTCTTCCATTACCGTGCCTGGCGGATATATCATGGAAAAGCATTATATTACCCCCAGCGAGATTACCATATCGGGACCAGAAACCGATGTTGCTCGGGTCTCGAAGTGTCTTGTCGTGCCCGATCCCGCGCTGCCCGAAACGGTGGATAAAACTACGGTGGGAAGCGGTGGGGTTGTTCTGTATGACGTTACGGGTCAGCTGGTTGATATGACCAACCTAAAGCTTGACCGTGACAGAGCGGACGTAACGATCCCCGTGTTAAAGCAAAAAACCTTACCCATTAAGCTGGAATTCAGCAATGTTCCGGATAACTTTTTGCTTGAGGAACTGCAGTACTCCTTGTCCGACACACAGATCCTTGTTGCGGGACCCGCTGAAACGATAGACACCATGTCTAAAATAAGTGTACGCTATGTCGATATGAAGCTGGTGGAGCCAAACAGCGTATTTGCATTTGATATTGAGTTGCCGGAAGGCTTTGTGAACATCGACAACATTACGTCGGTTAAGGTGGATTTTGCGATTGCCGATTACGAAGTGCGCAAGTTTAACATCAAAACGATTAACATTGTTAACGAGCCAACCAACTACGAAGTGAAGCTTGCGACAAAAGGAATTAACAATGTGCAGATTGTGGGCCCTCCCGAGGTTTTGGACCTGATAACCGCCGGAGATATAATCGCCGAGGTGGATGTATCCGATCGGGATCTTGGGACAGGCAGTCAGCATAACGTACCGGCAAGGATTATCATCCCTTCGCGCGGAGCGGTATGGGCGATTGGTGATTACTCGGTTGTTATTACGGTTCGGGAAAAATAATAAACAAACATTATGGGAGCCCGACCTGCAATGGTCAGGCTCTCTTTTGTGTGGATGGGTAGAGAAGTGCTACTTATTATGAAAGGTGCGTTCACTCGTTATGGCAATCATTATTCCGAATATTCAGCTTGAAATCGAACAATCCCGAGAGGATGCCGTAAAAACGGCACTGAAAAAGTTGGGGGTATCCTCATGTGATGTACGAAAGGCATATATCGCAAAGGTTTCGGTCGATGCACGCCGCAAAGACCGCATCCGCATGGTTTATTCCGTTGGAATCGAGCTGCACGATGAGCAGCGGTATGCCGACCGGGCAAAAACGTGCGGAGGCAGTATTCGCACCGCGAAGCAGCCGCAGTTTGTATGTGCGCATACTCCCATGCTTCATTCGCCGGTGGTGGCCGGGTTTGGCCCCTCAGGTATGTTTTGTTCGCTGGTACTGGCGCGGCATGGCTATCGTCCCATTGTGCTGGAGCGTGGTATGGACGTAGACCGCCGCGTGAAGGCAGTCAATGATTTTTGGCAAGGGAAAGGGCTTGACACAACAACTAATGTTCAATTTGGCGAAGGCGGCGCGGGTACCTTTTCAGACGGGAAGCTGACTACACGCATCGGAGATGATCGGTGCGACTTTGTGTTGCGCGAGCTGCACCGTCACGGCGCACCAGATGACATCATGGAAAAGGCGAAGCCGCACATCGGAACAGACCGGCTTCGTGAGGTTGTAAAATCCATTCGCGCCGAGATCATTGCTATGGGCGGCAGCGTATTGTTTGAGCATACGGTTGACCATATATCCATCCAAAACGGAAGGCTGACATCGGTTCGTGCAAACGGGTCGGAGTTATCGTGTCAAGCGCTTGCCGTTTGTATCGGGCATAGTGCGCGAGATACCGCGAAGCTACTCTATGAACTCTCTATTGCCATGCAACCCAAAGCGTTTTCTGTCGGCGTACGTATCGAGCACAGACAAAGCGATATTGACCAAAGTCTTTACGGACGAATGGCAGGGCACCCGGCGCTACCACCCGGGGAATACCAGCTGTCATACCGAAAGGGGGACAGGGGGGTGTACACCTTCTGCATGTGCCCCGGGGGCTTTGTCGTTCCGGCAGCCAGCGAGGAAGGTCTTGTTGTAACCAACGGGATGAGTGAGTATGCCCGCGACGCGCAAAACGCGAACGCAGCGCTTGTAGTGGGGGTAGAGCCACAGGATTTTGGCGGCGGAGTATTGGGCGGGATAGCCTTTCAGCGGCAACTGGAGCAGCGAGCGTATGAAATGGGCAGCGGGGCATACAAAGCGCCCGTACAAACGGTGGGTCGTTTCTTGGACGGCAAGCGGGGAGCGACGTATGGCACTGTGCTGCCCAGCTACGCGCTTGGGATAGCTAATGCTGACTTTTCGGCGTTGTTTCCGCCTGCCGTTACCGAAATGCTTCGGCTCGGGCTGCAAAGCTTTGGCACAAAGCTAAAGGCATTTGCGTCTGCGGATGCGGTGATGACCGGGGTAGAGACCAGAACCTCCTCCCCCATACGCATCTTACGAAATAGCGAGTCCTTTCAGTCTGAGTCGGCGGAAGGATTGTACCCGTGCGGAGAAGGTGCCGGTTACGCGGGTGGAATTGTGAGCGCTGCGGTTGACGGTATTCGAGTCGCACAGGCGATTATGTCCCGTTACGGGGCGCCCAAATAGGCAAGCGTGTGGCATGAGAACCCGTCTGACACCCCCAGCAACAACGAAAAAGGTTGAATATGTAACACCAAGGTGTTAAAATATTTAGACAGGTTGTTTGCCTTACTGTGCAGATAATCATCATATCGTGCTGAGAAAGGGGATATTTGATTGGGCCTTGCAAAATGGGTATTGCCAAAGATGGATCCCGAGGCAAGTAAGACAATCGCAAAAGAGCTCGGTGTATCCTCTTTGGTTGCCGATATTATGGTTGCTCGCGACTATGTTACCCCGCGTGCTGTTCAGGAATTTATTACTGACGAACGGTTACTCTGTGACCCGTTTGAGATAACGGATATGGAAAAAGCGTGTGCGCGCATTGAAGAGGCGATCCAGAAGGAAGAGCGCATTGCGGTGTACGGAGATTATGATGCCGATGGCGTAACCGCTACGGCAATGCTTTTTCTCTATCTTGAATCGTCCGGAGCGGATGTCACTACCTATATTCCTTCTCGCGAAGAAGAAGGCTATGGTATGAACCGGGACGCCGTTAAGCAGTTGGCGGATGACGGGGTTTCGTTGATCGTTACTGTGGATAACGGTATTGCGGCGGTTGATGAGATAGATTATGCAAATGGATTAGGCATAGATGTTGTTGTCACCGATCATCATCGGCCAAAGGCGCAGCTACCCAATGCCTATGCGGTCGTAGACCCCCACCGTGTGGATTGCACCAGCGGCTTTAAGGATTTATGCGGAGCGGGGCTTGTACTTAAGCTAATTGCCGCACTATGCGGCGGCGAGTATGATGAGGTGCTGGATTTCTGTGCTGATATCGCAGCCATTGGTACCATTGCCGATGTCGTACCCTTGACCGGTGAGAACCGAGTGATTGTAAAAGAGGGGCTTAAACGCCTTGCAGAGACGCAAAATGTCGGGCTAACGGCCTTGATAGAGCTGTGCGGGCTAAGCGCTGAAACAATAGACTCTGTTTCTGTCGCATATCAATTGGTGCCGCGAATTAACGCGGCGGGACGATTGGGATTAGCGCAGGATGCGCTTAGGATGCTGATAACGGATGATTACATAGAGGCACAGGAGATAGCGGTAAAAATAAACGAAAACAATCTCCACCGCAAGGAACTGGACGCGAGCATGCTCCGTGACATAGAAGAGGAACTGGTTAAAAGACCCGCTTTCTCTCAAAAACGCGCCACAATCATCGCAAAGCAGGGGTGGCATCCCGGTGTAGCGGGGATAGCGGCGGCAAGACTGGTGGAGCGGACAGCAAAGCCCGCGTTTGTTTTGTGTATTGAAGGGGATACAGCGCGCGGTTCGGCAAGAGGTGTTACGGGCTTTTCGGTGTTTGAAGCATTGGTTTCTTGTGACCGATTGCTGCAGCGCTACGGCGGGCACGAGGCCGCGGGTGGCTTCACCCTTAAAACCGAGGATATTCCGGAATTTAGTGAGCAGATCCAACGGTATTGCGCCCAAACGCACCCGTTTATGCCTGTTCATAGTGTTGCCGTTGACGTAGTATGTAATCCCGCCGAAATTACGTTGCAAACCATTAAGCAATGCGCGCTTTTAGAGCCGTTTGGCTTTGGAAATGAGCCGGTGCGCTTTGCATTTACGAATATGAAGATATCATTCATTTCACCCATCGGGGCTGGGAAGCACCTGCGTTTGACCTTGGAGAAGGATAAACAACAGGTGAATGCGGTTTTGTTTGGAACAGCGCCACAGGACTTTGCCTACCAAACGGGAGACACGGTGGATATTGTGGCCTTATGTGACCGCAACGTCTATCAGGGCAAAGAGACCGTTTCGATTAAGATAAAGGATATTCGCCCATCCTCTTTTGTACAAGATGAGTTCTTTGTTTCCCGTGAACTGTGTGAGCGGTTTTGGAACGATGAGGCACTTACCGATGTTCAAAAACAAAGCATTACCCCAACCAGAGAGGATATCGCTACGGTATACCGAGCTGTAATGCAAAACAAGTCCTTATCTCGTGACCTAGCGCAGCTTGCTGCCGCAACGCTTTCCAACTACGGTAAAGTCAAAAATGCCATAAAGGTGCTTAGCGAGCTTGGGCTTTTGCGCATATATATAGATAATAATAAATACAATATCTCCGTTATGAAGGACGCCCCAAAAACCGATTTATCAAAATCGGGCACTATGCAGCGCCTTCTAAGCGCGACATAGAACACTGTATTTCGCGCATTGATTCAAAGGATTGGTGACTGCTTGTGGATAAGATTTTAAACGACCTGCTAAGCTGTTTGGAAAAAAGCGATAAACAGTATGACAAAGAGATTATCATAAAGGCATATGAGTTTGCCAAGGCCTCTCATCAGGGGCAGATGCGCGTATCAGGCGAGGAGTATATTATACACCCCGCCAGCGTTGCTATGCTGCTTATTGAGCTTGGCATGGACATAGAGTCGCTGATTGCTGCGCTGTTGCATGATGTGGTGGAGGACACCAAGGTAACGCAGGAAGAGGTTACGACCCTGTTTGGTCGTGATGTTGCGGTTTTGGTTAGTGGCGTAACAAAGCTTGGTAAAATACCTTATTCCTCGCGAGAGGAGCAACAGGCAGAAAATATCCGCAAGATGCTGCTTGCCATGAGCCAGGATATCCGGGTAATCATTATAAAGCTTGCCGACCGTCTGCATAATATGCGCACAATTGACGCAATGCCGCCACAAAAGCAACGGGATAAATCGCTGGAAACCATGGAGGTTTACGCCCCGATTGCGCACCGTCTGGGTATCCGAGCGTTTAAAGAGGAGCTTGAAGACCTTTCGCTCAAGCACCTTGATGCCATTGCATACACTGAGATTGACAATGCGCTGACGCTGCACAAGGAGGAACGCGCTCGATTTTTGGAAAACATCATGCGCCGCATCAACGAGCGCATGATAGCCGAGAATATGCAGATTTTCCTTGAAGGCAGGGTTAAAAGCATCTATGGCATCTACCGCAAGGTGTATATCCAGGGCAAATCCTTTGAAGAGATTTATGACATCTACGCTGTTCGCATTATTGTGGATACGGTGATTGACTGCTATAACATTTTGGGTGTTATTCACGACATGTTTACGCCGATCCCCAATCGGTTTAAGGATTATATCTCTACCCCAAAGCCAAACATGTATCAATCACTGCACACAACGGTTATCGACAAAGAGGGTGTGCCGTTTGAGATTCAGATCCGCACCTGGGAGATGCACCATACCGCTGAATACGGTATTGCCGCCCACTGGAAGTACAAAGCGGGCATGCAGGGCAAGGATAAGCTGGAGGATCGTCTTGCTTGGATACGTAAGCTTCTTGAATCCCAGAGCGAAGACGTGGAAGAGATTGTACGCACCATTAAGACCGACCTTTCTCCCGAGGACGTGTTCGTATTTACCCCAAAAGGTGATGTGAAAACGCTGCCTGCCGGGTCAACCGTTATCGATTTCGCGTTTGCCATTCACAGCGAGGTTGGCAACCGCATGATTGGCGCAAAGGTAGATGGGCGCATGGTGTCGATTGACAGCGAGGTGAAAACCGGGCAGATTGTCGATATCATCACAAGCAATACACCGGGGCGCGGGCCTAGTCGCGATTGGCTGAAGATTGTGAAAACCAGCGAGGCGAAAAGCAAAATTCGCACCTGGTTTAAGAAGGAGCGCCGTGAGGAGAATATAGCGGAGGGCCGCGAGGAGATCGAACGCGAGTTTCGTCGCAACGCCATCCGTGTGCCGGATGAGGACTACAATAAGTTTATAGAGGACCTAGCAAAGCGGCAGCATTGTGCAGGCGTAGATGAATTTTATGCTGCCATCGGCTATGGCGGTATCTCGCTATCCAAGATAATGCCCCGCATCAAGGATGACTATTTAAAGCAGTATAAGCCGGTTGAACCGAGTGTACAAAGCGCTGCTAAAAAACGCTCCAAGACCGTTTCAGGCGGGGTTGTGGTCGAAGATATTGACGGCTGTCTTGTTAAATTTGCGCAATGCTGCAATCCGCTGCCCGGCGATGATATCATTGGGTTTGTTACGCGCGGCTACGGGGTATCGGTACACAAACGCGACTGTGTGAATGTAATTGCGTCACTTGAAAACGGAGACCAACCCGAACGTTGGGTTAATGTACAGTGGTCGGATGAAGTAAAAGAAACCTTTAAGTCCACTATAGAGATATTAGCGCGAGATAGAGCGGGCATGATAGCCGATGTAACGGTGGCGCTCTCCAACATGCATCTGCCCATTCACGAGTTGAATGCGCGTGAACTAAAAGATGGATACGTAGGAATTCATGTTACCATCGGCATCTCAGGCAGGGAACAATTGCAGAACGTTATGGCGAACCTAAATCGGATAGATAGCGTCTCTTCCGTTACCAGGACGGGAAAATAATTCGAGAAATGGTTGGTGTTACTATTACATGCGTGCTGTAATACAACGGGTTCGGTGGGCAAAAGTCGAGATAGACGGAAGATTGTGCGGCGAAATTGGGCCGGGCTTTCTGCTATTGCTTGGCATTTATCAACAGGACACCGAAAATGAGGCAATAGTTCTGGCGAAGAAGGCTTCGGAACTGCGCATATTTGAGGACGATAATGCAAAAATGAACCGTTCTCTAAACGATATTGGTGGGGGAATGCTCATCGTGCCGAACTTTACACTGTGTGCGGATACCTCGCACGGCAGACGTCCGTCCTTTATCTCGGCGGCGCGACCGGAACAGGCGAACCCTTTGTACCGGCAGTTTGTTGATCTTGTGAGACAGACCGGCGTAACCCGTGTGCAAACGGGGGAGTTTGGCGCAGATATGAAGGTTTCGCTGCTAAACGATGGTCCGGTTACCTTGATACTGGACACTGACGAGTACAGGAAGTAATCTGCATCACCCAATAGAAAGGCAGGGTTAACACGATGAAGCTTATTGTTGTGCCGGTAGGCATGATTGATACCAACTGCTACATCCTGCGTACCGAGCAGGGGAATGGGGTTTTGATTGACCCGGGTGCGGACAGTGAGCGCATTCAGGATGCACTGCAAACCAATAACATTGAATTAAAACTGATATTACTTACTCACGGTCATTTCGACCATATCGGCGCCCTTCGCGATATTTATCTCGCGACACATGCTCAGGTTATCGTACCCCAAAAGGACGCGGAGCTGTTGACAGACCCGGTCAAGAATGTAGGCGCGCGGTTTTCACGCAGTTCCGAGCAGTATCAGCTTTCGGATATTCCCATCTCTCGCGAGGTCGTTCACGGCGACACCATCGTGCTTGATGAGTTGAATTTTACTGTGTTTGAGACACCCGGGCACACCTTGGGCTCTGCGGTTTACGTTCTTGAAGACAGGTTGTTTACGGGCGATACACTGTTTCGTGGCAGTATTGGCATCGTTACACATTATGGCGGCGATTTGGCCACAGAGATTGCCTCTGTAAAACGCCTAGCCGACGAGTTACCAGGAGAGTATACCGTTTACCCCGGGCATGGTCCCGATACCACCTTGGATACCGAGCGACAAACCAATCCGTATCTGGGAAAGGCAAGCTATGACGATTGTTATTAAAGGTCACAACTATGCGTACGAGGTGCGCAATGTTGTGATGCTGTTCTTTCAGGGCGAGCCCATTACGCAGGCGGAAGAGCTGCCCGATGCTGGTGACTTTATCCTCACCGAGCGGCAAGATGAATCGCAACTGGCAAGATTAGTTGTAGTTGCATCGATAGGGCAGACACAATATACCGATCAAGCGGTAATTTCGCTTAATATGGAGAGCTTTGACCACGAATGCGAGCGCCTGTTTGGCGAAATGCTGTTCAAAATTCTGGCACCCGTTACCGGGGTAACGCCGCGATTTGGCATCCTAACCGGCATTCGACCGGTTGCCCTGATTCGAAGGCTGCATCAGCAGGGACTCAACGAAGCCCAAGCCAATGCGTATCTTTGCGAGCAGTTTTTCGTATCACCGCAAAAAGCGCGGTTGTTGAGCGAAATTGCGCAAAGAGAACGTATAATAGTAGAAAGCTCGGCTAGTAACTCTTATAGCCTGTATGTCTCTATCCCGTTCTGCCCGTCGCGTTGTTTGTACTGTTCGTTTGTATCTCATTCCATTGAGAAGACTGCAGTGTTGATGGAAGAATATTTAGAAAAGCTTCTTCTGGAGATTGCCTACACCGGCGAGATTATCCGAGGCAGAGCGCTTCGTTTAGAAACCGTATATATCGGCGGCGGTACGCCAACTACTCTGAGTGCCGCGCAGCTTGCTCAGCTACTCGAGTGTATCCGTAAAGCATTTGACCTTTCCACCGTAAGGGAGTACACCGTAGAGGCAGGCAGACCGGATACCATTACCGAAGAAAAGCTTCGGGTTATCAAGAACAGCGAAGCGACCAGAATCAGTATCAATCCCCAAACCTTTTGCGATGATGTGCTGCAGGTAATAGGCAGGCGTCACACCGTAGAGGAAACGATAGACAGCTTTGCGCTAGCACGCAAGGTTGGAATAGATTGCATTAACATGGACTTAATAGCGGGGCTTCCGTCAGACACTGTCGAGGGATTTCAGTTTTCCCTTGATAGAACCATAGCCCTTGCCCCCGAAAACATTACAGTTCACACCTTGTCGCTCAAGCGTTCCTCAGATCTTGCGTATCAAAAGGCGGCTGAATTCTCCGCGCGTGAGGGGATAGTAACCCGGATGATGGATTATGTATATGAGGCATTGCCGCCGGTGGGCTATGCGCCCTATTACCTGTACCGTCAGCGTAACACACGTGAAAACCTTGAAAACGTTGGCTTTGCTAAAGAAAACACCGATGGACTTTACAATGTCTTTATAATGGATGAAACGCATACCATTCTGGCTTGCGGGGCTGGTGGGGTAACCAAGCTTAAAGGAGAACGACTCGAACGAATTTACAACTATAAATACCCGTATGAGTATATAAAAGGCTTTGACGAAATACTATTGAGAAAAGGACGGGTGAAGGTTTATTATGATCGGGCAGTTCTATGACGAACAGGGCTATGTAAACACGCAACGGATTAACGACTATGCGGTTAACGAACCGGCTCAGATTGCGCATATCAGCGAGGAACGGTATACACAGCAGATTCGAAGCGCTTGCCGGCGTATCAGCGATAATCTGTCGCGTTCGCATATTGTGCTGCTTGCGGGTCCCAGCGCGTCCGGTAAAACAATCACTGCACATCGCTTTCGGGCAATGCTTGAGCAGGAGTTTGGGATTAACAGCTTTGTCGTTTCGCTTGACGATTTTTACATTGATCAGGCGCTGTTACCCACTCTACCGGACGGAACCAAGGACCTAGAGACGGTATACGCACTGGATATTGACTGCATCCACCATAGCTTTGACGAACTAATCCGAACAAACCATACCTGCTTACCGGTATTTGATTTCTTGAATGCAACGCGTTCCGATAAAATAAACGAAATTACGCTGGGCGCAAATGATATTCTTATTGTGGAAGGAATTCATGCACTCAACCCGATTATCACCGAAGGCATTGACCGCGAACGCTTTTTTCGGCTGTTTATTAGTGTGCAGGGGGAGTACCGGCTAAATGGTGAGGTAATACTCGACCATACCGTCATCCGCTTTATTCGCAGATGTGTACGGGACTATACCCACCGAGCATCTACACTGGAGAATACCGCTAGTATGTGGGCATCGGTGCGTAAGGGTGAAAAAAAGTACATCTCGCCATACAAACGCTATGCGGATTTTATTATAGATTCGCTTATTCTTTATGAGCCATGCGTGCTATTGCAGTTTTTACGCCCCCTGATTGAGACGATGGATAATACCAGTGAGCACTATCCGCGCTTTGAGAAGATTCGCGACGTTTTGGGCTACTTTGCTCAAATGAGCCCCGATTGCGTCGCGACCGACTCTTTGCTGCGGGAGTTTATAGATTGACAAAAAGGAGTAAAACGATGAATTCTTTTGACGATTTTACGACAACCGCCCAAAATCTGTTTGACAACGCCTGTAAGGCAACCGGGGAATTTGTAAACACATCAAAGCTCCGGATAGAGCGCATGAACCTGAAATCGGATTTGGAGCGCGCATACGCAAAGCTTGGAAAGCTACATTACTCATCGGCTAAAAACGGTCAAACCGAGGATGATGTACAGGCAGAAAGCAATGTGATAGCTAGGATAGACGCGCTGCTAAAACGAATTTCAGAACTGACCGATCAGATTAACGAGCAGGATTAAGCAGTAACCTTGCGATATTTGCTAGCCTAGCACGCTGTTGCGTTGCAGGCTTGTTTGATGTGCTCTAACAGCGGCGAAGGGTACCTATTTACTTTTGGTGCCTAGCCCCAACAATAACATCCTGTAAGGGCGTGATATGGTTTGCCCGCAAGACAAAAACAAAGCTTTTTACACGGTGCGCTGATTCTGACGGCGGCCACTGTTTTGGTAAAAATAATAGGCGCGGTCTTTAAGATACCCCTAACACTGGTGTTGGGCGCCGAGGGGTCGGCGCATTTTTACACCGCTTACGACATTTTCAATCCCGTATCCGCTATCGCGATTGCGGGTTTACCGGTTGCGGTATCCAAGCTGGTAGCCGAATATGCGGCGCGCGGTTGTTATCGCGATGTCCGTCGGATTCGTAGGCTATCGCTATTGCTGTTTTGCATCACCGGTACTCTGGGCTTTGTTATCACCTTCTTTTTTGCGCGCCCTTTTGCAAACCTTGTCGGCAATCCCTCCGGGGTTATCCCGATTATGGCGATAGCGCCTGCAGTATTGTTTTTGTGCCTGATGTCGTCGTACCGCGGGTATTACGAGGGTCTGCGTAATATGTACCCCACGGCCATATCGCAGGTTTTGGAGGCCTTGGCAAAACTTGTTTTGGGGTATGGGCTTTCCTTGCTTATTATAAAGCTTGGCATGGATGAATTCCACAAAACAGGCAGAGTGTTTGGAACTGCTGTGGATTCGGTAACACAAGCACAAACAGCAGTGCTTCCGTTTGCAGCAGCGGCGGCAATTGCGGGCGTAACGTTAAGCACGTTATTTGGGCTTACATATTTGCTGATACGTCACTTTAGACATGGAGACGGCATCTCAAAACAGGAGCTGTCGCGCTCCCCGGTGGCCAGATCCAAAAAAGAGCTGTTGAAGTCGCTTGTCCGTATTGCTGTGCCGGTATGCCTAGGCTCTTTAGTGGTTAGCTTAACCTCAACCATAGACCTTGCTTCTGTTATGAATCGATTATCTGTTGCTGTTAACAGTGACGCGCAGACCATATTGAATGGGTATGCGGGAATGCTGCCGCAGGATATCACGCTTGAACGCCTGCCGTCATTCTTATTTGGAACCTATAAAGGGTTGCCGCTTACCATTTTTCATCTTGTTCCTGCTATCACCACCGCGTTTGGAATCAGTGTCCTTCCTGCAGTATCGGCCGCATGGGCAAAAAGCGATCAATCTGATCTAAAACGCAATGTGGAATCCTCCCTTCGTGTAACCGCATTGATTGCGGTTCCCGCAGGGCTTGGTATGTCTGTGCTTGCCGGTCCCATCCTGACTTTACTCTACAATTTCTCCGGCGACGGTCTTGTGGGAGAGGTTGCGATATCAACGCCCATTCTCGCACTCATGGGCGTTGCAGTTATCTTTGTGGCGATAGCAAGCCCGGTTGGAGCGGTTTTACAGGCAATCGGCAGGGCGGATCTTCCGGTGAAGTTTATGGTCATTGGCGGTGCGCTAAAGCTGCTTGTAAACTACATCCTGGTTGCCATTCCGCAAATCAATATTTTGGGTGCACCTGTGGGAACCCTTTTATGTTATATCTTTATTGCGGTTGCCAGCATCATCTCGGTGTGCAGGAATACTCGAACGGCTCTCAGCTTTAAAAGCGTATTTATCAAGCCCCTTTGCTCAGGACTTTTGTGCGCCGGTGGCGCATATGCTTCGTACGGATTTCTATCCCGAGTTATAGACTCTCGCCTTGCAACGATAATTGCAATCTTGATTGCGGGTGTCATTTATCTATTTGCTTTGTTCTTAATCCGGGGGATTAGTGCCGATGACGTTAGAATGCTGCCCGGAGGAGAAAAAATCGCCAAAGTACTTGAAAATCGCGGAATTATAGGGTAATATATAAATGTTTTAACAATTGGAAACCAAGGAGCGGAATGTGGAGTTTCAATTCAGGGAAAAATACACGGTAAACGACCTAGTTGATATCATGGATATCCTTCGTTCTGAAAACGGATGTCCATGGGATAAAGAGCAAACACATTGTACTATCAGAAAAAACTTCATCGAAGAGGTCTATGAGGTTTGTGAAGCAATTGACAACAATGACACATCCCTGTTAAAGGAAGAACTGGGAGATGTGCTGTTGCAGGTCGTTTTTCACTGCCGAATGGAAAAAGAGCTTGGAAACTTTAATTTTGATGATGTTGCGGACGGTGTCTGCAAAAAGCTTATTGTACGTCACCCGCACATCTTTACCGATCAGGGCAACGTTAACACCGCCGACGAGGTACTCAACAATTGGGAGAACATTAAGAATTCACAAAAAGGGATGACATCACGAACGCAGAGCATGGAGAACGTTCCCCGTGTACTGCCTGCGCTGATGCGGGCGCAAAAGGTTCAGTCAAGAGCCGCAAAAAGCGGTTTTGACTATCCGGATATCCGGTATGCGCTTTCAGATTTGACGAGCGAACTTTCAGAGCTGATGCGCGCCATCGCCGATGGCGACGAGGTGGCGTGTCAGGAAGAGCTTGGAGACCTGATCTTTTCTTGTGTTAATTTATCCAGGTTCCTCTCACTTGATTCGGAGGAGGCGCTTACTGCTTCAACCGACAAGTTTATAAATCGGTTTTCGCAGGTTGAAAAGCTTGCAAAAACCAAAGGCGTCGATATGACCCTTGCGGATATCAGTGAGTTGGACGAGCTTTGGAAAGAAGCTAAGAAAAACAAACAGGTCTAAAATTACGAAGAATTTTCGGAGGGAAACAGAATGACAAAGACTGAGTTAATCAATGCGGTTGCCGAGCAATCGGAACTATCTAAAAAGGATGCCGACAAGGCGGTAAACGCCGTGTTTGATGCCATTGCGGCAACACTTGCCAGCGGCGAAAAGGTTCAGATTGTTGGCTTTGGATCATTTGAAGTGAAGTCGCGCAGCCAGAGAGTTGGCCGCAACCCCAGAACCAAAGAGGAGATTGTCATCCCCGCTTCTAAGCTTCCCGTATTTAAGGCAGGCAAGTCTTTGAAAGAGCAGGTTGCCAAATAACCCCTCTTTCACTCCATACAGGATACCACACGTTTAATAAGGCTGCGTATCGTTTTTCGATACGCAGCTTTTGCGTAAGAAAGATAGTGCAACAGCGATGGATATGTATAACGAAAATAATTAACTATAGCTGTAAAGGAGAACTAAGCTATGAGATTGGATAAATATCTTAAGGTTACGCGGTTAATAAAGCGCAGGACGATTGCGAACGAAGCCTGTGATGCTGGTAGGATTGCTGTAAACGGAAAACCTGCCAGAGCCTCTTACGAGGTAAAGGAAGGAGATCTTATTCTGATTGGGCTGGGTACAAAGCCGCTCACTGTTCGGGTTTTAAAGGTAAGTGAATATGCCAAAAAAGAGGATGCCGCTTCAAACTACGAGGTTGTGGAATAAACGTTTTGCAGCCCGGTAGTGGCATAATCATTTTTATATCGTCATATCATTGGGTGATGCCTGTATTAACGGGTATTGCCGCTTTTGTGTGCGATAATCAAAACGCTGTGTGCATGTATACGGCAAGGCGCATGATGAGAAAGGATGGGTTGGTATGGCAGAGGAAAAAAAGATGATTAAGATGCCACACAATGTTATTTTAGAGGGCAGACGGATATTGACGGTATCCGGTGTAAACGACATCGACAGCTTTGATGAGCAATCGGTGGTTCTTTTTACGGACATGGGCGAGCTTACCGTAAAAGGCTCGAACCTGCACATCAATAAATTGAATGTAGATACCGGAGAGCTTAATATTGACGGGGATATTCATACGCTTGTTTACACCGATGACGATGTAAAGCGCCGCGGATTCTTCGAAAAACTCTTTAAATAAGCGTACACCGGTAAATGGTCCTGCTTTTTGTGTTAACTAGGATAGTAGACCTTCATTCCAATTATGGAGTTTGATTAGTATAAAGTACGGGAGTGTGAAGCAAATGGAGGTTTTTGTTGCCGATCAAACCGTATTGTTTTTGGGTGCTTTGGCTATAGGTTTTATTTTAGGATTTCTAATGGAACCCTTGCGCATATATCGTTTGATGGTTCATCCTAGCACGGTTGCGGTTTTTTTTCAGGATATACTCTACTGGTTTTTTTGCGCCGTCTGTTCGTTTGTATTCATCCTCACCGTTAACTCAGGGCAGCTTCGGATTTTTTTAGTGCTTGGAATTGTGATTGGAATGACAGTGTATTTTCTTACCATTGGCGCGTTAATCATGAAGGTTTCCAAGGCAATTATCTCCTTTCTTCGCAGAGGGCTTCGCTTTTTAAATCGCAAGATTACATACCCTGCTGTGAAGGTTTATGAAAAAACCAAGAAGGGAACAATAAAAACCGTAAACAAACTGCGTGTTTACAATAAAAAGATTCAAAATAATGTGAATTACCGCTTGAAACACAACCGCGTTTTATTGTATAATTTAATACATACCAAACGGTCGCAAGACGACGCCCAAAAAACTGGAAGCAGAGGGCATTTGGGGCATGAAGACAAACAAGCTAAATCAAAATAAAAAAACGCCTCCCATCGTAAAGTTGGTTATTCTTGCGGTGTGTGCGTTTTCTGTTGTGTCTACAATTAAGATTCAGCTTAACGTTTCTGAGAAGAACAGGGAGCTTGATTTGCTGAATCAGCAGATTGCAGAACAGACATTAAAGAATAAAGAGATACTCAAGCTGGTTGATTCAACCGACGATAATGGCTACATGGAGCGTATGGCAAGAGGCAGGTGGGGGTATGTTTACCCTCAAGAACGAGTTTACGTTGATATATCCGGCAACTGACCACGATGCAGCGGACATACCATTCCAAAAGATTAAAACGCCATGATGCAAATTGGATTATTCAAGATATTTTAAGGAGGAAATACGTTTCGTATGCAGCTTGAGGTAGGAAGTATATTGACCGGAAAGGTAACCAGCATTACTAAATTCGGCGCATTTATTGATTTAGGGGAAAAAAAGACGGGTATGGTGCATATATCCGAGATCTCTTCTACATATGTCAATGAGATTAGAGAACACTTGACCGAGGGACAAGAGGTCAAGGTAAAGGTTCTCAATATCGGCGAAGACGGAAAGATTAGCCTTTCTATTAAGAAGGCAGTCGAAAGCCCTCCCGCGCCCAGACCGCAGCGTCCTGCCCCCAGAGGCGGTGGGCGAAACTCCTTTGAGTTTGGCGCCCGTAAAAACGAGAATATGTCGTTTGAAGACATGATGAGCAAGTTTAAGCAGTCAAGCGATGAAAAGATGTACGACCTCAAACGAAATGTAGAATCCAAGCGCGGATCGGGTGGTAAGCGAGGAGCGAAGTTCGGTTAATAAGCCAATTGATTTGGATAGTGTTTTGGCGTTGGTATGAGGATAACACTTCGTACCAACGTCTTTTTATGAGAATTCATGCGACCAAAACGATAAAACAGTCAAAACAACGACAAATGTGGGAGCACTGCTTCCACAGCATAATAGATGACTGCTATTGTGCTTGACGTTTTTCTGCAGGTGAGGTTCAAGACGCTGGAAAGGTATGGTTAGTAGGATGATTATAGTAAATGCCAAAATTTATACAATGGAGCAGGATGTCCTGCTAAACGGTTACCTAAGTGCGGAAAACGGAGTAATAACTGAAATTGGCCCAATGGATAAATTGGTTAGTATTCCTCAAGATGCCATTGACGTTCAGGGTGCGTCTGTTTACCCCGGTTTTATCGATGCGCACAGCCACCTGGGTATGTGGGAGGATGGCATGGGGTTTGAAGGCGACGACGGCAACGAGGCTACCGACCCGTCTACTCCCCATCTGCGGGCGATTGATGCCATTAACCCGCGGGACAACTGCTTTAAAGAAGCACTTGGTGCAGGAATAACCACAGTGGTAACGGGACCGGGAAGCGCAAATCCTATCGGTGGGCAGCTTGCCGCAATTAAAACATCAGGCGGGCGGATTGACGACATTATTCTAAAGCAGCCGCTTGCGATGAAGTTTGCTCTTGGCGAAAACCCCAAAGGCATTTACCATGGTAAGAATCAGTCGCCTGAGACGCGCATGGCTACTGCGGCAATTATTCGCGAACAGTTATACAAAGCAAGCAAGTATATGACAGACATGAACCGGGCACAAACCGAAGAAGACTACGACGAGCCTGAGTATGATATCAAATGCGAAGCCTTGCTGCCGTTACTTCAGGGTAAGATTAAGGCGCATTTTCATGCGCATCGCACCGACGATATCTTCACAGCAATCCGTATTGCACACGAGTTTAAACTTGATTATGTTATTTTGCATTGTACCGAAGGGCATTTGATTGCGTCGGATATCAAACAAGAGAATGCCAGCGCAATTGTTGGTCCGATTATCTGTGAGCGTTCAAAACCAGAGCTTAGGATGCTTACACCCGAGACTTCCGGTGTGTTGCATAAGCATGGGGTACCAATAGCCATCTGTACCGACCATCCGGTTATTCCGATACAGTATCTGCCGTTGTGCGCGGGGCTTGCCGTACGGGAGGGGCTGCCCTATGACGAGGCGCTTCGCGCCATTACCATCGGTGCTGCGCGTATTTGTGGCTTGGATGACAGGGTAGGATCTCTTGCCGTTGGAAAAGACTGCGACCTAGTGGTGTTTGATTCAGACCCGTTTTCTGTTTATTCAAAGCCGGTAATGGTATTTGTAAATGGAACTAAAGTGTAATACGACACGATAATCACACCGTGTTTTTTTGCACAAAAAGTGATATCGGACATATTGTACACATAAAACATTAACATGGTATACTTTACTTCATCGGGCTTTTATGGTATTATTATAGCAAGAAGTTTAGCTATAATATTTAAAA
Organism: Bacillota bacterium; assembly: GCA_023460535.1. Classification (GTDB taxonomy): domain Bacteria; phylum Bacillota; class Clostridia; order Oscillospirales; family Ruminococcaceae; genus Acetanaerobacterium. Next base: position 184,783 of record JAEWPV010000020.1, read on the forward strand.
ACAGCATAGTTGAATCAAGCTGATTTGGCTATGATGTATAATTAGGTTGTTGAAAGGGATGATTGTATGAATATTACGATCAGAGGCAGAAGAATCAACCTGCGTGACTCGTTTAAAGAAAGGGCGGAGAAAAAGCTTAAAAAATTTGAACGCTTTTTTGACACCGCGGCAGATGCCATCGTGACCGCCTCACTGGAGCGCGACCGCTTTACGGTTGAGGTTACCATTAAGTCGCAGGGGATGATTTACCGCAGCGAGAAAACCACCGCCGACCTGATGACTTCCCTAGACTCGGTGACCGACACGCTGTTTCACCAGATTGTCAAGAACAAAACCAGACTGGAAGCAAAGCTTCGTGATGATGCATTTACAAAATCGGACGAAAGCTACCTGTATGATTACGATGTGAGCGAAGCGGAATATCGCGTTGTTCGCAACAAACGTTTCGTGATTAATCCCATGTCGGTAGACGAAGCTATTTTGCAGATGAATATGCTGGGGCACGAGTTTTTCATGTTCCGCAATGAATCAACTGATGAAATCGGAGTGGTTTATCGTCGAAAGGATGGAAACTACGGTCTGCTAGAACCCAACGGGGACTAAACAGTAATTAATAATTCTGCGTTCATGGAACACCGCAAGGTGTTCCATGATTTATGTTATAATGACCGTATGAAACAATAGATTTTCTGTTATGATAGTAAAAGACCACCCGACTTACCGGTTGCAATTGCATTAGGAAAGGAAATCAATCTTTATGAATCAGTTTTCGATAGCGTGTCCCTGTCTCTTTGGTATAGAGGGAGTCCTCGCCGATGAGATTAAGCGCATAGGCGGACAAAATGTAGTCGCACACAACGGTAAGGTCGTATTTGAGGGTGGGGCGCAGGATGTAGCAAGGGCAAATCTTATGCTTCGCACAGCGGAGCGCGTACTCATCGTTTTGGGTAGCTTTCGTGCGCTCAGCTTTGAGGAGCTGTTTCAAGGGGTACTCAAACTACCGCTTGAAGAGTTTATCGGCAAAAAGGACGCATTTCCCGTAAAAGGCTGGTCCCTCAACTCCAAGCTTTTCTCCGTGCCTGATTGTCAATCGATCATAAAAAAAGCTGCGGTTAAGCGGTTGGAACAGGTGTATCACCAGTCGTGGTTTGAGGAAACTGGTGCAGTTCATCAGATTCGTTTTTCCATCTTAAAGGACGAGGTTACCGTTATGCTCGATACCTCTGGCGCCGGTCTGCATAAGCGTGGTTATCGTAAGGACGCCACAGAAGCGCCGATCAAAGAAACGCTTGCAGCAGGGATACTTGATATTGCGCGGATAAAAGGCTATTCGGTGGTTTACGATCCGTTTTGCGGCTCGGGTACTTTTTTGATCGAATCGGCACTGCGTGCCATGCGAATCGCGCCCGGTCTTTCGCGCCGTTTTTCGGCTGAAAGCTGGGATTGCTTTGGTGAAAGCGTCTGGCGTCAAGAACGCGAGAATGCGGTTTCTCTGATAGACCGTACCGTGTCCTTTGAGGCGCATGGCGCAGATATCTCCAAAGAAGCTGTCGAACTAACCATGAGCAATGCAAAAAAAGCGGGGGTTGCCGATCGAATCAAGGTGAAGGTTGCGGATGTTAAGGATTTTAATATTACTCATGAAAAGGCGACGGTGCTGTGCAATCCGCCTTATGGAGAACGTCTGCTTGATATTCAGCAGGCAGAACAGCTGTATACCCAGATGGGGAAGGTTTTCGAAAAACGCCCTGGGCTAAGCTACTATGTTATCTCACCTCATGAGGAGTTTGAACGTCTGTTTGGCAGAACGGCGGATAAACGCCGCAAGCTGTACAACGGCATGATTAAGTGCCAGTTGTATATGTATTTCAAATAAAATTTCATATCGATCCAACGCCGTTAACCGATTGGCGGAGGCGTTTGATTGATTGCTGCTGGGTCATAATTCTTGGATATCCTAACACTGTTAAGAGGGTGCGACATTGAAGATTGTGTTTAAAGGAAAGTTTGACAGCGTGGACGACTTGCCAAAGGGCATCCTGCCTGCAAATGCGGTTAAGTTCCGGGAACCGGATTCGATGCTTGCGTTAAATCTAGCTGTCCTGCCGTATTTTGCAGTTGCCGTTGTTCTTTTTCTGCTGGCATTACTTACAAAGAAACTGTTGTACTCACAGATTGGTGAGCTTAACGTGATTTCTTTATGGGGCATTTTGTTGTCCTTTGTTATGATTGTTCCGCATGAGTTGCTGCACGCCGTTGCGTTTCCCGAAAAAGCGGAAGTTGAGGTGTGGTATAGTCTCAAATTCATGGTTGCTTTTTGCGTATCTGTATATCCCACATCAAAGTCAAGGTTTGTATGGCTTTCTGTGTTACCGGCTATGGTTCTTGGCGTTATCCCGTTAATGCTATGGGCGGTACTACCAATATCGGGAACGGAGTTTTCCAATGCCCTTCTTACTTATTCGGTCTTCTCTTTGCTGTACTGCTGTGGGGATTTTATGAACATAAAAAATGCGTTAACGCAGATGCCGAAGGGGTCCATTACTCAGCTTTCCGGAATGAATTCTTATTGGTATTACTCGAATGATTAACTCCAAAGCGCATGGGGTAGCCAAAAGTATATTCGGTATCGCGCGTTGTATTCACAAAAACAATTGAAACAAACGTACGGTTACGATATAATAAAGTCAGATTATTTGGCAAACCATGCAGTTAAGAAGCAAGCGATTTTGTTCCAAGTGCGCGAATCGATAATCTGCCGTAACCTGACCGACAACGGCTGCGGAGACTATTGTGAGGATAGGTATAAATCTGTATGTTGAACAATCAACAATAGGTTGCTCTCAAAAGCAAAAGAAAGTACCGAGCGAATGACTACTATAAATTATTGTCGGAGAAACGGTGAACAACATGTCAACGATGTTTACGGTTGCGCTTTCAAAACTGATTGATGAATTTAAGCTGGAGGAAATCTATCTGCCCATTGAGCCCACGCAGATCTTAATTTCCAGCAGTGAGGTCAATCGCCCTGGGCTGTATTTTTCCGGCTTTCACGAGTATTTTGACAACCAGAGAATTCAGATTCTCGGGTTAGCCGAGTTCGGGTATCTGTCTTCTATTCCCGAGGAGCAACGCAAAGAGAGCTTAAACACCTTTTTTGCGGAAAAGCCAGCTGCCGTGATTATTGCTCGTGATCTTGAACTGTTTCCGGAGGTAGCAGATTACGCAAAAAAATACAGTGTTCCGGTGTTGCGCACACCCGATTCCACATCGTCATTTTTGTCGGGGCTTATCTCCAAGTTAAATGTGGAGCTTGCGCCGCGCATTACCCGACATGGTGTATTGGTTGAGGTTTACGGCGAAGGAATCCTGTTGTTGGGTGAAAGCGGTGTAGGAAAAAGCGAAACCGCTATAGAGCTTGTAAAGCGCGGTCACCGCCTAATAGCGGACGATGCGGTAGAGTTAAGACGCGTATCAAACAGAACACTGGTTGGTACGTCGCCCGAGAATATACGTCATTTTCTTGAGCTGCGTGGCATCGGTATTATCAACGCGCGGCGCATCTTCGGTATGGGTTCGGTCAAGGTCACCGAAAAGGTGGACATGATTATCCAGCTGGAGCTTTGGGATCAAAACAAGGTCTATGACCGCATGGGTATGGACAATGAATATACCGAGATTCTGGGCATCAGCCTTCCTTCGCTTACTATTCCGGTTAAACCGGGACGCAATCTTGCGATTATTATTGAGGTTGCGGCCATGAACAATCGTCAAAAGAAGATGGGCTACAACGCTGCACGAGAGCTGCTTGACAAGTTGGGGATGATGCCTGCCGACACATCCACTACAAATGACTGGGATGCGTACTAGCAGTAAGCTTGGTTTACGATAGAATACCTTTTATTTAGGGCACTAGTGGAGGTCGAATCCTTGGACATCAGAAAGGCAAAATCGATTGCAGAAACCCATTGTCACACCGTGGCATCCAGCCATGCATACAGTACAATTCTTGAAAACTTAGCTTACGCAAAGAAAAACGGGATGTGTGCCGTAGCCATTACCGAACACTGCCCGCAGATGCCGGACGGACCGCATATTTGGTTTTTTGAAAACCTGTTGAACATTAACCGTGTCATTGATGATATGATTATGCTGCGCGGTGCGGAGGCGGACATTGTATCCTACGAGGGAGGACTTGATTTACCGCAAAGGGTTTTAGAACGGCTGGATTGGGTTATCGCTTCCTTCCATTTTCCGCTTGGAATAAATGTAAGTATTGACGAGTATACCAAGGCGTACATAGAGGTTGCAAAAAATAAAGATGTGCATGTTATCGGTCACTGCGGAACCGAGGCATACCGTTTTGATTACGAACGCGGCGTTAAGGCGTTTAAGGAATATAATAAAATTGTTGAGATTAACGCGCACTCGTTTACCGTGCGAAAAGGTGCGGCGGTCAATTGTGTTGAGATTGCAAAGCTGTGTAAAAAATACGAGGTTCCGGTTGTTGTTAGCGCCGACGCTCATTTTGCACAGGAAATCGGCTGCGTAGCACCCTCGCTGGAGCTTCTGGCGGATATTGATTTTCCGGAGCATCTAATCCTTAACATCAACAAAGAACGTTTTTTTGAATCGCTCGAACGCTACTGTGGACTGAAAATGGATGAACTCAAGTAACAACACAAAGAGGTGCTGACGGGTATGAAGTATTATGCGGGTATTGACCTTGGCGGTACGAACATAGCGGTAGGTATAGTAGATGAAGCCTACCGGATAGTGGGTAAGGCAAAGATTAAAACCAATGCACCCCGTCCGGCGCAGGACATAGCGGACGACATGGATAAAGCGACAAGACAGGCCGTCGCGAATGCCGGACTTACACTTTCTCAGATTGAATGGGTGGGCATTGGTACGCCGGGAACGGTGAATCAAGACATCGGAGAGATTGAGTATACAAACAACCTTCAGTTTTATCATGTCCCCATGGTACGCATGATGAAAGAGCGGTTGGGACTTTCGGTGTATATGGAAAACGACGCAAACGCCGCAACCTATGGAGAAGCTTTGGCAGGTGCCGCAAAGGGCGTAAAGAATGTTATCGGCATTACCCTGGGTACCGGGGTGGGCGGTGGCATTATAATTGACGGAAAGATCTATTCCGGTTCTAATTTTGCCGGAGGTGAGCTGGGTCACACGGTAATTGTTTATGATGGCAGACTGTGCACCTGTGGCCGAAAGGGCTGCTTTGAGGCGTACGCTTCTGCAACCGGACTGATTACCACAACACGTGAGTATTTAACTGCACACCCGGGCGACGGTATGTGGCTGTATTGCGACCACGACCTTGCAAGGGTAAATGGACGCACCGCATTTGACGCGATGCGCGCGGGTCTTGATAGTGGAAGGCAGGTTGTCACTCAATATCTGAACTATCTTGGCTGTGGGTTAGCCAATATGATTAACATATTCCAACCGGATATTCTGTTTCTTGGCGGCGGTATCTCCAAGGAGGGTGAAACCATCCTTGAGCCATTGCGTGACTATATTAACAAAGAGATGTATACAAAGGACAGCCCGAAAAACGCAGAGATTGTAACGGCGCAGCTTGGAAACGACGCCGGCATCATCGGCGCTGCATTTTTGGGCAATCTTTACGCATAAACTGTTTTTAAGATGTTTGCATACCCATACCAAAACACGACAACACTTCCCTAAAACGTGTTTTGCTTTAATTGAGATTATTACGGGCGGGGTTGATTACGAAGATGCCGTGGAAGGAATCGCTCATAAAGTTATGCAACGAGCTAGGCTGTGAAGCCTTATTGGATGAACCTATGTCCCGCCATTCTTCCTTTGCCATAGGCGGTCCTGCGGATGTGTTTGTTAGCCCCAGCAGCGAACAGCAAATTGCTACATTGATAGAATATCTGCGTACCGGTGGCATCGACTACTGTATTTTGGGCAAAGGCTCCAACATTTTGGTCTGTGATTGCGGCATCCGCGGTGTGGTTATCCACATCGGAAAAAACCTTTCCGGCATTACGAGGGAAGGCAATGAGCTTATCTGCATGGCGGGAACTCCGTTGACCGAGCTATGTAAGTATGCCCTGAACGAAGGTCTTTCCGGATTAGAATTTGCCTATGGCATTCCTGGTAGTTCGGGAGGGGCCGCCTATATGAACGCAGGAGCCTATGACGGCGAGATGAAGGATGTACTGCTGAGCTGCCGGCACATCGACCAGAATGGAAATATCGGTATGTTTGAGGGGGAGCAGCTTGCCCTTTCTTATCGCAGCAGCGCCTATTCAAATGATGAATACTGTATCACAGCGCTTCGGTTGCGCCTAACCCCGGCGCCCAAAAGCCAAATTAAGCAGCGTATGCAAGAGCTTTGGGAGCGCCGTTGTACCAAACAGCCGCTAGAATTCCCCAGTGCGGGCAGCACCTTTAAGCGCCCTGCCAACGGCTATGCGTCTGCGCTGATTGAGCAGTGCGGTCTGAAGGGACGCAGTGTCGGCGGCGCGATGGTGAGTACCAAGCACTCCGGCTTTGTTATCAATACCGGCGGGGCAACCTGCGACGATGTGTTAGCCTTGATAAAAGTGATTAAAGATGAGGTTATGCAAAAGACAGGCATTGCCCTCGAGTGTGAGGTTCGTCTGTTCCGTTGCGAAAACTAGTGTAATAAATGGGTGAAGTGTATGGAGCTTGTCATTATCACCGGACTTTCGGGTGCCGGTAAAACAAGAGCAGCCAACGTGATGGAAGACATCGGCTTTTTTTGTGCCGATAATATGCCTCCTATCCTTATTCCGAAGTTTGCCGAGCTTTGTTCGCAATCTGACGGGAAGATCAGTAAAATCGCCATCGTCACCGACAGCCGCGGCGGCAATATGTTTAGTGGCTTAGTGGACAGCCTTAACGAGATGAAAAACAACGGCTACAACTACAAGGTTCTTTTTCTTGATTGCCGCGACGATGTTTTGATACGTCGTTTTAAAGAAACAAGGCGCAAGCATCCGTTGGTGGACAACGAGAACGCGTCGGTAGAAAACGCGATAGCGGTGGAGCGAGTGATGCTCAAGCAGATTAAAAGCCGCGCAGACTACACGATTGATACATCAATCCTTTCTCCGGCACAGCTTAAGGAGCGTCTTTCCGCGCTGTTTTTGGATAATCTTTCGGCAGGTATTATGGTCAATTGCATGTCTTTTGGGTTTAAATACGGGCTGCCCAGTGATGCCGACCTGGTGTTTGATGTGCGTTGTTTGCCCAATCCCTTTTATTTTGACCATCTCAAGCCTCAATCGGGGCTTGACTGCGATGTTTCGGATTTTGTTCTGAGTTTTGGGGAGTCGCGGGAGTTTTTGAGGCGCATTATCGATCTGCTTGAGTTTACGTTACCGTTGTATACCAATGAGGGGAAGAGCCAGCTGGTGGTTGCCATTGGCTGCACGGGTGGCAAGCATCGCTCCGTAACCTTTGCGCAAAACGTTTGTGCTGCACTGGAGCAAAAAGGAGTTCGTGCAATTGCAAACCATCGCGACATCACAAAAGACCGTTGACTGCGTCCGGTTGCAATGGGAGAAATAGAGTATGGTAGACCAAAACAGCTTTGGTTACAGGCTGAAAAATGAGCTTTCTGCTCCGGCAAGGCATAGTGCTTTACAGAAGAGGGCAATGCTGTACGGACTTGTTCTTTTTTCACGCTGCTTTAATCTGGATACGCTTTTATCTCAAACCGAGTATGAGTGCGTTGCCGAACGCTTTAAGGCACTGTTAATGGAAATGTGCGGTATCGATGCTTCGTTACGCAGTCTTGGCGGGGGGAACCCGCTGTTTTTACTTTCTGCGGCAACGATGGAAGACAAGAACAAGCTGCTTGCCTACCTTTCGCACTCGGTTCATGAGGTTTCGGTTAAGGTAAACATGGCAAATATCGAAAGCGACGAAGAGCTGTGCGCCTTTGTGCGGGGTGCGTTTTTGGCGTGCGGATATGTCAGCGACCCGGGAAAGACCTATCGCATTGAGTTTGTTGCACCCCGATACACCCTTAGCAAGAACCTTGCCTATATTCTGTCTCAGGCGGGCTTTCAGGCGAAGATGACGCAGCGCAAGGGCAGCTACGTACTGTATTTTCGCGAGAGTGCCGTAATTGAGGATCTCATCACCTATATGGGCGCAACACTCTCTACGCTGGAACTGATGGATGTTAAGGTACTTAAGGATTTGCGTAACAACATAAATCGTAAAACCAACTGCGAAACTGCTAATATTGAGAAGACGGTAACCGCCTCAACGCAGCAGGTTAAAGCAATTCGTGCATTAAAACGATCAGGGAACTATGAGCTTCTGTCGGACGAGCTCAAAGAGATCGCCTCACTGCGTCTAAAATATCCCGAAAGCTCTCTGAGTGAACTTGGGCAGATGGCTTCGCCGCCCTTAACGCGTTCCGGGGTGAGCCATCGCCTTCGAAAAATAAACGAGATAGCTGCCCGGATAAAGACGGCAAAAATGAAAAGAAGAGTGAAAAAGGTATAGCCGTTGTGTTACTAGCAACGAAAAGGAGGCGTATTTGGAATGAATGATTTTGTGCACCTGCATGTTCATAGCGAGTACAGCCTGCTTGACGGGGCATGTCGCATTCCTAAATTGCTTACACGAGCGAAGGAACTGGGTCAAACCGCGGTAGCGATTACCGACCATGGCGTAATGTACGGGGTAATCGATTTTTATAAACAGGCGCTAAAACAGGGCATAAAGCCGATTATCGGGTGCGAGGTGTACGTCGCGCCGCGCACACGGTTTGATAAGGTTCACCAGCTTGACACCAGTCCATATCATCTGGTGCTGCTATGTAAAAATAATACGGGGTACAACAACCTGATTCAACTGGTTTCACGTGGCTTTACCGAAGGATTCTATAACCGCCCGCGCGTTGATTTAGAGCTGCTGGAACAGTATCACGAAGGGCTAATCTGTCTTTCTGCTTGTTTGGCGGGGGAGATTCCGCGCAAGCTTTTAAATGACGGGTACGAAGCGGCTAAGAAAACAGCATTGCGCTATGCCGAGATATTTGGTTCGGATAACTACTTCTTAGAGCTGCAGGATCATGGGATTCGTGAGCAAAAGGAGATTATTCCGCACCTCGTGCGACTGTCCGAGGAGACTGGTATTGCTCTGGTGGCGACCAACGACTCGCACTATTTAGAGCGAGAGGACTCCAAAATGCATCATGTGATGGTGTGCATCCAGACGGGTCACACGGTGGAAGATGAGGATACACTGGAGTTTGCCACCGACGAGTTCTACATAAAAAGCGCAGACGAAATGACCGAGCTGTTTTTCTTTGCGCCACAAGCAATAACAAATACCGTAAGCATTGCAGAGCGCTGCAACGTCTCGTTTGAGTTCGGTGTGACCAAGCTGCCCTTTTTTGTGGCGCCCGACGGCAAAGACAATCTCACCTATTTTAGGGAGAAATGCTATGAGGGCTTAGTGCGCCATTACGGCGATAATCCGGAGGAAACGGTTGTAAAGCGGCTGGAATTTGAGCTGTCGGTAATCGGTAATATGGGGTATGTCGATTATTTTTTAATCGTACACGACTTTATCGACTACGCTCGTAAAGCCGGCATACCGGTTGGACCGGGCAGGGGCTCGGGCGCGGGCAGCCTTGCCGCATATTGCATTGGGATTACCGGTATCGACCCGATGAAGTACAACCTGCTGTTTGAGCGCTTTTTAAACCCGGAGCGTATCAGCATGCCCGACTTTGATATCGATTTTTGCTATGAACGCCGCCAGCAGGTTATCGATTATGTTGTCTCTAAGTACGGTGCCGACCATGTGGCGCAGATAATTACCTTTGGCACAATGGCGGCACGGGCAGCCATCCGTGATGTGGGACGTGCGCTTGCCGTACCCTATCAAACGGTTGATACGGTGGCAAAGCTTGTGCCCACCGAGCTGCATATGAGCATCGACAAGGCACTGTCGGTGGTAGCCGAGTTAAAGGGGCTGTACGAAACGGACGCAAGGATTAGGGATTTGCTCGACATGGCGCGCAAGGTAGAGGGTATGCCTCGTCATTCCTCAACCCATGCGGCGGGCGTCGTGATTACGCGCGACCCGGTCAGTGACTATGTGCCGTTGACTAAAAGCGATGACGCGATTATCACCCAGTTTCCCATGACCACGCTTGAGGAGCTCGGCTTGCTGAAGATGGATTTTCTCGGACTGCGAACGTTGACCGTCATTCATGACTGCGAGGAGATGATTCGCCGAGTAACGCCCGAGTTTAGCATGAGAAACATACCCGAGGATGATCAACAGGTCTTTGTGATGCTTTCGCAGGGGTTGACCCAAGGCGTATTCCAATTTGAATCTGCGGGGATGCGCAGAGTTCTTACCGATCTAAAGCCAATTAGCTTAGAGGATTTAATAGCGGTTATCTCCCTGTACCGTCCGGGACCGATGGAGTCTATCCCCAAATACATTGCAAACCGTCATTCGCCCGATTTAGTTACTTATAAAACGCCGCTGCTTAAGCCTATTTTGGAGGTAACCTACGGCTGTATTGTGTATCAGGAGCAGGTAATGCAGATTTGCACACAACTTGCGGGCTATTCGTACGGTAGGGCGGATTTAGTGCGCCGCGCCATGTCGAAAAAAAAGGCCGATGTTATGGAAAAAGAGCGCCGAAACTTCATTTTGGGCGCAAAAAAGGACGACGGAAGCGTGGAGTGCGTGGGCGCGGTTAACAACGGCGTGCCGGCTGACATTGCCAACGAAATCTTTGATGAGATGAGCAGCTTCGCCTCCTACGCGTTCAATAAATCTCACGCGGCAGCATATGCCTATGTGGCATACCAAACCGCATTCCTAAAGTGTCATTATCCTAAGGAATATATGGCGGCACTGTTAACGAGTGTGTTGGATAACACCTACAAGGTTGTGGAATATATTAACGAGTGCGCGCGCATCGGTATCGCTGTGCTTCCGCCCGATGTCAACCAAAGCGAAGAAGGCTTTACGGTTTCTGGCGACAGCATCCGGTTTGGCTTACTCGCGATTAAAAATTTGGGACGCGGCTTTATACGAGATTTAATTGATAATCGTCGGCGGAAGGATTCCTATCAGTCGTTTTATAGTTTTTGCGAGAGATTGCAGGGTACCGACTTAAACCGCAGAGGGCTGGAAAGCCTGATAAAGGCAGGCGCCTTTGACAGCCTAGGCTACAAACGTCGCCAGCTGATGCAGCACTTTTCCAATATTCTTGAGGGCATTGCTTCCAGAGGGAAAAGCATGCTGGAGGGGCAGCTTGATTTATTTTCTTCCGGTACAGTAGACGAAAGCTACGAACCGCCGATTCCAGAAGAAACGGAATACCCGCTTGCGGACCTATTACGTTACGAGAAGGAAACAATTGGCTTGTTCATATCTGGCCATCCGCTGGGTGATTATAGAGATGCTTCCGATAAACTGCATGCCACACAGCTCGAGCAGATCATCGTCTGTGCATCGGAGGGAGACGGAAGGTTTAAGGATCGCGATATCGTAAAGCTACTCTGTATTATTACAGGGAAAAAGCTCAAAACAACCAAAAACAATCAGACGATGGCTTTTATTCAGATAGAGGATACCACTGCATCGCTGGAAGCCATCGTATTCCCCAATCTGATTGAAGCGCTGTCGGGCACACATCTGATTGAGGAAGGCTCAATCGCAGTTGTTACAGGACGAATCTCTTTTCGAGAAGAGGAGGAGCCTAAGATAATTTGTGAGAGTATTCAATCTGTGGAACATGCGCTGCACACCATGTCGGGAGAAAAACAAGTATCAAGCCAACAATCCGGGAATATGCAAACGAAGGTTGAAAAGAAAAATCGTGCGGGATTATACCTTAAACTCCAATCCCGAGCCGATGAACGCCTGGTACGGGTGCAATCGATGCTGGAGTTCTTTTCGGGGACCACTCCGGTTTACGTATACTTTGCAAAAGAAAATGAACTAACGCAAGCCGCACAGAGTATGTGGACCGTTCCGGAGCAGGCTTTACTCAAAGAACTAGGCAATATTTTAGGAAAAGAAAACGTTGTACTGCGAAAATAGCGAAAAACCGCATAAATCAAACTAAAAACAGGCGTAGGTCATTGAAAAAGCATAGGCTATATACTATAATGTTTTTTTGAAGGCATGTTATTTTTTAAATAAGCTTTTTTATCAATACTATAACTTACAACAAGTGGGTACTATACCATTACCGGCATGGTATCGGAAAGGCATGGCAAAGGATGAATGAGGTAAAAACGATCGGCGTTTTAACAAGCGGAGGAGATGCTCCCGGTATGAATGCGGCGGTGCGGGCAGTGGTGAGATCCGGTCTGCACAAAGGTTTGCGTGTCATGGGTATTATGCGCGGCTATAACGGGCTGATTACAGGGGAAATGAAGGAAATGAATCTGCGCGATGTTTCAGATATTATTCATCGCGGAGGCACCATGCTCTATACTGCCCGTTGTGCGAGATTTCGTGACCCTGAAGGGGTAGAAGAGGCGAAGGATGTTTGCTTAAAGGAGAAAATTGACGGAGTTGTGGTAATAGGAGGAGACGGTTCCTTCCGCGGCGCACGCGATCTTTCCATGCTTGGAATTCCTTGCGTCGGCATACCAGGCACCATCGATAACGATATCGCTTCGTCTGATTACACCATTGGGTATGACACCGCGATGAACACCGCAATGGAGATGGTAGACAGACTGCGTGACACCGCTCAGTCCCATGACCGTTGCAGTGTGGTTGAAGTGATGGGCAGACATGCGGGTCATATCGCACTGAATACTGGTATTGCCTGCGGCGCGACTGCAATTCTTGTTCCTGAAATAGAGTATAACCTCAAGCGGGATATATACGACCGTATGATGAAGACGCAGGGCACCGGCAAACACCATTTTATTGTTATCGTGGCGGAAGGTGTGGTTGCGGACGGCAACCCCAGCATTGAGGAGCTCGCGAAGATGATTCAGGAAAACACCAAGATTGAAACACGCGCGACGGTACTTGGTCACGTACAACGCGGCGGTTCACCCACCGTCGAGGATCGTGTAATTGCAAGCTTAATGGGCAACTATGCGGTTGATTTATTGACAAAGGGTGTTGGCAACCGCGTCGTTGTTATGCGCGAGAATAAAATTGTTGACCTGGATATTTATGAGGCTCTGCAGATGAAGAAGGATATTGACCGCAATGCGTTTGAGATTGCGCATCAAATATCTATCTGATTGCTATCTAGTACATGTAAAAAGGGTTCGTGGTGCGCCAGCATCGCGGACCTTTTGTGCATAAAAATGCCACAAACAAGAACATGCCCGAGCTGTGCCGAATATATATAAATGAATAGATTTGCTGTTTTTCTTTTGATATCCGTGTAAAAGTGTCTTTATCTTGATGATATGTCACATTTGCTTGGGAAGGGCGGCGGGGCGGGATGCGCAGAATACGGATGGATGATGCACAGAGACTGCGGTTAAAACTGATGCTTTCTCTTGGTATTGTGCTGATTACACTTATTATTTGTGATATAAAGATGCGCCCGATAGTTGTTACCTTTTCGCAGTATCAAGCGAAGACGCTTGCAACCCGCATTATTAACGACGCGGTTGTGGCAGAGCTGGAGAACAGCCGCATTCAATACGATGACATAATTACCGTCTCTACCGACGCAGATGGCGTAGTTACGGCAATGGAGACCAATGCAATGACCATCAACATTCTCAAATCCCGCTTAACTACATCCATTTTGGATAAACTGAGTGATATTTCCGATACCGAGGTAAAGATTCACATCGGTACCTTGTTTGGCGGACAGATCTTTGTAGGACGAGGACCATTGGTCGCGTTTCGCATCGCTCCAGCAAGCGAGGTTAATGCGCAGTTTTTTCATTCGTTTGACGAGGCTGGCATCAACCAAACTAGGCACCGCATCCTGCTGGAGGTCAACTTAGCGGTTACAGCGATGATAGCGGGTCACTCCAGTCGTGTAGAAGTTCCGTGTAACTTTATTCTTGTGGATAATGTCATTGTGGGCAAGGTTCCCGACTCCTTTACCAAAGTTACCGGGGATGATTCATCGCTTATCTCAAAAATAAATGATTATGCAAACAAATAAATCTCTATTACAATTAGCGGGCATAATATGGTATAATATCCGAAGAAACAAAACGGCTTTCTATTTTGAATACCAAAAAATTAACGTTGCATTTGGGGAACTGACAATATCGACTAAAGGATTGGGCGTGCTTAAATGGATTTTTCCTGTGCTAAAAGCAGGGTAGAGAACCTGCGAAGGCAGATTGATGAATATAATTACCGATACTATGTTCTGGACAACCCTGCCGTTGAGGATTATGAATACGATGCCTTACTGCATGAGTTAATAGCGCTTGAGCAAAGCTATCCAGACCTGTTTACCGAAGATTCCCCCACACAGCGGGTTGGAGGAAAAGCGCAAAATACGTTTGAGCCCGTTGCCCATACCGTTCAGATGGGCAGCTTGCAGGATGTGTTTACACTGGACGAGGTAAGAGCGTTTGATCGAAAGGTGCGTGAGGCAGCAGCATCGGTCTGCTATGTAGTGGAACCCAAAATAGACGGGCTTTCGGTGTCGCTTGAATACCGTGATGGGCTTTTTGTTCGCGGTTCCACCCGTGGTGACGGCTTTGTGGGTGAGGATGTGACGCAGAACCTGAAAACCATTGCTTCTGTACCGTTGCGGCTGAATCGGTTGCTTCCGTTCTTAGAGGTGCGCGGAGAGGTTTATATGCCGCGCAAAAGTTTTGACGAGGTAGTAAAGCGTCAGGAACAGGAGGGCACACAGCCGTTTAAGAACCCGCGAAACGCGGCGGCCGGCTCGCTAAGGCAAAAAGACCCAAAGATAACTGCGCAAAGGCGCCTTGATATCTATGTGTTTAATATTCAACAGATAGACGGGATAGCGGTTACTTCTCACGAACAGTCACTCCTGTTGCTTTCTGAGCTTGGCTTTAAGGTGATTCCGTCATACCGTGCGTTTGACAACATCGAGGATGTCATACAGGAGATTCAGCGTATCGGTGATACACGCGGAAGCAATCCATTTGACATCGATGGCGCAGTTGTAAAGGTAGACAACTTTACGGACAGAGAGCTTCTTGGCGCAACATCAAAGTTTCCGCGTTGGGCGGTTGCGTTTAAATATCCTCCGGAAGAAAAGTCGACCACGCTTCTTAGTATTGAGATAAACGTCGGCAGAACCGGCGCGCTTACGCCCACTGCTGTGTTTGAGCCGATTACCCTTGCGGGAACAACGGTAAGCAGGGCGGTATTGCATAATGAAGACTTCATAAGAGAAAAGGATATCCGTGTGGGCGATACGGTTCTCGTACGCAAAGCGGGAGAGATTATCCCTGAGGTTTTGGGCGTAGTGAAGCATGCGCAAAACAGTATGCCGTTTGAGATGCCCACACACTGCCCCTCCTGCAATGAGGCGGTTTACCGCGAACCGGATGAGGCCGTATTGCGCTGTACCAACCCGGAGTGCCCCGCGACGCTGCTAAAAAACCTTGAGCACTTTGTAAGCCGAGACGCAATGGATATCGAAGGGCTGGGCCCAGCGGTAATTGAATTGCTTGCAATGAACGGTTTGATTCATTCGGCGGCGGATTTATATAGCCTCACTCGTGATGCGCTTATCAAGCTGGAACGGATGGGTGATCGCTCGGTATCCAATCTACTTGCTTCGATAGAGCGTTCAAAAAATGCCGATTTATCTCGCTTGATCTTTGCGCTGGGCATCCGCGGCATCGGTCAAAAGGCTGCGCAGTTGTTGGCAAAGCGGTTCGGAACCATGGACGCCCTGATGTCTGCGCAAGCTGATGAGATTTCTTCAATCGAGGGACTGGGCGGGATAATGGCAAACAACGTCACCGAGTTTTTTTCACATAGTGGGACGCTTGATTTGATTTCCCGGCTTAAAGTGGCAGGCGTTAATATGATATCAACCCTTGCGCCGCAGGGCGACAGGGTAAAGGGATTGACCTTTGTGCTGACCGGAACGTTGCCGACCCTTTCCCGTACCGATGCAACCAGACTGATTGAAGCGCAGGGGGGAAAGGTGTCCTCCAGTGTGTCTAAGAAAACCGGCTACGTCGTGGCGGGCGAAGCCGCGGGCAGTAAGCTTGATAAAGCAAACGAGCTGGGGGTAACGGTATTGACCGAGCAGCAGCTGCTTGCATTGCTCGGTGATTAACCAATAGAATACAGTGTTTTCTATAACGAATAAACATGAATACTCTGAAAGGCTAGGAAATGAAATGAACATCGACATTAAGAAGGTGGCCAAGCTTTCGCGCCTGACCATCAGCGAAGAGGATATTCCGCGGTTTCAGGCGGATATGCAGAACATTGTAAACATGGTGGATCGTCTGCCGGACGTAACCGATATGACACTCTCGCTAGACCCAAGCAACCCGATGCCTTTGCGTGAGGATAAGGTAATCTCGACAATCACGCGCAAGGAGATACTACAAAACGCGCCCATGATGGAGGCAGGCTGTTTTGTGGTACCTAAGGTCGTAGAGGAATAGATAGAGTCCTGACAATATATTTACTTCCGGAAAGGCATGGTAGTAGAACATGAACCTGTATGAACTGACGGCCACACAGCTTTCACATAAACTGAAAAGCGGCGAATGCTCTGCGGTAGAAGCGACCCAGTCGGTGTTTTCGCGTATTGATGAGGTAGAAAACCGCGTTGAAGCATTCCTAACCCTAACAAGGGAAGCGGCGCTGCAAAAGGCACGAGAGGTGGACAAAAAGCGGGCAAGAGGGGAAAATCTTTCTCCGCTTGCCGGTGTACCTATCGCGATTAAAGACAATATCTGTACCAAAGGAGTACTGACAACCTGTGCTTCAAAAATACTGGGCAACTTTACACCGCCCTATAACGCGACTGTTATAGAACGGCTGAATGCGCTTGACACGGTAATGGTCGGCAAGTTAAACCTAGACGAGTTTGCAATGGGCTCCTCCTGCGAAAACTCCTATTATAAAAAGACGAAAAATCCGCATGACCTTACGCGCATTCCGGGAGGGTCTTCCGGTGGAAGTGCCGCTTCGGTAGCGGCGGGAGAGGCCTTTTTGTCGCTTGGCTCGGACACGGGCGGTTCTATCCGTATGCCGGCAAGCTACTGCGGCATTGTGGGGTTAAAACCAACTTATGGCAGTGTTTCTCGCTACGGACTTGTGGCATTTGCGTCTTCTCTAGATCAGATTGGTCCGTTTGGCAGAAGTGTAGCGGATGTTGCGATGCTGTACGGTGCGATCTGCGGTCATGACGCGATGGATGCTACGACCGCGGTACGCCATTACCCCGATTATACCCGTATCTCAAAAGCAAGCCCCAAAGGGCTTGTCATCGGCATTCCTGCCGAGTATTATTCAGACGGAGTGGATGATGAGGTTAAAGAAAAGGTAACTGCCGCCGTAAAGCTGCTGGAGCAGGCTGGCGCGGTTGTGAAACCGATATCGCTTCCAAGCACCGATCACGCCTTATCCGCCTATTATATTATCTCCTCCGCAGAGGCGTCCTCCAATCTGGCGCGGTTTGACGGTGTTAAATACGGCTATCGCGCAGAAAATTTTGACGGGCTTATCGACATGTATGAAAAAACACGCAGCGAGGGCTTTGGCGATGAGGTAAAGCGCCGGATTATGCTTGGAACCTTTGTGCTCAGCTCGGGCTACTACGACGCCTATTATAAGAAGGCAAAGCTGTTTCAAAAGAAGATTACGCAGGAGTTCGAGGACGCGTTTGCCACCTGCGATGTAATTATTACCCCCACAGCACCCGACACCGCTTTCCGATTAGGCGAAAAATCAAACGATCCGGTTAAGATGTATGCGTCGGATATCTGTACCGTAACCGTCAACATCGCTGGACTTCCCGCTATCTCGGTTCCGTGCGGGAAAGACGGCAAGGGATTACCCGTGGGCATGCAGATTATCGGACCGAGGTTCTCTGAGCAGGTACTGTTTGAGGTTGCCTCTTTGGTTGAAGAGATGCACGGCGGTGCTGCAACCGTTGTATGCGCCGAACAGTGATAGAAAGGGGATGAAAAGGATGCCACAAAATGATTACGAGATTGTAGTTGGACTTGAGATGCACGCAGAGCTCAACACAAAATCAAAAATATACTGTGCCTGTAAAAATGAGTTTGGCGGGGAAGTAAACGCCAACGTCTGCCCAATCTGCTCCGGAATGCCGGGAACGCTGCCAACCCTCAACGAACGGGTTGTAGAGTCGGCGGTGAAGATGGGTCATGCGCTGAACTGCACCATAAACAACGTCTGCAAGCAGGATAGGAAGAGCTATTATTATCCCGACCTGCCCAAAGCCTATCAAATTTCGCAGTACGATATTCCCCTGTGTGAAAACGGGTATGTGGATATCTTGGTTGAAGGATTGGAAAAACGCATTGGCATAACCCGAATTCATATCGAGGAGGATGCAGGCAAGCTGCTGCATGACGACAGCTTTTCCGGCTCGTTGGTTGACTTTAATCGCTGCGGCGTACCGCTGATTGAAATTGTATCAGAGCCCGATATGCGCAGTTCTGCCGAGGCAAAGGCGTACCTTGATACCATGCGCTCCATACTGCAATACCTTGATATCTCCGACTGCAAGATGCAGGAAGGTTCGATTCGCTGTGACGTCAATGTTTCGGTGATGAAAAAGGGTTCAAATACATTCGGCACCCGGGTAGAAACCAAAAACGTTAATGGCTTTAGTAATACGGTAAGTGCGATAGAGTATGAGGCGAAACGTCAGATTGAAGCGATTGAGAGTGGAGAGACGATTCAGCAGGAGACCCGCCGTTGGGATGCCGCCAACAACAAGAACGTTCTGTTGCGCAGCAAAGAGGACGCGATGGATTACCGTTACTTCCCCGAGCCCGACCTTGGTACCATCGTTGTACCGGAAGAGGTGGTAGCGGACTTGAAGCAAAGCCTGCCTGAGCTGCCGAACAAAAAACGGATGCGGTACATCAAGGATTATGAGCTGCCTGAGTTTGAGGCGGGGTTATTGGTAGAGAGTATGGAAAAGGCACGCTTTTTTGAAGAGTGTGTCGCGCTAAACGAGTGTAAGCCCAAAAACATCCTGAACTGGCTGCTTGGTGATATCAGCAGAATACTGGGTGTTCGCGGCTGTGGAATATTTGATACCGCACTTACACCAAAGAACCTGGTTAAGATGATCTCTCTGATTGAAAATAACACAATCTCGAACACGGCGGGCAAGACGGTGCTTGAAGAGCTGGTGGAAAGAGATGTTCCCCCGGATTCGATTGTTCAGGAAAAGGGTCTGGCGCAGATTAGTGATAATTCGGCGCTGGAGCAGATTGCCCGTGAGGTGCTTGCCGCAAACGAAAAATCGGTAGCGGACTATAAAAACGGAAAAACCAACGCGCTGGGCTTTTTGGTTGGTCAATGCATGAAGGCGTCTAAAGGTCAGGGAAACCCCGCCGTATTGCGCGATATTTTGCTGTCGGCAATAGAAGAGTCTTAACTAGGCGGTATATATAGTCTTAGCAGAGTTTAGGATGAAGGTTATTATTTGGCACTCGTCAGAATATACTATATTCAGGAGTGTGACTGCTATGACCGATACAGACCGCGCGCAGTACCGAGAGCGAACATCGCGAACCAATCAGGACAAACAGGCAAAAGGACCAAGCTACACAAAGATTATTACATTACAGTTGTTTTTGTGTGTGCTTATTTTGCTAACCGTTCTTATGGTTAAACAGTTTAGCGGCCCGGCTTTTGAAGTACTCAAACAGTCCTACGGAGAGATTGTCAGCCACAGTGCAACCGGTAAGCTGCTTAACGACAACTATAAGGCAATTGAAGACGCGGTACAGCAAACCTTTTCATTCTTAAGCAACAACGCAGAGGAAAAAGCAGGCATACAAGATGAAGTGCCTGCTTTTTCTATGCACACCTCGTCCCGGGATGTAATCGCATTGTCATCTCGGCGAATGAAAGCGCCCAATGGCGCCACGTTTTCACCTGTCACCGTATTTGGCAAACTGCTCTACCCGGTAGCCGCAGGGACAACTTCATGCGGTTTTGGCTATCGAACGCATCCCGTAACGGGCAAACGCGATTTTCATACAGGCATTGATATTGCGGCACCCCGTGGCACACGAATTATGGCAGCGGTTAGCGGAACGGTGCATGATATAAGCTATAGCGAAATATACGGCAATACCATCGTACTTGACCATGGTGCGCGTTTTTACACCGTATACTGCCATTGCGACAGTATTGTAGCTACAATCGGCGCAAGGATAAAAAGCGGAGAGACCATTGCGCTGGTTGGTGATACTGGGCTAACGACCGGCCCGCATCTTCATTTTGAAATACGCAAGGACGGGCTATGTGCCGATCCTTTGTGGATATTTGACAGGGATGGTCTTAATGTGCTTTAATCTTTGCGGGATAAAAATAGAAATCAAATTTCTGTTTGTAGCTGCAATGGTTTTGCTGATGCTACTGGATACCTCCGGCGTTATGCTTTGTGCCTTTTTGTCGTCGGCTGTGCATGAGCTGGCCCACCTGACCGCGTTGCTCGCTTTAAAGGGTGAGGTTATGGCAGTCAGCTTTGAATTGTTTGGAATACGCATTACGCGGGTAGATGCACTTCTGTATTGGGAAGAGCTTTTGGTGCTTCTGGCAGGACCAATAGCAAACCTGCTGATTTTTGTGCTATGTGCATTCTCCGGTTCACAGAGTGTGTCTCTTATCAGCGCCGTTAATTTGTGGATTGGGGTTTTTAATCTTCTACCAGTAGGGGCTTTAGACGGAGGACGTGCTGCGGAGCTGATTTTAAGTAAACTGTTTGGCGAAAAGAAAGGCGGTCGCGCTGCAATGCTGCTCTCGTTACTTTTTATTATACCATTATTTGTTATTGGGCTTGTTTTTCTCTTTCGTCCCTCACACAACTTTTCTCTTCTTGTTGTGTGTGTGTTCTTGGCAATGAGTTTATTGCCAAGGCTACGAGCAAATCGCGCAAAGGTTATGCTATAATATAGTTAACAACATTGCTTTTTTGGGTTGCGCAAGTATGGAATAATACATATTACTACTTTACGGAGTGTCTTTTGGCAAGGACATAGAAAGGCAAGGGTCTTGTTATGAGTAATTTAAAGGACAAGCTGGACGCGGTACTGCCGTTGGTGGAACGTCCCGCACGGTATGTTGGCGGTGAGCTGGGTAGTGTAATCAAAGACGCAAATGAGGTAAAACTTCGTTTTGCGTTTTGCTTTCCCGACACCTATGAGATTGGCATGTCGCATCTAGGTATGAAGATATTGTATTCTTTGCTTAACAGCCATAAGGAGTTCTGGTGCGAGCGTGTGTTTGCGCCTTGGATTGATATGCGCGAGCGCATGATGGAAAACAACATCCCCCTTTACGGGTTGGAGAGTCTTGACCCAATTTCAGAGTTTGATATCGTGGGCTTTTCCCTGCAGTACGAGCTGAGTTATACCAATGTGCTGTATATGCTTAGCCTTGCGGGCATTCCGCTTCGTGCGTCTGAGCGAAACGAACTTTGGCCGCTTGTTGTCGCCGGAGGTCCCTGTACCTGTAACCCGGAGCCGATGAGCGATTTTATTGATCTGTTTATGCTGGGCGAAGGGGAGGAGCATATCGTTGCTTTGTGCGACCTGTACCTAGAGGCAAAGCAACAAGGGCTCAGCAAATCGGAGTTCCTTCGCCGCGCGGCGCACATAGAGGGGGTGTATGTACCCAGCCTGTATGAGGTCTCTTACCATGATGACGGTACGGTTTCCGGGATATCAGCAATAGATGACGCGCCGCAAACCGTTCGCAAAGCAATTATTAAGGACCTTGATTCGGTCTATTATCCCGATACCTTCGTCGTACCGTTTACCAGTATTGTTCATGACCGTGCGCAGCTTGAGGTGATGCGCGGATGCCTGCGCGGATGCCGTTTTTGTCAGGCGGGCTTTATCTACCGCCCCCTGCGCGAGAAGAGCAGCGAAATACTCAATGCAAATGCGCATGACCTTTGTACGTCTACCGGCTATGAGGAGATTTCACTTTCTTCCCTAAGCACAAGCGACTATTCGCATCTGGAAGGGCTGCTCGGGCAGATGATTGGATGGACAAGCGAGCAGAAGATAAACCTTTCGCTGCCTAGCCTGCGTATCGATAACTTCCCGCAGGAGCTGATGGAGCAGATTAAACAGGTGCGAAAAAGCGGTTTAACCTTTGCGCCGGAGGCCGGAACCCAGCGTCTACGCGATGTTATCAATAAGAACATCACCGAGCAGGAGGTGCTTAACACCTGCAAACAGTCTTTTGAAGGCGGGTATACCGGGGTAAAGCTTTACTTTATGCTGGGGCTTCCTACTGAAACGGACGATGATGTGGTGGGTATTACCGAGTTAGCGCAAAAGATTGTTGACCTATATTATTCTCTGCCCACCAGACAAAAGGGCAAAGGGGTGAATGTGAGCGTGAGCGTCGCCACCTTTGTGCCCAAACCGTTTACCCCGTTTGAATTTGAACCGCAGGATACCCGCGAGCAGATCGAGTACAAGCAGTCCCTGCTACGAAAAACGCTTACCAGCAGGAAAATCTCGCTTAGCTACCACAGCGTGAATACCAGCATCCTCGAGGCGGTTTTGGCACGCGGTGACCGCAGACTGGGCAGCGTAATCGAGCAGGCATATTTGCAGGGCTGCTATTTTGATGGATGGGACGAGCTGTTTCGTTTTGGCGACTGGATGCGTATTATTGAAGAACAAGGGTTTGATCCGGCCTTTTACGCCAACCGTCGCAGAGACTATAACGAGATTATGCCATGGGATCATCTTGATTATTACATCTCCAAGGAGTTTCTGGTTCGTGAGCATAAGCAGGCGCTCGAAAGCCTAACCACGCCGCATTGCAGGCAGAAGTGTTCGGCTTGCGGTGCAGCTATAGCGATGGGAGGTGTGTGCCATGAAAAGCGTTAGAGTGTGGTTCTCAAAACAAGGCAGGGCGGTATATATATCGCATCTTGACATGATGCGGTGTATGCAGCGATCCTTAAAGCGTGCCGGTATTCCAATATGGTATACCCAGGGCTTTAATCCGCACATCTATCTGACCTTTGCACTCCCGCTTTCTCTTGGTTATTCAAGTGACTGTGAGACGATGGATATCCGCTTAAACGAAGATTTGCCGTATGAGGAACTTGTGTCCCGATTAAACAATGCACTGCCTCCCAATATCCGTGTATTGCGTGCCGCAGAGCCGATCAATAAGCCCGAAGCAATTACCTATGCGGATTATTCAATCACAATTCGCGCGGATGACGCAAGCTTACTGTTAGGTCAATGGAGCCGGTTTATAGACCAGCCTGTCATAGCGTCAGATAAAAAGACCAAAAAAGGATATAAAGAGGTCAACCTCAAAGACTATATCATCTGTGCCGAAGCGAAGACTGATGAAGCTTCGGTTATAATCACAATTAGACTGCTTGCGGGAATAAACGAAAACCTGAATCCGTTGCTTATCATCGAAGCATTTCGTAGGTTTTGCGATGAGGTGTCCTTCCAAGCAGCTGTGCGTCGAACCGCAATATACGACAAACAACTGTGTTTGTTTGAGTGATGTGGCTAGCCAGTTGATTACGCTATATTTATTTCTGATGAGGAGTATTAACAATGCAACGAATTGAAATGAAACAACTGTTTAGCAGTGCGAGCCGGTATGAAAACCAGGAAACCACAGTGTGTGGATGGATTAAGACCATGCGGGTATCCAAAACATTGTGCTTTATTGAAATCAACGACGGCTCCTGCTTTATTAACCTTCAGATTATTATGGATGAGGACAGGGTTGCCGGCTACCGTGAGTTGACAAAGCTTAACGTCGGCTCGGCTATCCGGGTTACAGGCGGCGTTGTACTCACTCCCCAAGCAAAGCAGCCTCTGGAGATCCATGCAAGGGAGGTGACGGTAGAAGGTGCGTCCACGCCGGATTATCCCTTACAGAAAAAACGTCATTCTCCCGAGTTTTTGCGTACCATCCAGCATCTGCGCCCGCGCACAAATACATTTGGCGCGGCGTTTCGCGTACGCTCGGAGGCATCCTTTGCCATTCACCGCTTCTTTCATGAAAATGGGTTTGTATATGCACATACCCCCATCGTTACGGGTAGTGATTGCGAGGGAGCAGGGGAGATGTTCCGCATCACCACATTGGATGAAAATAATCCTCCCACAAATGAGCAGGGGCATGTCGATTATTCACAGGATTTTTTCGGACGGCAGACCTCGCTCACCGTTTCCGGTCAATTAGAGGCAGAGTGCATGGCACTTGCTTTTGGTAAGGTTTATACTTTTGGGCCAACCTTCCGTGCCGAAAACTCCAATACACCCCGTCATGCCGCAGAATTTTGGATGATTGAACCGGAGATTGCTTTTGCAGACCTCTCAGACGACATGTTGCTGGCGGAGCAGATGGTGAAATCGGTTATCCGGCATGTTTTGGAATCCTGCCCGCAGGAGATGCAGTTCTTCAACGACTTCTACGACAAAGATAAGGCGTTAATTGCGCGGCTTACCCAGCTTGTAAACAGCGAGTTTGCGCGCGTAAGCTATACCGATGCGGTTGCAATCCTTGGGAAAAACAACGCGGAGTTTGAGTATCCCGTGTCATGGGGTAGCGACCTGCAGACTGAGCACGAGCGTTACCTGACCGAGAAGATATTTGAAAAGCCGGTGTTTGTCACCGATTATCCAAAAGAAATTAAGGCATTTTACATGCGGCAAAACGATGACGGTAAAACCGTCGCCGCAATGGATATGCTCGTGCCGGGAGTAGGGGAACTGATTGGCGGCAGCCAGCGTGAGGAACGCTACGACCTGCTTGTTGACCGGATGAAGGAGCTTGAGTTGAATACCGAGGACTACGACTGGTATCTTGACCTTCGCAGGTACGGTGGAACCAAACACGCGGGCTTTGGGCTTGGCTTTGAGCGTCTCTTGATGTACCTTACTGGTATTTCGAATATTAGGGATGTCATTCCGTTTCCAAGAACGGCCGGACTGTGTGAATTTTAACACAACCTGTTTCAATGCAATATAATGGATTAAACTAAATTATGCAGGATTGAAAAATATATCTTGCAAACTGGTCGGAGCTATAATATAATGATTACGTTAAAATGATGTCACACATCAAGTTATTGTTAACAGGGGATTTAAGATGAATAAGCTTCACCAGCTACCAAAACAACAGTTAGTCCAGCTTGAACAGCAGTGGTCCGACCAATATAGCAAGCTTATGGCTGCGGGATTGCGCCTTGACATGTCGCGCGGCAAGCCTTCTTCTGTACAGCTTAATCTCTCGAACGAGATGCTTAACTGCCTTTCCAGTGAAGACATTTTGAATTCTGAGGATGGCGCAGACTGCAGAAACTATGGCGGTATCGACGGAATACCGGAGGCAAAACGCCTGTTTTCCGAATTGCTGGATGTCCCGCCGGAATACATCATTATCGGCGGTAACTCAAGCCTTAATATGATGTACGACACCATCGCGCGCGCTTTGCTGCACGGGGTTTATGGTTCACGCAAGCCTTGGGGCAAGCTGGATAACGTTAAGTTTCTTTGTCCGTCCCCCGGCTACGACCGCCATTTTGCTATTTGTGAGCACTTTGGTATCGAGATGATTACCGTTGCGATGAAACAAGATGGACCAGATATGGATGAGGTGGAACGCCTAGTCTCATCGGATGCATCTATCAAGGGAATATGGTGCGTACCCAAGTACTCAAACCCCGACGGAATAACCTATTCAGATGAGGTTGTTGCTCGTTTTGCACGACTAAAGCCTGCAGCAGAGGATTTTAGAATCTTTTGGGATAACGCTTATATCGTTCACCACCTAGAGAGCGGCGATACGCTTAAGAACATCTTCACCGAGTGTGTAATGGCAGGAACAGAGGATATGGTATTTGAATATGCCTCCACCTCCAAGGTAACATTTCCCGGTGCCGGTGTGGCGGCTATGGCTACATCAAAAAACAATGCGGCATTTATTAAAAAGCTGCTTACCATTCAAACCATCGGTCCCGATAAGCTGAACCAGCTGCGACATGCGCGTTTTTTTAAGGATTTAGACGGTATCAATGCCCACATGAAAAAACAGGCAGAGGTACTCATTCCTAAGTTTAATCTTGTTATAGATCAATTAAACGAGGAGCTTTCTCCGCTTGGAATTGCAACGTTCCATAAGCCAAACGGCGGATACTTTATCTCGGTTAACGTACCGGACGGCTGCGCCAAGGACGTGGTTCGTCTTTGCGCGGAAGCGGGTGTTGTTCTTACTCCCGCCGGCGCAACATACCCTTACGGAAAAGACCCCAGCGACAATAACATTCGCATCGCGCCGACCTTTCCGCCTCTCGGCGAGCTGAAAGCGGCGATGGAGCTGTTCTGTTTATGCGTTAAGCTTGTGTCTGTTAGAAAGCTCTTAAACCAAGGCGCTTAAAGACTATTTGAAAATGCATACGACCGGACAGTCCCTTGCTGTCCGGTCGTTTATTTCACGTAAACCACAAATACAAATATCGTTATAATTAGTAGAACC
Source organism: Bacillota bacterium (assembly GCA_023460535.1). Classification (GTDB taxonomy): domain Bacteria; phylum Bacillota; class Clostridia; order Oscillospirales; family Ruminococcaceae; genus Acetanaerobacterium. Next base: position 211,495 of record JAEWPV010000020.1, read on the forward strand.
GAAAAGTCCATTTCAAACTGCCCTTTTCTCCCGGTGTACAGGTGCTTTGTGCGGTAGGGTGGTATAGAATGCTTTTCTTCCGTTTTATTTTAAAAACATCGCACAACAGGATAAAATAGTGGTATAATGAATTTGTGTTTCACATTGCGGAGCTTGATCATCCGCAGACGTAAAATTTCGGAGGTGTTTTTGTTTGCACAACTCGTATGAAAGCCCCTTTTGCACACGGTATGCAAGCGAAGAAATGCAGTATCTGTTTTCCGCAGATAAAAAGTTTAAAACGTGGCGTAAGCTTTGGATTGCACTTGCCAAGGCGGAAAAGGCATTGGGTTTGCAGATTACCGATGAGCAGATTCATGAGCTTGAGTCAAACGCCGATAACATCAATTACGAGGAGGCAAACGCCCGCGAGAAACTGGTGCGCCATGACGTAATGGCACATGTTTACGCCTATGGGCTGCAATGTCCTGCTGCTAAGGGTATCATTCACCTTGGCGCTACCTCCTGCTATGTGGGGGACAATACTGACATTATTATTATGAAAGAGGCGCTTTTCGTCGTAAGAAGAAAGCTGCTGAATGTCATCGCACTGCTGCATGAATTTTCTCTGCAATATAAGGATATGCCTGCGCTTGCGTATACCCATCTGCAGCCCGCACAGCTCACTACGGTAGGCAAACGTGCGACATTGTGGATGAACGAGCTGCTGTATGATTTTAACGAGCTTGAGTACCGCATTGCATCGCTTGAGCTTTTGGGCTCAAAGGGAACAACCGGCACGCAAGCGAGCTTTGTAGAACTGTTTGACGGAAACCACGAGAAAATTAAAAAGCTTGAGCAGTTGATTGCCACCGAGATGGGTTTTGATCGCGTTGTACCAGTTTCGGGGCAAACCTATTCCCGCAAGATAGATGCGCAGGTGCTTTCTACTCTGAGCGCTATCGCGCAATCCGCATCAAAATTCTCAAACGACCTGCGTATCTTGCAGAATTTTAAGGAGATGGAGGAACCGTTTGAGAAAAACCAAATTGGTTCGTCGGCTATGCCATATAAGCGTAACCCCATGCGCAGTGAACGGATTACCTCACTTGCAAGATACGTAATTACGAACAGCCTTAACCCTGCGTTCACCGCCGCAACACAGTGGTTTGAGCGCACGCTCGACGATTCTGCGAATAAGCGCATCAGCGTGGCGGAGGCGTTTTTGGGCACAGACGCAATCCTGAACCTCATGCTCAATGTGTGTGACGGTCTTGTGGTATATCCAAAGGTTGTAGCACAGCGCGTTGCCAATGAGTTGCCATTCATGGCTACCGAGAACATTATGATGCAGGCGGTAAAGAAGGGCGGAGACCGCCAGGCCTTGCATGAGCGGCTTCGGGAGCATTCACTAGCGGCAGCACGTGTTGTTAAGGAAGAAGGCGGCGCGAACGATCTGGTTTGCCGTATTGCGAACGATGAGGCGTTTCGTCTGACCAATGAGGAGTTGACAGGTCTTCTGCGCGCAGAGAATTTTACAGGAAGAGCTCCAAAACAGGTGGAGGAGTATTCCGAAGAGTACATTCTTCCACTGCTTGCCGCCAACCGTGATATTATAGGAGAAAAAGTAGAACTGGGCGTATAGTTTTGTTGACTTTTCCATGCGAAAACAATATAATATTCGTTGTGATTGCCATTTTCCAATAGGGCAGATTTTTATTGTCTATGTCTTTGCAGGTGTTGTGCGCTTGCATGCGCAAAAAATGCTTGCAGAGGATGCAATAGAGGGAACGGCAAACTTTAACTAGGAGGATTGGGCTATGAAAAAAGGCTCAAAAGCAACATTTTTTGTTGTGTTTGCGCTGATACTATTCCTGGCTGGAACGTCGTTTTTTGGTTTTAGCACCAAGTTCGGCGACGTTACCAAGGTTTATATCAAAAGTGCGGATGATATTCGTTGGGGTATTGATATCCGCGGCGGTGTAGACGTAACCTTTACCCCGCCCGAAGGCTTTGATGCAACTGATTCACAGATGCTCGCGGCGGAATCGGTCATTAAGCAAAGGCTTGTTACCCAGAACATAACCGACTACGAGGTATATACCGACACTGCAAAGGATCGCATCATTGTGCGTTTTCCATGGAAGGATGACGCGGCAAGCAAGAATCCAGAGGAGGCCATCAGCGAGCTCGGCGAGACCGCACTGCTGACCTTCCGCGAAGAAGCCAATGTGGATGCGGCAGGAATGCCCACCGGTGTAACGCTGGAAAAGGTTGTACTTGAGGGAAAAGATGTTAAGAGTGCTACTGCGGTCATTAACTCTCAAACCTCCAACCCGGAGATCTCGCTTGAGCTTACCTCCGAGGGAGCAGCAAAGTTTGGTGAAGCAACCTCAAGGATGATTGGCAAGCAGATATCCATCTGGATGGATAACACCATGATCTCCCAGCCGGTTGTTCAATCTGCCATCACCGACGGAAACGCGGTAATCACCGGCGGATCGGTACCGTTTACTGCCGCAGAGGCAACCGAGCTTGCGAACAAGATTAACGGTGGCGCGTTACCGTTTAAGCTTGTAACTGAAAACTACAGCTCGATTTCTGCTACGCTTGGATTAAATGCCAAGGACTCCATGGTGCTTGCAGGCTTGATTGGGTTTATTCTTATTTGCCTGTTCATGACCTTCTACTACAGGTTGCCGGGTCTTGTTGCCAGCATCGCATTGCTGGGACAGGTTGCAGGCTTTATCATCTCGGTATCCGGTTACTTCGAGTTTATCCCAAGCTTCACGCTTACTCTGCCGGGTATTGCCGGTATTATCCTAAGCCTTGGCATGGGTGTTGACGCTAACGTAATTACATCCGAACGCATAAAAGAAGAAATTCGCTCCGGCAAAACGATAGAGGGTTCTATCGACCTTGGATATGAGCGCGGTTTCTCCGCGATCTTTGATGGTAACATTACCGTTGTAATCGTGGCTGTTATCCTGATGGGCTCATTTGGACCACCTACCAGCATATGGGCTAAGATACTTACCCCAATCTTCTTTATGTTCGGCCCCTCTACAACGGGTGCCATTTACTCGTTCGGCTACACCTTGTTGATGGGGGTTATCTTCAACTTCATTATGGGTGTAACGGCTTCCCGTCTGATGCTCCGTTCTCTTTCAAAGTTTAAGGGGCTTCGCAAGCCTTGGCTGTATGGAGGTGTGAAGTAATGTTTGATTTTATCGGAAAAAAGAAGATAATCTTCATACTCTCTTCTTCAATAATTGTGCTGACTATACTGGCTTCCTTGATCTTTGGTGTACAACTTGATATTCAATTCAAGGGCGGCTCCATCGTAACCTACAGCTATGCCGGAGATCTGAATTTGGACAGTGTGGATTCCACGATTGAAAGTACTCTTGGGCAGCAGGTCAGCGTTCAAAAAACTGAAGGTGATACGGAGCTGCTGCTTGTTACCCTTGCAGAAGATAAAATCCTGTCGATTGAGAATCAGGCTGCTATGACCGAAGCGTTAACAACAGCTTTTCCGGACAATTCGATTGTGCTGGAGAATTCCTCCAACGTAAACCCCGTAATGGGTCGGGAATTTTTCTTAAAATGTCTGGTCGCCGTTGTTGCAGCTTCGCTGTTGATTGTTCTGTTTATCGGTATTCGCTTTCGTAAGATCGGCGGCTTTTCGGCCGGCACAATGGGTGTAATTGCACTGATACACGATGTAATCATTGTGTTTGCAACCTTTATGCTGTTCCGTATGCCGATAGACGATAACTTTATTGCGGTTGTGCTTACAATCCTTGGTTTTTCCATTAACGATACCATCGTAATTTACGACCGTATTCGTGAAAACGAGAAGCTCTATGGTGGGAAGAAGGAACTCGGAGAGATTGTTAATATGAGCATCAATCAGTCATTGACCCGCTCGATTATCACTAGCTTGTGCGGTGTTATTGTAATGGTTGTTGTTTGTGTAGTTGCACTCATTAACAATGTAACGAGCATTCTGAGCTTTGCCATCCCGATGATCTTCGGTATGATCTCCGGCTCGTACTCCACCATCTGTATCGCAGGACCGCTGTGGGTGGTTTGGAAGAATTATCGCGCTAAAAAAATGGATTCCAATCCCGCAAAAAAGGGCAAGCCCGGAAAATCCGGCGGCGTTGGTAAGATTAAGATTTAATAATAACCGTGCTTACAAAAGACGAATTCACTTCGGTGGGTTCGTCTTTTTGCGTTGTCAAAGTATATTCTATTTCATGCCGCTAACCTTTGTCCCATTCTTGGTTCTAAACGAAGTGGACAAACAATATACTGAATTGAGTTTACAACGAAGAAGAGGAATAAAGTAAATGACAATTTGCGAACAAGCACAGCGTCTTGAAGATGCAGCGACGATGTTGCCACAACAGTTAAACCTGCAGGTATGCGGCCTTCCTCAGGAGACTAAGGCAAACATTCGCGAAATGCGGCTTCGTTGTGGCAAGCCGTTTGCGGTGAACCTCTCAAATAAGGATGTATTCCTAACAAATGCTGGGACAATTGTCGCCACAGAGACAGCGGATACGGTTTGTATTACACAAAGCGACATTGACCAGTGCTTTAGAAGATTATGTGATTATTCGGTATACAGTCATCAGAATGAGATGATTAGTGGGTTTATCACGGTAAAAAACGGTCATCGCGCCGGACTGTGCGGTAGTGCGGTGGTTGAAAACGGCAGGATAAGCGGCGTTAGGGGAATTAGCTCCATTAACCTTCGTGTTGCACGGCAGATTTTCGGTGTAGCCGATGTTCTGATGAAGCAGATATTCAGCAACCGCATGACTGGTGTGTTAATCTGTGGCGTTCCCGGCAGCGGCAAAACAACCCTTCTGCGTGATTTGGTCAGGCAGTTATCAATGCGCGGTACACGGGTATCGGTTGTAGATGAACGAGGGGAAATTGCAGCCGTTTATTGCGGACAGGCAGGCAACGATCTGGGTCCTCGCTGCGATGTTTTGGACGGCTACCCCAAGGGAGAAGGAATTCTAATCGCCGTACGCTGCCTCGCACCTGATATCGTAGTGTGCGATGAGATTGGCGGCGAGCAGGAAGCGGCAGCTTTATTAACCGGAATTAACAGTGGCGTCTCTATTATTGCCACGGTTCATGCTTCGGACAGAGATGAGCTTTTGCGTAAGAATCAAGTGATGCGCTTAGTTTTAGCGGGTGCGTTTGGGTACATTGTGTTTCTAAATGATGCGGCAAGACCGTGCTCAATCAGGGAGGTTGTGAGAGCAGATGAGCTTTATCCTAAAGGCGGGGGGAATGATGTGCATTGTAACAACCTGTACCGCAGTGGGGCTTTTATTGCGTCGGCGATTGATTGACCGTGCGGACTACCTGGAGCGGCTGATTGCGATGCTCGATTACCTTTCGGCTCAGATTAGCTATGTGCGCATGCCAATCGGGGAAATTGTGGTGCAGATGGCTCAGCAAAGCCAGTTTTCATGCCTCACCTTTTTGAATGAATGCAAACAGCTGCTGGCAAAGGGGGAATCGTTTCCGCTGGCGTGGAGATCAAGTGTGGCGCAGCATCGAAATTGGATATCCAAGGAAGACCTTGAGCGACTAATCTCACTGGGAGATATTCTGGGAACCACGGATGCACTAGAACAGCAAAAATCCATAGAAATGTATAACCGGCTGTTTGCAAAAAGCTACGAAACGGCAAGAACAGAATGCACCTCTCATGCCAGGATGTACCTGACCATAGGTGTGCTTGCGGGAGTTGGCTTTGCGATTTTAATGCTGTAATACACACACAGCTAGTTGCATAGCCATTGTATATGGCTCAAAACTTGTAAACCACCGTTTTGGTGGGGATGTTTGGTTTGTCTCTTATTGCATTTTTCAAATGTGTTATAGCAAACGGGATTCATTCCGGACACTATTTCTGTTAATCAGTTTATAAATCGGCGGAACGGAGTATGCGGGTATGGAAGTGGACTTAATTTTTAAGATTGCGGCTATCGGCATAATCGTAGCGGTGCTCAATCAAGTATTAATTCGCTCGGGGCGCGAGGAACAGGCAATGATGACCACCCTTGCCGGTCTAATTGTTGTGCTGATGATGATTATTTACGAAATCAGCAACCTGTTTGAGACGGTAAAAAGCGTGTTTGGGTTATAGCTATGAACATCTTAACTGTGGCGGGGATTGCCATTATTGCTACGGCAATCTCGGTTTTGATAAAACAGTACAAGCCCGAGTATTCTCTTGCGGTAAATCTGGGTGCAGGCATAATCATCCTGCTCTTTGCTGTCATCGCGAGTGCACCAATTATTGCCGAGATTCAAGCGCTTGTGGAAGAGACGGGAATCAATAGTCAATACCTTGTCATTCTGCTTAAAGCACTGGGCATATGCTTTGTAACACAGTTTGCGGCGGATGTCTGTCGAGACTCAGGTGCCGTATCTATTGCCACTAAGGTGGAGACAGCCGGCAAAATTGCCGTACTGCTTTGTGCGCTTCCGCTGTTTGAGCGTATTTTGAATATTGCTAGGGCACTGATTAACGCGTCTTAGATTGGGGTACCAATGTTAATATAAAGGGATGTTATTGTACCAATGAGAATGAAGTTGATTGCGGTAGTACTGTTTATCTTGATGTTCTCAGTGCCGGTTTATGCCGAAGAAGGTGACATACCCGATGCGGTGCAGGAGGGAATGTTTGAAGAACAGCTTGAGGCAAGCGGCGCGGATGAACTGTGGTGGATGCTATCAGATCAAACCAAGGATTACCTTGACACCATTGGCATAGACGATATATCGGCAGGCAGCATCCTATCGCTCAGGCCGGGAGAGTTCTTTGGATTGGTTGTGGCTATGCTTAAGGATACTGTCTCAAAGCCGCAGGTTATCTTCTTTTCAGTGCTTGGCATCATACTTTTATGCTCGTTGATAGATGGGTTTAAAGAAGGCTTTTTGCAAAAATCGCTTGGGAATGTATTTCAAACCGTTTCGGTTTTGTGTATCGTCGGCTCGGTAATCGTTCCGGTTATGAGCTGCATACACAAAGCATCGGCAGCAATCTATGACTGTAGCAACTTTATGCTGTCCTTTGTTCCGGTGCTCTCGGGGATTATGGCAGTATCCGGTCAACCGGGTACTGCGTCAGCATACAACCTGCTTTTGTTTGGTGCGGCAGAGGTGACGGCTCAGATAGCGTCTGCGACGGTGGTGCCTTTGCTTGGCATCTATCTTGCCTTTAGTATTGTAGCGGCGGTATCTCCGCAGATTAACTTGTCCGGAGCCGCACAGCTGATAAAAAGTGTGGCATCCTGGGTTTTGGGTTTTATTATAACCGTATTTGTGGCGTTGCTCAGTGTTCAAACCCTGGTAAGCTCAGGTATCGATAACGTGGCAGTCAGAACGGGAAAGTTTTTAATCGGTTCGTTTATTCCGGTTGTAGGCGGTGCCTTGGCAGATGCGATGACCTCGGTTAGCGGATGCCTGCATCTGCTCAAAAGCGTTGTGGGTGTTTTTGGAATTCTTGCTGCCGCAATGATCTTTTTACCTGTTTTACTTGAGGCGATTGTGTGGATGCTGACACTCAAGGCGTCGGCGGCAGTCAGCGAAATTTTTGAACTCAAGCAGGTGAGCGAGGTATTAAAAAGCTGTGCTACTGCCATAACGCTACTCGTAACCGTTATTCTTTGCTTTGCGGTATTGATGATTATTTCCACCACCATCGTTTTAACCGTCAGTTCGGTTGGCTCGTAGTAGCGTCACGAGAAAAGGGGTTCCAGTATGGCTGATATAAAGGTTTGGGCTGTCTCACTATGTGTTGCGGCAATAGCTGGGGCCATTATGCACATGCTTGCCCCAAACACAAGCCTGGAGAAGCTGATGCGGCTTGTAATCGGTGTGTTTTTTTTAAGCTGTATCGTTTCACCGGTGTTGACAAAATTGCCCGATATGACGCTAACCGTAAGCGGTAAAGCAGAGCAGCGACTTGCAGAGGTTCAGGATGGTTTAATGTCTGCCGTAGACAATCAAATGGAAACCGGAATGGTTGATCAGATTGGGTTATTGCTTAATAAAAAAGGTGTTACTCCCGAAAATATTTCATTTGAGTATAATACTGCGGACAAAAACCGCATATCTATTAGTCAGATAGATGTTGTGCTTTCGCCTGATTATGCCATGCGAGAGACAGAAATCAGGGATTACATAAACGATAAGACGGGTATCGCTACCGTTTTGACGTTTTCTGGCGCGTCGTAACGACTGCCCGTGGAGGTTGATATGCAGGAGAAATCCAATAGTATACTAAACATCCGGAAGTGGCTTGGCGGGTTGGCTAAAGGTGATAAAAAGATACGTATTATTGTAACCATAGGCATATTGGGTATTGTTCTCATACTGCTTTCGGAGCTGTTAGCCCCCAAAAGCAAAATCGTAAATGAGGTTAACAGCCAGGAAAGCTCCCTGTCTGTAAGCAATGAAAAGTTGGAGCAACAGGTATATGCGCTGGTGACCTCAATAGATGGGGTTGGGCGGGCAAAGGTAATGGTTACGCTTGATACCAGCGTGGAATATGTATATGCCAAAGAGCAAAAATCTGATACCGATGTGACCAAAGACATATCGGAGAACGGAAATGCAAAAACATCACAGAAGGATAAAACCGAGGAAAAATACATCTTTGTGGATGGGTCGGTTGGCAAGCAGCCGCTGCTTACGACCGAAAAAGCGCCTCGGGTTAAAGGAGTTGTTGTGGTATGCGAGGGCGGTGATGATAAGTTAGTTCAATCGCGCATTATAGACGCGGTTACTACCGCATTTGACATTGGCGCAAATCGTGTTTGCGTCACAAGAATGGCAACCGAAAACTGATATTCTGATGGGAGGAGCATACATATGGTGTTTGGTAAAAGGCAGATACTGCTTGCAACTCTGGTGCTTGCGCTCGGTGTTGCAATATACCTGAACTGGCAGTTCTCTCAGACCGGTAAGGATTTGACACTTGTGGATGATGCAGACGCATCAAAGAACTACGGCGAAGCGAAGTTTGTGGGAAAAGACGACACAAACGAAACCGATGCGATTGATGTGACCGGTATTACCGATATGACCGATGCCATCGTAACCAACAATGCCGGAGAGGATTATTTTATTGAAGCGCGCTTAAACAAAAAGCAGAGCCGCGATGAGGCGGTAGAAACCTTACAGAAAATATTAAAAGATTCCGCAATTACAGAGGATGAGAAGGATAATGCTATTGCTACAGCGGCTAATATATCAACAGCCATAGACGCGGAGAATAATATCGAAAGCCTGATTAAGGCAAAAGGGTTTTCTGATTGCATCGCGTTTATTGATAACGATAAGGCAAGCGTTGTGGTAAAAACAAACGGATTGCTCAGCACCGAAGTTGCGCAGATTAAGGATATTATCTTAGGGGAAATTAGCATTCCAGCCGAAAATATCACGATAATTCCGGTAAAGTAGTTGTGTCTTCATCATTTTGTGGTATAATACCATTAAAGGAAATGGTATTATACCACTTTATTTTTTGCTTACCTTTTATTGCGGCTAGGGGATAAAGCCCCTCCCGATGCCATTATCTTTGTCGGTTAATCCGGCGGAACGGAGGCAGATATGAAGGAGAATACGATAAAGGACACCGTTGGAAGCCTTAAGATTTCTGAGGAGGTCCTCTCTAAGATTGCATGTACCGCTGCACGCGAGATAAATGGAGTTGCTGAGATGGCAGCGATGCCCACCACCTTTAAGGGGCTTGTCTCAAAACCAGTGGTGCCCAAGCCTGTTCGAATTACAGTCAAGGATGATGTGGCGGTCATTGAAGTGTATGTCAATCTTGCATCGGGAGCTAAGATTCAAGAGGTTGCACAGCAGATTCAGTCCAACGTCAAGGCATCGGTTCAAAGTATGACGGGGATTGCTGTAAGCAAGGTGAATGTTCACATTGTTTCCATTCTATTTGAGGATTCGGGCAAGGATCAATAAACCGACTAGAGTAAGCCCTCCAAGCAGGCGGAGGGCTTCTTTTGCATTATACGCTGTGTAGGTTCTATACTTTACACGCTTATTCTGAAAGGATGCACCCAATATGACGCGCAGAGAAGCAAGAGAGCAGGCGTTTATCCTGCTGTTTGAGAAATCATTTCGCAACGAGACCATTCAGGAGCTAATTGACCTTGCCAATGAAAGCAGGGTAATTGTGATTGATCAGCCCGATCTGAAACGCGAAAACTGGGAGATGCATCTGGACCCATTTGCGGAGCAGACTGCACTCAGGGTTGAGGCGTGCATTGAGGAGCTGGACGAACACATCGAGCGGTTGTCCCGTAAATGGAAGAAGAACCGCATTTCCAGGGTATCTATTTCTGTTTTACGGCTGGCACTTTACGAAATGCTCTATGACCCGGATATCCCGGTTGGCGTATCAATCAACGAAGCAGTTGATATAACAAAGAAGTATGCCGGTGAAGAAGATTACTCTTTTGTTAATGGGGTGCTGGGCACTGCCGCAAAAGAACTCGTAGCCCCGCTTTCACCGGATGCTGACAGCCAGACAGTAGGTGAATCCGATACGGAAACAGCACCCGATGAGCCTGAGCTGGAGTAGTGGCCGATATGTCCATTTATTTGGGTATTGATACCAGCAACTACACAACCTCCGCGGCGTTGTATTGCAATGAAACCGGTACGGTTATAAGCGAGAAACAGCTCCTTCCGGTCAACCCGGGGGAACTGGGCCTTCGGCAGAGCGACGCGGTGTTTCACCATGTTCGTCAACTGCCGATTATTTTAGAACGCCTGTTTGCGCTACAGAGTCAATCTCCCTGTGCCGTTGGTTTTTCGGCACGCCCCCGAGACGAAGAAGGCTCCTATATGCCGTGCTTTTTAGCCGGAGAATGCTCGGCAAAGGCGGCGGCGATATCCTCGCATATTCCCGCATACGCGTTTTCTCATCAAGCAGGGCATATTGCGGCGGCACTTTATTCGGTGGGCAGACTTGACCTGTTGAATGACCGGTTTATCGCTTTTCATGTTTCGGGTGGTACCACGGAATGCCTATTGGTTTCCCCGGGCAAAGAACGTATTATTGATATTACGTGTGTTGCACATAGTCTGGACCTTAAGGCCGGTCAGGTGATTGACCGGGTAGGCGGCATGCTGGGGCTTTCGTTTCCTGCCGGAATGGAGTTGGACGAGTTATCTCGCCAAAGTACTCGGGTGTTCTCTCCCAAGCCGATGATAAAGGGGAGTGATTGCTGTCTTTCGGGTGTGGAAAATCAATGTGCTCGCATGTTGTCCGATGGAATTGCGCCCTGTGATATAGCCCGTTATTGCATCGATTATATTATGGCTGCGCTTTCCTGCATGACGGAGAGCGCAATACAGACGTACGGTAAATTACCTTTGGTCTTCGCTGGCGGTGTGATGTCCAACTCAATTATGAGCGAAACGCTTTCGCGGCGTTTTAATGGGTTGTTTGCAAGCCCTGCGTTATCAAGCGACAATGCGGCGGGCACGGCGATTTTGTGCTGTATCGGCCACATCGGTGGAACAAGCGGAGGATGAAATGAACTATTCGAGGACGCTTACCGTCACACAGGTATCTACCTATATCAAATCGCTGTTTGAAGGGGATAAACACCTGACGCGCGTGATGATACGCGGGGAGATTACTAATTTTAAATACCATACTGCTTCAGGGCATTTTTATTTTACTCTTAAGGATAATCAATCGCTTCTGCGCGCGGTGATGTTTAAAACACACGCAACGTCTGTTCGTTTTACGCCACAGGATGGAATGGCGGTGGTAGCGGGCGGTGCGATTTCGGTATATGAACGGGACGGACAATATCAGTTGTACTGCACCGACCTTCTTCCAGAGGGCATCGGTGCGCTCGCGCTGGCATTTGAGCAGCGCAAGGCAGAAATGGCGAAACTGGGACTGTTTGACGCGCAACGTAAAAAACAATTACCGCCATTTCCCCAAACAATTGCCGTCATTACCTCCAAGACGGGTGCAGCCTTCGAGGATATCCGCAACGTGATTGCGCGTCGTTATCCGGCTGTAACACTGCTGTTATGCCCTGTTACTGTACAGGGAGAGGATGCACCTTCCATGATAGTCGAGGCGATTGGGCGCGTGAACGACTTAAATGCTGCGGATGTCATTCTCCTCGCGCGCGGGGGTGGTAGCTACGAGGATTTATTTTGCTTTAATGACGAGCGCATCGCTTATGCGATATATGAGAGTGATATCCCCGTCATAAGTGCTGTCGGGCACGAAACCGACTATACCATCGCGGACTTTGTGGCAGATCTTCGCGCTCCTACGCCTTCGGCGGGCGCCGAACTGGCAGTTCCGGATATGAATGCTGTTGCAAATGCGCTCACAGCGTTGAGCGAGCAGATGCGCAAAGCAGTACAGAGTAAAATCGCATTGACCCGTCTTCATATTTCAAGGGTACAAGAGTCGCTTAAGGCGCACAGCCCGCGTGGATTGCTAAGTGACCGTCGCGAAAAGCTTGCGCTCTTGCAGAACAGACTAACCGCTGCGACGAAAAATAACACGCTTGTTTACAAGCATAGGTTAAGCAGCTGTATCGAACTGCTTGACTCCTTAAGCCCGATACGGGTTTTGCGACGCGGATATGCCGTCGTGCTTAAGGATAGTCATGTTATTAAAAGCCTGGATGAAGTATCAACCGGCGACAAACTGACCATCCGTCTGCAGGATGGTTTTGTGGATGCGAATGTGGTACAAAGTCGGTCGCTAACCACGACAATCAAACGAAAGGATTGAACCGCATGGCAAAAAAAGAACAGCCTAAATCCATCGATGCGTCCCTGAAGGAGATTGAAGATATCGTTCATGTGCTTGAAAGCGGCGAAACCGACCTTGAAACTTCGTTAAAGCTGTACGAGCAGGGTATAATACTCATAGCGCAGTGCCAGCAAAGCATAGCACAGGCGGATCTCAAGATATTAGAGCTTACGCCCGACAACGAACGGATTGCGGATAGGTAACGAAGGGTATCATAGTAGTCCGGAAAGGTGAGCAATGAATAAAAGTGAATTTGTACAACGTGAGCAATACTATGTACAGCTGATTAACACGAAACTTGATCAATTGTTGTCTGACCAAGGGCTTGTGCAGCAGGAGGTTGTAGACGCGATGCGTTACAGCCTGCTTTGTGGCGGCAAACGCATACGCGGTATCCTTGTGCTCGAGTTTTGCAGGATGTGCGGTGGCAATGTAAATGACGCATTGCCGTACGCGTGCGCCGTTGAGATGCTTCACGCATACTCCTTGATTCATGATGATCTGCCCTGTATGGATGATGACGATATGCGTAGGGGACAACCTTCGTGCCATATTCGGTATGGAGAAGCAACGGCATTATTGGCTGGTGACGCACTGTTAACCTACTCGTTTGAAATTGCTTTGGCAAAGCCGGATACTCTTTTGGCAGAGCGTGCGCTTCGTGCTGCCGGTATCCTAGCCCGTGCGGCAGGTTATCATGGCATGGTGGGTGGGCAGGTGATTGACCTTGCCTGTGAAGGAAAAAACACCGACGAGCAAACGCTTAAAAAGATTCATTCCATGAAAACTGCAGCACTTATCCGCGCCGCTGCCGTGATGGGTTGTGTGATTGCCGGAGCAGAGGAAGACAAGGTGCTTGCGGCAGACAGTTTTTCGGAAAAAATCGGCTTGTCGTTTCAGATTGTAGATGATATACTTGATATCACTGGGATTAGCGCTCAACTAGGCAAAAACGTAGGCAGCGACAGAAACAACAACAAGACTACGTTTGCTACGCTTTATGGGGTACAACGAGCATCCGAAATGGCCCGCGAACTATCCGGTCAAGCGAAGCAGTATCTTTCCCGCTTTGCGTGTTCCGATGAATTTATCTATTGTTTTACGGATAAGCTCACTGACAGAAGCATGTAAGCATCCTTTCTTAAGAACAGGAGTCAGTGATGCATTCGCATTTTTGTTACTCAAAATGACGAAATGGAGATCGCCATGGAGAACTTACACCAGTTAACACGGAACTATATCCTGACGTGTGCTATTCTATCTTGGATAATTGCGCAGATAATAAAAACAGTACTTACCCTCATAACGACAAAACGCTTTGAAGTGGAACGGCTGACCGGGGCGGGCGGAATGCCCAGTGCGCATTCTGCGCTTGTATGCTCCATGACGCTTGCCGTAGCCAGAAAAGAAGGCTTTGGCTCTTCGCTGTTTGCCATAGCAATTATGTTTGCTGCGGTTGTTATGTACGACGCCATGGGTGTCCGCCGTGCGGCGGGGGAGCAAGCAAAGGTGTTAAACAAGATTGTTGTAATTTTTAAGCCAAACGACAACAAAGCGGCGATAGACAGCCAACACAGCAAAGAAAAAATACGCGCCAAGCGCGATAAGGGCAAGATCTTAAAGCTTGACGATATGCAGTTTAAAAAGCTGAAGGAATATCTGGGTCATACGCCGCTAGAGGTTTTGGCGGGTGCGTTACTGGGTATTATATTAGCCATGGTTATACCAATGCGGTGATGTCCGCGGAGATTTTTAAAGGAGAAACATACGCATAATGGATGATTATTCGTTGCTGTCTCGGCTTAATCTCCCCGGAGAATTAAAACGGCTAAGCGGCAAGGAGCTGGATAGAGTCTGTGATGAAGTCCGTGCACAATTGGTTGATACGCTTTCTCGAACGGGAGGGCACCTTGCATCAAACCTTGGTACAGTTGAGCTTACTGTAGCTATCCATGCCGTTTTTGATTCGCCTAATGACGCTATTTTGTTTGATGTAGGGCATCAGTGCTATACTCATAAAATATTAACCGGACGGCTCAATGAGTTTGATACCCTGCGTCAGGAAGGCGGTATCTCGGGCTTTCCAAAATCAAAAGAGAGCGTGCATGATGCATTTGTGGCGGGACACGCAGGGAATGCGATTTCTGCCGCGCGTGGCATTGCTTACGCAAAAGCGCTAAAAGGGGAACTTGGTAAGGTAGTAGCCGTGGTGGGCGACGGTGCGTTTACAAACGGGTTGACCTATGAAGGGCTAAACAACAACGCGGGACGAACGGCAGAAAACCTGATTGTTATTCTCAATGACAACGCGATGTCTATCTCTAAAAATGTTGGTGCTTTGGCTAAGCATCTTGCCAAGATCCGCTCCAGACCCAGCTACTTTGGAGCAAAAGACATTACACGACGTGTGTTGAGACGGATTCCCGTTGTCGGAAAACCCGCAATACGATTGATTACAAAAGCGAAAACTGCCTTGAAGGAATCACTGTACCACAGCAACCTCTTTGAGGCTTATGGCTTTACCTACCTGGGACCGGTTGACGGACACGACGTTATCAACCTGAAAAATGTGCTTGCTCGTGCAAAAAGCCTGCGTGAGCCAGTATTTATTCATGTTGATACTGTAAAAGGGAAAGGCTTTACACACGCTGAGAACAACCCGGGCGCGTTCCACGGCATTTCTGCCGCCGATTTGATGCACGCTGAAAAGCCCGTGCAACCAAACGAAGATACATTTTCTGCCTACTGCGGTCAATATCTAACCGAGCTTGGCAGTTGTGATGATCGCATCTGCACCGTTACCGCTGCCATGAAGTATGCTACCGGGCTTAATTATTTCTATAAAAGTCATCCGGAACGATTTTTTGATGTCGGCATAGCCGAGGGCCATGGTGTTACCTTCAGTGCAGGGCTTGCTACACAAGGGCTGATGCCTGTATTTGCTGTATACTCAACGTTCCTGCAACGTGCTTATGATATGGTTTTGCATGATGCCGCGATTGAAAAAACGCATATCGTGCTGGCCGTGGATCGTGCTGGGCTTGTTGGGGACGATGGGGAAACGCATCAAGGACTGTTTGATGTTTCATTATTGTCCTCTATACCCGGAGTTACAGTTTACTCTCCCTGTTCGTATCGAGAGCTTGCACTTACGATGTACGAAGCCATCTATCACACTAAGGGTGTTGTTGCCGTGCGTTATCCCCGGGGCGGCGAGTCAAGTGCCGTGAAGGATCGGGAGCCGGTTTTGGACTATTTTTTGGATAAAGCGGAGCAAGAAAACGCAAAAACACTTGTTGTTACCTACGGCAGGCAGTTTGAACAGGTCTTAGGAGCAAGACCGCTTACCGATGTGCGTTTTGATATTCTCAAACTTACTCGTGTTCATCCCGTTGCCGATGAATGTGTGGAGCTTGCCCAGCAATATAGTTGCGTTTTATTTGTGGAAGAGGGGATTATAAACGGTTCGGTTGCCGAGCATTTTCACACAAGCCTTACTCAAAACGGCTTTCGCGCACACTTTGCCATACGCGCTGTAACTAATCAATTTGTCGCGCAAGCAAGTGTTGCCACTCAGCTAAAAAGCTTAGGTCTGGATGCGCAAGGGGTGGCAGAGTTTATTACAAGCGAAGGTAAGTAGCAAATACGATAGGTAAATCCGGATAGAGGGACGAAAACCCTCTTGATACTAATAACAGGAGAACAACTGGTGAGTGAGCAAAAGCTACGTTTGGATGCCCTGCTTGTGGAGCGCGGTTTTGCGGCAAGCAGAGAACGCGCGAAAGCCCTGATTATGGCGGGGGTTGTATTTATCAACGATCAAAAGGCCGCGAAGCCCGGTGAAACAGTGCAGCAAGATTGTGAGATTCGCGTTACCGGTAGCGACATCAAATATGTAAGCCGCGGGGGACTCAAGTTAGAAAAGGCACTGGAAGCTTTTCCGATTTGTTTAGAAGGAAAGGTCTGCATGGACATCGGTGCGTCCACCGGAGGCTTTTCCGACTGTATGCTGCAAAATGGAGCGGCAAAGGTATACGCTGTGGATGTTGGCTATGGTCAGCTTGCTTGGAAGCTGCGAACCGACGAACGTGTGATAAATCTTGAACGAACCAATATACGCTACGTAACACGGGAACAGGTTCCCGATGAGATCTCGTTTGCAAGCATCGACGTGTCTTTTATTTCATTGACACTGGTACTTCCCGTTGCGCATTCGTTACTTGAAAGCGAAGGCGAGGTTGTATGCCTGGTTAAGCCGCAGTTTGAAGCGGGCAAGGGGAAGGTTGGGAAAAAGGGCGTTGTAAGAGAATCGGAAATCCACCTTGAAGTTGTAGCAAAGATTGCCACATTTGCCGTGCAAAACGGTTTTTCCATGTTGGGAACTGATTACTCTCCGATTAAGGGGCCGGAAGGGAATATTGAGTATCTTTTTTACTTAAAAAAGTCACAAAATCCGTCCGTATCAACGGATATTGATTTTCAGGAGCTAGTAGCACGTTCTCATCGACAGTTTGAAGTATAAAGGACTTGAAAGGAGCGCATATGAAGGCGTTTGTGATACCGAACCTGAATAAGCGCAGCGGACTATCCTGCGCGCGCGACGTATGCGCTGAGCTTACTCGATGTAGAATTACTCCCTGTATGGAGGATTGCAACCGAAACGAATTTGCGGATGTGTGTTCGCACTTTGCTCCATTTGATGAGCTCATCCAGCGATGCGATGTTGTTATTACGGTTGGTGGCGACGGTACTTTACTGCACGCGGCAAAAAAGGCGGCTTTTAACGGCAAACCGATTATCGGAGTAAACGTCGGCAGACTTGGCTTTATGACTATGCTGGAACCTGCCGAGCTTTCTTTGCTTGGCAGGCTTAAACTAGGAACATACCAAACCGAAACCCGCATGATGCTAAAAATAACAAGGGTGTCGCAGGACGGCGATAAGCAGCAGTTTTATGCGTTAAACGACGCGGTTATTTCAAAAGGGTTGTCCTCCAATATCATAGACCTAACTCTTTATTGTAACGATGGTTTGGTAGGCAGCTATCGCGCGGATGGCATTATTTTAGCTACCCCAACCGGTTCTACGGCATACAGCATGTCTGCCGGCGGTCCTGTCATCTCTCCGTGTATTGAATCAATTGTAATGACGCCCATCTGCCCGCATTCCCTTTTGTCAAGAACCATATTGTTTGCTCCTACGGATGTAATTACAGTTACCGGCTGCTACGATAATGGAAAATTCGAAGCCGACATGAGTATTGACGGCGAAATAGTGGTACCTATCCAGCTTGGGGATTCGGTAGTTATCCAGCGTTCGGATATTTCGGCTGATTTCATCCGTCTTGATGACAAGAGCTTTTTCAGTGTGTTCAATAAAAAGATTTTACTGCGCAGCTAGTGCGTAATGCTTCGTAGCGCAACAACAATGACTGTGATGAAGGGAAGTGTTGTAATGAAAACAAAACGCCACGCAAAGATTTTGGAGCTCATCTCCGAAACCCCCATCAACACACAGGAGGAGTTGCTTGCCCTGCTGCGCGAAGACGGCTTTAACGTTACCCAGGCTACCGTTTCACGCGACATCAAAGAACTGAAGCTGATTAAGACAATGGGAGATAACGGGAGTTATCAGTATGCGGCCTCTGCGCGGGAAAAGGAAATGGATATCCAGTATAATTTTCACAACTTGTTTGTTAAGTCGGTTATGGATTTAGATTATGCCGGTAACATTGTGTGTGTAAAATGCTTTACCGGCATGGCAAATGCTGCATGTGCGGCGTTTGATTCGCTTAACTGGCAGGGCGTGGTCGGCACGATAGCGGGCGATGATACCATATTCATCCTAACCCGTTCCGAGCAGATTGCTGCCGGACTAAAAAAGGAGCTATCAAAGCAGCTGGAGTCCTAGAGAAGTATTACAAACAAATAAATCCATACGGCGGGTGATTACCATGCTTTCGGAACTGTTTATTGATAACGTAGCGATTATTGAAGAGGCCTCTATTCGGTTTGAAAAGGGACTAAACATCTTCACGGGTGAAACAGGTGCGGGTAAATCTATCTTAATTGATGCTATTAACGCAGTATTGGGCGAGAGAACTTCTCGCGATCTGATTCGCTCCGGGGCATCCAAGGCGAGTGTGACCGCTCTGTTTACCGGTATTTCCGAATCTTTACGTGTTAAGCTATCCGAGCTTGGGTATGAACCGGAGGAGGACGGGTCGCTGTTAATTTCCCGAGAGGTGACCACGGACGGACGGGCAAACTGCCGCATCTATTCAAAGCCCGCCACCGTGTCGATGTTGCGAGAGCTTGGTGAACACCTTATTAATATTCACGGTCAGCACGACAGTCGTTCTTTGCTAGATGCGGATAAGCATACAAGATTTATCGATTCCTTTGGCGGGTTAACACCGCTGCTAAACGAATATACCGATTGCTACATAGCCCTAAGGGAGATTGAAAAACGCCTTGACTCCATCTCCACCGATGAAGCGGAAAAGGCGCGTCGTATTGATTTACTTACCTATCAAATCAACGAGATTGAAGAAGCCGCGCTGGAACCCGGCGAAGAAGAGACGCTGATCTCTGAGCGTAAACGGATTAACAATGCTACGCGCATCCTAGAGGCGCTGAACGCTGCCTACGAATCGCTTTCCGGCGCTGACGGCGCCGAAGGTGCAGCGGGTTTAGTCGGTGAAGCAGGGCGCTTACTGACTGAGATTGCTCCGGTATGCGAGGAGATAGCGGATACTGCGCAGCGCATGGAGGAAATATCCATGGAGCTTTCGGAGTTTCTGCATGACATCGGCTTAATCCTAGATGAGTTTGAATACGATCCGCATAATCTGGACAAGATAGAACACCGTCTTGACCAAATCTATCGACTGAAAAAAAAGTACGGTGCGAGTGTAGAGGATATCCTAGAATACCTTGATAATGTCCGTTCGGAGCTAATGGAGATTGAGCTTTCTGACGAGCTGCTGCAAAGCCTAACTGTGAAACGAACACAAATGCTGGAAGATGCACGACGGGCGGCGAATGTCCTGTCTGCTCGGCGTGATGAGGTTTCCGACAAGTTTGCAAGCCGGGTGAAGGAAGAGCTTCGGTTTCTTGATATGCCAAACGTCGAGTTTACGATACACAATGAAAAGGGAGCGCTCCGGGAGAATGGCATTGATAATGTTCAGCTTCTCATCTCCACAAACCCAGGAGAGCCGCCAAAACCCATAGCGAAGATTGCCTCGGGCGGCGAGCTTTCACGCATTATGCTTGCCATAAAAACCGTCCTCGCGGGAACCGAGGATGTTGACACGATGATTTTTGATGAGATTGACACCGGTGTCAGCGGGCGAGCAGCGCAAAAGATAGGGTTAAAGCTCAAAGAGATAGCGCGCGGCAGGCAGGTTATCTGTGTGACGCACCTAGCCCAGATTGCTGCCCTTGGCGACCATCATATGCTTATTGAAAAAAAGTTTCAGGGCGGAAAAACCTATACCGAGGTCACTGCGCTTGAGCGTGATGCCCGAAAAGCAGAAATCGCCCGTATTATGGGCGGGGATGTTATCACCGATTTAACCCTCTCGGGGGCGGACGAGCTGCTTCGGCTTGCTGGGCACTGATGTAACTGCCGTTTTTACCGGACAGCGTAATAATCGATAAGCCCGGCTTGACAAAACAGCGAAGCTGATTTATAATTCATTCAAACAAATGCGTAGATAGGGATAGTAGCAAGGGTGCTTACAGCACAGAGAGCCTTCGGTTTGGTGTAAGGAGGCGTGTAACCCGTTGTGAATACACCCTTGAGCAGCCTTGCCGAACAGTGTTGCTAGGCATGTGCCGGGTTCGCACGTTACAGCGAATGGGTATGTTGGTACCCAGTAAGGTCGCATACCGTAAGGTAAGCGATAAACAGAGGTGGTACAGCGTTTATTACGCCCTCTGCAAAAAGGATTAACCTTTTTGCAGAGGGCGTTTTTGTTTTATGTTACTCAGTTATAACATACCTCGCCACCTGTGCCAACGAGGCAAAATCAACACCATATAATTGTAAATGAAACAGGAGGAACCGGCAATGAGCGTATTTAACGAATTAAAAGAACGCGGCTTAATTGCGCAGATGACGCATGAAAACGAGATTAAGGAACTTTTGGAAAAAGAGAGGGTCACCTTCTACATCGGGTTTGACGCCACGGCAGACAGCCTGCACGTCGGGCATTTTTTGCAGCTGATGGTTATGTCGCACATGCAGCGCGCGGGGCATCGACCGATTGCCCTGCTTGGCACCGGCACCACAATGGTGGGCGACCCAACCGGTAAATCGGATATGCGCAAGATGCTTACCCCCGAAGAGATTGAGCACAACGCAGAGTGCTTTCGCCGCCAGATGAGCAAGTTTATCGATTTTTCACAGGATAAAGCCATCATCGCAAAAAACGGCGATTGGTTGATGAAGCTCAATTACATCGAGTTCTTGCGTGAGATTGGTGTGCATTTCTCGGTTAACCGTATGCTAACTGCCGAGTGCTTTAAGTCGCGTCTGGAAAAAGGGCTTACCTTTATCGAGTTTAACTACATGCTGATGCAGAGCTACGATTTCTTAAAGCTCAACCGCGATTTTGACTGCAAGATGCAGCTGGGCGGCGACGACCAGTGGTCGAACATCATTGGAGGGGTTGAGCTGGTGCGCCGCTGTGATGCAAAGGATGTATACGGCATGACATTTACCCTGCTGACCACCAAAGAGGGCAAGAAGATGGGCAAGACCGAAAACGGCGCCATCTGGTTGGACTCCGATAAAACTCCGCCTTACGAGTTCTTCCAGTACTGGCGTAACGTGGCGGACGGGGACGTAATTAACTGCTTAAAGATGATTACCTTTGTTCCGCTGGATGAGATTCGCGAGATGGAGCAATGGGAAGGCAGTGAGCTAAACAAGGCAAAGGAGCGCCTTGCCTATGAGCTGACTAAGCTTGTTCACGGCGAAGAAGAAGCACAGAAGGCGCTCAGTGCAGCACTCGCGTTGTTTGCATCGGGCGGTAACGACGAGAATATGCCTACAACACAGCTCTCTGATGAGGACTTTGTCGACGGTGCCATCCCGGTGCTTGACCTTTTAACCAAAACCGGTCTGGCTCCCTCAAAAGGTGAGGCTAGACGCTTGGTGACGCAGGGCGGCATTGCCGTTGGCGGTGAGAAAGTGACAGACATTTCCGCCTCTGTTAAGCGGGACGATTTTAAGGACGGAGAGCTTATCATTAAAAAGGGTAAGAAAATTTACCACAAGGCTGTTTTATAAATAATCAAAAATACATGTTTTCAAATCGCATAAAATCATGTATTTTGCCGTTGTATTGACGGAATATGTGTGCTATAGTATCAGCAGAAAGATTTATTAGCAGAGTAGAAAACTGTGCGTAAAGTGCCATGAGGACGGGGAGTTGCCCATGGACGAAAAGCTTAGTCTTGCGGTACAGTTTTCGCATCCCGCTGCTACATTACGGGCATTCGTATATCCATTGCCTCCTATATGTAGCAAATCTTTACTTTTTGCTATGTTTAGGAGGTTTTTGTTTGAAAGGATTTATTCACACCATTGTAAGCTCCGCAAAAAATCTAAAAAATGTCTCGGCGATTGCCGTGGCTGCCATGATGACAGCCGTGATTATTGTGCTTAGCTTTTACACGTTCAGACCCAGCGAATTTTTAAAGATTTCGTTTGGTTTTCTCCCGCTTTCCATTGTAAGCGCCCTATATGGACCCATCGTCGGGGGACTAGTGGGCATTGCGGCAGATTTAATTGGCTACACCATTAGTCCGGCGGGACCATACTTTATCGGGTTTTCCATCAGTGGGTTTTTGTCCGGCTTTATCTACGGGATGTTCTTATACCAAAAAGGCGGTTCTTTGGTTCGTATTATACTCGCAAAGCTTACAATATCTCTGTTTGTACAGATTGGACTCAACTCAGTGTGGATCTATCTTTTGTACGGAACACCCATTGTTGCGATGCTTCCGACAAGGCTGCTAAAACAAGCTGTGCTGCTGCCAATAGAGATTGCACTGATGTTCGCCGTACTTAAGGGGCTAGAAAAACTGACAAAGCAAGGAAGGATACCCTTGAAGTAACGGCATTTTTTGCGTAGCTCAATTCGATAAAGGGAGGGAATCTGTATGCCCGCTCATATTACGCACAGCCTGTTTGGTGCTGCCGTGCTTTCGTCGGGTATATGTGAACCGCTCAAAGATGGCGATTCGGTTTGTGGATATGCGCTTGATCGCACCGCGTTTGAATGGGGTCTACAAGGACCCGATCTCTTGTTTTTTGCAACGCTTGCCGGCAACAAAAAACTCCCGCACTACGGTAATGTGATGCATGGACAGGAGACTGACCGTCTATTTGTAGCGTTGCAGCAATATGCCGTCAGCGCAAAAAAAACGAAGGGATATAAGGCTGTTTACTCTTATATCTTGGGGTTTTGCTGCCATTATGTGCTGGACAAGAATAGTCATCCGTTTGTGTACTACTGGCAAAATGAGGCACAACGCAAAAACCCTAGACTTCACTCTGTGCATAATAAGCTGGAGAGCGATATTGATAGTGCCATGTCTGAACGCAGGCTGCAAAGAAGCGTACGGGAATTTCGAATGACCGAGGCTGTGATGAGGGATAACTCAGTGTGTCGTCCCATCAGCAAGCTGTATGCGTATCTGTTTACCGAGTTATATCAGCTTCCATTAAGTAACGATGAGGTATTGCTGTGTTTTACTGGAGCAAGGCGTTATTTTCGGCTTATCATAGACCGGGGTGGACGACGACACCTTGCTAAGGCAGTCGATTTTATTATCAGAAAAAAGGGAGCCGTGTTTCATATGCTGCGCGTAACGAAGTATGATGCCTCTGTAATGAATGACGAGCATCGCCAATGGGTTAACCTTACCCGCCCTGAGGTCACGCGTAAGGATAGCTTTGAAGAACTATTTGACGACTCTGTGCGTGAAGCAGCAGAGTTGATTGGCAAGATAGCTTCGAATATTCTAAGCGAAACCCCAGCACAGGTAACCTTTGGCGACACCTTTGACAATGGCATGACCGACCAGCATTCGTAACCATAAAGAAATATTCAAAACCGCTTAAGTAACATTGCTTTGAGCGGTTTTTGCTATATTGCTTCATCGTTCAAAATTAATACATCCGTAATAAATAAAAAACAGTTTTTCAACCCAAAATAGTATCAGTAAGCAGGAAGATAACTCCCTGCTTAATCTGCGCAAGACGCATTAAGCACTAAATTATTCTTTAGTGCAATTATACTACAATGTCGTTGTTTCGACAGAATGGGTGACGGGTATGAAGTTAAGGGCGACAATTATTTTTCTTGCAGTTTTATTATTGATTTCAACGATATTTGTTCCGGACATACTCCTCGCTACAATACCGGAGGTGGGGGTAACCCAGTTAACCAAAACGGTTTATAATCAATACTTAAACTGTTCCGGATCAATAGAACAGGAGCAAAAGAGTGACGTAACACTTGATGTGCCTGTTATATTGTCGCGTATCGAGGTGGAAATCGGGGATTATGTAGAAAAAGGGCAGCGGCTAGCGGTGGTAAACAAAGAGGCAACGCTCTCCGCTTATTCTAATCTGGATTCAGCGGCAGCGGTTTCTGCGATAATGGGAGGCGGTCTTTCCGGTATACCGGACGAACTGTTAAGCAGCTTTGTAAATTCTGGTGGGTCATCCATTTTTGATTTTTATGAAAAAAACAAGAATGCCATTCAGGCGATACCCGACAACCTTAAGGCACCGGAAAGCGGTGTTGTTACTCAGCTTACAGCAACCGAAAACCAACTGACAACAGCATTGATGCCAATTATCTCCATTGCCCAAACTGAGCATCTGGTTGCGCGAGTAGCGGTATCAGAAACCAACATTTCAAAAATTTATGTTAATCAAAGAGCGGTGTTATCGGTTATTGCCAACGGGAAAAAGGTTTATGAAGGGATAGTAATTAAGATTTATCCAACAGCCAATCGCTCTTTGCTCTCCTCCTCAACCGATGCTACGGTAGATGTTGTGATAAAAATCCTTAACCCAGATCAATCAATAAAGCCAGGGTTCACAACAAAAGCAAGGATAGTCGTGGAAGAAAGTCGCGAGGCGTTCGTACTTCCGTATGAGGTCATTTGTCAGGATGATGACCAAAATGAGTATGTATACGTGTATTCCGGCGGACGTGCCTTAAAACGCGTAATCCGCACGGGAAATGAACTGCTGTACGGAGTAGAGGTTATTGGCGGATTGCTTGAAAAAGAGGTTATCGTAACGAACCCGGAACGAATTGCAGGAGAAGACCGCTTGGTGCGGCTTTCTGCAGGATAGTATGACAAAAGAACTTTCATAGTAACGAGAACAAAGAAATGCGAACGCTTAAATAAGACAGTACTATGGTGTAATGTATAGAAAGGAGACGCGGCGGATGAGTGACTACCTAAAATATGCGCTAAAAAACTTGTTTTGCAACCGTTTCCGAACCATATTAACCATCATCGGCATTGCAATCGGGGTTTGCTCTGTTATCATCATCGGTGCGATATCCGATATGGGAAAATCCGCGATTAACACGGAGCTTGATTCCATCGGCATCAGCGGGCTGACGATTGAAACGGATAAGCGAATCACCAGTGAAAAACTCAGCTTTGACGATCTAGCCGTGGTGAAGGCCTCTGCGAACGTCAAGGATGCAATCCCCGTCATGCTGGAATACACAAATGCCTACACCAAAAACTTAGTGCTTAACAGCGCGGTATGGGGAATTGACTCGGGGGCACGCCAAATCTTTTCTCTTGAAATTCTGCATGGACGCTTAATCGGAAAGGCGGATGTTGGCAGCGGGGAGAACGTATGCCTAGTTGATAAGAACTTTGCAAACCAAACCTATCGCAGAACAAATATCGTTGGTAAAACTATACGGCTGCGTTTGGGCGGGGTGGATGAGGAATTTACCATAGTCGGGGTTGTAAATTCAGGCGGCAATATGCTACAATCTATGCTGAGCAGTTACATTCCCACCTTTGTGTATATTCCGTACACCGCAATGCAAAAGGCTGCGGGAAGGGCTTATCTTGACCAAATTGCCGTACAGGCAAAGGATGGAATTAGTCTTGAGACCGTGAGCGGCGAAGTGGTTCGACGGTTAGAACAGACAAACGGTGATGGTAAGATATACAAAACCCAGAACATCGCACAGCAAAAGGAGAAGCTTAACAACCTGCTGAACATTATCTCTTATGTATTGTCTGCGATTGCCGCAATCTCCCTGATTGTGGCAGGGCTTTCCATAATGACGGTGATGCTGGTATCGGTTAACGAGAGAACGCGCGAGATTGGCATAAAAAAGGCCATCGGAGCACGAAATGTGGTTATCCTAAGTGAGTTTCTGCTTGAGGCATTCTCTATCTCGCTGCTTGGTAGCCTAATTGGATGTTGCATTGGGCTACTCTTATCCTTTATTGCTTTTCTAATTATTGGAATAGCGCCCATTGTAAATGTTCAGCTTTTACTTTTGTGTGTCGTATTCTCTGTTGTAAGCGGAACGATTTTTGGTGTTTATCCCGCATCAAAGGCATCAAAGCTGCATCCGGTTGATGCGCTTAGAAACGAGTAGGAATAATGTGTAATCTCAATTCACCCAATTGTCCCGTTTCTCGGGTTCGAACCGTTGCCATTGGCGGGAAGTATAAGGGATTCATTCATGCGCTTATGCTCCTTGGCATCAAGAGCATTCCTCTCGTAGGCTGCGATATCTTAGATGCACCTGTGCGTAATCATGCGGATATGCTTGCGCACTACTTAGGGGAAAACCGCATTCTGTTACACAGCGGTAATGGAAAAGAAGCATCAATGATGACCCAATTGGGGTTTGAGGTATCACAGATACATTCCCCATTAAGGGCTACATATCCTTATGATTGCGCGCTGAATGCGCTGCATATCGGTAACAAGCTTATCTGCGGAAAACACACGGCTCCGGAGATTATCGATTACTGTGAAACCCATGACATACAGGTCGTTTTCTGTGCGCAAGGTTACACGCGCTGTTCGGTGTGTGTGGTGAACGAGAACGCCATTATCACAGCGGACCCGTCTATCGCCGTGCTTTGTACAAACCTGGGGATGGACGTATTGCGGATTCGTCCGGGGCATATTCAGTTAGACGGTTACCCTTACGGGTTTATTGGCGGGTGTTGTGGTTTGATAGACCAGAGTACTATTGCATTTACAGGCACTCCCCAAAGACACCCAGACGGACTAATAATTACTGAATTTCTAGAAAAGCATGATGTAAAGTATATTTGCTTAACAGACGATATACTTACAGATATCGGTGGATTCATTCCCTTGCTGTGCGAATAAGCAAAACCAATCTTTGCATATCGTGCCAAACAACAAAGAGGAGCATACGACAGATGCTGTTACATATTCAATCCCTGCACAAAGGTTTTCTTGATAATAAGGTTCTCTCTGATATCAACGTAACGGTAGAAAACACAGACCGTATCGGACTGATTGGCGCTAACGGCGCGGGAAAATCGACACTGCTTCACATCATAACAGACAAGCTGGAAGCCGATAGCGGAACTGTAATGCGGTCGAGCGGCCTTTCCATTGGGTTCTTGGAGCAGAACAGCGGGCTTGACCGGGATAGTACACTGTACGATGAGATGCTTGGCGTCTTTGGTTCGCTTCTCTCCCTTCAAAACGAGATGCGGGTATTGGAAAAGGAGATGGCTTTATGCAGCGGTGATGAAACCCGCTTGCACGAACTATCTGCCGAATACGCGAAAAAGCAGACGGTGTTTGAGCACGGTGACGGCTACCTTATTGATGTAAAAATAAAGACCATCTTAAACGGTATGGGGTTCGGTCAAACCGCGCCCGATACCCCTATCGTCTCATTAAGCGGCGGGGAGAAGACCCGTCTTGCGATGGCACGTCTTTTGATGGAAGAACCACAGCTGCTGATTCTGGATGAGCCGACCAACCACCTGGACTTTAAGACCCTGATGTGGTTGGAGCAGTACCTGAACGACTACACCGGTGCCATAATTGTCGTTTCGCATGACCGTTATTTTCTGGACAGAGTAGTCTCTCAGGTTTGGGAGTTGGAACGGAATACGCTGACAGTGTATCCCGGCAACTACTCAAAATATCTGCTGCTAAAACAGGAACGCTTTGAACGACTGCAGAAGGAATACGAACAACAGCAAAAGCAGATTGCATCCCTGCAGGATTACATCGACCGAAATATGGCGCGCGCCTCTACCTCAAACAGTGCAAAGGGACGATTAAAGACACTGGAAAAGATAGAGGTAATGGAAAAACCCACGGTCTATGAAAAGCACATGACCCTGCGCTTTGAGGCAGAGCGGCAGCCCTACAAAGACCTTCTGGAGCTGGAGAACCTTTCTCTTTGTGTTGGCGAGGGGGAAGCAAAAAAGCAATTGTTTCAAAATGTATTTCTCAGCATTAAGCGGGGTGAACGTGTTGCGCTCATCGGCGCAAACGGGATAGGGAAATCTTCACTGCTTAAGGCGCTTCAAGGGTTGATTCCCGTCGGCGGCGGCCACTTTCGTTGGGGACAAAATGCGGTTATCGGCTACTACGAACAGGAGAACGCAAACCTCAACTATGATAAAACGGCCCTGGACGAGCTGTGGGACCGTTTTTCTACACGTACCGAATACGAAATGCGTACGGCACTGGGAAGGGTACTGCTTACCGGCGAGCACGTTTATAAACCCGTGCGCGTGCTCAGCGGCGGGGAGCGTGCAAAGCTGTCGCTTGCCATCCTAGCGCAAACCAAAACCAACGTGTTGATTTTGGATGAGCCAACCAACCATTTGGATTTAAGCGCGAAGGAGGACCTTGAAAAGGCGATGCTCTTGTACGAGGGCACTTTGTTGTTTGTGTCGCATGACCGCTATCTCCTAAACCGTGTTCCCACGAAAATTGTGGAGTTGTTGGCGGATGGCGTTAAGGTATATAACGGCAACTTTGATTTTTATATGGACGAGATTGCCCGGGAAAAGGAGCAAGCCGCTCCGCAGAATGCATTAACGGCAAAGCAGGTACCGCCAAAGCATGACGGGTATTATAAAAGCCGTGAGCAGAAAAGTGCACAGGCAAAGCGCAAAGCGAGGGTTCGGGAACTGGAGGTGCTTATTGCTGCTTGCGAAAAGGAAGTAGCCGAAATGGAGCTTGCTCTTACCAGCGAGGAGGTATACAGCGACTACAAACAGACGCAGGAAATCTGCGCACAGCTGGAGGAACGGCGAGCCGGGTTATCCGATTATATGGATGAATGGGCAGAATTAGCCGAATAGAATACAATATATTGGCATGAAATAACGGATATGTACGACATGTGTACATATCCGTTATGTTGTTTACGAAAAAGAGCGATTACGTCTTTTGGCTTTTCGCTCGAAACCGCATTTTAAAGCGTAACGAAATTTCGGTCGAAAATATTAAATCAAAAATTCCGCTTTTAATGCTACAAGCGCGTCTTCCTTATGTGCATCAGACACCAAAATGGAGATATCCACAGCACTTGTGGTAATAATGGTAATGTCTACATTTGCCGCTGATATTGCACGCATTGCCCGCGCAGCAACGCCGGGTGTTGTCTCCATTTCCGTTCCGAACAGTTGTAACTGACAGTTGCTGCTGCTGACCAAAGGCTTAATGGTAGGCATTGTCTCTGAAATCTTTGCCGTAATGCTCAACGCCTTTACAAGGTCTGCGCCGGGGATTGAAAAGGAGAGAGAGGTGTATTCGCCCTGCGGCGCGGCGTGGGAGATCATGTCGATGTTAATTTCTTCCTCTGCAAACTGTGTTAGGATCTTTGCCAACAGTGAGGCGTTGGCAGGAGCTTTGTTTATGGTAATAAGCGCAATATCGTCGGTTACTGTAAGCTTGGAAACACCATTCATAAACAATACCTTCCTTTCCTTGTAGCAGAGTATCGCAAGCTAGGCAAGCAGATCTGACATATCATACATTCCGGGTTGTTTCCCAACTAAAAAGATGGAGGCGTTTAGCGCCCCGGTCGCAAATACATCGCGAGAACGCGCGCTGTGCGTGATGGTTACAATCTCATCGGGCCCGGCAAACAGCACCTCGTGTTCGCCGACTATTGTTCCGCCGCGAACGGCATGGATGCCAATCTCGTTTTTGGGGCGTTTTTCCCGCCGAACATGGCGGTCGTATTCATAGCGATAGCAGTGCTCCCGCGCTTCGTTGATGCCGTTTGCTATCATCAATGCGGTGCCGCTGGGGGCATCCAGTTTACGATTGTGGTGCTTTTCAATAATCTCAATATCAAACTCATTGCCCAACACCTGCGCCGCTTTCTTTGCCAGTGCAATCATCAGGTTAATGCCAAGCGACATATTTCCGGAATGAAAAACGGGAATCATCAAGGATGCTTCGCGCATCGCACTTAGGTGTTCCTCGCTTAACCCCGTGGTGCAAACCACCACCGGCAGCTTTTTTAGCTTTGCCGTTTCCAAAAGAGGAAGCAAGGCTGTTGGGTGCGAAAAATCGATGATTGAATCCGCCTTCGCAGTTAGGGCGTCGGGGGAAGGGAACACATCAAAGTCTGAATAAGCAACGGGGTTAATATCAATACCTGCAACAATTTCACAGTCACTACGCTTCGCGGCACACTCCGCAATCATGCGTCCCATCGCACCGCAGCAGCCGGAGAGAACTATTCTTGTTTTCACATCCGTTCCTCCCATGTTAACCGTTATGAGCGGTCTTTATTAAACCATGGCGCTCGAGGGACTTCTTAAGTGTGGCAGTGTGTTCATCACTTAAGGTGTCAAGCGGGGCACGACCGCAGCCTACGGGGTAGCCCATCATTTCAAGAGCTGCCTTGACCGGGATGGGGTTGACATCAATAAACAAATGGTTAATCAGTCCAAGCAAGTCGAGCTGTAGCTTGCGGCTTGCGGCGACATTCCCTTCAAAGAATAGCCTGCAGATGTCGTGTGTTTCACGGGGCAGGATGTTTGATAATACCGAGATAACGCCCTTGCTGCCAAGTGAAAGAAGCGGCACAATCTGGTCGTCGTTGCCGGAGTAGAAATCAAGGTCACACGTTGCGGCAAGCTCGGCTATCGCCGAAATGTTGCCGCACGCCTCCTTGGTGGCAACGATATTCGGGTGCTTTGCAAGCTCTTTGTACGCATTTGTACTGATGCTCATACCCGTTCTACTGGGTACATTGTACAGAATAATCGGAAGGTCGGTCGCGTCCGCAATTGCGTTAAAATGCTTTATTAAACCCTTTTGTGAGGTTTTGTTGTAATAGGGGGTAACGTGAAGCAGTGCATCCGCACCTGCAGTCTTTGCCTCTTTAGAGAGCGCAACCGCGTAAGCGGTGTCGTTGCTTCCGGCTCCCGCTACAACAGGAACACGTCCCGCTACCGCCTTAACAGCATGGTAAAGGATGTTGATATGCTCGGCATCGGTAAAGGTAGAGGCCTCGCCGGTGGTCCCTGCAATGATGATTGCGTCAGTTCCGTTTTCTATCTGAAAATCAATCAAATCATTTAAAAGCGCATAGTTTATCGAGCCGTCCGCATTCATCGGGGTAACAATGGCGCATCCCGCGCCGGTAAATACCGTCTTCTTCAATGAAAATACCTCCCTGTCTGATAATGAAATACGGGGATGCTTCAATCGCTTTAATCAAAATATCCCTTCGCAGCAAGAAGCTCCGCCATCAGCACGCCGCCACCCGCAGCACCCCGCCCCGTATTGTGCGAAAGACAAACAAACTTATAGTCGTACTGGGAATCGGGACGAAGACGCCCGACCGATATCGCCATCGCGTTTTCCAAATCACGATCCAGGCGGGTTTGGGGGCGGTTATCCTCTTCAAAGTAGTGAATAAACTGCTTCGGGGCAAGAGGCAGCGAAAGCGCTTGCGGCTCGGCAGAGAACTGCGCCCATTTCTGCTTAATTTCGTCCATAGTGGGCTTTTTGTCAAACGAGACAAACACTGCCGCAAGGTGACCGTCCGTTACCGGAACACGAATGCACTGGGTTGTAATTGCGGGGGATACGGCGGGGTTAATAACTCCGTCCTTTACTTCTCCCCAAATCTTAAGAGGTTCCTGCTCGCTTTTTTCCTCTTCGCCGCCAATAAAGGGAATCACGTTATCCACCATCTCCGGCCAGGTCTCAAAGGTTTTGCCGGCACCCGATATTGCCTGATAGGTGCAAGCAAGCACATTCTTAATGCCATACTCCATCAACGGGTGCAGGGCGGGTACGTAGCTTTGCAGTGAGCAGTTGCTCTTAACCGCAATAAAGCCGCGTTTGGTTCCAAGGCGTTTACGCTGAGCAGCGATAACCTCCATGTGCGACGCGTTAATCTCGGGAACAATCATTGGCACGTCGGGTGTATTGCGGTGTGCGGAGTTGTTCGAGATAACAGGGCATTCCGCCTTTGCGTAAATCTCCTCTAGGGCCTTTATCTCATCCTTTTTCATATCCACGGCACAGAACACAAAATCCACCTGAGAGGCGATGGTCTGAACATCTGCGGTCGCGTCCAACACAATAAGATTTTTTACCTTCTCCGGCATAGGGGTGTTCATTGCCCAGCGGTCACCAACCGCTTCAGTATAGCTTTTGCCAGCCGAACGCGGGGAAGCCGCAAGCAGCTTAATCTGAAACCACGGGTGATTTTCGAGCAGGGAAATGAATCGCTGTCCCACCATGCCTGTTGCGCCGATAATACCTACTTGATACTGTTTCATGCTTCTCGTTCTCCTTTGTGTTCCAGTGCAACGCAGTATGGTGCGAAGCACTTGTGCAGCGGAATGGTTCCTGTCTGCAAAATGATGTTGGTATGCGAGGGGGAGGGGCTTTGTGGATTTAATCAATGACCGAATATGCCTAAAAAAGGGTAACAAAAAATCCGGCATGAAAACCGGATAGTCAACCAATATAATAAATACGGGGCTATTGACCAAAACACAAATATAGTTTAAAATTGTGAAATTGGTGTATAGCTCTCCATCATTATTATAATGATGACAGTCACATCCCTGTTCGGTAATGCAACCAGGGTCACCAGTCGTCGGTACTGATCCCTTCGGCGGCCTCACCTTTCACCCACGCTCAAACGATCCCGACGATCTTGCGGTATGGCTACTCATTAAACCCGCGCCTCTATCCATTTCAATAAAAACATATTAGCACTCGTATGTCGATATGTCAATTTGTTTTATAAAAATCGTCCTAACAGGAGAAATTCCCTATGAAAAAATCCGATTTTTGGTACGAATTGCCCGAATCACTCATTGCCCAAACGCCCATTGAGCCGCGTGATGCCTCGCGCATGCTTACCCTTGACCGCGAAACAGGTGAGGTTAAACACCTTCGTTTTCACGATATCGACTCACTGCTGAAGAAAGGCGACACACTCATTTTAAACAACACCCGTGTCATTCCTGCGCGCCTATACGGCAAGCGCACCGATACCGGCGGTGATATAGAGTTTTTGCTGCTTGAGCAAAAGGCGGAAAAGCTATGGGAGATCCTGGTGCGACCGGGCAAACGCGCAAAACCGGGGCATCGCTTTGTATTTGGTGATGAGCTTTTAGTTGCAACCGTAGAGGATGTACTACCCAGCGGTAATCGGCTTGCGCGGTTCGAGTGCGAAGGCAGTATTTTTCCGGTCCTTGAGCAGATTGGGCTGATGCCGCTGCCGCCGTACATTAAAGAAAAGCTATCGGACAAGGAACGTTATCAAACGGTATACTCTCAGCAGCTGGGTTCCGCCGCGGCACCCACGGCAGGGCTACACTTTACCCCCGAACTGCTTGATAGCTTAAGATGTGCAGGGGTAAATATCGGCTTTGTCACATTGCATGTTGGGCTGGGAACCTTCCG
The DNA here is from genome assembly GCA_023460535.1 of Bacillota bacterium. GTDB lineage: Bacteria > Bacillota > Clostridia > Oscillospirales > Ruminococcaceae > Acetanaerobacterium. The sequence goes on from JAEWPV010000020.1 coordinate 245,309, forward strand.
CCCGGTAAAAGAGGAGAACATTCTTGACCACCGGATGCACAGCGAGCATTACGTGGTACCGCAAGAGACCGCGGACTTAATCAATCAAACTAAGCAAAATGGCTGCCGCGTTATCGCGGTGGGCACAACTAGCTGCAGAACGCTCGAAGCAATGGCTGCAACGCACGGCACAATCTGCGCCTGTGAGGGCAGCACCGATATCTTTATCTATCCGGGATACTCGTTTCATGTGTTGGATGGTTTGATAACGAACTTTCATCTGCCCGAAAGTACACTGATTATGCTAGTTAGCGCGTTTGCGGGCTACGAGAAAACGATGCATGCCTACAAAACAGCAGTAAAAGAACAGTATCGCTTCTTCAGCTTTGGGGACGCGATGTTTATCTATTAAGGATTTGAGGAACAAAAATGTTTAAACTGATAAAAAACGAGGGCAGGGCAAGACGGGGCGAGATGACGACCGTGCATGGAACGGTGAAGACCCCTGCGTTTATGAATGTTGCCACTGCAGGAGCGATTAAGGGTGGAATTTCGTCGTATGATTTAACCGACTTAAAATGTCAGGTTGAATTGTGCAACACCTATCACCTGCACATTCGTCCGTCCGATACCTTGATTAAAGATATGGGTGGACTGCATCGGTTTATTGGCTGGAACGGTCCGATTCTAACCGACAGCGGAGGGTTTCAGGTATTTTCATTGGCAAAACTGAGAAAAATAAGGGAAGAGGGCGTGTACTTTTCGTCCCATGTGGACGGTCAGAAGATATTTATGGGGCCCGAAGAAAGCATGCGGATTCAGTCAAACCTCGGCTCCACTATCGCCATGGCGTTTGACGAATGTGTAGAAAACCCGGCAGCCTACGACTATGCCGTAGCGTCCTGCGACCGAACCTATCGATGGTTGGTCCGGTGTAAAGAAGAGATGCAAAGGCTAAATGCTTTACATGATGCCGTAAATCCCAAGCAACTGTTGTTTGGCATTAATCAGGGCTGTACCTATGACGACCTGCGCATAAACCATATGAAGCGAATTGCTCCGCTTGATTTAGATGGCTACGCCATTGGGGGACTTGCGGTAGGGGAACCGGCGGCGGATATGTATCGAGTGATTGACGCCGTAGAACCGTATATGCCTGTAGGCAAGCCGCGATATTTAATGGGTGTCGGAACGCCCTGCAACATCATTGAGGCCGTGAGTAGAGGCGTCGATCTGTTTGACTGTGTGATGCCAAGCCGTAATGCACGCCACGGGCATCTGTTTACCTTTGACGGAGTAATTAACATCATTAACGCGAAATACCAGCGCGATGAACGCCCTGTATCAAGCGATTGCGATTGCCCTGCCTGCCGCAGTCATTCGCGCGCCTATCTCAGGCACCTTTTTAAGGCGGGCGAAATGCTTGGCATGCGCCTTGCCGTAATGCACAATCTATACTTCTATAATACGCTGATGGAGCGAATTCGTGATGCGATAGACAAAGCAGAATTTTCTCATTTTTGTGCGCAGTATCTTCCTGTTTTGGATAAACGCAATACAAACGAGTAGGTAACGACTCATATTGGTAAACAATTTATGTATTCTTGCCAGGAGCACTTGCGTGACTTGTACTTTCAATGTATAATAACATAAGATAATATATCAAAATATGAACAGTTTACCGAACTAGCTGGAGGAAGAAAATGAACGGATTATATCTATTGTCTGCCGCTGCTGACGCTGGAACAGCCGGAGAGCCAAACTCTACACTTGCAATGTTGATTCAGTTTGGACCCATCGTCCTGATTTTTGTTGTGTTTTACTTCTTTATGATTAGACCGCAGAAAAAGAAGGAGAAAGAGATACAGAGAATGCGTTCCAACCTGCAGGTTGGCGACGAGGTTGTAACCTCCGGCGGTATTATCGGTCGTGTTGTAAGCATCCGGGAGGATACGGTTGTTATCGAGACCGGTTCTGATCGAAGCAAGGTTCGCATTGCAAGATGGGCAATCCAGACCAACAACACCGTGCATGACGATGTAGACTCTTCGCTGAAATAAAGCCCATTTGAACTAAAATTTACTTCTGTCATAAACACTGCGACCTCCGAATATCCTTTATCACAAGGATTGTTTGGGGGTCGATTTGTTTTGAACAACGCTTCGGTAAACGCAAAGCATGAAGAAAAAAGACATGTTTCGTTTGTAAGACCAACGATTGTATCGGCGGTATTTACGATGCTGCTGCTTTTGGTGCTGTCCTTGGCGTTCGCAGCGTTGTTTGCACTTGCCGATGTACCAACCTATCTGCTTATGCCCTGTGCGATACTGATACTTACAATGGCATGCTTTGCGGGCGGATTCTTCTCCGCAAGAATGACTAGGGTGAAGGGACTGACGGCTGGCATCATCACAGGAGCGTTCTTGTATTTGACTCTGTTTGTGCTCAGTCTGCTGTTTGTGCGTTCTGGGCTTGGCGTATTTGCGCTAGCCAAGCTGATGCTAATGCTAACGGCAGCCGCTATAGGTGGAATAAGCGGCGTGAACCTTATTGCTAAGAGAAAATAATAATTGCATCACGATATAATATGTGGTAAAATGATTATTGAATTAGTGACAGGAGGGGAATACACCAATGAAGCATGTAAAAACACTAAATACCGCTAACCTGAAAAAGAGCACCGCAAAGGGTGGCTGCGGCGAATGCCAGGCTTCCTGCCAATCGGCTTGCAAAACATCTTGCACAGTTGCAAACCAAAAGTGTGAGAACGGTAACAATAAATAAGCTCTTTACAAACCCACAAATGAATAATCAACAGGGGACGAGAACTGTCAAGGGACAGATGCACTGTCCCTTGTTTTTTGCCATAACGGCAAATACAGCATGGTGATACATACGGAGGACAATCTACATGAACAAAGATTCTCTCATTCATAAATACTCGCTTAACGGCTACAACATTGTTTTGGATGTACATAGCGGGGCGGTTCATATTGTTGACGAAGTGACCTATGCGCTTCTTGACGAGATTGCTCCTCCGCTTGAAAAAGACTGCCCAGAATCAGTCCTTCGGGCACTCGAAAAGCAATTTGATGCCAATGCGATAATTGGCAGTTACCTGGAACTATACAGCCTTTATCAGGACGGCGCGCTATTTTCCTCGGATGATTACGAACAGTTTCAGGGCATGATGTCCGGTTCGCCGATAAAAGCAATGTGTTTACACATTGCGCATGACTGCAACCTGCGCTGCGCGTACTGCTTTGCAAGTACAGGGGACTTTGGCAAAGGCAGAAAACTGATGCCGTTTGAGATCGGAAAAGAGGCCATAGACTTCTTAATTGCACATTCGGGAACGCGCAGAAACCTAGAGGTCGACCTATTCGGCGGCGAACCGTTGATGAACTTTGAGGTCGTAAAACAGATTGTACAGTACGCGCGCAGCAGGGAAGCGAGCGCTGGCAAGCGTTTTCGCTTTACAGCAACAACCAACGGCATGCTGCTGACCGACGACAAGATTGATTACCTAAATAAAGAGATGGAAAACATCGTATTATCCATAGACGGACGCAAAGAGATCAACGATCGCATGCGGACACGGGTGGATGGCAGGGGAAGCTTTGATGTTATTGTGCCGAAATATCAAAGGCTTGTAGAACTGCGCGGTCAGGATCAATATTATGTGCGCGGAACCTTTACAAAGCAAAATTTAGATTTTACCAAGGATGTTTTGGAGCTGAAACGACTGGGTTTTGAGCAGATTTCGGTTGAGCCTGTCGTGTCAGACGAAGCGAATGCGTTTGCGATAACAGAGGCGGAGCTTCCCGCGGTGTTTGCGGAATATGAGCATCTAGCCAAAACACTGCTTACGCTGCGCAAAAACAAGGACGGGGTTAACTTTTTTCATTTCATGATTGATCTTGAACAGGGACCATGTGCCATTAAGCGGCTTCGCGGCTGTGGATGCGGCAATGAATATATCGCCGTAACTCCAGATGGTGATATCTATCCCTGCCACCAGTTTGTAGGGATGGAGCAATGGCGTATGGGTAGCGTAGTAGACGGCTCACTGGACACCACGCTCAAGGACCAATTTGCAAAAGCGAATATTTACGGCAAAGAGGAATGCAGCAGGTGTTGGGCAAAGTTTTACTGCTCTGGCGGCTGTAACGCCAACAATGTTCAATATCGAGGCGATCTGTTAAAGCCTCACACAGTGTCGTGCGAGCTGGAAAAAAAGCGTTTGGAATGCGCGATTATGATGAAGGCTGCGCAGCTTGACATGGAAAACGAATAGATTCGTTTAATCGTAAGCAAGGCGCCGACAAAGGTCTGAAACGACCTCTGTCGGCGCCTTGCTTTATTATGTAATTCCTTTACTTACCAACCAGATTTTTGCCTGTTCTAAATCCGCAAAGAACCCATATGCAAACAGACCGTCGTGTTTATTTAGGCGTGCGCCCAAATAAGTGCGCATAACAACATTCAATCCCACAAACGCAACCTTTTTGAGCCTACCGATTGATAATAGACGAGATATCATGATATCCGCGGAGTCTTTGGTAACCAACGTTTCGGACAGGTTAATGAAAACAAGCGATGGCGCGGATGGACGACGTATTGCCGGTAGCTCCTGTAAAAACTTGCTCACCATCATATCCGTGTGAACCGATAGAGAATCCAGTTCAAAACACCAAATCTCAGTGTTTGCGTAGTAAAGCGGGAACGACCGCCGAATAATCAGATCTTCCTTCGCAACTTTTTTCATACTTACCATACTCCTGCGTTTATTGATATGCAAAGTATAGCACAAAAGAAAACAAAGTGAATAATTAAAACGCCAGGACTAACGCTTTAATATGTGAAGTTAACATAATTACAGTAACATAATATTGGACGTTATACATAATTAGTTTTACATAATTTTTGTTATTAGCAACAAATTTTTATTAATATTCTGAATTGTATTGAATATGCAGAAAAAATATATTATATTTAAATCAAACGCTTTAATCCGTATATATTCTACAATTTAGTTGGGAGTTTTGACACACATGACAGTCGGATATGAAGTTGGATTTATTGGTTTGGGTAACATGGCATCCGCTATTATTAATGGTATAATGTGCAAGAACGTCCTTCATCCATCTTCAATAGCAGCATACGACCCGGACAATAGCAAGTGTGAATCGTTTGCACGCAAAGGTATAGCTATTATGCAGGGCGCCGCGCAGCTTACTGAATGCTGCCGCTACGTATTTATCTGTGTTAAACCGCAGGTAATTGGGGATGTAATCTCTTCAATTAAAGGTTCTGCGGGTCAACATAATGTGTTTGTATCGATTGCCGCTGGTATTGGGGCGCAATATATTAAGGATCAGCTGGGCTTTGATTGCAAGCTGATTCTTGTCATGCCCAATACGCCGCTCATGCTTGGCGAAGGCGCAAGTGCCCTTGCGTGTGTTGCTCCTACAACTGCCGATGAGTTTGCTTATGTAAAAGGCATCTTTGCATCTTCCGGCATCAGCGAGGAGATTGCTCCGGATAAACTGCCCGAAATTATTCCTGTAAACGGCAGCAGCCCCGCTTTTATCTATCTGTTTGCTAAGATAGTTGCTGAGTTTGCATCCGAGCAGGGGATTGCGTACCCTGTAGCGATGCATTTGTTTGCGCAAACGCTGATTGGCAGCGCAAAAATGTTAACCGACAGTGGGCTTTCGCCTGAGGAATTGATTCGCATGGTATCTTCCCCCGGCGGCACAACTCTTGAGGGATTGGCGTCGCTAGAAAGAAGCGGATTTGAGCAGACCTTACGCCTAGCTATGCAGGCTTGCATCAATCGCGCACACGAACTGGGTAAATAGCTTCTAAAATACCCCCGTTGTGAATAAGTATAGCTTGTGTATAGCTACGCGAAACGGGGTGTACAAATGAGAAGGACAACCTTTTCACGGTCGGGGAAGGGAAGTTTGGGCTTAAAGAATACGGCGCGTTTTCTGCTTGAACATAGACTTGTTTACGCCATCTATGTGTTGTTTTCCGTTGGGATTGCAGCGGGAGCATTTGCCGTAAGATACGGTGGCGAGAACGTTTTGGTTGAACTTGATGCTGTAATGGGAGCCTATATTGCAAACCGTGCCGAGCGGTTGTTTTTACCGGCGTTTTTATCGTCCTTTACCGTTAACTTCTTAATCTTGCTTGCTCTTTTGTTTTTGGGTTTTTGCGCAATCGCACCGCCTATCGTACTTTTGGTGTCGGCGGCGCGAGGTTTTAGTTTGGGCGTCTCTATTGGATATTTGTATATGACAGCGGGGGGGAGCGGAATCCTGTTTGCGCTGCAGCATCAAATACCATCGGCTGTAATCGGTTCGTTTGTGCTGGTGTTGGCCTGCGCAAGCTCATACAGCCTATCAAAAATATATTTCTCGCTTTTCTCGCACGGAGTGTCGGACAAAACGGTACCGGAAGCGGCAGGGGCTTGTCTGACCAAGTACATCATCTACACTGTATTAACCTTTTTGTGTGCATTGGTGGATGGTATCTGTTCTATGACGTTTGTTGCTCCAATCTGATTTTGTGTATGATAATTCATTGTTTATACAAATGGTAAAAACGTATGTTCTCGACTTGCCGCTAAACTGTGCGCGACAAGCGGACACCCAAAGAAATCTTTGCCCTGCACAGGGGCAGAACGGACGAAAAAATGACGCAATACGTAAACAGCTTTAAAGACTATCTGGTTAACAGCAAGGATGTTGCTGCGAATACGCTCGAGTCGTATGTGCGGGATGTGAATGCCTTTCTTTCGTTTGCGTCGAAGCAGGGCATTGCCGAGCCTTCCCGTGTTACTGCTTCTAATATCGAAGTCTACGTAGAACAGCTCAAGGTGCTGGGTAAAAGCAATTCCACCGTAACCAGAAGTATTGCTTCACTTCGTTCATTCTTTCAATACCTTGTTCTAAACGGACATGCTTCAACCAACCCGGCGCGAAGTGTTAAACTTGAAAAGGTTGAAAAAAAGCTGCCTTCCATTTTAACCAATCAGGAGATTGACCGTTTACTCAAAAGCCCAAATATAAACGAGCCAAAAGGATGCCGGGATAAGGCTATGTTTGAGCTTTTATATGCGACGGGGATTCGTGTGTCTGAGCTGGTGTCACTGAACATTCAGGATGTTAATCTTAACGTAGGGATACTAAATTGTCATAACGGCAAGGCAAGCAGGATCATCCCGATTTATCCGGAAGCGCTCAAGGCGCTTAGCGAATACATATATAGAGTTCGTATTGCTATTGTGCCGGATAACGATTTTGATGCACTTTTTATTAATTTAAACGGCAGCCGGTTGACTAGGCAGGGCTTTTGGAAGATAATAAAAACATACGCAGAAAAAGCTAGCATCAAAGCGGAGATTACACCGCATACACTAAGGCATTCCTTTGCGGCACATCTGCTGGAAAACGGTGCTCAGCTAAAAGACATAAAAGAGATGCTAGGACACGCCGACATTTCATCCACACAGGTATATGCCCAGATTATGAAAAACAAATTTAAAGATGTGTACAATCGGTGTCATCCTCGTGCGTAATTGCGTAATGTTGTAACATTTAAAGGAGCTGCAAGATGGGATTTTTAGGGTTTGGCAACTACTCAAAGCCGGGTAAGGGTGTATCTAAGGATTCGCCGGAGAAGAAACGATTTTTTTTGTTCTGGGAGATCTTTTTTCGTAAGTTTTGGAAGATTATTCAGGCGAATCTTCTATATGTGTTATGCTTTGTTCCTATGGTGTTGTCCCTCTTTCTTTTAATTTTGTGGGGCAGCGGTTCTGTATTGGGTATTGTGGTTTCGGTTGTTGCTTTGGCTGTTTCTGCTGGCCTTGGCGGCGCAGCAACAGCCGGCGTTACCTATGTCATGCGAAATTACGCCAGGGAACAGCATTCATTTTTGGGTTCTGATTTTATTGATGCAGTTAAGAACAACTGGAAGCAAGCATCAATAACCGGAATATTACAGACGCTGGGCGGATTTATCGTTTATTACTCAGCAAGCTTTTATTATGCAAATATCCAGAACTCCAATTTTTATGTGGTTTTATTTGGAATTACGCTTTTGCTTGGAATTCTACTTTTATTTTCATCCTATTACGTTTATCTACTCATGATTACTATTGACCTGAAGCTGATACCACTATATAAAAACGCTTTGATTATGAGTATATTGGGGCTAAAAACGAATTTTATAACAACATTCTTTTTGGCATTAATTATTGTGCCGACGGTTTTGTTTTTTCCAATTACAATAATTCTTATTGTGTTGATTGTTCCTGCTTGGGTGCAATTGATTTTGTGCTTTAACTCATATCAATATGTTAAAAAGTTTTGCATTGATCCTTACTATGCCAATCAAGAAGATGGCGTGCCTGATAGTCGGTTAAAATCAGAATCAGTATTTTCTGACGATATCTTAACGGATAAATAGTGTTTGCAATAGATGGCGAGCTTAGAAAGCCCGCCATCTATTATCGCCCCCTAAACTGCGCTAAATTTTCATTTAGCGCAGTTATATATCAAACGAATTCTCCCATCCCCTGTGTCTATACTCCGTCATCTTTCCAATCCCTTTTAATAATCAACCCTCTTCTTTCAATAATGTGCGTTGTACCGTCTACAGTATTTACGTTATACGCTTGCCACATTACAATAAGAGTTGAGAATATACCAATACATTATCGGAGGGGTTTTAAAATGACGATTCAAAACATCATTGACGGAATTCTCGCGTACCATCCTGATATTGGCGACCGCAGAACCTGCGACGTAATCATTGGCGCGGATCCTAATGTAGAATGCACTGGAATTGTGGTATCTATTGCGCCGAATGTGGATGTAATCCGTAAGGCGATTGAGATTGGCGCAAACTTTATTTTTGTTCACGAACCCACCTTTTACAGCGGTTATGACGATGAATGCGAGTGGCTGGTTGGCAACGATGTGTATGAAGAAAAACTCGCGATGCTGATGGATAATGGTATTGTCGTATATCGCGACCACGACCATATTCACGCCCATAATCCGGATGGCATTTTCCACTACCTTCTCAAACAACTAGGTTGGCTGGAGCATGTTGTTCCCGGCGAGGGTCGTGCCCCAGAGATTAAACTCCCGGAGACCACCTTGGGCGAACTTGCGCTTCATATAAAGAGTGCGCTTGGATTAAAAACAATCCGTTATATCGGTAACCCGGACGTTACGGTCTCCACTGTTGGATTCTGTGGTCATCTGCTTCCTAACGAAAACACAAACTGGAGCAACAACGCGCAGGTAGCCGCTTCCTGGAAGTATGATGTGGTTATTCCGGGTGATATTGTTGAGTGGACTGTTCCCCTTTACTTCAGCGATGCTGCAATGCTTGGCAAAAACAAGGGAATGATCCTCCCCGGTCACTTCATGCAGGAAGAAGGCGGCATGCGATGGGCTGTCGAGTGGCTTCGTCCTATCGTAGGTGATGAGCTGCCCGTAACATTTATCTCGGCCGGAGATATGTTTAGCTACCTATAAGTTCGAACACCCACAATACTTAAACCACACCCCAACAGTTTTTCGGTATGATACACCAAAAGCTGTTGGGGTGTTTTCATTTTAATGAACCCCTGTAATCCTTGCCAGCACTCTTAAATCAGACTATAATATTGTTAAGATTAGTTGAACCTAGATATTTTATAGCGATGGGCAAAACGACTAACGAAAATGAGGAAAAGGACGGGTGGAGATCAGAACGAGTGGAAAGCGAGTGCAAAAGGGCAAAGCAAAGCTGACCATTACGGTCAAAAGCAATGATGTATTCA